>DASXDL010000019.1:0-9653 GCA_036490715.1 Steroidobacteraceae bacterium | reverse complement strand
TTCGAGCGCTTCCAGCCGCTGCACCTCACGCCCGTATGGGCGGATACCGCGCGAGATGATGATCGCGGCCAGCGGCATCAGCACTGAGGCGGTCAGCGTAATCGACTTCCACAGCGCCGCGTCGGAATGGAACACCCGCTGAGTGATGCTGCCGATCAGCTGGCTGCCGACTGCAATGAAGACGATGAACATGAACAAGTAGATGGCCGTTATCTGGCCACGCATCTGGTTGGGTGTGATGCGCTGGATCGCGGCGTTCTGTGGTACCGCGGCTGCCAGACCGAGCGCCAGGGCTACCGAATAGGTCAGCAATGCCAGTTGCCCGGTGGGCATCAACGGCGTGGCGATTCCGAATGGAGCCGCGGCCGCAAACAGAATCGTCGAGGCACGCACGTGCGCATCCCGATGACGCTTGCTCAGCCACTCGACGAACACCGTGCCGAAGGCCGCGCCGATCAGCGATGCGATCAGATAGATCGGAGCGAACCACTTGCCGATCTGCGCCTCGTTCCAGCCGTAGGTGCGGATCATGAACGGCGCGAGCCAGGGCTGGATGCCGCCGAATTGGGTGGCGCTGAACGCCAGGCCGATGAACAGCGGCAGATAGATCGAGCGGCGCGATGCAATCTCGCGTAATACCTCGCGCACCGGCAGCGCCTTGCCCTGCACCGCGGTCCCGCGCCGCGGCGGTTCCTTCGCCAGCAGCAGCAGCAGCGAGATCACCAGGCCGGGCGCCCCTACCATCATCAGGATCCACTGCCAGCCGTGCATCGTCAGTCCCATCCACTGCGACACCGGCCAGGTGGCGGCAAGCCCGATGAGCAGTCCGCCGAGAAAGATGCCAAGCGCATTGCCGCCGATGAATCCGAGCTGCAGGATGCCGATGGCGCGTGGCAGTCGCTCGGGCGGGAAATAATCGGCGAGCATCGAATACGCGCCCGGTGCGTGGGCCGAGCCACCCGCCCCGACCAGCATACGGCTCGAAAACAGTTGCCTGAAATTCTGCGCCAGGCCGCCCAGCGCAGTGATGCCACCGATGGCGGCGATGCCGCAGGCAAGCACGATCTTGCGCGGATAGATGTCCACCAGCCGCGCCATTGGAATACCGACCAGCACGTAGAAAATGATGTTTGCCGGTCCGATCAGGAATCCCAGTTGTTCGTCGCTGAGGTGAAAATCGTCCTTGATGCGTTGCGACATCAGCCCGAACACCTGCGCGTCGAAGAAATTGAGCATCGTCGCCAAAATAATAACCGCCAGACCGTAGTAGGCGACGACCGCCGACGGCCACAGTTTCTTGACGCTCTGGCTTTCAACCGCCGGCGGCATCACTCCAGGTATCTCCACTGCCATGACTGGTGCACTCCCCCCAATTTCGCTCTCGTAAGAGTTTCTTCGACTCTCGTGGCTACAATATTAACCGTGCCGGCGCCCTCAGCGTTTCAATTTTTACTATTTCCGTCGCGGCGTATTCCGCCGACGGCGCGCAAGCATCATAGGTGATGAGGCGATGAAGAACCTGCCCGGCAAGACGGCGTTCATCACCGGCGGCGCCAGCGGCATCGGCCTGGGGATCGCCAAAGCGCTGCTGGGAGCGGGTGTGAATGTCGCGATCGCCGATATCCGCGACGATCACCTGCGCCAGGCCACCGAGGAGCTGGGCACACCCGAGCGCGTGCTGGCGCTCAAGCTCGACGTGACCAACCGCACGGAATTTTCCCACGCAGCCGACGCGGTTGAAGCACGCTTCCAAAAAATCCATATTCTGTGCAACAACGCCGGGGTCGCAGTCGTCGGCCCGATCAGCCTGGCCACCTATGCCGACTGGGATTGGGTGATGGGCGTCAACCTGGGCGGCACCATCAACGGCGTCGTGACGATTCTGCCGCGCATCCAGAAGCACGGTGAGGGCGGCCACATCGTTAATACCGCCTCGATGTCGGGGCTCATGCCGCATCCGGGCGCGACCATCTATGGCACCTCGAAAGGCGCCGCCGTGGCCATGATCGAGAGCATGCGTGCCGAACTGGAGCCCGAGGGCATCATCTGCTCGGCGTTCTGTCCCGGCGCCGTGCAGTCCAATATCGCCGAAGCCGGCAAGACCCGGCCGGTAGCGTTGGCCGATACCGGCTACGCCGAAGCCGATCGGCGACGCCAGCAAGGCAAGAGTTTTTTCCACCTGTATCAAACCAAGGAACAGGTCGGTGACCGCGTGCTGCAGGGCATTCTCCACGATGAGCTATACATCATGACGCACAGCGAATTCCGCCAGGGCATCGAGGATCGCACGCAGGCGATGCGCGAGGCCGTGCCCGACCTGCCCGAGAACCAGGAATACAAGAACACCTTCAGTGTGCTGTTTCGCAATCCGATCCATGCGGCCGAAGCCGCGCGCCAGAGAGGACTGAAAGCATGAAGGACTTTGCCGGCCGCACCGCCTTCGTCACCGGTGGCGCCCACGGGATCGGAATCGGACTGGTGCGCGCGCTGCTGGCGGAGGGTTGCAAGGTCGCGCTGGCCGACATCCGGCAGCCGGCGATCGCCCGCGCCTTGAAGGAAATCAACAACCCGAACGCCATGGGGGTGACGGTCGATGTCACTTCGCGCACGGCGATGGCGCGCGCGGCCGACCGGGTCGAGGCCAAATTCGGACCGGTGAGTCTGCTATTCAACAATGCCGGCATCAACCTGTTTCAGACCATCGAGGATTCCAGTTACGACGACTGGGACTGGGTCACCGGTGTGAACCTGCAGGGTCCGCTCAACGGCATCATGACCTTTGCCCCGCGCATGGTGGCGGCCGGCAAGGGCGGCTACATCGTCAACACCGCCTCAATGGCGGCGTTCCTGGCCGCCGGCGTACCGGGTATCTATAACACCACCAAGTTCGCAATACGGGGTATGTCGGAATCGCTGCGCGCTAGCCTGGCGGCGCACCGCATCGGTGTGTCGGTGCTTTGTCCAGGTCTGGTCAAGTCGTATATCTATGCCAGCGATGAGATCCGGCCTGAGCGCCTCAAGAGCGGCGCCAAGCCGGTCGACCACAAGAACGTGCAGCGCCTGGCCGAGATCCACGAGTTCGGCATGGAACCGGATGTGATCGCCGCGCGCGTGCTCGACGCGATCCGGGAAAACCGCTTTCACATCTTCACGCACCCGGAGTTCAAGGACGAACTGCGCGAGCTGTTCGACGAGGTGCTGGCGGATTTCCGCGACTACCCGCCCGATCCCGGCCATGACAAACGCACCGGCTTCGAGAAGACGCGCCGCGAAAGCTATGCCCGCCAGCGACGCGGACTGAAGGCGCGCTAGCGCACGTGGCCGGACCAGGTGCGTAGACCCGGTACGGTCCGATCTTCCTGCTGCAGAGCCGTCGCGATCCCCGGCCGCGCACTCATCTTCTCGCGCCACGCGATCAGCTTGGGGCAGCGCCGTCCGATTTCCATTTCCGGGAACATGCGCTCGACCATCATGCCGCACATCGAATAGAAGTTGATATCGGCGAGCGTATAGGCATCGCCGGCCAGCCAGGCGCTGTGCTGCAGCTGCTTCTCAACCTTGTCGACCGCGTACAGGATCTTCTCGGTCGCGTGCGCCAAATCTGCATCGCTGAAGCCCGAGCGCGCGGTACGCCATTTCTTGCGCTGATCCGGCAACGGAATGCGCTCCATCAGCTTTTCGAACTCGCCGCTTTCGACTTTGCGGGCAATGACCCCGACCATCCGATGCCAGCCGTGCATCGAAACGTAATTCATCACATGCTCGTCCACGAACTTGTTCCAGTAGCGCATGCGCGCGGCCCCTAGCGAATCCCTTGGCCGCAGTGGAACGTCCGGGAAGACGTCTTCCAGGTACTCGTTGATGACCGTGGTGTGGGTGATGATCACACCGTCATGGTCCAGCACCGGCACCTGGCCTTCCGGATTGAGCGCCACGAACCATTCCGCATGCTGTTCGAACTTGTGCAGGTCGACGTAAATGCTCTTGAACGGCAGCCGCTTCTCGAACAGCGGCACCATCGATTTGAGCGAGTTGGCCAGTGGCTCGGCGTGATAGTACTTCAGTGTCATTGTTGTTCCTGCCCTGTCGCAACCTTCAGACCAGCATCTGCGGGCCGGTCTTCTTGGCACCCTCGATTTCGGCCGCTCGATCGCGCTTGATCGGAACGTCGCGCCCGGCCTGGACCGCAGGCCGCTTGCCTACCCGATCGAGCCAGCGCTGCAGATGGGGAAATTCTGTGACCCCGACCCCCGACCACTCGTAGCCCGATACCCAGGGCCAGCAGGCGATATCGGCAATCGAATATTCGCCGGCGATGTATTCGTGATCGGCAAGCTGGCGGTCCATGACGCCGAACAGTCGGGTGACCTCGCGCTGATAACGATCGATGGCAGGCTGGATCTTCTCGGGGAAGTAACGGAAGAACACGTTCGCCTGCCCCATCATCGGCCCTATGCCCGCCATCTGAAACATCAGCCATTGCAGCACGCCGCTTCGCTTCTGCACATCGCGCGGCAGAAACTTGCCGGTCTTTTCCGCCAGGTAGATCAGAATCGCGCCGGATTCGAACAACGCAAAACCGTCGTCTACCAGCGTCGGGATGCGGCCGTTGGGATTAAGCTTCACGTACCAGTCGGCCTTCTGCTCGTTGTTGCCGAAGTCGATGAGCCGCACCTCGTACGGCAAGCCCATCTCCTCCAATGCGATCGACACCTTCCAGCCATTGGGTGTTGCGGCGGTGTACAGCGTGTATGCCATCAGCGAGCTCCGGTAGTGTCCTGGTGGCGCGTTCAGGCGCGCACGGGATCGGGCTGCGGCGCGAATCGCGGCCGGCCGCTGATTCGCGGCCGACGCATCACCAATAACACGACGCCACCCAGCACGCACCAACCCGCCAGAAAATGGAAACTTGATCCGTAGCCGCGACCGCTGTCGTACAGCCAGCCGGCAACGTACGGGGTAATCGCGCTGAGCGTGGTATTGATCGCGACCGCCAGGCCTGACAGTGACGCGAATGGGCGGGTGCCGAAGTAATTGCTCAGTACCGTCATCAGGCACACCAGACCACCACCGAAGCCGATTCCGAGGCACACTGCAAACGCAACCACGGCCTGATGGCTGTGAGCATTGACGATCAGCCCCATCCCCAGACCAAAGCAGAGTTGAAACAGCGCCCACAGATAGCGCGGATCCAGCCGGTCGCCGAGGCTGGCTACCAGGACTTTGGCAATCAGTCCGCTGACCGCGACAATCGAGATGGCCTGCCACGCTTCGCTGGCCGAGTGGCCCAAGTCGCGCAGATGCACGAAGCCATGCGCCAGGTACAGGGTGTAACCGCAGCTCACGCCCAGCAGGCTTGCCACCATCAGCCAGTAGGCCGGCGATGACAGTGCGCCGGCGTAGCTCCAGTCCTCGCCGGTGCGAAAGCTGCGCGCGCCGCGCACTGCCGGCGCATCGCCCGATGCCTGCGGCTCGCCGTCGGGGAACTGGCCCAGGTCTGACGGCCATTCCCTCACCCACAGCGCTGCGACCGCGCAGGCCAGCAGCGACAGCGCTGCGATGACCCACCAGCCGGCCCGCCAGTTGCCGCCGGCCAGCGTGATCGCGTGATCCAGCAGTCGTCCCGCGACGAAGCCGCCGATGGCGCTCGAGGAGTACAGGATCGAGAGAACCAGGGCGCGCTTGCGCACGAACCAGCGCGCCAATCCGGCTTGCGTTGCCAGTGCCGCGCCGGTGGCGACGCCGCTGCCGACCAGCAGCCCGAATGCCAGCAGTGCCGAGGCGAACGAATTGACCGCCGTGGCCATCAGCACTGCCCCGGCGATCAAAAGCCCGCTGCCGAGCATCAGCGTGTATCGCACGCCCCACCGGTTGACCGAGATCGCCACCAGCGGGCCGGGCAGACCGGACATGATCATGTAGGCGCTGAACAGCAGACCGAGAGCGCTGCGATCCAAATGCAGCGTTGGCGCCATCAGGGCATTGAGGCCACTGGCGCCGTAGGCCGGAATGCCGAGGTTCACGAACATGATGAACCAACTGGCCGCCAGCAACTTCCAGCCGTAGAAGCGTTCGCTGATCATGGCCACTACCCCCAGCGGGACGCCTCGGCCCCGGGAATGAAGGCTTCGGCCGGCCGGCCCGTGCGGCTTCGCGCCAGTGCCGCGCGCACCGCCGGACGCCCGTGCATACGCATCAGAAATGCAGTGATGTTGGGCGTCACAGTCGCATTCACCAGCTCGGGCGCCAGCGTTGGCAACGGCGAGAGCAGCGCAAACGCGTCAATGTCGGCAATCGAATAGTCGACGCCCGCAAGCCACGGCGATGCGGACAGGGCCGCCTCGATGCGCTCGAGCGGGCGCTTCAGGCGGCCGAGCGCCGCGGCCACCGAGGTTTCCTGGCTATCCTCGAGCAGCGACTGCCAGCGCGCCCGGCGCTCGGTGGGCTCGATCGCCGCGATACGGCTTTGCAACGCGCCGTTGGCTCGACCTCGCAGCGCCGGCCCCAGATATCGGGCGCAGCCCAAGGTCGCGACCGCGGCGCCGAGCAGCAACGCACCGCTCTGTCCGAACGCGCGCATTCGATAGCGAGCGCAGGCATCGCGCGGCAGCAGACTCGGCCCCGGCAGCGCCTCGGCGATGTACTCGAGCATGAAGAACGAACTGGAAATGATCGCGCCGTCGTGGACCAGCACCGGCCCTTCGAATTCGAGCTGCAGCTGCGACTCGGCATTGGCGGGAAACTCGGCCGCGAACTGCTCGAACTGTAAAGGATCAAAATAATGGCTCTCGAACTGTGCGCCCTTCTCGGCCAGCGCAATCAGCGGCTTGAGAAAATACAGATTCGGTTCCCAGTGATACAGCGCGAGCATGGTGGCGTCGTCTCAGTGGCTGTTCGGGCGCTCGAGCAGTGCAACGCGCTGAACCATCTGCGTACGGCCCTTGCTCCAGGTGGCGCGGGTAGCGGGCCGTTCATAGATAGTGCGCAGCCACTCCATGATGTGCGGCGTAACCTCATCACCGCAGTGCTCAGGCTGCATCAGCGGCAGGCCATAGGCGATATTGAAACCGCTTGTGTCACCAAGACTGTAAGCATCGCCGCAGATGAACCGGTGCTGGCTCAGATGCCGCTCGAGTGCGGCGATTGCGAACCGCACTCGACGACGCGACTCGGTCAGTTCTTCTTCGGAGAACTCGTTGAACACCGCCTTGCGCCAGGCGACCCGCCGGGATTCGAGCGGAATACGCTCGATCGCCGCGCGCAGCTCGGCCGGATCGCGCTCGCGCGCCGCCGGGCCGACGAATACGCTCCAGCCGATCATGCTCAACGACGGACCGAAGTAGGAATCGAAAAACCGCATCCACCAGCGCATGCGCCAACGCTCGCGCGGGTCGCTCGGCCGCAGCGGCGGCCCGTCGAAGGCCTCGTCGATGTACTCCATCATCGGCGTGGATTCGGTCAGCACCAGGTCACCGTGAACCAGGGCCGGAATGGTGCCGTCGGGATTGACGCGCAAGTACTCGGGCCGGTGCTGGTCCATCTTCAGCAGATCGAGGTATTCGCTCTGGTATGGCACTCCCTTTTCCGCCAAGGCAAGCATGGGCTTGCCCGAATTGGCATTGGGTTCCCAGTGATACAGCGTCAACATAGATGCCGTGTCAGCCTCCGCCCAATACCCTATCCTGACTCGACCGAAAGGGAAATCGGAGTGGCTGGGCAGCGCATGTTGGCGCCGCCGCTAGGCAGGTATTATTCATCCTCGCCCCGCGACGCGCCCCTCGTGCGCCGCCCCGCTACGCGCGCGGGGCTGCAAGGAGTCTATGAGCAAGTTCCAGATGGATCGGGACTGGCTGGTGTTTGATCCGCACCCCTCCAAACCCACGTTTCAACCGCCGCCCGGAGCCGTGGATGCGCACTGCCACGTGTTCGGTCCCGGCGACATATTTCCGTATGCGCCCGAGCGGCGTTACACGCCCGGCGACGCGCCGGCGGCCAAATTGTTCGAGTTGCGCGACTTCCTCGGCTTTGAGCGCAACGTCATCGTCCAGGCCACCTGTCATGGCGCCGACAACCGGGCGCTGGTGGATGCGCTCGAGCGTTCCAACGGACGGGCTCGCGGCGTGGCGACCGTGCGCGCCGGCGTCGGCGACGGCGACCTCAAAACACTGCACGCGGCCGGCGTACGCGGCGTGCGTTTCAACTTCGTCAAGCGACTGGCCGACAGCGTGCCGCACGCCACCCTGACCGACATCGCCGCGCGCATCGCGCCGCTCGGCTGGCACATCGTCATCTACTTCGAAGCCGCGGAGCTGCCCGAGCTGGAAGGCTTCATCGCGGCACTGCCGACCACGGTGGTGGTGGATCACATGGGACGACCGGATGTCAGTCAGCCGGTAGATGGACCACAGTTCGAGCGCTTCTTGCGTCTGATGCGCGAGCACCGCAACGTCTGGTCCAAAGTCAGCGGCACCGAGCGGCTGTCGAACAGCGGGCCGCCCGGCTACGACGACGTGGTGCCATTCTCTCGGCGCATCGTCGAGAGCTTCCCCGACCGCGTGCTTTGGGGCACCGACTGGCCGCACCCTAATCTTAAGTCGCACATGCCGGATGACGGCAAGCTGGTGGACTTCATCCCGCGCATCGCCCCCAGCGCCGCCTTGCAGCACTCACTGCTGGTCGACAACCCCATGCGCCTATACTGGACGGCTTGAGGATCTAATCCCATGTCGCTCGACAAACCGTACAAGCAGATTCCGGGAACCACGGTGTTCGACGCCGAGCAGGCGCGCATTGGCTTTCATCTCAATCAGTTCTGCATGTCGCTGATGAAGGCGCCCAATCGCGATCGCTTCAAGGTCAATGAGCGCGCCTACCTGGACGAATGGCCGATGGGCGAGGACCAGAAGCAGGCGGTCATGGCGCGCGACTACAACCAGATGATCAAGCTCGGCGGCAACATCTATTATTTGGCGAAGCTGTTCGCCACCGATGGTAAGAGCTTTCAGTACGCCGCGGCCTCGATGACCGGCATGACGCAAGAGGAATACGCGCAGATGATGCTCGCCGGCGGCCGATTGCCCAGCGATCCGGGCACGCGCGGCGGGGGACGAGCGCGTGGCTAGAGTCACTGCCGGGGTCACCACCTCGCACGTGCCGGCGATCGGCGCGGCGATCGACCTGGGCAAGACCCGTGACCCGTACTGGGCACCGATGTTCCAGGGCTACGATTTCTCCAAGCAGTGGATGCGCGAGCACCTACCCGATGTGGTGTTCCTGGTCTACAACGACCATGCCTGCGCCTTTGACGCCACGATCATTCCGACTTTCGCCATCGGCTGCGCCCCAAGCTTCAACCCGGCCGACGAGGGCTGGGGTCCGCGGCCAGTGCCGGTGGTCGAGGGGCACCCGGAGCTGGCGAGCCACATCGCCCAGTCGGTCATTCAGCAGGACTTCGATCTGACCATCGTCAACCGCATGGATGTAGATCACGGTCTGACGGTGCCGCTGTCGCTGATGTTCGGGCAACCGCAGCAGTGGCCGTGCCGCGTGATTCCGTTTCCGGTCAATGTGGTGCAATTCCCGCCGCCGTCCGGGCAGCGCTGCTACCAGCTGGGCAAGGCACTGCGCCGCGCGATCGACAGTTTCGATCAGGA
>DASXDL010000018.1:0-64820 GCA_036490715.1 Steroidobacteraceae bacterium | reverse complement strand
CTATCACGTGGCGGATCGTGAAGAGCGCCTGTATGTGATTCGAGATGGCGAGCAGGTGATTGGCTGCGCGCCAATGCGCATGCGCCATGGCCGCTTGGGCCTGTTGGCGGCGCTGGACACTGATCAGCCCGGGATCCTGTCCTTGCCGCGGGATCAGGAGCGCGTGGCGCAGGCGCTGATCGAGTACCTGTGCGCGCAGGAGCGCGCTTGGGGCATGGCCGAATTCTTTGGCCAGCGGCGCGACTCGGCGCTCTATCGCGCTAGCCATGTCGATCGAGCGGGATTTCGCACGCGCGACTTTCCACTGGAGCCCTATAACGAAATTGCGCTGGTGTACCCCGACCTGCGCGCGTATTTCCAATCGCTGTCATCGAAGATGCGTTCCAACATCGGCCGGCAGGCGCGACGGTTGTATGCTCGCGGTGACACGCAATTGGTGCTGGCTGACGGTGCCGCGGCAACCAGCGCCTGGTTCGATGCCTATTGCGATCTCGATCGACGCAGCTGGAAGTACGGTACGCGGGCGTCGATCCAGCGCGATCCGCGCCGAGTACGGTTCTATCAGGAAATCGTCGCCGGCCGCGGCGGACTCGATCCGTCATTCATCGGCATCGTATTCGATGGCGCGCTGATTGCGGGCTTGCTGGTCGGCTCCAACGGCACGAGCGCACCGGCCTGTCACGGCGCCTGGTGCCTGGAGATGGCCTACGACCAGTCGCGCGCTGACCTGGGACCCGGTCAGTTGCTGCTGATTCTGGCGGCAGGGGAGGCGATTGGCCGCGGCGATGGCTTCCTGAATTTCCTGCAGAATTTTGCCTACTACAAGCATCGTTGGAACGCCGAGCCGATCGAGGCCATCAGCGTGCAGTTGATCCGGCGCGCCAGCGTGCACAATCTGCGCGCGTGGCTCGGAGACTTGAAACGGCGCCTGCGTCCGGACTCGCCGACGGCGGCTTCCGAGCCCGCCCGGGAGCAGGGCGTGCCCCAGGGCCCTGTTGATGAGGAGGTGCAGCAGCGCAGCGCCGGCCTGACTGCGGCGGCGTTAGCGGCGGCGCCGGCCGGCGTGCGGCGCCTGGATCGCGCTGCGGCGCAGGCGTATCTGCCGTTCGAGCTCTAGGGTCTCAACATAATCTGGGCGGTGTCAGCCAGCTGCTAGATTAATGCTTCACGGATTCTGACATCGGTCACCGCGGCGACGACCTAGTTGCTCTTGAATGTTGGCATGAACGCCAACCTGCTCGCCGTCGACGAACTCGAAGAGCCCAGTTTCATCGCCTATCAGGGGCTGGAAGGCCTCAGGCGCCTGACCCCGGAATGGAACCTGCTGGCGCAGAGCATCACCGGCGCGCGCTTCATGCATTTTCCGGAGTGGTATCGCGCCTACCTGTCATCGCTTGCCGCGGACGCCGCGAGCGTCTGGTTCATCGCCGCCTACCGCGACCAATCGCTGGTGGCGGTGTTCCCGTGCCAGTTCCAGTCGCATTGCATCAGCGGTCTGCGCCCGCGGGTGTTCGGAACCATCGATGACGATCAGATGCAGTTGTCGGACTTCGTCTTTGCGCAGACCCCGGAAAATGAACACCTGCTGTGCCAACTGACCGACTGGTTGCGCAGCCAACGCACCATCCGCTGGGATGAGCTGCGCATCCGCAAGGTGGCCGAGGACTCGGCGATCGCGCATGCCTTCAGGGCACGTCAGCCTGCCGCGACCCTGGCGCTGCGGCACGATGGCAGCAGCTACTTTGACACCAGCGGCAACTACGACCACGCGACTCGCGCCATGTCCGGATCATTCAAGCGCAACCTGCGTCGGCTGGCGCGTCGGGCCGAGCGCACGGCGCCCCTTCGGTTTCAGTCGTATCGTCGACCGGAGGAGGTCGGCCCGGCATTTGAGCAGATGGTGGAGCTCGAAGCCTCAGGATGGAAAGGCACTTCCGGCAGCGCCTCGGCCATTCGCTGTCAGTCGGCGATGCTGGCGTTCTACCGCGCTCTGGTGCGCGAGTTCGGTGTACGTAACGGCTGCGTGATCAATATCCTCTGGCACGACGAGCAGGCCGTGGCCGGACAGTTCTGTCTGCAGCTCGGGCGCACCCTGAATATCCTGAAGATTGGTTTTAGCGATGCTCACGCTCACATTGCGCCGGGCAACCTGTTGCTCGAGCGCACGCTGCAGAACGCCTGCGAGGATCCGCATACCGCGGTCGTCAGCCTGGTGAATGCGCCGCCGTGGTCGCGCAGTTTCAAGCCGCTGACCATCGGCGTGTGGTCGTACTGCGCGCCCAACTGGAACGTTCGGGGCTGCCTGGTTCACCTGGGCCTGATGGGCAAGCGGATCTGGGACTCGCTCTGTCACCCGCGGGTACTCAATCAGCGATCGGCGCCGGAGGCGGAGCCGCAGACCGATGAGACCGGCGGCGAAGACGCCGAAGCGCAGTACGCCAGCTAGTCCCGCGGTACTAGAGCGGCGCGATGTGAAACAGCCGCTCCGCATTCAGGTGATACAGCTTGGCGCGGTCGGATTCGCTGACCGGCGCCGACTCCATGAAGTCAAGCGCCGGCTTGGAAGGCTGGTACGGGTAGTCGATCGCCCACAGCACATGATCGATCCCGAGCTTGCGGATTGAGTAATCAAGCGCCAGGTGATCCTCGACGCCGCTGGTGGTGATGTAGAAGTTGCGCTGGAAGTATTCCGCCATCGTCAATTGCGTCTTGGGCGAGCGCAGCATCTTCTGCGAGCGGCTGTTCATATAGTTCAGTCGCCACAGCCAGAACGGGATCGCCTCACCCATGTGCCCAATGCAGATCTTGAGCTTCGGAAAGCGATCGAACAGCCCCGAGGTCATCATGCGCACGCAGTGGGTGCCGGTCTCGATGCCAAAGCCCCACATCGCAGTGTCGATGCCGTAGTCCTGCAACGGTCCCTTGAGACCGTCGGAAGCTCCGCGCGGGTGGATGTAGAGGCAGGCGTCCAGAGCCTCGGCAGCCTCCAGGATCGGCCAGTACTTCGGATCGTCCAGGTATTCGCCATTGGTGTGCGAATTGACGATGAAACCGTTGAGCTTGAGGGTGCGGATCGCGCGCTCCATCTCCTTAGCGGCGCGCTTGGGGGAATGCGGCGCGAACGATGCCAGTCCGGCGAAGCGCGTCGGGTGGCGGCGGCAGATGTCGGCCAGTCGATCGTTGGCGAGCGTCGCAAGCTCGGTGGCGGTGTCGGCATCGAACATCTGCACGCCGGGCGCCGTCAACGACAGCAGATGCATGTCGACGCCGAGCTCGTCCATCTCGCGCAGCCGGCGACCCTCGACGTCGAGCAGTCCTTCGAGAAAATTCATCATGCCGTAACCGCTGGCACCCGGCTTGGCGTCGTAGATCTGGCTGACCAGGCCGCGGTCGAGGCTCGAGGTCGGCCCGCGCACGACCTGTTTGAGTGCCTCGGCGACCTCGGTGATTGAGAAGGCTTCCTCAGCGGCGATTTTGCGAATTTTTGGCATGGTGATTGCGTCGACGGTGTTGGTTGAGTATCAGTAGCCCAGCGACACGGACTTGATCTCGGTGAATCCGAGCGCGCCCTCGCGGCCGCCCTCGCGCCCGAGGCCGGATTGCTTGAAACCCCCGAACGGCAAGCGGCCGTGCGCGCCGCCGCCATTGATCGTGATCAGACCGGCCTGCAGCTTGCGCGCCAGCAGATGCGCTGAGCGCAGATCGCGCGTCCAGATTTTGGCGGCCAGACCGTAGTCGCTATCGTTGGCCAAGGCGGCGATGTGGTCCAGATCGGCATCCGGAAACGCCGCGGCGCCCAGTACCGGGCCGAACACTTCGTCGCGCATCAGACTCATCTCGGCGCGCGCGGTGATCAGCAAAGTCGGTTCGACGAAATAGCCTTCGCGATCGATGCGCCGGCCGCCGGTGACCAGCTCGGCGCCCTGCGATGACCCGGACGAGATGTAGCCGAGCACCCGGTCGAGCTGTTTCTCCGAAATGATCGGTCCCATCTGCGTGCCCGGCGCGGTGCCCGGCCCGACCTTGACGCCCTTCAGTCGCGCCGCGATGCGCTCGACTACCTCATCGTGCGCACGCCGGTGCACGAACAGGCGCGTGCCGGCGGCGCAGAACTGACCGGTCTTGAAGCACAGCTCATCGCCAATGGCGTTCGCGGCGCGCTCCAGGTCGGCATCGGGCAACACGATGATGGGCGACTTGCCGCCCAGCTCGAGCGTCACGCGCTTCAGGTTGATCGCCGAGGCGGCCAGGATCGATCGGCCCACGCGGGTCGAACCGGTAAAGGAAATCTTATTGACGTCCGGGTGCTCCGCCAGTGCCTGGCCGGCGGTCGATCCCAGACCGGTCACGATATTGACCACGCCGTCGGGAAAGCCCAGCTCGCAGATCAGCTCACCCAGCCGCAGCGCACTCAGCGGCGCCAGCTCGGCTGGCTTGTGCACCACCGTGCAGCCCACTGCCAACGCCGGTCCGATCTTGTTGACCGCCATCAGAAACGGCGCGTTCCACGGCGTGATCAGCCCGGCCACGCCGACCGGCTCGCGCACGTAGTAGCCCATGCCCTCGCTTTGCGAGGCCGCCAGCTGCGTCTCACCGGTGATCTTGTCCGCCAGCGACGCCGAGGTGCGCAGCGAGTCGATCGCCATGGCCACATCGACGTGACGCACGCTGGCGAGCGGATTGCCGCCGTCCAGGCTCTCCAGCCAGGCGAGCTCGTCGGCATGGGTCTCGATCGCATCGGCCAGGCGATACAGCAGCCGCGCGCGCTCGGCGGCGCGCGTCTTCGGCCAGGCGCCCGATGCGAACGCCTTGCGCGCGGCTGTCACCGCGGCGTCGATCTCCGGCGCGCCGCCCGCAGCGATCGTCGTCAGGATCCTGCCGGTGGCCGGATTGAGAACCTCGAGCGTGGCTGCCTGCGCCGCGGGCACCCACTTGCCAGCGATCAGCAATTGATGCGGACGTTGCAGAAACGCCGCCGTGGCGCTTTCGACCCGATCAGTCGCCAGGTTGGCATTCATGACAGGCCCTCCAGCAGTGCCGGCCGATTGCGCATGATGACAGGATCGTGGCGCGCGCAAACCGTCATCAAGGAAAGGCGATTCGACTCAGGGGGTCTTGACCACTTCACGCAGCAGCGCATCAAGGTCCCAGGCGATGTCGAGGTAGCGACCGGCGAGGCCATCGTATTGGCCGGCAGCGAGCGCTGCCACGACCGCGCAGCAGCGCGCCAGGTCGGTGGCCGATTGTTGGGGTGTGCGACCGCGGAGCATGGTGATGCCCTCCGGAATCCAGCGCTGCGCTTCAGCGGATCCCATCGTGGCGTGGGCCATGTCGGTGATGATGGTGCCGGGCTGCAGCGCAAAGGCGCGGATGCCGTTGGCGCGCTGCTCCAGATCGACGGTCTCGGTCAGGCGGATCGCGGCACACTTTCCCAAAGCATAGCCCGACATATGCAGCACCGGGCGCGTGCCGGCGCTGGATACGATATTGATGATGCGCCCGCCGCCGACGCGTTGCATCGCCGGAATCAGTGCGCTCATCGTCAACAGCGGCGCGTACTGGTGCAGGTGCTGCGAGGCCCACCACTGCTGTGGATCGAGCACGCCGATCGGGCCGAACGGCCCGGGTGTGCCGGCGTTGTTCACCAGCACGCGAATCGGTCCGAAGCGCTGTGCCGCGGTGGCGAGCGCGGTGGCGACCTCATCTGGCTGGGTCACGTCGCAGGCCAGTGCCAGCGCGCGGCCGCCGCGCGCGCCAATGCCGGCGGCGATGGCGTCGATCTCGGTCTGGGTGCGTGCCAACAGCGTGACGGCGGCGCCTTCCAGCGCCAGTCGCTCGGCAATGGCGCGGCCGATGCCACGGCCGGCGCCGGTGATCAGGGCAGGGCTGTCGTTCAATGCAGGCATGGTGGCAACTCCGCGGGCGCTAGATGGCGGCCCCGAATCAGATCGGCGCCCTTTTCGGCAATCATAATCGTGGGGGCATTGGTGTTGCCGCCCGGCACGGTCGGCATGACCGAGGCGTCGATCACCCGCAAACCCTCGACGCCGCGCACCTTCAGATCGGCGTCGAGCACCGCGTCGGCGTCATGCTCGCTGCCCATACGACAGGTGCCGACCGGATGCTGGGTGATGGCGCCGACCTTGAGCACGAAGCTTTCAAGCTGCGCATCGCCGCTGAGCTCAGTACCGGGGATCAGCTCCTCACCGACCAGGTGCTGCAGCGGTGGTTGCGCATAGATGCGGCGCGCGGCGCGGATACCGCGCACCATGCGCTCGAGGTCAGATCGCCGCTGAAACAGGTTGAAGACAATGGACGGCGGCTCGAGCGGGTCGGACGAGCGCAGTGCGACCATGCCGCGGCTGTCCTGACGGATCATCGACACCCCCACGCCGATCATGTGCTCGGGCCGCTTGCCGAATCCGGGAAACCACACCTCGCGTGCGCTCATCGCGGCCGCCACACAGGTCAGCTGCATGTCCGGTCGGTCCAATCCCGGCTCGGTGCGAATAAACACGTGACCAGCCGCGCCGTTGGTGGCGAACGCTCCGCTGCCGGTCAATGCCCAGCGCAGCAAAGACAGCGCGGCGCGATCGGCACGCAGCGCGCAGCGGAACCCCTGCGTGCGGGCGCGCCAGCCGAGCATCAGAAATGGATGCTCGATGAGATTGTGTCCAACGCCTGGCAGGTCGACGCGCACGCCGATGCCAATCCGCTGTAACTGGGCCGCGGGCCCAATGCCCGAATGCAGCAGCAGCGCCGGCGATCCATAAGTGCCGCCGGCGAGGACCACCTGGTCAGCGTGCGCTTCCAGCTTCTGGTCGCGGTGCAAATACTCAACGCCGCAGGCGCGCGCGGCATCGAACAGCACGCGCGTGGCGTGCGTATGGCTGCGCACGGTCAGATTCGGGCGGCGCATCGCCGGTTTGAGAAAGCTGTGGGCGACGTTGCCGCGGCGCCCGTCATTTACGGTCATCTCACCGCGCTGCGCGCCCTCGCACTGTGCCCCGTGGTAGTCCTCAGTCGGTGGATAGCCTGCGGCCACGGTCGCGGCGCGCAACTCGGCATACATCATGCCGTCCGGGACTGCGCGCACCTGCATCGGGCCCGATCCGCCGTGATAGATGCTCTCGCCCAGCCAGCTGTTCTCGGAGCGCTTGAAATACGGCAGCACCTCGGCATAGCTCCAGCCGCCCAGGCCGGCGCGCGCCCAGTCGTCGTAATCCAGATGGTGTCCGCGTGCGTACACCATGCCGTTGATGGCGCTGGAACCGCCCAGCGCCTTGCCTCGCGGTACCTCGACGCGCCGCCCGCCCAGCTGCGGTTCGGGCTCACTGACGAAATTCCAATTCAGGTCGCGCCTCAGCACGTACTGCGGAAAGGCGATCGGCAGGTCCTTGAACCATCCGCTGGTCGGGCCGCCGGCCTCCAGCAGCAGTACGCGCCGGCCGGGGTCTTCGCTCAAGCGGTTTGCCAGCACGCAGCCGGCCGAGCCCGCCCCGACGATCACGCAGTCGAATAGCTCTGACGCCATCAGCCGTTCGGACCGGCATAGACCACTTCGTCGGTCTGAAAGGTCGGCATCACCTTGGTGAACAGTGGCACTTCCTCGATCAGTTCCCGGGCGCGCAGCGCCATGGCCTTCTGATAGCCATCCCAGTCGGCGATCCAGATGCTGATGACGGCGGTATACAGCGGCGGCGAGCCGTCGGGATTGGGGCTGCCTCGGCGCACCTCGATGCGGTGCAGGCTTTTGCCGAGAATGTCTTCGATCAGCGGCACGTGACGGCGCCGGTAGAACTCGTGGTCGAAGGCGTCGTTGTCCTTGGCAGGATAAAACACGCTTATGCATTTCATGCTGGCGGCCTCCGCAGAATATTTCTAAGCGGCCAGCTTGACGGCCGCGGGCGCGGTTGTGCGCCCGCATCTTAACAATTGTTAGCACCGGCTTGCACGCCGGTGCGCGCGGCTGCTTAGGCGGGGCTGCGGCCGGTGTCGTGCAATGTGGCGGCGACTTCGTTCAGCATCGACTGCATGGCGTGCTCGGTCACCGGTTTGACGAAGTGGAAGCGAAAGCCGACATCGTGCGCGCGCGCGCGATCGGTCTCCTGACCCCAGCCGGTGACTGCAACCAGCACCGGCCTGGGCTCGGCACTGGCGCGGCTGATTTCCTTGGCGACCTCATAGCCATTCATGTGCGGCATGCCGATATCGAGCAGCACCACCTGCGGCCTGAACGATTCGATCAGGCGCAGCGCCGACTGGCCGTCATAGACGGCGCGCACCTCGTGGTGCATCGATCGCACCAGTAGCTCGAGCGTGTCGGCAGCATCGCGATTGTCGTCGACCAGCAGCACGCGTAATCGATGGGCAGACTCGGGCAACGGCGGCGCGACGGCCGGCCGCACCGCGCTGCCCGCAGCGTTGCTCGGCAGCCGCACGATGAACTCGCTGCCCTTGCCGGCGCCGTCGCTGACCACGCGCACGTTGCCGGCATGCAATTCGACCACGCGTCGCACCAGCGCCAGACCGACTCCCAGGCCGCCGATGGCGGCATCCGAGGTCGGATGCAGCTGCACGAACAGGTCAAACACGCGCTCGAGTTCCGCGCGTTCGATGCCACGTCCCGTGTCGCGTATCCGGGCGACTACTTCGCCGTCCTGGACCGCGGCGCGCAGCGAGATCTCGCCGCCGTTGGGGGTGTACTTGCCGGCGTTGTTGAGAATGTTGACGAACACCTGGGTGAGTCGCACCGCATCGCCCTGTACCCACAGTGGCGGTGCGATCGAGCTGGCGTTGAGCCGGTGACCGCGCGACTCGATGTTCGGACGGCTAGACTCGATCGCCCGCGCCAGCACCTCCGACAGGTCGACTGGCGCCATTTCGATCACAAATTGACCGCGGGCGATGCGGTTGACGTCCAGCAGGTCATCCAGCAGACGCGTCAGGTGCGCGCTCTGGCGGGCGATGGTCTGACGCATCGCCTCGAGGGTCGGATCGTTCAAGCCCTTGCGACCCATCAGCTCGACCGCATTGCGGATCGGGGCGAGCGGATTGCGCAGCTCGTGCGCTAGCATGGCGATGAATTCCTGCATGCGCTGGGCTGCATCGGCCAGGCTCTGGGTATGCCGCCGCTGCGTCAGATCCTGCATCACCTGCGCGAAGCCGTAATGGTTGCCGTCGGCGTCGTACAGCGAAGTGATGGCGGTGCCGGCCCAGAACAGCGTCCGGTCCTTGCGTACGCGCCAGTTCTCGTCGGTGACGCGACCCTCGATGCGGGCCCGGTGCAGCTGCTGCCACGGCTTGTTGTCTGCGACGTCCTCGGCGCTGTAGAAGTGTGAGAAGTGCCGGCCGATGATCTCCGACGGCTCGTAGCCCTGAATGCGCGCGGCGCCGGCATTCCAGCTGCTGACGGCACCCTGCCGATCCAGCATCACGATGGCATATTCGGACACGCCCTCGACCAGCAGACGGAAGCGCTCTTCGCTCTCGCGTAGCTGCATCTCGTGTGCGCGCCGCTCGGTCAGATCGCGAGTGACCTTCGAAAAGCCGGTCAGGTTGCCGCCGGCATCGCGCATCGCGGTGATAATGACGTTGGCCCAGAAGCGCGAGCCGTCCTTGCGCAGCCGCCAGCCTTCGTCTTCGAAGCTGCCCTCAAGGCGAGCCATTCGCAGTTCGCGATCCGGCACGCCGCGCTCGAGCATCTCCGGCGGATAGAAGAGGGAGAAATGCGATCCCACAATTTCCTCGGTTTCGTAGCCCTTGATGCGGCGCGCGCCCTCATTCCAGGTGGCCACGTTGCCGCCCGGATCGAGCATGAAAATGGCGTAGTCCTTGATGCCGTGCACCAGCGAGCGGAACCGCTCCTCACTCTGGCGCAGAGTCTCCTCCACGTGCCGCCGCTCGGTCAGGTCGCGCGTGACCTTGGCGAAGCCGATCAGGCGGCCACTGACATCCCGCAGCGCGGTGATGATCACATTGGCCCAGAACTGCGAGCCGTCGCGGCGCACGCGCCAGCCCTCGTCCTCAAAGCGCCCGGTGGCTGAGGCGACGTTGAGTTCTTGCGCCGGCAGGCCGCGCGCCAGCGCCTCGGGCGGGTAAAACTGCGAGAAGTGGCGGCCGATGATCTCCTCGGCCCGATAGCCCTTGATCGCCTCGGCGCCGGAGTTCCAGCTCACCACCTTGCCGGACGGATCGAGCATCAGCATGGCGTAATCGCGCACGCTGTCGATAAAGATGCGCAGCGTGGCCTCATCGACCAGTCCGAGCCTGGCGTCTCGGATACGAGCGCCGCGTTCTCCGGCTTCTTGCTGTGACATGCTGGATCCGCCGCTGTCGAGCCCGCGCGGCTATGGACTTTGAATTCTACCTGTCCCGTGGCCTGCGCAGTGATCCCGGCAGTCCGCTGCGGCTGTAGGCGTCGGCGGACACCAGCACACCGGTCTGCTCTAATACGCGCCCTCGAACGGGTCAGGCAGGGACGGCGATGCGGACAGCAACACAGCTCGCGGTGCAGGCGCTGATCGCCTGGGTGGCGAGTGGCGCGACCGGGACCAGTGCGCTGGCCTACGACCTCGGCCACAGCCCGATCGAGCACGCCGCCTTCGGTCGCGCGGGAGATCAGTCAGTGGAGATCTACACCCTTACCAATGTCCACGGTATCGAAGCGCGCGTCATGACCTACGGCGCGACGCTGGTATCGCTCAAGACGCCGGATCGCACTGCTCAATTCAAGAACATCGTACTGGGCTTCGACTCGCTCGATCCGTACCTGGCCGGTGTTCCGTATTTCGGCGCCACCATCGGCCGCTACGCCAACCGCATCGCCGGCGCACACTTCGCGCTCGATGGGGTGTCGTATGCACTGGCGCCCAATGACGGTCACAACACGCTGCACGGGGGGCGCGTCGGCTTCGACAAGCGTGTCTGGAGCGCGCAGCCGAGCGACAGCCCGCGCGGACCGGTGCTGCTTCTGACCTACGTCAGCGCGCCCGGAGAGGAGGGCTTTCCAGGCGAGCTGACCGCGCACGTCACTTACCGGCTCGACAATGACGATACGCTGGCGATCGAGTACGAGGCCACCACCACCGCGCCCACGCCGGTGAACCTGAGCAATCACGCCTACTTCAATCTCAGCGGCGATCCGGCCCGAACCATCGTCGATCACGTGCTGATGATCAATGCCGACCGCTTCACTCCGGTCGACGCCGCACTGATTCCGACCGGCGAGCTGCGCCCGGTGGCCGGCACGCCATTCGACTTTCACCAGCCGCAGCCGATCGGCAGTCGCATCGGCGAGCAGGACGAGCAGCTGCTGCGCGCGCACGGCTACGATCACAACTGGGTGCTGAGCAAGTCGCAGCCAGGAGCACTGACGCTGGCGGCGATCCTGTCCGATCCGGCCACTGGCCGCTCGCTCGAGATCCGCACCACGCAGCCGGGCTTGCAGTTCTATTCGGGCAATGCACTCAACGGCAAACCGGCGGGCGGCGGCGGCTCGGTGTACGGCTACCGGACCGGACTGTGCCTGGAAACGCAGCACTTTCCCGACTCCCCGAACCAGGCGCGCTTTCCGAGCACGATCCTGCGACCGGGGCAGACCTACTCAGAGAAAACGGTGCTGACTTTCCGCAGCGCTCGCTAGCGGGCGCAGTGATTATGTCCAATCAAGGACTTGGAGTCCGTCGCCGGCGCGGGCCCACGGCGCGCTGAAGGTGGCCGCGCTAGGTCACAGATGTGTGCGGCCGGGATCGAGCCGCGACCCCCGGTGACACGGCCATGACACTCAGCGAAGGCCCCGCGATAGTCTGCCGCGCGTGGAACTGAGCGATCTCAGGGTGCTGCATTGGCGCGCTGCGCGGCTGGCGGGCGCGGCTGCTGCTGAGTGCAGCCCCCGGGTCGACCGATTTGTCATCGACACCTGTCAGCGCCGGGTCGCCATCTTCGACGCGACGGGCGCCCAGGCCGCCGAGGGCGCGCGTCAGCAGATTCCCGATGATGGCGCGCTCGAGAGTTACAGTGGCGAGTCGGCGTACGCGTTTCTGCTGCGCTTCGCCAGCGGCCTTGAGAGCAAGCTGGTCGCCGAGACCGAGATCTTCGGTCAGATCAAAGCCCGCTGGCGCGAATTTTCCGAGCAGGACGCGGCGCTCGCGCGCTCGCTGTCGCCATGGATGCAGTGGCTGTTCCAGGATGCCAAGGCGGTCCGGGCGCAGCACCTGAGTCATCTGGGCAGCGCCTCCTACGGTTCACAGACCCGCCGTCTGCTGGGCGATTTGGCCGGCGACGGCCCGACGCTTCTGATCGGGGCCGGTCAGCTGGCGCAGTCGGTGGCGCCGTGGCTGCCCGGATCGGAACTGTGGTTGTGGAATCGGACCGCCGAGCGCGCGCTGGAGCTGTCGCGCGAGCTGGCCAAGCGCGAGCCGTCGCGCCCCGTGCGCCTCATCGAAGGTGGGCAGCAGGGCGAGCTGGCGGCCTGGCGCGCCGCTCGCAACGTCGTGGTGTGCGTACCCGGCGAGCCGTCGCAGGATGCCGCGCGCATCGCCGCCTGGCATGAGCGCATCGACCGCGCCGGCCGGGTGATCCATCTGGGACTGGAGAGCGCCGATAGTGCGCCCTGGAACGCGCTGCCCGAGCTGGTCAGTCTGGGTACGCTGTTTGATATGTTGCGGGCACAGTCCGAGCACCGTCGGCGCCAATTCGAGCGCGCCCGCCGTGCCTGCCAGGAAAAGGCCACGCTGCGCGCCCTGGGCGCCAGCGCCTCGCACCCGCACAGCTGGGAAGACCTGGCAGCCTTCGATTCTCTTTGACCCATGGCGCTGCGGGCACTGAAGCTCGGCACGCGCCGCTCGCTCCTGGCCCGCGCTCAAAGCGCGGCGGTGGCAGCGCAGCTGCAGCAGTTGCACCCGGATCTATCGATCGAATTGATCGGCATCGATACCCGCGGTGATCGTCTGCTCGACATCCCGCTGGCGGGCGTCGAGGGCAAGGAATTCTTCACCGATGAGCTCGACGCCGCGCTGCTCGACGGCCGCGTCGATTTCACCGTGCACTCCTACAAGGATCTGAGCCTAGATCGCACGGCCAAACTGCGATTGGCCGCGGTGCCACGCCGCCAGTGGCCTCACGATCTGGTGGTGTTTGCGCACGACGTGCCGGAGCGGCTGGAGGCCGGTCACGAGCTGCGTATCGGCAGCTCCTCGCCGCGGCGCGCCAGCTTCGTGCCGGGGTTTCTGCAGCAGGTACTGCCACAGTGTCGCGCGGAGGATCGCTCGCCGCCGCGGGTGTCGCTGCATGAGCTGCGCGGCAACGTCGACACGCGCCTGCGGCGGCTGCACGAACCGCGCGGATCCGCCCGTCACCTGGATGGCATCGTGCTGGCGTTCGCGGGTCTAGCGCGCCTGTGGAGCGATGGCGCGGGTCAGGCGCTGCTGCGCCAGCTGTTCGCGCCGCTGCCGCACATGCTGCTACCACTGTCGGCATGTCCGGCCGCCCCTGCCCAGGGAGCGCTGGCGCTCGAATGCCGGCTGGACGATGCGCCGACCGCGGCACTGCTGGCGGCCTTGGATGATCCGTCCACGCGCCAGGCGGTCGCGGCCGAGCGCGCGCTGCTGGCCGTGCGCGGCGGTGGCTGTCAGCAGCGCTTTGGCGCCACCCAGATCGAGCTCCCCGGGCTGGGCGCACTGATGTACGAACGCTCCGGCGATGACGCCGATGCCGGCCAGAATTCCCCGCCGCCGCGCTGGAGCCCTGAACCCCCACTGCTGCCTGCGAAGGGTGCCATCCGCGCCTGGGACGGCAGCCAGGCGGAGCGCGCCGTTGGCGAGCCTGTGGCTGCCGGTATTCGGCACGCGGCCGAATGCCTCGAGACCGCCGCCGCCGTATTCGTGGCCCACCAATGGGCCTGGCCCGACAGCCTGCCGCCGCCGATCCACGGCGGCGCCCCCATCTGGGTTCCCGGCACCGCCACCTGGCGCGCGCTGGCCGCGCGCGGCGTCTGGGTCGATGGCAGCGCCGATGGGCTGGGCTTTGCCGCGCTCGCGCCGTTACTGGCCGAACCACTGCTGCAGCTGCCACCGATGGGTCGTTGGACGGTGTTCACCCACCAGGACGCGGTGGCCGGCTGGCCTGCCCGTGAGGTGATCGCGACCTACCGGCACGCGCCGTCGCCGCCCGCGGCGGCGGCGGGCGCACCGCCCGCCGAGGCCACGCACCTGTTCTGGTCGAGCGGAGCGCAGTTTGAGCGCTGGGGCAAGAGCGTCGGCGGCAAGGCGCAGCACGCCTGCGGCCCGGGTCGCACTCACGAGCACTTATGCCGCGCCGGCGTGCAGAATCTGCGGGTGTTCCCGCAAGCCGCGCACTGGCGCCAATGGTTGGGTCTGTGAGTCGCAACGCCGGCCAGGGCTCGCTGAGCATCGCGCCGATGCGACGCACCGCGCTGGTCGCGGGCGCCGTGGCCGTGTGGCTGGCCCTGCAGTTCGCGCTCGTGGCGTGGTGGGCCACCGTGATCGGCCGCCAGGCGCGCCAGATCGCTGCGCTGCAGGCGCTCAAGGGTGATGACCAGAGCGGCGCGGCGGCCAGCGCCGCCGCGCAGTGGGCGCGTACGCGCCTGATGCTGGTGGGCGAGTCCAGTACCTTTCTGGCGCTGTTGCTGGTGGTATCGCTGCTGCTGGCGTGGCTGTACTGGCGCGAACAGCGCCGTGCCCGCAGCATGCAGGCATTCTTCGCCTCGGTGACGCACGAGCTGCGCACGCCGCTGACCAGCATCCGGCTGCAGGCCGAGGCGATCGCCGAGGGCGATCAGCGTGCCGAGCTGGCACGGCGGCTGCTCGAGGACTCGCACCGGCTGGAATCCCAGATCGATAAGACGCTCGAGCTGGCGCGTATCGAAGGCGGCGGCGGGCTGTCCGAGCAGGAATTGCCGCTGCCCACGTGGCTGCAGCGCGCGTTGCCCGACATCGCCGCAGCGCATGGCGCGCGCGTGGATGTGCGAGCGCACGTCGAGCCGGATCTGCCGCCGGTGCAGGCCGACGCGGCCGCGCTGCAATTGATCCTGCGCAATCTGGTCGAGAACTCGGTGCGCCACTCGCAGATCGATCCGGTCAGCGTGCGGCTGACGGCGAGCCGGCGCCCCCAGTTCGTGGTGCTCGAGTACCAGGACAACGGCCGCGGCGTGGCGGCTGGGACCGGACCACTTGGCCGCCTATTCGGGCGCGGCAGCGCCTCGCATGGGGCCGGCGTCGGCCTGTACCTGGTACGCCGGTTGATGCAGCGCATGGGCGGCCGGGCGGCGTTCGATACCGCACCGGGCGAGGGTTTTCACTGCGAGCTGTGGCTGCCGGTGGCGGCATGAGTGGCGCCGGCCGGCTGCTGTTGCTCGAGGACGAGCGCAACGTCGCCGAGACGCTGGCGGAACGGCTACGGGCCGAGGGATTCCAGGTGCAGGTGGCAGAGTCGCTCGCCAGCGCAAGGCGCGCACTCGGCAGCGCTGCCTTCGATCTGGCGCTGCTGGATGTGGGGCTGCCCGACGGCAATGGCTTCGAGTTCGCACGGCTGCTGCGCACGCAGGCACCGGCCACCGCCATCATCTTCCTGACCGCCCACGCCGCCGCGGAAGATCGCATCCACGGTCTGGAACTGGGCGCCGACGACTACGTCGGCAAGCCGTTTCACTTCCGCGAACTGCTGCTGCGCATCCACAACAGCCTCAAGCGCGCGCAGGAACTGGTGCGGGTGCCTGGCGAGATGCGCGGTCGGGTGCACATCGGCCGGGCGGTGGTGGACTTCGAGCGCTTCGCGGCCACGGTGGACGCCGAGTCGGTGGCGCTCACCCACAAGGAGTGTGCCGTGCTGCGGCTGCTGGCCGAGCGCGTCGGCAGGGCGGTGAGCCGCGATGAGATCCTCGATCGGGCCTGGTCCACCGATGAGTTTCCGACCTCGCGCACGGTCGACAACTTCATCGTGCGGCTGCGCAAGCTGATCGAGTTCGACCCGGCCGATCCGCGCATCATCCGCAGCATCCGCGGCGTCGGCTACCTCTTGACCGAGATCCAACGTGAGTGAGCCGCCGACCGATTCGCTGCTGCAGCAGGCGCTGACGCGCCGTAATCGCGGCCGCCCGCCGGTGTGGTTCATGCGCCAAGCCGGACGCTACCACCGCCACTACCAGCGGCTGCGCGCCCGTCACGATTTCATGCAGCTGTGCAAGCGGCCAGATCTGGCCGTGGCCGTGACCTTAGGGCCGATTGAGGACTTCGACTTCGATGCCGCGATCCTGTTTTCCGATCTGCTATTTCCGCTGGAAGCGATGGGCATGGGGCTAAGCTACGCGCCCGGTCCGAAGCTGGACTGGCATCTGCGCGAAGTTGCCGACCTGGCGAGGCTGCGGGGCGGAGCGGCGCGCGCCACCCGCATGGCATTTCAGGCCGAAGCCATCGCGCGGCTGCGGGCCCGCTTGCCCTCGGATCGCTCGCTGATCGGTTTTGTCGGCGGTCCGTTCACGCTGTACGCCTATGCGGTGGCCGGATCGCACCAGGGCTTCGAGCGCGAGGGCGTGATCGGACTGGATGACGGCCTGTACGAGGGCTTCAACGAGCGTCTATGCGAACTGCTGGCCGCGAACATGGCGCTGCAGGCCGATGCCGGCGCCGATTGCGTGGCAATCTTTGACACCGCCGCCGGTATTCTCAGCCCGGAGCGTTACGCGCGCAGCGCGGTGCCGCCGCTGGCGGCCGTGATGCGCGCGTTTCGTGCCCGCTGCCCCCATACCCCGCTGGTGTATTACTCGCGTGATACCGGGCCATCGCATTGGGAGGCGCTGCAGGGGCTCGACCTGCAGTGCCTGGGTATCGACTGGCGGCACGATCTGCGCGAAGCGCTGCGCTCACTGGGCACGCGCTGGAGCGTGCAGGGGAACCTCGATCCGCAGTGGCTGCTGCTGCCGTCGCAGGAACTTGAAGCGCGCGTGCGCGAGGTGTTTGCCCGGGTGCTGACGCTGCCGGCGGCGACGCGCGCCGCCTGGGTGTGTGGTCTAGGGCACGGCGTGCTGCAGACCACGCCCGAGGACAATATTCGACTGGTGCTGAGAGTGCAGCGGGAGATGTTCGGATGATACCCGGGGCTGATCCGCTGATCGCCAAGTACGACGTCGCCGGGCCGCGCTACACCAGCTACCCGACCGTACCGTACTGGGAAGGCACGCCGAGCGCGGCGCAGTGGATCGCGCACGTGGCCGCGGCGCTGGCCCAGGCCGATGAGCACGGTGCCGCACTGTATCTGCATATTCCCTTCTGTCGCGCGCTGTGCACCTTCTGCGGCTGCAACACCCGTATTACCCGCAGTCATGCGTTCGTGCCGCCCTATCTGCAGTCGCTGCTCGGCGAGCTCGATCTTTATCTGCAGCAGCTTGGCAGTGCGACGCTCGATGTGGGCGAGCTGCATTTCGGCGGCGGTACGCCGACGTTCCTGTCGCCTGAGGAGCTGCAGACGCTGCTCGCCGGGCTGTTTGGCCGTATCCGCCTGCGGCCCGAGGCAGTGGCCTCGATCGAAGTCGACCCGCGCGTCACCACAGCGGAGCAGCTGCAGGTGCTCGCGCGCCACGGCTTTCGCCGCATCAGCCTGGGCGTCCAGGACTTCGATCCCAAGGTGCAGGACATCGTCAACCGCGTGCAGAGCGAGCAGCAGGTGGCCGAGGTCACGCGCGCGGCGCGCGTACTGGCATTCGACAGCGTCAATTTCGATCTGATCTATGGCCTACCGCTGCAGACCAGTGCCAGCATCGAGGCCACCATGGATGCGGTGTGCCGGCTGCGCCCCGATCGCATCGCGCTCTACGGCTACGCGCACGTGCCGTGGATCAAGCCGGGCCAGCGACGCTTCACCGAGGCCGATCTGCCGGTCGGGGAGCACAAGCGCGCGCTGTACGAACTGGCGCGCGCGCGATTGCAGCAGGAGGGCTACCGCGAGATCGGCTTGGATCACTTCGCGCTCGAGAGCGATGCTCTGTGGCGCGCGCTGCGCTCCGGCACGCTGCATCGTAATTTCATGGGCTACACCACCGCCTTCACCCGGCCGCTGATTGGCCTGGGCGTGTCCTCGATCGGCGATGCCGGGGATGCATTCGCGCAGAACGAGAAGGATCTGCAGCGTTATCAGGAGCGCGTCGCCGCCGGCGAGCTGCCGATTCAGCGCGGGCACCTGCTTGACCCGGAGGACCAGGTGCTGCGCCGGCACATCCTGCGCCTGATGACACGACTGGAAACACGCTGGGACGAGCCGGGCGATTTCACCGGCTACCTGCGCACCGCGGCCGAGCGGCTGGCCGAGCCGGCGGCCGACGGCCTGGTCGAGCTAGGCGTCAGCGGCTGCCGCGTGACCGACAAGGGCCGCGGCTATCTGCGCAACATCTGCATGGCGTTTGATGCGCGGCTGGCGCGCCGCACCCCCGACAAGGCGCTGTTCAGCCGTACGGTGTGAAGCGCCGTCAGAACGGCTTGATCACCGCCAGCAACACGATCGGCACCACGATCAGTAGCGCGGCCTCGTTGAACAGGCGCAGCGCCAGCGCGCTCGGCATCGGCGCGCCGGACCGCAGCCGCCGCAGCAGCACCTGGCAGGCGCCATGGTAACCCACCAGCGCCAGCACGAAGATCAACTTCACCATCAACCAGCGGCCGCCGTCGTGAAAGCCAAGCCACAACCACAGTCCGAGCGCCAACGCGGCGATCGCCATGATGCTCATGAAAGTCGACAGCCGGCGCGCCATCACCACCAGCCGGCGCACGTCCTCGCCCTGCGAGCGGCCCTCGACGTAATGCACGAAGATGCGTGGCAGATAGAACAGGCCCGCCAGCCAGGCGATCACCGCCAGCAAGTGCACAGCTTTGACCCAGAGCATGATAGGGCACCTTAGCGCGAGTCGAAGCGCTTAAGCTATCCCGACCGATGTCACAGCCGAACGAATCGCCGCCCGAGGAGCGCGACTTGGGGCCGCCGGCCGCGTGGCTGCGGGCGCTCGCGCGCCTGTCATTGCCATCGCTGTATCGGCTCACCGCAGTGATCATGTGGATTCTGCGGCACGTATTTCGCTTCCGCGTCGCGGTGGCGCGCGACAATCTGCAGCGCTGTTTCCCCGAGCTCGGTCGCGCTCAGATCGATGCGCTGCTGACTCAGTACTACCGCAACCTGTCGCAGGTGGCGGCCGAGTTCATCAAGATGGCCGACCTGTCGGCCGATCAATTGCGCATGCACATGCGCATGCACAACGTCGAGCGGGTCGCGGCCGAAACTGGTGCCGGCCGCTCGGTGCTGCTGCTGGGTGCGCACCAGGGCAACTGGGAGTGGACGCTGCAGGCTTGCGTGCTGTTTCTGGGCGTGCCGATCGAGGCTGGCTACAAGCCGCTGCACTCGGCCCGATTCGATCGCGAGCTGCGCAAGATGCGTTGCCGTTTCGGCGGCCATCTGATAGCCGCCAAAAAGCTGGTGCGCGAGGTGGTGCGGCGGCGCGGCGAACTGCATGGCGTGGCGCTGCACGCCGACCAGGTGCCTGCCTCCAGTGGTCGACGCCAGTGGGTCGATTTTCTGGGACGGCCGACGCCGTTTTATCCGGGGCCGGCAGAGATCGCGCGTCTGACCGGCTACGCCGCCTTCTTCATACCGATGCGACGGCTGGCGCGCGGTCAGTATGAGCTCGACTGCGTACCGATCTGCGCCGCCGGGGAGCGGCTCGATACGGCCAGCTTCACGGCGCGCTATGCCGGGCTGGTAGAGCAGATGATTCGCGCCAATCCGGCCGACTGGACCTGGATTCACCGGCGCTGGAAGATCGCGCCGCCGACGCAGTTGCCGTCCGAGGAGACGACATAACCAAAGAGCCGCACTCGCGGCGCTGAGTGCCCGGCTCAGGCCGTGCTTACGAACCGGCTATCAGGCGTGGGCGAGGCCGGTACGCACGCCGTTCCACCAGCGATGGATGCCATTGCCCATCTGGTGGATGCCGCTGTGCAACTGTTGCCCCGCCTGGCGGGTGCCCTGCTGCACGCGGTGCCCGATTTCGACCGAGCCGCGTTTGACGCTGCTACCGAATTCGTGGGCGCTGCTGCGCATGGCCGCGAACGGCGAATCGGCAGGGGTTGTTTCCGTCGGAGACGCCAGCGCCGGCAGGGCGGTAGCGATCAGGGCAATGGCTTCGGGGAGCCGGAGTCGTCTGCGAGTCATGGGGGCCACCCTCAAGGGGGTAACGGGATGGTCCTCAGTTTAACATTTTTGTCACCTCGACCGCCTGTCGGTAATCAGCGACAAGAAACAAAAATGTTATAAAACAATAGGTTATTTCGAAGTCAGCGTTTTGGTGACAATAGTTCTGGCGGGCGGCCGCAATTTGGAGGTCACCGTGGTCGCGCTGCGCCGGGTGCTGGTCCCGAGGATCCCGGTGCGCTGTTTGAGTAGTGTGTCACGGCCCATTTTGGCTTTGCCGGTGGACGAGGACACGATTACCGAGGAGTGCTGGCTGGCGCGCAGCTTGGTGCTCTTGGCGTTGATGCTCGGCGAGGTGGTATTGCCGGCCAGTGCCGCCATCGAAGGCAGCAGCAGCGCGAGCACTGCCCAGCGCAGCGGCCGAAGCCCGCACCGTCGTCGGCTGTAGCTAGACGCCTTCATCACCGTCGATTATAGCCAGCCGCCATGGCGGTCCCGGCGTGATCGACGGCTCAGTACATGCCGCCGTTGATCGAGATCACCTGGCCGGTGACATAGCTGGCCGCATCGCTGACCAGGAAGTCGACCGCAGCCGCCACGTCGGCCGGCGTACCCGCACGGCCCATGGGCACCAGCCGCGCAATGGTGGCGGGGTCAAAGTGTCCCTCGCTCATGCCGCTGTCGATGATTCCCGGTGCCAGAGCGTTGACGGTGACCCCGCGGCTGGCGACCTCTAGTGCCAGCGCCCGGGTGGCAGAGATCAGGGCGCCTTTGGCGGCGGCATAGTTCACCTGGCCGCGATTGCCGCTCTGGGCCGCCACCGACGACATGTTGAGGATGCGGCCCCAGCGCGTGCGCAGCATCGGCAGCAGCAGCGGCTGCGTGACATTGAAAAAACCGTGCAGCGACACGTCCAGCACTCGCTGCCATTGCTCGGCCGACATCCCCGGAAACACCGCGTCAGCGTGAATCCCGGCATTGTTGACCAGGATCTGGATCGCGCCGGTTTCCAGCAGCGGCCCGAGCGCGGCCTGGCTGGCGTGTGCATCGGTGACGTCGAACACCAGCGGCTCGGCCTGAAGCTGGCGCTGTCGCAGCTGTTGCACCAGGCGCTCGGCCGCGGCCTGACCGCGATGGGCGTGCACATAGACGTGATGGCCTGCTTGCGCCAGCCGCGCGCAGATCGCGGCGCCCAAGGCGCCGCTACCGCCGGTAACCAGCGCGCGACGCGGCGCGGGGCTCACGTCGGAGCCGGTGCGCTGGCCATTCCCTGCAGCACGCTTAAGCGACCTTGTGCCAGCAGGCGTTCGCCCTCCTGCAGGCTGAAGGCGTAGAGCGCGCTGACCGCGTCACTGTGCAGGCGCACTGCGGTGACGATCAGGTCCTGGGGGACATCATCCAGGCGCGCCACGGCGAATTCGGCCCGACGCGCGCTGGTCAGCATGCCGAAACCGCTGCCAGCGCCCGGCCGGCTCTGCAGCAGTGCGCCATGCACCGCCACCGCCTGGGCGCCGTATTCAATGGCACACACCGAACTCAACCGGCCATGGGCACGCAGCGGATTGTCGGCCGCGCGATGACTGCCGGTGCGGCAGGCGACGCGCTGCAGGTCCCACGACAGCACTTCATCCAGCAGGCACATGCGGCCCTGATGAGGAATGTGGCTCTCGATCCAGTGGCGATCGAGCTTCACGTGCGCACCTCGATCGCCAGCTGCACGCCGCGCAGGTAATCGAGCACCACCGTGCCAGCGCGCTGCCGGGCCAGGGATTGAAGCAACGGCAGGCAGCGCGCCGCCGGAATCATCCGGCGCAAGGCCTCAAGACCGGTATCACTCATCGCGGTGGCGGGCAGGGTGTCGCTCAGTTCCAGTGTGATAGTAGCGAGCCGGTCGGCCGCCGGTGCTCGCTGCAGCAGCAACGCGGCGCCAAACGCGTCGGGCACCGGCTGCTTGGCGCGTAGCGGCGGCGGATAGTCGGCGTCATAGCACAGCAATAGCACGCGGCCGGCGCCACTGGCCAGCTGCGCGCAGGCTTCGAGCAGACCCGCCCCGACGCTGGCGTCGCCGGCGCACAGAGCGGTGGAGGCCTCGCGGCAGCCATGCGCGATGCTCCAGTAGCCAGCGGCCGCGTTGTGCACCGAATTGGTGAATCGCGTCGGAGAGATCTGGCGCGGTTCAGCGGCCAGCGCCACGCAGATCTCGTGGCAGTTATCGCCATCGCCGCCCGAGGATGCAAATACCATCGGCAGCGTGCCGGCGTCGGCACCGGCGTGCGCCAGTGCCTCGGCGCCGACCGCCAGCGCGGTATGAATAACGCGCCCGGCCCGACGACGCTCGGCCGGCGGCAACGCGGCGGCCGGTGGTATGACGGTCCGCTGCCCGCCATAGGCGCGCTGTCCGTTCAGAACCTCACGCGCATCCTCCCAACCCCTGATCCCAGGACCGAGCAGCCCGACACTGGTGATTACGGCGTTAAGGCGGCTCATCGATCGGCTCGCGCCCCGCGGCCGAACAGCAGGCTGCAGTTGGCACCGCCGAAGCCGAAGGAATTGCTCAGCACGCAGCGCAGCGTCGCGCCCTGGTTGCGGTCGAGATAGTTAAGAGTGAGGGTGGGGTCCGGTTCACGCCGATGCAGTCCGCCGGGCAGCAGGGACGACTGCAGCGCAATCGCGCAGATCACCGCCTCCAGTGCGCCGGCGGCGCCCAGTGCATGGCCGGTGGCGCCCTTGGTGGAGCTGCATGGCGTGACATCGCCGAACAGCGCCGTGACCGCACGACTCTCGGCACTGTCGTTGCTGGGAGTGCCAGTGCCGTGCAGGTTGATGTAATCGACCGCGCCCGCGCTGACCCCGGCTGCCGCGAGCGCTGCGCGCATCGCCTCCAGCGCGCCGGCGCCGTCAGGCTGCGGGCTGGACATGTGGTAGGCATCACTCGATTCACCGGCGCCGAGCATCAGCACCGCATTGTCGTCCGGATGCTGCGGCGCGCGCTCGAGCAGTGCAAACGCCGCGGCCTCAGCGATCGACAGCCCGTCGCGCGCGCGGTCAAATGGCCGGCAGGGCTGGCGCGAGGTGAGCTGCAGCGCGTGAAAACCATACAGCGTAGTCAGGCACAGCGAATCGACGCCGCCGACGATCGCGGCATCGATCTGGTCGGCGGCAATCATGCGCTGCGCGGCTGCGAACACCTTGGCGCTGGAGGAGCAGGCGGTACACACCGCGACCGCCGGGCCGGCCAGGTCGAATAGCTGCGCGACGAAGTCCACCACCGAGAACGAGTTGTGCGTGCCGGCATAGTCGAATTCGGGGGGCAGCGCGCCGGTGACCGGGTCCAGCTGCCGGTAGGCGATCTCGGTGGTCAGAATGCCGGAGGTGCTGGTGCCCAGGTAAAGGCCAACGCGCCTCGCGCCGTAGCGCGCGATGGCCGCGCGCACCGCCTGATCAAACCGGTCCTGGCCCAGCGCCAGCAGCGCCAGACGGCTGTTGCGGCAGTCAAACCGCTGCAGCGAGGACGGCAGGCGTACGGCGTCGACGCCGGCAACCTGGCCGATCCAGGTCGGCAGCTCGACGCTCTCGAACCGGCACGGCGATAGGCCGCTGCGGGCCTGCTGCAAAGCTGCGAGCGTCGGCTCGATCCCCTGACCGAGGCAGCTACTGGCGGTGAAATGCGTCAGTTGCAAAGCCGGAGTCATGCCAGCGCCTCGCGCAGCGTGATCGGCCGCAGGCCGCGCTGTGCAATGGCATCAAGCAACCGCGGCAGCACCTCCAGCACCATCGGTACGCCCGCGCGGCTACGAGCCGCGTGGCCGTCGTGCAGCAACAGAATGTCGCCGGCGCGCAGCTTGCGCGTCAGGCGCTGGCTGACGCGATCGGCGTTGTCACTGACGGTGTCGAAGCCGCGTCGCGTCCAGCTGGCCAGCTGCAGGCCCTGGCGCTGCAACGCCGGATCGAGCAGCAGGTTGCGCAGTCCGGCCGGCGCTCGAAAGAAGCGCGGCGCGCTGCCACTGGCAAGCGTCAGGGCTTGCTGTGCCCGCAGCAATTCGGCGCGCAGCTGCCCCGCCCCCAGCAGTGCGAAGTTGTGGCGATGGCGGTAGCTGTGATTCTCGATTGCGTGTCCGGCCGCGACACAAGCCTGCACGCAGCTCGCATGCTGCTCGGCGCGCTCGCCGATGCAGAAGAACGTCGCACGCACCCGATGTGCGCCCAGGATCGACAGCACCTGCGGAGTGACTGTGGGGTCCGGTCCGTCGTCAAAGGTGATGGCGACTTCCCCGCGTGCCGTCGCCGCGGGTGGCAGCCGCGTCCAGTTCGAACCCAGCGCGCGGCTGCGCGGCCACAGTCCCAGCCCGGTCAGCAGCAAATGGTCGGCCACCACGCTGCCGAGCGTCCACGGCCACCAGTGCGGGTGCAGCGCGGTGAGGCCAACGGCCGCGCCGTGCAGCAGCGCCGAGGCGCGCACCAGCGGCGCAGCCCGCCAACTCGTGGGCGCGCTGTGAATCGAGGCACTCAACCGACCGCCACCTCGCGCTCGAGGAATCGTCGCCACAGATCCCGCCAGACCGGCCAGTCATGGCCGCCCGCCATCACGTGGGTGCAGTCCGGCGGCAGCAAGCCCGCCAGCAGGCGCTGCGCGTCCGCAAACCGGTCCTCGCTGCCATACCCGAGGAATACGCGTGGCGCATTGGTCTGACTCGACAGGCCGGCCGCAAAGCCCCAGACGCGCCGATCGTCATCGTCGGGTGCGAGCACGGCCGGTGGCCAGCGCGCTTGCTTGGCACCTGCGCTCAGCGCCTCGCCGGCCTCGGCGACGACCGACCGGTTGCCAAGATACGGCGCCAGCAGGCACAAGCCGCCCAGCCCCTGCGGACTCTCGGCGGCCAAACGCAACGCCATGTAACCTCCCAGCGAAACGCCACCCAGCCACTGCCGGGCGGGGGCCCCGGCGCCCGTCAACTGCTGGCGCAGGCCCTTTAGCCAGCTGCGATCGTTCAGGTGCGCCGGCTGCGGGTCGACCAGCAGCAGTTCGATCGCAGGCGCTAGCTCGCGCAGTACCTGATCGAAGCCGGCCGCGACGAAATCCTCGAGCACATGATAAGCGCCCGGCAGCAGCACGATACGGGTGCTGCCGGTGCCGCTGGCGCCAAAGCGCAGCGTGCGCATCAGCGCTCTGCCTCGGTCCGATCGCGCGGCGCCAGCAGCGCCGCGAACAGCAACGCCAGTAGCGTGCCGGGCGCCACTGTCTGTCCCAGGGCGCTGAGCACCGGCACGCGCGCGAAGGCCAAAACGCCAAAGCCGACCACGGTGCAGGCGTTGGCGATCAGCAGCGACGCCAGCGTCAGCGGCCAGGTGGTGCCACTGCGATCGGCGGCACGCCGGTCGAAGAACAGCGCGTAATTGGAACCCACGGCGATGATCAACAGCATGCCGATCAGATGCAGGATCGTCAGCCGGGTACCGCTCAAGACCAGGCCTGCGCTCACCACCAGCACCGCGAGCAGCAGCGGTGCGATCACGCGTGCGGTGCGCATGACACTGCGCAGCGCCACGAGCAGCAGTACCACGATGGCGAGCAAGCCGATGAGCGACAGGCGCACCGCTTCGGTGAGGTAACCATCGTACAGCGCATCCAGCTGCTGCTTGATGTTCAGCACCAGCACCTGGTCGCCGGCCAGAGGCGCCAGCGCCCGCTGTACCGTCTTAAGGTCGATGCCGGTGGCCGCGGCCGGCGCGCGCAACGGCAACAGCGCGTGCCAACGAGCATCGCCGTGCCACAAAAGCGCATCGGCGCCCAGGGCAAACGAGGAGCCCGCCAAATCGGCGCGGCTGAGCGGCGCGGCGGTGCGCGCCGCCTCGGCCTGCTGCAGGAATGGCTGCAGCGACTGCAGCCGGACCCCGAGGCCCATCACCGCCTGGTTCAGCCGGCGCTGCAGCTCCGGTTCGGGCGGCACACTGGCCTGGCGGGCCTGCTGCGTGCGCTCACTCGGCAGAAAACGCGTCACGCTGTCATAGCCTCCAATTACACCAGAATCCACCAGGCCATCGAGGCGAGCCGCGGCCTGTTCCGCCAGCTGCAGCGCCTGCTGCCGGTCGGCGGCGCTGGTGATCACCAGCGTGCCCACGTCGGGCGCGCCCAGGTCGGCCCGCATGCTCGCATCCAGCGCCAGTGCGGTCGGTGCCACCGGACTTAAGGCCGACAGATCCCGATTCCATAGTTGATGGCGCTCGTGGTACAGCAGCCACGCGCACAGCAGCGCCAGCGGCAGCAACACGGCGGCGACGCTGCGCGCGCGCGCCAGAAGGCGCCCCGCGGCGTTGCCGAGCGGCGCCAGCTCGACCATGCGCAGGCGTTGTGGCAACAGCTGTGGCAGTACCCAGCGCGTCACCGCGGCCGCGGCCAGCAAGCCGCTGATCGAAAACAGGCCAAGCTGCGCCAGGCCGGGGAAACTGGAGGGCAGCAGCGAGGCGAAGCCGCACACCGAGGTCAGCACGCCCAGCCCGATGGTGCGCCACAAAGCGCTGTGCTCCGGACCGGCGGCCCGGCGCGACTGGATGAATAAATAAATGGAGTAGTCCACCGATTCGCCGATCAGTGTGACGCCGAAGCCCAACGTGATGCCGTGCACGACGCCGAACCCGAGGGCCACCGCCGCCACTCCGGTCAAGGCGCCGGATGCCACCGGCAGCAAACCGAACAGCAAGGTCGGCAGCGAGCGATACACCAGCAGCAGCAGCGTGACGATGACCGCCGTGCTCATAAGCGACAGCCGCACGGCCTCGTGCTCGATGGTGGTGCGCGCCTCGACCGAGAACACTCCCGGACCGGTCAGCTGCAGCTGCAAACCCGCGCCCGGATCTGCGCTCGCGAACGCGGTTCGAATCAGCGCCATGGCCTGCGCCTGGGCGTCGGTATCGGAGCCGACCGCGCGCGTCTGCGCGATCAGCAGCGCGCGGGCGCCGTCGCTTGAGCTCCATACCCCCTGTTCGCGGCGCGGGCCGGCGCTGGATCCGAGCTGATCGATCACCTGCAGCGTCTCGCCAGTCGGGTCGGCCTGGAACAGCGATTTGGCCAGCAATCCGGCCGGCGAGGCCAGCAACTGCAGATCATCGTCGATGGCCGTGTGCAGCCCCTCGACGCTGAAGCGCTCGGCCGTCACCGTCGGGCTGAGCTGATAGCGATGGCGGAATATCAGCTGCCGATCCTGCTCCTGGCTGGACTCCTCGCCGTTGCTCACGCTGACAAATTCCGGCTGGCGGCGCAGCTTCGCGGCCACGCTGTGGGAGACTCGGGCGCGCGTAGCGGCATCGGCGCCGTCGATTCCGATCAGAATCAGCCGCGAGGCCAGCCCGTCGCGCAGCTGCTGCACCAGCAACTGCTGGCTGGCGCTCGGCGCGCGCGGCAGAAATGCCGACAAATCGGCGCTGTAACGCGCACGCGCCACCACGACGGCGGCCAGCGCCAGCAGCAGCAGCCAGAGGCACGGACCCAGCCAGCGCCAGCGGCTCATGGGCGCGGCGTGATACTCATGACTGAGCGATCACCATCGCTCTGCAGCACCTGCACCTCGCGCACCGCGTCGCGCTCGCCGTGGACCTCGATCCGCTTGACGCTGTCGGCGAGCGGCCGATCGCGCGGCTCAAGCCGCAGCTGCCAGTGTTCGAGCGTGCCAGTGAATTGCAGCGTGAATACCCGCTCGAGCGCGGCGCGATCGCCGGCCAGGATCGCGCGCATGCTGTCGATCAGTGGTGCGATCTGCGGATAGTCCTGCAGCCGCATTACCCGGCGGCGCTTGCCCATCTGCATCGTCACCACGCCGTGGTCGAGCACCAGCGTCTGCGGTTTAGGTTGGAGGCCGCGCTGTTCCAGATGGTCCGGTGCGTCGTAGATCAGCTCACCGGAGGATTCGAGCGGATGCGATACCATCGACAGGTATTTCTTCTCGGTGTAGTCGGCTGCGCCGTGCCGACGCTGCGCCAGCAGCTGCAGCAGTCGCTCGAAGTCGGGGTTGATGTCCGCGGCCGGTGCTGCCAGCGTCATCGCCGCCAGGCCGCCAGCCAGCAGCACACAGGCGGCGGCGCGGCGTGCGCTCATCGTATCGGCGCCGTCGCCGGGCTGCGCCAGAAGTCGAAGAAGTTGAACCAGTTATACGGATCGCTGCGGCAATAGCGCTCCAGCAGCGCGGCATAGCGCGCCACCGCGGCCTCGACCGCAGCCCGACGCTGGTTCGCCGGCGTGGCCGAGAAGTCGGCCAGCGGTTCGAACACCACCTGATAGCGATTGCCGCCGCGATACAGACCCAGCATGAACACCACTTTTCTTCGCAGCATGGCGGCTGCGCGCATCGGCCCGGTGGGCAGGTAGGCGGTGGCTCCCAGGAAGCTCACCGCCAGCGCGTCCTCTTCGCCGATGCCGCGATCGGCCAGCATCCCGACCAGCGCGCCCTGATCGAGGCGCGCGCGCACCTGCAGCATCGCGTCGATGCGGCCGATTGGGATGATCTCGGGCGGATTGCGCGGCGCCAGTGCCGCCACCATAGCCTTGACCTTGCGCGCGTTGTCCTCGTACATCGCCATGGCCAGACCCAGTCCAGTGCGATGCTGTCCGAGCCAGCGCAACACCTCGAAGCTGCCGACGTGTGCTCCCATTAGCAGCACGCCGCCGCCCGCGGCCACCACATCATTCATCAACTGCTCGCCCTGGACCGAGACGTCGAACAGCTGAAAGCGTTCGGCCAGCAGGTACATGCGGTCGTGGATGCAGGTCGCGAAGGTCATGAGGTGACGGAAGCGCTCGCGCGGGCCCGGCTCACGGCCGAGCGCGCGGCGCAGATAGTCGCGCATGCAGCGCCGTGCACTTGGCGCGAACACAAAGAAGTAAGCGGCGATCGCGTACAGCAGCACGCGGCCGGCGGGGCGTCCGATACGCATCGAAATGCGCGCCATCAGCTGCAGTGCCAGACGGCTGCCGCGCTCCGGGCGTCGGCGCCAGTCCGCCACCGCCCCCTGGCCCGCGGCCCATTGGGCGGTAGGTGGGCTCACGGCGGCGACGCCGGCAGCAGCGCGGCTGGCGGGCGGCGCTCGAGCGTGCCGCCGGCAACCAGCGCGTCGGCGCTGCGCAGCTCGAAGCGCGTGCGCCCGTCCGGTTGCAGTTGATACTCGAGCTGCAGCAACTCGCCGGGGCGCACGGCGCGATGGTATTTGACTGTGCCCACGTGCCACAGCGAGTCGTCATCGCCGCCGCACTCCGCCGCCTGCGCGCATTCGATCGCGTGCAGCGTCTCATCGAGCAACACCACGCCCGGCACCACCGGAAATCCCGGGAAGTGGCCGGCGATCGCCGGGTGATCGGGCGCGATGCACAGGCTCACGGTGTGACTCGTCATGCGAACAGGTGTGGCTGCTGCTCCGCCGCCAGCGCTGTCAGCGCGCGCAGCGTGTGCTGCGGCAGCTTGCCGGTGGCGTTGCGCGGCAGCTGCTCCACCAGCAGCAGCGGCCGCGGCAGGAATGCCGGGTCGATGCGCTGGCGCAGCGCCTGCAGGATGCTGGCGGCATCGAGCTTCGGCGCGACCACCAGTGCGCCCAGCCGCGTCACCCCGGCAAGCGACGCCTGCGCATCATCGCGCACGAAGTAAGCGCCATCCTGGACGCCGGCAATCGACTGCAGCTGATGATTGAGATGGGCAAGGGAACTGCGCTTGCCGGCGATGTTGACCAGATCGGCGGTGCGACCGTGCAGCAGGAAGCGGCCCGCACCGCTGGGTTCCAGCACATCGACCAGCGCGGTGCGCTGTTCGATGTGGCCGCCGTGCGCCCAGCAGTGCTGCGCATCGGTGCTGAGCTGCACGTCAGGAAACAGCTGCCACTGCTCTTCGCGCGCGGTGCGTCGGCTGGCCATCTCGCCGGTCTCGGTCGAGCCGTAGATCTCGAGCAGCGGCGCGTGGTAGCGGCTCTCGACTTCACGCGCCAGGCCAGCCGGCAGCATCGCGGTAGCCGACACGATCAGTTCGAGCGGCGGCAAAGCCTGAGCAGCTGCCAGCAGCGCGCGCAGATGCAGCGGTGTGGATACCAGTACGCGTGGGCCGGGCACCGCCTGCAGCGCGGCGGCAATGTCGGCCGGAAAGAATGGGCGCTCGGCGCACAAGGCCGCGCCACACTGCAGTGGCAGCATCACCGTGGATTCGAAACCGTACATGTGCTGCGCCGGAACGGTGCCGAGGATTGCGCAGCCAGCCAGATCAGCCACCGGCAGGCGACTGACCTCGGCGTGCACGCAGCGGACCAGCTTGCCCCAGGTCTTGGCGTGTGGCACCGGCGCGCCGCTTGAGCCAGAGGTGAACAGATAGCCGGCGCGCTGAGTCGCGGCAATCAACGGCACTTGAAAGTCTGCGGGCGCTGAGGCCGTGGCAGCACTGGCATCGGTGTACAACAGCTGCGGCAGGGCGATCGGGCACTGCGGATCATCGCTCAGGCAGAACACGTCCGGCGCGAACGCGCGCAGCTGGCGGATGACTTCCGGGGCGTGCGCTGACGGCAAGATGCTGCACTTGCCACGCACCAGCGCCGCCCCCAGCCCGACCGCGAATCGATAGCGATCGGCGCAGAAGTTGAGCACGTGCATGCTGGCCGGCAGGCGCTGCGCGAGCGCCGCGACGTCGAGCAGAAATTGCTGCGCGCATATCGGCTGACCGTGGCGCCAGGCGATGACAGCGTCAGGCCGGTCGTGGGCAATCAGTGGCAGTGCGGACATGCTCGATCAACGACGCGTCAGCAGCGTCGCGCCTCTCACTTGACTCTTTGCTCGGCCACGTAGCGGGCAAAGTGGCGCAGCGAGCGAAATATCTGTGTGTTCTCCTGGTTATCGGCCCGCAGCTGGATGCCGTACTGCTTGGACACGATTAGTGCGATCTCCAGGATGTCGATCGAGTCGAGCCCAAGCCCTTCACCGTAGAGCGCAGCTTCGGGGTCGATCTGGTCCGGCTGCAGCGGCAGATTGAGTCCCTTGACGATCAGCTGCGCCAGTTCGCGCTCCAGGGCGAGTGGATCGGGCGGCGGCGATGGCTGGGTGGGCAACGCGGGTTGCGACATGATGAATAGTTATATTTTGGCCACTGACGGACCAATTGAAACGGCGCGCATTATATCGGGATTGCCATCGGCACGAGCCACTTTCAGCCGCGCCGGCGCCGCCACATGAGCAGCGGCAGACGTAGGAAAAAACCCAGCAACAGCCGCGCATGCATCCACGTCAGCAGCGCGTTGTCGCGCCAGTAATTAAAGTGCGAGACCCCGCCATCCGCGGGCACGAAATAGCGCACCGGCGCCGGCAGATTATGTGGGCGCAGTCCGCGCCAGCACAGTCGCACGGCTATCTCGGCATCGAAGTCGAAGCGTCGCATCCATGGTTGCCGACGAGTCACTCGCAACAGCGGTTCGAGCGGATAGACGCGAAAACCAAACAGCGAGTCGTGGATGCCGCACCAGAGTGTCTCCAGATTGGCAAAGAAGTTCGACAACTTGCGCCCCTGTACGCGCAGCGCCGGCGCGCTGGCGTCAAAACGCGGATCGCCCAGGATCAGCGCCGAAGGTTCGGCCTGCGAGGCCGCCATGAACGCGCCGATGTGGGTGGCCGGATGCTGACCGTCGGAGTCCATGGTCAGTGCGTGGGTATAGCCGGCGGCCTGAGCGAGGCGCGCGCCGTGCAGCACCGCTGCGCCCTTGCCCTGATTGCGCGCCAGCGTCAGTACCCGCAGTCCCGGGTCATCGCGCGCCAGGCTGGCGAGCGTCGCAGCGCTGCCATCGGTGCTGCCGTCCACCACCACCCACACCGGGTTCCAGTGCGCGCGCGCGCCGCGCACCGTCTCGAGCATACGGGCACCGGGGTTGTAGCTCGGGATCAGCACCAGATGCGTGTCCGATGGCGGCGTCACTGCCACGTCAGTCCGCCGCGCAGCTCGCTGCGATAGTAGCCCTCGAGTTCGGCCATGAAGGCATCGATTTCCGCGGGCGGATCGAACCGGCGACCAAGCCGGACGCGGTAGCTGATCGGCAGCGACGGCCGCATGCCGAAGCGCCAGCCCTTGCACAACAGCGGCGAGTCGGTATCGATGATCAGCGTCTGCACCGGTACCTGCGCGTGCTTGGCGATCACGCCGATGCTCTTCTTGAGTTCATTGACCGGTGCGCGCGTGGTGCGCGTGCCCTCGGGGAACAGCAGCAGCACCGCGCCGTCGCGCAAATTGTCGATCGCCTCGCGCACCATCTGCAGCGACGAGCCGTTGCGGATGTAGCGCGCCAAGCGGGCGCCGGGCCCAAACAGCACGTTGTCGGTCAGAGCGGACTTCATGATGCAGCTCAGATTCGGATGCCGGGCCAGGATCAGCGGTGCGTCGATCAACGACGGGTGGTTGGGCGCCAGAATGATCGGCGGGCTGCGACGCAGCTCATCGAGCGCCGACAAATCGAGCCGATACACTCCGAACAGCGCCAGCCAGCTGCTGTAGAGACGAAAGCCGGCCATGATTCCGAAGCGGCCGAAGGCCATCGCCGCGCGCCGCGGCAGCAGCAGATACGGCGGCAGCGCCAGCACCGACCAGCTCAGGCACATCAGGCCGAACACCAGCATCGAGCCATAGAATGCGCAGTAGTCGTATAGCGCCCGCGGCAGGCCGCGGGCCCGCCGACCGAGGTCGATGCCGATCGCGCGTGCGTGATTCATATCAGACCGGGCGGATGTTGACACTGCGGCGCCGGATGCTCGCCAGGCTGCGAAACGGCCGTAGCATGGCGAATACCAGGTAGGTCACTTTGAAGGCGCGCAGCGCCTTCCAGATCGGTGTGCGGCCGAAAATGTCGCCAGCCAGCACTGACAGCATCGCTTCCTTCATGCGCAGCAGGTTGCGCGGCGCCAGGAACAGCTCGCGCATGGTCGGCTGCGTGACCCGGTAGATGAACCACGAAAACTCGCGCGGGCCGTGGCGCACGATGCGATCGAAGCTGTGTAGCGCTGCGCTGGTGCGCTCGGGCGTGCGCAGACAGGTGTCCACGGCGTCGGCACCGGCAAACGCACTGATCATCGCCAGCATAACGCCGGTGGAGAATACCGGGTCGACGAAAGCGTAGGCGTCCCCGAGCAGCAGGTAGCCGTCGCCATGGGTATGCGTGGCGCTGTAGGCATAGTTGCCGGTGGCCTCGACCTCGGTGGTCAGCGTCGCCTGCTGCAAGCGCTGCGCCAGCGGCGGGCAGCGCTCGATGGTGTCGAGGAAGAACTCCTTCACCGACGTGGTGCGCGACTTCAGGTAATACGGCCACACGACCGCGCCCACGCTGCTGATGCCATCGTGCAGCGGGATGAACCAGAACCAACCATGTTCGAACCAATAGATCGAGATGTGGCCGGCGCGCTCGCCCTCGTGGCGCTGACCGCCGCTGAAATGCGCGAACAGCGCGGCGCTGTTGTGCCGTCGGTTGCGTCGCTTAGCGCCAAGATGATTGGCCAGAAATGTGTCGCGGCCCGAGGCGTCGATCAGAAAGCGGGCGCGCCAGCTGGGCGTGCTGCCATCGTCGCACTCGGTCTGCACCTGCGCCTCGCGCTGCGCACCGCCGGGCACCGGCAGCGTCACCGCACGTGCGCGGCAGCCTTCAATCACGCTCGCGCCGGCGGCGGCGGCATTGCGCAGCAGGATCTGGTCGAACTCTGAACGCCGCACGTGATAGGCGTACGGCATCGACTTGTCCCAGGCATCGCAGAAGCGGAAGTCCTGCTCCCGGCCATCGCTGTGCGAGATAAATTCCGCACCCAACTTCTGCATCCCGATCGCGCGCACCTGCTCGGCCACGCCGAGTTCCTCGAGCAGCGGCAGATTGGCGGGCAGCAGCGACTCGCCGATGTGGAAGCGCGGGTGGCGCTGTTTCTCGATCAGTGTGACCTGGCGGCCACGGCGCGCAAGCAGCGTCGCGATGGTAGAACCCGCCGGTCCACCGCCGATCACCAGCACCTCGGTTGCGGCGTCCGCCATGACAACGGATTTTAGCCGCGTCGACGACGGATGTCGTCGCGCCCCCTGGGGCCGGTCAATTATTACAAATCGACGGTCGCGAGCAGCTTGTGCTCGATAAATTCCGCCAGCTCGGCGATGCTCGGGTGCTCGAAGATGTCGGTGATATCGACCAGCCCGGGCCACTGACGCTCGATGCGATCGTGGATCGCGATCAGCTTCAACGAGCTGGCGCCGGTGTCGAACAGATTCTGATCGGGCTCGATGCTGCGTCCGTCGAGCTCCTGCTCGCAGAAGCTGCGCAACTGCTGCTGGATCTCACTGCCAGCGACCTGAGCGCTCGGCTGCTGCGAGCGCAGTCGGGTCAGCTCCGCCAGTTCGCCGGCGTAGCTGCCGCTCAGGTACTCCTGCGCCAGCAGATGGCGCTGTACCTTGCCACTGGTGGTTTTCGGAATGCGCCGCACCGGAATGACGGCGCCGACTTCCAGGCCGGCATGCTCGCCGATGCGGGCCGCGACCGCCCGTGCCAGCGGCAGAAACTCCGCCATGTCGGCCCGGTGCAGCACGAACACCAGCAGTTCATCGGTCTCGGCTTCAGGCGCGCGTGCGCCGGTGACCACGACCTTGCCGAGCTCCAGCCCCGGCACGTCCTCGGCGATGCGCTCCAGATCCTGCGGGTAGTAGTTCTGGCCGTTGACGAACAGGATTTCCTTGTGACGGCCGGTGATGTAGAGCTCGCCGCCGTGCACCACGCCCAGATCGCCGGTGCGCAGCCAGCCCTCGGCGGTGAAGCCGGCCTCGTTGGCGGCCGCGTCCTGGTAGTAGCCGGCGGTGACGTTGGCACCGCGAATTTGGATGTGCCCGATTTGTTCGTCGGGCAGCGGCCGGTCATCATCGGCGGCGATGCGCAGCTCACAGTGCGGTATCGGGCGTCCGACGCTGACCAGCCGCAGATCGGCGCCGGACTCGCCCACGCCGAGCGCACGGCGCTCGAACGTGGCGACGTGTAGTCCCTGGCCGGCGGCCGGAAAGCTCACTGCCAGCGAGGCTTCCGCCAGCCCATAGACCGGAAACATGGTTTCAGGGCGCAGCCCCGACGGCGCAAGCCGCTGCAGAAATTGTTCACACAGCTCGACGCTGATTGGCTCGGCGCCATTAAAGATGAGCCGTACGTGTGACAGATCGAGCTCGCCGGCGCTGCGCTCGCCCAGCACTTTCAGATAGTGTCGGTAGCCGAAATTCGGCGAGCACAGCAGGCTCGCCTGCACCTGGCTTGCGGTCTGCATCCACAGCAGCGGCCGGCGCACGAACAGTTCGGTGGGCATCAGGTGGCTGGCCGCGCCATTGGCCAGCAGCATCAGGTGAAAGCCGATCAGGCCCATGTCGTGCGTCAGCGGCATCCACGACAGACTGACGTCCGCGGAATTCAGCCGCGCCACCTGCGACACGCCATCGATGTTCGCCAGCAGGTTGGCGTGCGTGAGCACCACGCCCTTGGGCTCACTGGTGGAACCGGAAGAGAACTGGATGAAGGCCGTGTCGGAGGACTGCACCCGGTGTGGTTTGCCACTGCGGCCGAGCTGGTCGAGTTCATCGACCAGGAAGGCGCGTCGACGCAGTGCCTCAAGCGTCACCAGATCCTCGGGCAGGCTGGCGCTGGCGGCGATGCGGTCGAGCAGGCGCTGCTCGGTGTAGATAAATGGCTCATGCAGCCGGCGCGCGATGCGCAGCAGCTTGTGGCGATGCTCATCGCTGATGCCGGGCGCGACCGGCACCGCGACGATGCCGCCCAACATCGCCGCCCAGAAGGCGTCGATGAAGGCTTCGTTGTTTGACAGCAGCAGGATCATGCGATCGCCGGCGCGCGCACCCAGGCGCTGCAGTCGATGCAGAATCGCCAGCGCCCGCTCATGAATCTGCGCATACGGGACGCTGCGCTGATCGCGCTCGCCCTCGACGTAGGTAACGCCGCGACCGCTGGCGCGTTGCGCCAGCAGCAGGTCATTGAGCGAGGTGGCGCTCTTGAGTGAGCTCGAATTCATATGAGCGCGCGATTCTAGCCCGAAGCGCAGGCAAATCCGCGCCTTGCCGGGCTCCCGGCCGTCGCGCACAATCGGTGGCACGCCGCATGAGCGAACAAAAGCCCGACGGTTCGTTGCGCAATACCATCTACCGGCGGGTCACGGTCTCCGGCCGGCGCATGGGTCCTGTGCGCCGCTGCGTGTATGCGCTGGCCGCCCCGCTGTTGCTGGGAATCATCCGACTGTGGTGGCGCAGTTGCCGTATCGTCGCCGTCGCCGGTGAAGAGCATCTGCAGCAGGTGCTGGCCCGCTGGCCATCATTCCTGCCGTGCTACTGGCACCAGCATCAGCTGTTCTGCGCCCGCTACCTGCTGCGCGAGCAGCAGCGCTGCAAGTTCCGGCTCGGCTTCCTGATCAGTCCGTCGGTGGACGGTGAGCTTGGCGCCATGATCGTGCGGCGCGCAGGCGGGGCGGTGATTCGCGGTTCCTCATCGCACACCGGCGCGCTGGCTCTGAAGACCTATTTCGAAGCGCTGATGCACGAGCGGGTGTCGCCGATCATCACGCCGGACGGACCGCGCGGCCCGCGTTTCAAGTTCAAGCCGGGCGCGATCCTGCTGGCGCAGATGTCCGGCCGGCCGATGTTGCCACTGTCGTTCGCCGCCTCGCGCGCTACGCTCTTTCACTGGGATCGTTTCGTGCTGCCCTGGCCGTTCGCGCGCATTGCGATTGGCATCGGTGCGCCGCGGCTGGTGCCGCGGGCGCTCGAACCTGCGGCCTTGGCCGAGTTGCAGCGGGAAATGGAGCAGTCCCTGCACGCCGCGTTCAAGGCCGCCCAGGCCGCCCTGCAGAGTACCCGGTAGACGTTCCGGGCGACCCAATCCTAGACGTGTGTCAATAAATCAGCGGCTTAGCTTGTATTTCGGCAGTGCTGTGCGAGAATTCGGGCCAAATGTCAAAGCCGCCGGGCACCATGACAGACCTATCGGCGTCCGACGTCATCGCTCCGCAATTCTGGACCGGCAAGACGGATCGCCCGACGCCCGGCATCGACGTTGCCTGCACCACGATCGCAGTCGATCTACAGAATCTCGACCACGAGCACCTCGACGAGTCCCTGCAGCGCTGTCTTGAGACTTTTCGTGATGCGGCCTCGGCCGACGCGGCCTTTGTCGCGCAGCTGGATGAGACCGGACAGCACATTGAATCGGTGCTGTGCGCGCGCGGTCACTTCGCCCAGTGTCAACCCGAAGCCCTGCGCGGCACGCCGACCACCTCGCTGCCGTGGGTGAATTCCCGCTTCGAGCATCTGCGGCTGTCTGAATTTCGCGATACTGCCTCGCCGCGTAAGGATCAGGTCGAGGATGCCGGCACGCTCTCGGAGCTGGCGATCGGGTCGGCGCTGCTGGTGTCTTATCGCATCAAGGACCGGCCCGCCGGGCTGCTGGGCCTGGCTTTCGGTTTGCCGCGCGGCGGCTTCGACGTCAATCTGCAGCTGCTGATGAAGCTACTCGGGAGCAGCCTGGCGATCGGGCTGGAGCGGCTGCGACTGTCGATGCAGCTGGCGCGTATCGAGGAGCGTAACGGCCTGGCCGAGCTGGCCGCCAACGACGGCCTGTGGGATTTCGACGTCGAGGGCCACGACGTGTATTTCTCGCCGCGCTGGCGCGCGATGCTGGGCTACGACGAGGCCGACCTCAAGGGCGGTTTCGACTGGCGCAGCCTGGTGCACCCGGACGACATGTCGCGGGTGCAGTCGGCGATTCGCGAGCATGTAGCGGCCAAGAGTCCGATCTTCGAGAGCGTGCACCGCATGCGCCATCGCAATGGCGAGTGGCGCTGGGTGATCAGCCGCGCCAAGGCGCAGCTCGATGCCCATGGCCGGCTGTTGCGCCTAGTCGGAGTCGAACTCGACATCACCGAGCGCAAGCTGTACGAGGAAGCGCTGTTCCGCGAGAAGGAAAGCGCCCAGATCACGCTGCAGTCGATCGGCGATGGCGTCATTACCACCGACGCGGCCTCGACCATCGACTACATCAACCCGGTGGCCGAGCAGCTCACCGGCTGGCGGCTCGAAGATGCGATGGGACGCCCGGTCGAGGAGATCTTTCGCGCCTTTCACGAGGAGACCTGCGAGCCGCTGGAGAATCCTCTGTCGGTGTCGATCCGGCGCGCGCGCCCGATCAAGTCGGTGCGCCCGATGCTGCTGATCCGCCGCGATGGCAACGAGCTGTACGTCGAGAGCACCGCCTCGCCGATCCGATCCGGCAGCGGCAAGGTCGACGGCGGAGTGCTGGTGTTCCACGACGTCAGCGAATCGCGCGAACTCAACCGCCGTCTGAGCTATCACGCCAGTCACGACGTGCTGACCGGCCTGGTCAATCGGCGCGAGTTCGAAGCGCGCCTGGAACGCGCGCTCAAGAGCGCCAAGGCGCGCGAGGCCTCGTACGCGCTGTGCTACCTGGACATCGATCAGTTCAAGATTGTCAATGACACCTGCGGTCACAGCGCCGGCGATGCGCTGCTTGGCCAGATGGGAGCATTGCTGAAATCCAAGGTGCGCTGGCGCGACACGCTGTCGCGTCTCAGGGGCGACGAGTTTGGCGTGCTGCTGGAGAGCTGCACGCTGGATGAGGCCATGCGCATGGCCGAATCGCTGCGCGAAGCGGTGCGCAACTTCCGCTTTAGCTGGGAAGAGCGCGTGTTCCGCCTCGGCGCCAGTATCGGCGTGGTGCCGATCACGGCCGACAACGAGGACGTGGCCTCGATCCTGTCGGCCGCCGACAGTGCCTGTGCGGCCGCCAAGGAACAGGGCCGCAACCGGGTCCACAGCTTCGCCGAGAACGACATCGAGCTGATGCGCCGCCGGCGCGAGATGCAGTGGGCCGCGCGCATCAACGCGGCACTGGAGGAGGGCCGTTTCGAGCTGTTCCGCATGCCGATCCTGCCGCTGCAGGTGCCCGAAACCGGCGCGCACTACGAGCTACTGCTGCGCATGCGCGACGAGAATGGCCGCATCGTCTCACCCGACAGCTTCATCGCCGCCGCCGAGCGCTATGGCATCACGCCGAACATCGACCGCTGGGTGATCGAGAATGCTTTGCGCTGGCTGGTATCGGAAGCCGACGAGCGCGAACGTCTGGCGATGTGCTCGATCAACCTGTCGGGTCAGAGCCTGGGCGACGACAAGTTTCTGCCCTACGTCATCGACCAGTTCCACCGTTCCGGACTGGATGCCACCAAGATCTGCTTCGAGATTACCGAGACCGCGGCGGTGGCCAGTTTCTCGCAGGCCAACCGCTTCATCCAGGCGCTGAAGGAACTGGGTTGCAAGTTCGCGCTCGACGACTTCGGCACCGGCTTGTCCTCATTCGGCTACCTGAAGCACTTCCCGGTCGACTACCTGAAGATCGACGGCAGCTTCGTGCGCGAAATTCTGCACGATCCGATCGATCGCGAGATGGTGCGTTCGATCAACGAGATCGGGCACCTGACCGGCAAGCAGACCATCGCCGAGTTTGCCGAAAATGCCGAGATCATCCAGATGCTCAAGAACATCGGCGTGGATTTTGCCCAGGGCTACGGCGTCGCCCAGCCGCAGCGGGTTCTGAAGGCCGTCACCAACAGCGAGCCGCGCTAGTCCGGCAGCGCGTACGGCAGCGGCAGCTCGCGGCAGGCGATCCCATCGGCGGCCGGGCCCGCCGCCGGCGTACCGGCTTCGGCCTCGGCGCTGCTGCCCGGCAGCGCGGCCACCGCCAGAAACTCGCAGCCCCCGTCCGCCAGTTCCAGAGTCTCGACCGCACGAAAGCTGCGCCCGTCGGCCAGCTTGCCGCTGTCACCGGGAGTCAGCCTGAGCGGGGTCTGGCTGGCGAAGCGCTGCATCCGGCGCTTGATGCGGCCGCGATAATGCGCGCGCGCGATAACTTCCTGCCCGGTGTAACAGCCCTTGCTGAAGGAGATGGCCTCGATGCAGTCCAGGTTCAGCATCTGCGCGACAAATTGCCCGGTGGTGGCGCCGTACACCTGCGGCAGTCCGGCCGCAAGATCGAGCGCGCGCCATGCACTGCGTGACATCAAAGGCGCCGAAGGCAACACCGACGTGGCCGGCAGCAGCAGCAGCGCGCGCTCGTCGGTGCGCGCAGCGTACGCCACGCGCTGACCCGGCAGTGCGCCGCCGGCCTCGGGCGAGCGCAGGCCCAGCACGCGCAGGTCGCTGCTGTCATCGTTGATGACCACCTTGGCGCGCAGCACGTAGCGGCGCAGAAGCGCAGCGATGGCCGGCAGCAGTTCGCGCGGCAGCAGTGCGAGCACTTCGTGCCCTTCGGTGGCGATCAACCACAGCAGTGCCAGCGTTCGGCCCTGTGGATTATGCAAGCCGGCGCGCAGCACACTGCCCGGCGTCAGCGTCGACACGTCGTTCGACAACTGGCCTTGCAGAAATTTCTCGACGTCGGCACCGCTGAATCGCAGCGTACCGAGGTAGTCGAGCACACAAACAGCGTCGCGCTCGAACATTTGTAGCAGCCGTATTTTCCCGCCTCCGTGCACGCATCGCGCGGTGGTCGGTGGGTTGCAATTCTGGCACACTTGTCCGCATGCCGGCCGTAAGTGCAGGATCCGACACGGGGTCCGAACCGTCCGCGCCCGAGTTGAGCGCACCACCCCCACCGCCTGCGGCACCGCCGGTACCGGTCGCAGACACGCTGGCACCGGATCCGACGCGCTACGGCGACTGGGAACGCGGCGGTCGCTGCATCGATTTCTGATGGGGAGCCAGCATGGCTGAACGGCCGCTGTCACCGCACCTGACGGTGTACCGGTGGGGCTACACGATGACGCTGTCGATCCTGCACCGGATGACCGGCGTCGCGCTGGCATTCGCGCTGCTCGGTCTGGTGGCGTGGCTGGTCAGTGCCAGTCTCGGGCCGAGCGCCTTCGCGGCGCTGGTGCCGCTGCTGACGTCGGCGGCCGGCAAGATCATCGCCGCCCTGGCGGTCACCGCCCTGATCTATCACTTCTGCAACGGTCTGCGCCATCTGGCTTGGGATCTGGGCTTCGGCTACGAGCGCGTCGACGCCCGCCGCAGTGCGGTGCTGGTGATGGTGGTCACGCTGATTGCGGCCGCGATCTGCATTTACCTGATCTTTCGACCCGGCGCGGGCGCGGCATGAGTCTGCGGGCCCCGCTGGCGCGCGTCTTGAGTCACGGCAGTGCGCGTGACGGTGTCGGCCACTGGCTGACCGAGCGCGTGACCGCGATCGCGCTGGCACCGCTGATCGTATGGCTACTGCTGCAGCTGCTGTCGCTGCCGGCGGCGGACTTTCGCACGGTCACGAGCTGGATTGGCGCGGGCTGGAATCCGCTGCTGCTGATCCTGACACTACTGCTGGCGAGCTGGCACTCATGGCTGGGCGTGCAGGTGGTGATCGAGGATTACGTCGGCGGCTTTCTGTCGCGCTCAGCGGCGCTGCTGCTGAACACACTGCTGCACGGCCTGGTGGCGGCCGCCGGCGTGTACGCGGTGCTGCGCGTGGCGTTGCGGAGCGCGGCATGAGCGCCTACGAGTTCGTCGATCACACCTACGACGTGGTGGTGGTCGGCGCCGGCGGCGCCGGCCTGCGCGCAACCCTGGGCCTGGCCGAGGCCGGTCTTGCGACCGCCTGCATCACCAAGGTGTTTCCCACCCGCAGTCACACCGTGGCTGCGCAGGGCGGCATCAGCGCCGCGCTCGGGATCATGGGCGAGGACGACTGGCGCTGGCACATGTACGACACGGTGAAGGGCTCTGACTGGCTCGGCGATCAGGACGCGATCGAATTCATGTGCAAGGAGGCGCCCGCGGCCGTGATCGAGCTGGAGCACTACGGCGTGCCGTTCTCGCGCACCGACGATGGGCGCATCTACCAGCGACCATTTGGCGGCATGACCACGCACTATGGCAAGGGCATCGCCCAGCGCACCTGCGCGGCGGCCGACCGCACCGGGCATGCGATGCTGCACACTCTCTACCAGCAATCGATCCGACATCAGGCTGAGTTCTACATCGAGTACTTCGCCATCGACCTGATCATGCAGGATGGCGAGTGCCGCGGGGTGGTGGCGCTGGATCTGGCCGACGGCAAGCTGCATCGGTTTCGCGCGCAGACGACCATCCTGGCCACCGGCGGCTACGGCCGCACTTATTTCTCCTGCACCTCAGCCCACACCTGCACCGGCGACGGCGGCGGCATGGTGCTGCGCGCCGACCTGCCGCTGCAGGACATGGAATTCGTGCAGTTTCACCCGACCGGAATCTACGGCTCGGGCTGTCTGATCACCGAAGGCGCGCGCGGCGAGGGCGGCTATCTCACCAATTCGCTCGGCGAGCGCTTCATGGAGCGCTATGCCCCCAACGCTAAGGACCTGGCGTCACGCGATGTGGTGAGTCGCGCCGAGACCATCGAGATGCGCGAGGGGCGCGGCGTCGGCGAGCATAAGGACCATATCTTTCTGCATCTGGAGCATCTGGGCGCGGCGGTGATTCACGAACGCCTGCCCGGAATCGCCGATACCGCGCGAATCTTTGCCGGCGTCGACGTCACGCGCGAGCCCATTCCGATCCTGCCGACCGTGCACTACAACATGGGGGGTATTCCCTGCACCATCCAGGGCGAGGTGGTCACGCTGAAGGACGGCGACCCGAACACTGTGGTGCCCGGGCTGATGGCGGTCGGCGAGGCCGCCTGCGTTTCAGTGCACGGCGCCAACCGGCTCGGGTCCAACTCGCTGCTCGATCTGGTGGTGTTCGGGCGCGAGGCGGCGCGCCATTGCGCGCAGTCAATCAAGCCCGGTGCCACGCAGCGCGCGCTGCCGAAGCATGGTGTCGAACGCATGCTGGCGCGTCTCGACCGGCTGCGCTACGCCAGCGGCTCGCGCCCGACGGCGGCGATCCGGCTGCAAATGCAGCGCATCATGCAGGCCGACGCCGCGGTGTTTCGCACCGGCGAGTCGTTGCAGCAGGGCATCGAGCGGCTGTCGGAGACTTTTGCCAGTTTTGCCGACGTCGCGGTTTCGGATCGCGGCCTGATCTGGAACACCGATCTGATCGAGACCCTCGAACTGCACAACCTGCTGCTGCAGGCGGTGGCGACCGTGCATTCGGCGGCCAACCGCAAGGAGAGCCGGGGTGCGCATGCGCGCGAGGACTTCCCGCAGCGCGACGATGCCAACTGGCTCAAGCACAGCCTGTGCTGGGTGGACTCCGACGGCCGCGCCCGCATCGACTATCGCCCGGTGCATCTGCACACTCTGACCAGCGACATCGAAGTCATCGCGCCCAAGGCCCGGGTGTATTGAACATGGCCCAGTTCAGGCTGCCGCCGAATTCCCGTATCGATCGCCGCGCCGGCAAGAGCCACCCGGCAGCCGCCGGCGCCCGCAGCGTGCGCCGCTTCCGTATCTATCGCTTTGATCCTGCGAGCGGCGCGCGTCCGCGCGTCGACAGCTATGAACTCGACATGGCCAACTGCGGGCCGATGGTGCTCGACGCGCTGCTGAAGATAAAAAACGAAATCGATCCGACGCTGTCGCTGCGCCGATCCTGCCGTGAGGGCATCTGCGGCTCGTGCGCGATGAACATCAACGGCCTGAATACGCTCGCCTGCACCAAGGCGTGCGCGGATTTCGGCAGCGATGAGGTCAGCATCTATCCGCTGCCGCACTTGCCGGTGATCAAGGATCTGGTCGCCGACCTGACCGATTTCTACGCCCAGTACGCCTCGGTCAAGCCGTGGCTGCGCAGCCACACGCCGCCACCGCCGGATCGCGAACGGCTGCAATCCAAGGAAGAGCAGCAGCGCATCGATCGCCCGTCAGCGTGCATTTTGTGCGCCTGTTGCTCGACCGCCTGCCCCAGCTACTGGTGGAACTCGGAACGCTATCTCGGCCCGGCGGCGCTGCTGGCCGCCTATCGCTGGATCGTCGACAGCCGTGACGAGACGAGCGGCGAGCGCCTGGATGCGCTCGAGGATCCGTTTCGTCTGTACCGATGTCACACCATCATGAACTGCACCGAGGCCTGCCCCAAGGATCTGAACCCGGCCAAGGCCATCGGCGCGATCAAGAAGATGCTGCTCGAGCGCAAACAGTGAGCGCTGCCCCGCCGGCGCGCCTGGTCTGGCGTTGCCGCCGAGGCATGAAGGAACTGGATCTGCTGCTGAGCGGCTGGCTGGAGGCGCATTACCGCGAGGCCAGTGAGGCCCGCCGCGGCCAATTCGAGGCACTACTGAGCCTGCCGGATCCCGAGTTGGCCAGTTATCTGCTCGGCGGGCAGCGCCCGGCGCTGCCCGATATGGCGGCGCTGGTGGATCTGATCCGTGCCGGTACGCCCCGGGCCTTCAGAAAGATTATGTAGCCAGCCCGGCGGCACGGGAACCTTCCTCATGGATCGCGCTCAAACGGTGTATTGGTGCCTTGCGTCAATGCCGCCCGCCCCTCAGAACCTCATGTCCGCGACTGCTGATAGACTTCGCCTGAAGAACTCCAGGTGCGGTTCCGGGTCTATTCGTATCGTCGACGGACCACCTGGCAATTTGCAGACAGGATTGCCGATGGGCCCCGATGCGAGTGATTTGAGTCTGGTACGAAGGGTGCAGCGCGGCGAGCGCGGCGCTTACGATTTGCTGGTGCTCAAATACCAGCACAAGGTCGTGAAGCTGGTGATGCGTTACCTGCGCAATCCGGCCGATGCCGAGGATGTTGCCCAGGAGGCGTTCGTCAAAGCCTATCGCGCCCTGCCGCAGTTCCGCGGTGACAGCGCCTTCTATACCTGGCTCTATCGCATCGCAATCAACACCGCCAAGAACGCACTGGCGGCCCGCGAGCGCAATCCCGTGAGCTACGAACTCGACCTGCACAGCAATGACGAATCCTCCGATATGGTGAGCCGGCTGAAAGATCCGGAGACCCCGGAGGGCCTGGCGCTGACCGAGGAGATCCGCGACACGGTCAATCGCGCCATCGGCGAATTACCCGAGGACCTGCGCACGGCCATCGTGCTGCGCGAACTCGAGGGCCTGAGCTACGAGGAGATCGCCGAATCGATGGATTGTCCGGTGGGAACGGTGCGCTCGCGCATCTTCCGTGCCCGCGAAGCGATCGATCGTCGATTGAAAGAAGTGTTCGACGGCGGGCTGGGCCGGACGGAGGAGCTGGTGTGAATCAGGAAGAGCTCGAAAGTCAGCTGTCGGCGATGTTCGACGGCGAATTACCGGCCACCGAATGCGAGCTGCTGTCGCGGCGCATCGACCGCGACGACAATCTGCGTGGCCGCTGGTCGCGCTACGCGCTGATCGGAGCCGCGATGCGCTCCGAGCCGGTAGCGACCGCGCGCAGCGGCTTTGCGCGCCGCGTGAGCGCGGCGTTGGGCGGCCGCGCTCGTCCTGGGCATCGACGCCGCATGCTGCTCAATACCGCCATGGCGGCCTCGATGGTGGTCGGCGTGGCCGGTCTGTCGATCTCGATGCTGCGCAACGCCGCGCTGGTCGGGGACGATGGCGTGGCAGCCCCGATCCTGGCGGCTAGCACGGCGGCGCCGACTCTGGTAGCCACTCCGAGCGCGGCCAGTGCGGTTCTGGTCAGTACCGCGGCCGCGCACCGCCCCGGCAACGGCGAGCCGCTCAGCTACGTCACGCCTGCCAGCGCGGTAAATGGCAACAATGCCCTGCGTACCGATCTGGCCGATTTCATCGTTGCCCACAGCCAGTATTCGATGCCGCTCATGCGGCGCAGCCTGCTGTCCGCTCTGGTCAGCAATGAGGATGGGGCGGAGCTTGCCGCGCCCGGTGCGCCGGCAGAGGCCCCGGCGGGGGCATTGCATGCAGTCACAGCGGCTTCAGCCTCGAGTCACTAGCGCTCGAGTCGCACACCCGCCCAACGCCGCGGCATTTGCCCGCGCCGCCGGCAGCTGCATCGCGCTGCTGAGCTGCGCGATGTCGGCCGCGGCCGAGGACGACCCGTTCGCGTGGCTGGTCCGCACCGATCAGGCGCTGGCGACTCGCAACTACGAGGGCGTGTTCGTGCACGAGCATGCCGGCGAGAGTGAAACCCTGCGCGTGATCCACCGTGTCGGCGGCGACGGCGGCGTGTACGAGCGGTTGCTGTCGATGGACGGCTCGGGTCGCGAGTGCATCCGCAAGGGCAGTCAGCTCACCTGCTACCTGCCCGACCAGCGCACCGTACTGGTAGAGAAGAGCAATGACGCCGGCGCGCTGCTCGCCAGTTTGCCCAAGATGGAGACGGTGTCGGCCGGCATCTATCAGGTCGGCGAGCTGCAGAAGACCCGCGTTTCCGGGCGCGCCGCGCACATGATCGCGGTGACGCCGATGGATCAGATGCGCTACGGCTATCGCGTCTGGATCGACGACAGCACCGCCATGCCGCTCAAGACGCAGTTGCGTGACGCCAAGGGCCAGATCATCGAGCAGATCGTGTTCACCGACCTGCGCCTGCCGGCGCATATCGCCGACAGCGAACTGCAGCCTTCGGTCGACGCCCACAACTATCGCTGGGTCCAGCACCTGGCGGATCCGGCCGATGCCCGCGCCCTGTCGGTATCCTGGGAGGCCAGCCTGCTGCCGCCCGGCTTTCACATGACGGTCGATGCGCGACAGGTGCTGCGCAGCGGGCCGGTCGAGCACCTGGTGTTCAGCGATGGCCTGGCCTCGGTCTCGGTGTTCGTCGACATCGGCCGCGAGTCGGCGGCCGCACCCGGCACCGAAGATGCCGCGACCATCGGTTCCTCGTCGGCCTACTCCACCGTGGTGCAGGGTTATCGTGTGACCGCCGTGGGCGAAGTGCCGCCCGACACGGTGCGTGCCATCGCGCAGTCGATCCGCGCCGCGCCGCCGACGCCTTCGACCTCGACTTCTCTGCTGGGCGGCCTGGGGTCGCCACTCGATCCGTCGCACCGCGACGACCCTGGCACCTCTATTTTCGACAGCCCGAGCGGCGCCAGGAATCCCGACACGCGTTTCGAGGCTTTGCCCTCGACCGGCGCCCGCGTCGGACTCGGACCCGGTCCGGCCGGCTTCGGCGGGCCCGCCACCGCCGGCCCGGGCCGGCATTGAGCGCAGCCGGCGCGTCGGCGCCCGCGCTGATCCTGCTGACGCGGCCTGAGTGCGAGCTGTGCGAACAGATGCTGCAGCAGTTGCATGCGCTGCAGGCGCGAGCGCCGTTACCGCCGATACGGGTGCTCAATGTGGATTCCGACCCGCTGTGGCAGCGGCGTTTCGGGCTCAGCATTCCGGTGCTGCTGCTGGACTCGGTGCCGGTGTGCCGCGTCAAGCTCGATGCGCCAGAGCTGCTGCGCATGCTGCGCGACCGGAGCGGCGCGCCTTAAGGCTATAATCCGCGCGCCTGATGCAACGCATACGTAACTTCTCCATCATTGCTCACGTTGACCACGGAAAATCGACGCTGGCGGATCGCCTGATTCAGCTATGCGGCGGCCTGGAAGCGCGTGAAATGCAGGCCCAGGTGCTCGACTCGATGGATCTGGAGCGCGAGCGCGGCATTACCATCAAGGCCCAGAGCGTGACGTTGAACTATCAGGCGCACGACGGCGAGTGCTATCAGCTCAACCTGATCGACACCCCGGGCCACGTCGACTTCTCCTACGAGGTATCGCGCAGCCTGGCCGCTGGCGAGGGCGCGCTGCTGGTGGTCGACGCTTCCCAGGGGGTCGAAGCGCAGAGCGTTGCCAACTGCTACACCGCGATCGAGCAGGGACTGGAGGTAGTGCCGGTCATCAACAAAATCGACCTGCCGTCGGCCGATCCCAAGCGCGTTATGACCGAGATCGAGGAGATCATCGGCATCGAGGCGCGCGACGCCGTGTGCGTCAGCGCCAAGACCGGCGCCGGGGTGCCGGAGCTGCTGGAAGAAATCATTCGACGCATACCGGCGCCGCGCGGTGATCCGAACGCCCCGCTGCAGGCGCTGATCATCGATTCCTGGTTCGACAACTACGTCGGCGTGGTGTCGCTGGTGCGCGTGGTCAACGGCAGCGTCCGTCGCGGCGACAAGATTCGGATCATGTCTACCGGGCGCGCCCACAGCGTCGACAAGCTCGGCCGCTTCACTCCCAAGTCGCTGACCCTGGACAGTCTGGGCGCCGGCGAGGTTGGTTTCCTGATCGCCGGCATCCGCGAGATCGACGGCGCGCCGGTCGGCGATACCATCACGCTGGATGCGCGCCCCAGTGCTGCGCCGCTGCCCGGCTTCAAGCAGATCCAGCCGCGCGTGTTCGCCGGGCTGTTTCCGATCAACGCCGAGGACTACGAGGGCTTTCGCGACGCGCTCGCCAAGCTCAAGCTCAACGACTCGGCGCTGCACTACGAGCCGGAGTCCTCGACCGCGCTCGGCTTCGGCTTTCGCTGCGGATTCCTCGGGCTGCTGCACATGGACATCGTGCAGGAGCGGCTGGAACGAGAGTACGGCCTCGATCTGGTGACCAGTGCGCCGACCGTGATCTACGAGCTGCTGCGCACTGATGGCAGCATCGAATACATCGACAACCCGGCCAAGCTGCCGGCCGCCGACCGCATTGCCGAAATCCGTGAACCGATCATCACCGCCACCATCCTGGTGCCGCAGGCATACGTCGGCGCGGTGCTGGGCCTGTGCAGCGAGAAGCGCGGGGTGCAGAAAAAACTACACTACATGGCTACTCAAGTATCGGTGCAATACGAGCTGCCGCTGGCCGAGGTGGTGCTGGATTTCTTCGATCGGCTGAAGTCCGCAACCCGTGGTTACGCGTCGTTCGACTACGTTTTCAGCCATTTCCAGGCCGCGCCACTCTCAAAGCTTGATATCCTGATTAATGGGGAGCCGGTCGATGCGCTCTCGATCATCGTACATCGCGACCACGCCTATGCGCGCGGCCGCGAGCTGGTGGACAAGATGCAGGAATTGATCCCGCGGCAGATGTTCGAGGTAGCGGTGCAGGCGGCCATCGGCAGCCACGTCATCGCGCGCTCCACCGTCAAGGCGCTGCGCAAGAACGTGCTGGCGAAGTGCTATGGCGGTGACGTATCGCGCAAGCGCAAGCTGCTGGAGAAGCAGAAAGAGGGCAAGAAGCGCATGAAGCAGGTCGGCCAGGTCGAGATCCCGCAGGAAGCATTCCTGGCGGTGCTGCAGGTGGGGCGCAAATGATGCAGATCCTGACCGTGCTGACGGCGCTGGCCTTGCCGGTGGCGCTGATCGCGGTGATCGACGACTGGTTCCTGCGGCCGCGGCGCCGCATCGTCACCGGCAGCTCGAGCGACGGCCCGGTGCTTACTTCGATCTATTACGTGCTGCCGTTGCTGCTGATCGCGGCGCTGCTGCGGCTGCTGATGTCCGAGCGGCTGGACTTCAGCGTCGTGCTGGTTTGTTTCGTTGCCGTGGCCGGAGCGATCTGGCTGCTCGATCATGTGCTGCTCGAGCCGCTGCGACGGCGCTCCGCGGTGGCCGCCGGCCGTGATGCCAGCACGCTGCCATTGCCGGTCACGGTCGACTATGCGCGCAGCTTCTTTCCGGTGGCGGTGATCGTGCTGCTGGTGCGCTCGTTCATCTTCGAGCCCTATCGCATCCCGTCCGACTCGATGATGCCGACGCTGGTGGACGGCGACTTCATCGTCGTCAACAAGTACGCCTACGGCCTGCGCCTGCCGGTGCTGGATAAGAAAATGGTGTCGATCGGCGAGCCGCAGCGCGGCGACGTGGTGGTGTTCCACTACCCGCCCGATCCGGCGGTCAACTTCATCAAGCGCGTAGTCGGGTTGCCGGGCGATCACGTGCGCATCCGCTCCGACCAGCTGATCGTCAATGGCGTGCCGGTACCGCTGCAGGATGACGGCCGCTACAACGATGGCTGCTATCACAACATGCGCCTGTCGACCGAGATACTCGGCAATCACACTCATCAGACGCTGTCCTGCCTGACTCCCGACGACATCTTCGCGCCGCCGGGACCGACCTGTTCGCGCCGGCTGGACCGCAATTACGAGTGCATCGAGTCGACCCAGAGCGCGCTGCGGGATCATGGCGATCACGACGAGATCGACGTCCCGGCGGGCCAATACCTCATGATCGGCGACAATCGCGACAACAGTTACGACGGCCGCTACTGGGGTTTTGTCCCGGAAGACCATCTGGTCGGCAAAGCGACCCGAATCTGGTTCAATTGGGACCTGCAACGCTCGGGCGGACCGGTCTGGAGCCGGGTCGGGCGCCGAATCGAGTGAGCAACAGGGGCTTCGGCTAGCCCCAAGGGAGACAAGTCATGCGCCACTCACAGCGCGGTATCACATTCATCGGCTGGCTGGTCCTGTTGGTGCCGGTCGCGATCGTCTTCTACGGTCTGATTCTGCTCACGCCGATCTACCTCAACTACATGCGGGTAGCCAAGGCCGTGGGGCAGATGGCCAGCGAGGCCAAGAGCGAAACCATCAATCCGCAGGCGCTGCGTCTGTCGCTCGAGAAGCGCTTCGACATTGAGGGCATCGAGCACCCGCAGCCCCAGGACGTGGACATCCATCGCGAAGGCGAGCACTGGGTGGCGATCGTGGACTACGAGGACGTCGCGGCCCTGTTCGGCAACATTTCGCTGCTGGTGCAGTTTCACAAGCAGGTCGAGGTCCACTGAGGCGCGCGGGCACGAGCCGCCGCGTCGCGGCGAGCTGCGGTCCGCGGTCGACATGAACCGCCCCGAGCGCTTACGCCGCTGGCTTCGCGAGGCGCTCGACTACGAGCCGGTCGATCTGAAGCTGTTCGAAACCGCGCTGACGCATCGAAGCGCCGACGGTCCCAACAACGAACGGCTGGAGTTCCTCGGCGACGCGGTGCTCGGACTGGCTACCGCGCAGTACCTGTTCGAGCGCTTCGGCGAGGCTGACGAGGGCAGCTTGAGCCGTCTGCGCGCCCACCTGGTCAGTGGCGAGTCGCTGGCGGCGCTGGCGGCGCAGCTGGCACTGGGCGAACTGCTGGCGCTCGGCCAGGGCGAACTCAAGACCGGGGGCTTTCGCCGCCAATCGATTCTGGCGGACGCACTCGAGGGACTGTGCGGCGCACTGTATCTGGACGCAGGCTGGAACGGGGCGCGCACCGCGGTGCTGCGGGTGCTGGCGCCGGCGCTCGAGTCGCTGAACCTGCCGGCCGAGCTGAAGGACCCCAAGACCCGTCTGCAGGAGCTGTTGCAGGCGCGTGGGCTGCCGCTGCCGCGCTACAGCGTGGACAGCATCGCCGGCGAATTACATGCCCAGGTGTTTCAAGTAACCTGTGAAGTCGAGACCATGGCGGTGCGAGCCTCGGCCGCCGGTTCCAGCCGGCGGCGGGCTGAACAGGCCGCCGCAGCCAGCATCCTAGAGCAGCTCCAGACCCCTCCATGAGCGAGTTTCGCAGTGGCTTCGTCGCCCTGGCGGGCCGACCGAACGTCGGCAAGTCGACGCTGCTCAATGCGCTGGTCGGGCACAAGCTCAGCATCGTGACGCCGCGCCCGCAGACCACGCGCCACCGTCTGATCGGGCTGGCGCAGCTGCCCGATGCGCAGATCGCCTTCGTCGATACGCCGGGGCTACATCGCGGCCCGCGCCGCGCGCTCAATCGCGCCATGAACCGCACCGCGGCGGCGGCCGTCGGCGATGCCGATCTGGTGTTGTTCGTGGTCGAGGCACTCAAGTGGACCGACGAGGATGAGCTGGCGCTCGAACGCATCAAGTCATCCGGCCGCGAGGTGGTGGCGGTCATCAACAAGATCGACCGGGTACGGCCGCGCGAGCGGCTGCTGCCGTACCTTGAGCGGCTGGCGCAGCGCCATGCATTTCGCGAGCTGCTGCCGGTGTCGGCCAGCAAGGGCGACAACCTGGTGCAACTGCGGCGCGTGATCGTGGCGGCATTGCCGGTCGCGGCGGCCATGTTTCCGGCCGATCAATTGACCGACCGCAGCCAGGAATTTCGCATCGCCGAGACCATCCGCGAGAAACTCACCCTCGAGCTGGTCGAGGAGCTGCCGTACGGGGTCGCAGTGGAGATCGAGCAAATCGTGGTCGAGGAGGATGGGCGCACGGCGGTGTCGGCCGTCATCTGGGTCGATCGGGCCGGCCAGAAACCGATCGTGATCGGCGCCGACGGTTCGCGCCTCAAGCGCATCGGCCGCTCGGCGCGCCTCGAACTCAATCGTCTGCTGGGACAGCGCTTTCACCTGGAGCTGTGGGTCAAGGTGCGCGAGGACTGGGCCGACGATGCGCGCGCGCTGCAGCGATTGGGGGTCGAATGAGCCGGGCGGCGCAGCGGGTGCAGCTGGCCAAGGGTTACGTACTACATCAGCGGCCGTTTCGCGACAGCAGCCTGATCGTCGAGCTATTCGCGCGCGACTACGGCCGGCTGACGACCTTCGCCCGCGCCGCCCGCGGTCCGCGCCCGCGCTTTGGCCTGCTGCAGCCGTTCGCGGCGCTGCTGCTGTCCTGGAGCGGGCGCGGCGAGGCCGCGCAGCTGACCGGCGCCGAGCCGGCGGACGGCGAGCCGCCATTGCCGGCCGCGCGCCTGATGAGCGGTTTTTATCTCAACGAGCTGCTGCTCAAGCTGCTGACGCCGCACGACCCCTATCCGGAACTGTTCGACCGCTACCAGGACACGCTGGCGCAATTGCGCTCGGCGGCAGCGCCCGATCCGGCGCTGCGGCGGTTCGAGGCGCGGTTGCTGGATCTGATCGGCTACGGCCTCAACCTGGCGGCGGAGGCTGACACCGGCGATCCAGTGCGGGGCGATGCGTTCTACCAGTTTCAGCCGGGCGTGCATGGATTCGTGATCGCCGCGCCCGACAGCGCCGGAGCGATCGGCGGCGGCGTGCTGCAGCGCCTGGCGCGGGATGCCGGCCTCGAAGACGACCGCGAGTTGCAGCAGGCCCGGGTGCTGATGCGTGCCGCGCTCGATCACTGCCTTGACGGCCGAACGCTCACCACCCGCGTCGTGGCAAGATCGCTGCGAAACTATCCGCGCCGGGAGCGCAGTCGCTGATGCCATCGCCCATCGCCCTCGGTCTGAACATCGACCACGTCGCCACGCTGCGTCAGCAGCGCCACACGCGCTACCCGGAACCGGTGCAGGCCGCGTTGCTGGCCGAGGCCGCCGGCGCTGACAACATTACGCTGCATCTGCGCGAGGATCGGCGCCACATTCAGGAGCGCGACGTGCAGCTGCTCGCCGGGGTGCTGCAGACGCGCATGAATCTGGAGATGGCCGCTACGCCGGCCATGATCGAGTTCGCCTGCGGCGTGCGGCCGGCCGACTGCTGCCTGGTGCCGGAGCGGCGCGCGGAACTGACCACCGAGGGCGGTCTGGATGTGGTGAGTGCCGGCGCATCGCTGCGCGAACAGTGCGCGCGCCTGGCCGCAGCCGGCATCCGCGTGGCACTGTTCATCGACGCCGATGCCGCGCAGATCGAGGCGGCCGCGGCCGCGCGCGTGCCGGCGATCGAACTGCACACCGGGCAGTACGCCGACAGCAGCGGCGCGGCGCAGGCGCGCGAGTTCGAACGGCTGCGCGAGGGCGCGCGCCTCGCGGCCGGCCGCGGCCTCGAAGTGCACGCCGGGCACGGCTTGAACTATCACAACGTGACGCCGGTGGCCGCGATCAGCGAAATCGTCGAGCTCAACATCGGTCACGCCATCATTGCGCGCGCGCTGTTCGACGGCCTGGCGGCTGCGGTCGGCGCGATGAAGGCGCTGCTGCTGGCTGCCCGCAGATGATCTTCGGCATCGGCATCGATGTGCTGGAGGCGCAGCGCATGCACGCGAGCTACGCGCGCTTCGGCGAGCGCCTGATTGAGCGTCTGCTGCTGCCGCAGGAGCGTGCCCAGTTCGAACGCAGCGGGCGGCCGGAGCGCTTTTTGGCGATGCGCTTTGCCGCCAAGGAGGCGATCGCCAAGGCCATGGGCACCGGCTTCGCCCACGGCATCTGGATCCGCGACATCGGCGTGGTGCAAAACGCCTGGGGCAAACCGGAAGTGATCTACTCAGCGCGCGGCGAGCGCCTGCGCCGGCGACTCGGGGTCGGCGACGGCCACATCACCTTGACCGATGAGGCCGGGCTGGTGGTCGCGGTGGCGGTATTGCTGCAGGCCCGGCGCGCGCCGGCCAAGCGTACGGCGCGGCGTCGATGAACTGCCTGGTGTTCGATATCGAGACCGTACCGGACGTCGAGCTCGGCCGGCAGCTGTACGGTCTGGCCGGCCTGGAGGATGCCGCGGTGGCCAAGGCCATGTTTGCGCGCCAGCGTGCCGCGACCGGTAGCGACTTTCTGCCCCATATCCAGCAGCGCGTAGTGGCGATCGCCTGCCTGCTGCGCAGCCGCGAGCAGCTCAAGCTCTGGAGTCTGGGTGACTTGCAATCGAGCGAAGCCGAGCTTCTTAGCCGCTTCTTCGAAGGCATCGACAAGTATTCTCCCGATCTGGTGTCGTGGAATGGCGGCGGCTTTGATCTGCCGGTGCTGCAGTATCGATCGCTCAAGGCCGGCGTGCAGGCGACGCGCTACTGGGAGACCGGCGATGAGGACACGGCGTTTCGCTACAACAATTACCTCAGTCGCTTTCATTGGCGGCACCTCGATCTGATGGACGTGCTGGCAGGCTTCCAGGGGCGGGCCCGCGCCGGGCTGGCCGACGTGGCGGCACTATTGGGTTTTCCAGGCAAGCTGGGCTTCTCGGGCGACCAGGTTTGGGATGCTTACCTCGGCGGCCGGCTGGCGCAGGTGCGCCAGTACTGTGAGACCGATGTGCTCAATACCTATCTGATCTACCTGCGCTTCCAGTACCTGCGCGGCCGCTACGACCAGGCCGGTCTGGCCGCTGAACTGGAGCGCGTGCGCGCGTTGCTGCGCGCCTCGAGCGAACCACAGCACGCCGCGTTTTTGCAGGCCTGGGATTCACCGACGTGAGTGCCGCTGACGGCGCGATCGCGGTCGTGCCCGATGCTGCCGATCAGGCCGCCCCGCGCTGTGCGCATTTCGGTGTGTGCGGCGGCTGCTCGATGCAGCACCTGACAAGCGCTGCCCAACTGCGCAGCAAGCAGCAGCGCCTGCGCGAGGCACTCGAGCAGCTGGCCCAGGCGACGCCGTCGCGCTGGCTGCCACCGATCGAGAGCCCGGCCTGGGGTTACCGGCGGCGGGCCCGGCTCGGGGTGAAATACGTGCACCGCAAGCAGCGCGTGCTGGTGGGCTTTCGCGAGCGCCGCGCGCGCCTGATCGCGGACCTGAAGCGTTGCGAGGTGCTTGCCGACCCGATCGATGCGCTGCTCGAGCCGCTGGCGGCGCTGATCGAGCAGCTGTCGATCCGCGAACGGCTGCCACAGATCGAGGTGGCGGCGGGCGATGCCACCACCGCACTGGTATTGCGCGTGCTCGATGCTCCGAGCGTGGCTGATGAGGCGCTGCTGCGCGAATTCGAGGCCCGCCACCCGGTGCGCCTGTATCTGCAGAGTGGTGATCTGAACAGCGTGCGCAGCCTGAGCGAGCCGCCGCCGCGGCTGTTCTACCGCCTGCCGCAGTCGCAGATCGAGATCGACTTTCTGCCGACCGATTTCATCCAGGTCAATGGCGATGTCAATCGCGCATTGGTAACTCAGGCGCGCGAGCTGCTGCAGCTCGATGCCGGCTCGAGCGTGCTCGATCTGTACTGCGGCCTGGGCAATTTCTCACTGCCACTGGCGCGCCGTGCCAGCCACGTGGTCGGCATCGAGGGCGATCCGGGACTGGTGCAGCGGGCACGCGCCAACGCGCATCGCAACGGCCTGGACAACGCCGAGTTCTTCTGTGCCGATCTGTCGTCGGCGTCGGCGGTCTGGCCGCCGCGCCGCTACAGCCACGTGCTGCTGGATCCGCCACGCGTCGGCGCGGCGGCTCAGCTGGCGCGGATCGCGGCCCTTGCGCCGCGGCGGCTGCTGTACATCGCCTGCGAACCGGAGAGCCTGGCGCGCGACGTTGGCGTACTGATGCGAGAGCACCGATTCACATTGCTCGCCGCCGGCGTGGTCGATATGTTTCCGCATACGGCTCACGTCGAGTCGATGGCGCTGCTGGCGCCGCAGGATGCCGTCGTTGGCCACTGAAATCGAACGTAAATTCCGCCTGTCCGACCCGGGCTGGCGCGCCGCGGTGTCGCGCAAATCGCGTCTGCGACAAGGCTACATCGCCAATACGCCACGGGCTTCGGTGCGGGTGCGCCTGGCCGACGATCGCGGCTGGTTGTCGGTGAAGTCGATGGCCGCGGGCATGAGCCGCGATGAATACGAAGTCGCAATCCCGGCCTCGGACGCCGATGAGATGCTCGAGCGCCTTTGCCAGGGCGGGCACATCGAGAAGTGGCGTCACATCGTCGCCTACCAGGGCCATGAGTGGGAGATCGACGAGTTCCTGGGCGACAACGCCGGCTTGGTGATCGCCGAACTGGAGCTCGATTCGGAGGATGCCGGCTTTGCGCGACCGCCGTGGCTCGGTCCGGAGGTGACTCACGACGAGCGCTACTACAACATCCGGCTGGCGCAGCGACCGTTTCGTGACTGGCCGGAAAACCAACCGGAGCATCGATGAGTCTGGGTCCACTGATGCTCGATGTCGCCGGTACCCAGCTGACCGCAGCCGACCGCGAGCTGCTATCGCATCCGCTGGTCGGCAGCGTGCTGCTGTTCACGCGCAACTACGCCGATCCAGCGCAGCTGCAGCGACTGGTCGCGGACATCCAGTCGATACGCAGTCCGGCGCTACTGGTCGCGGTCGACCACGAGGGCGGGCGGGTGCAGCGTTTCCGCTCCGGTTTCTCCGCGTTGCCGCCGCTGCGCCGGATCGGCCATGCGTTCGATGCCGACCCGCAGCGCGGCCTAGCGATGGCGCGCGCGCTCGGCTGGCTGATGGCCGCCGAGCTGCTGGCCTGCGGCCTGGACTTTTCGTTTGCGCCCTGTGTCGATCTGGACTACGGATTGTCTGAGATCATCGGTGATCGGGCGTTTCACGCACGCGCCGAGCCGGTGGCGCAGCTGGCGATCGCGTACATGCACGGCATGCGCGATGCCGGCATGGCGGCCACCGCCAAGCACTTTCCCGGTCACGGCGCGGTCGTGGCCGATTCGCACCTGGCGTTGCCGGTCGACCGGCGCGAGCTGATCGACATGGATGACGACCTGTTGCCGTATCGCCGCCTGATTGCCAATGGGCTACCGGCGGTAATGGTGGCGCACGTGCTGTACCAGGCGGTGGATCCGCTGCCGGCGAGTTTTTCCAGTCGCTGGATCCAGCGCGAGCTGCGCACCGGCCTCGGATTTGGCGGCCTGGTGTTCGCGGACGACCTGAGCATGGCCGGTGCGGCCGCCATGGGCGATCTGCAACAGCGCGCCGAGCGAGCACTGGCCGCCGGCTGCGACGTGCTGCCGCTGTGCAATGACCGCCCCGGGGCCGAGTGGCTCGTGGACAGGCTGCGAGTACCGGTCGATCCGGCCGCGCAGCTGCGCCTGGTGCGCATGCGCGGTCGCCGGCAGTATGCGTTCGATGCGTTGACGGCTTCCGCCGCCTGGCAAAGCGCGCGAGAATGGCTGCGACTGAGCGCTTCGCCACCCCCGGAGCTGAACTTCAAGCCCGAGGACGCCGATGCAGGAGGCACATAAGAACAATGGGAGAGTGGTCGGTCGAATTTCTACACGGGGTGCTGGACGCAGCTCCTGAAGGCATCGTCATCTGCGGCGCCGGCCAGACCGATCAGCCGGTGGTGTATGCCAATGCGGCATTTGTGCGCTTGACCGGTTATCCGCGCGAAGAGCTGCTCGGGCAGGACCTGAGGCGCCTGCAGGGCGCCGATCGCGACCAGCAGGGTCGCGGCAAACTGCGTGAAGCCATTGCGCGCGGTGACAGCTGCCGGGCGTTGCTGCGCAATTACCGCAAGGACGGCAGTCAGTTCTGGAACGAAGTCGTGATCCAGCCAATGCGCGGCGCCGACGGCGTGGTCACACACATCGTCGGATTTCACCGCAACGTCGGCGAACAGGAACGCGCTGATACGACTCGGGCGCCGGGACTGCCGAGTTGGCTGCGCGAAGACCGGCTCTCAGGACTGTACTCGCGCGCCTACTTCGAAGAGCTGCTGCAGCATGACTGGCAGGTGGGCGCACGCGAGGCGCGACCGCTGACCTTGCTGATGTTCGATATCGACGAGCTCGGGGTTTACAACGATACCTTCGGGCGGCCGGCGGGCGATGCCTGCATTCGCCGCGTGGCCGGCGTGATTGGGGCCTCGTTCAAGCGCGGCGCCGACGTGGTCGCCCGCTGGGAAGGCGGCTGCATCGTCGCGCTGGTGCGCGGCGGGGATCTGGCCGGCGTGCCGGCGTTCGCCGGCGGCGTGGCCCGCAAGGTCATGGGCCAGCATATTCATCATCCGCGTGCGCTGCGTCAGAAGTTCGTGACCGTCAGCGTCGGCGCAGCCAGTCTGTCGCCGAGCGCTGAGCGATCGGCAGAGCAGCTTATTCAGGCTGCCACGCGCGCCCTTAAGCGCGCCAAGGACAGTGGCGATGCGCGCATCGCCATCGCCGAGGGCGAGGAGATCGGCTAAGGCGCTGGCGCGGAAGTTTCGCCGCGCTTGACCGGCGTCACCATGGCGATGACGCCAAAGGCCGGATGATCGAAGTACTGCTTGTCGTTGTAGCGCACGCTGCGCATCTCGCGGATGGTGTAGTTCGCCCCGGCGCTCAGGTGCACCTCGAACCCAAGGTGCATGTAGATCGGAGCGCGCTCCAGGTACACCGTGCCGCTCAGGGCCGGTGAATTGATGCCGACGTCGGCCAAGTCAATGCCCGCATGGGTTCCCCAGTTGGCCGCGGTCTGCACCCAGGCGGCATGAGCGAGCGGGTGCCAGGCGCCGCTGGTCTTGAGCGACTGCTCCAGCGCGCCCAGACGATAATCGCTCGCGGGCAATATCTTCAGCACCTGCGGCATCGGGCCGCCGCGGCTGGCGTTGCTGCCGAAGCCGCGTCCGGGTGGCACCGCGTCCCAGTCCTCGTTCGACGGCACGCTCGAGGCGCGGAAGATGATCACCTCGACGATGTAGGAACTCACGCCGGACTGCTGCGCCAGGCGATGGGGCGCCGCGGCGTCGCTGGCGACAGCGGCCGACAGCAGGGTCAGCAATGCCAGCCCGGTCAGGGTCGCATGGCGCGCTCTAGCGTGGGTCATCGTGTGGGCTATCGTAGCAGGCGGCAGGCCCGGTGCTGCGCTCAGGAGGCGGGTGGCCCAAGCCGCTGCAGCAGCTCGCGGGCATAGTCGAAGCGCTGGTCCGCCTTGGGCAGCGCGCGCGTGATGCGCAGGCGCAGCGGCCCCTCAAGCCGGAACTCGCGTGCCTGGCGCTGTACCAGCGCCAGCACCCGCGCCGTGTCCACCTGGTTGTGCTCTTCGAACTGCACGCTGCCACCGCTGGCGGCCAGTTCCAGGCGTCGCAGGCCGAGCGCGCGCGCGGTCAGGCGCAGCGAGGCCAGCCGCAGCAGGTTATGGGTGGCATCCGGCAGTGCGCCGAATCGATCGACCAGCTCGGCCGTCATGTCCTGCAGGCTGAGCGCGTCTGCGCCGGCGATGCGTTGATAGAGCGCCAGCCGCAGGTGCACGTCCGGGACGTAGTCCTGCGGCAGCAGCGCCGGCACGTGCAACTCGATGTCGCTGGTGGCGGCCAGCGGCCGCTCGAGTGCCGGCTCGCGCCCGGCGCGCATCGCCCGGACCGCGTGCTCGAGCATGTCCAGATACATGCTCAGGCCGACTTCGCTCAGCTCGCCGCTCTGCGCTTCGCCGAGAAATTCCCCGGCACCGCGGATCTCCAGATCGTGCGTGGCCAGAACGAATCCTGCGCCCAGGTCCTCGAGCGACTCGATCGCCTCCAGTCGCTTGGCGGCATCGCCGGTCAGAGCCTTGCGCGAGGGCACGATCAGATAGGCGTAGGCGCGGTGATGCGAGCGGCCGACACGGCCGCGAAGCTGGTGCAGCTGGGCCAGGCCGAGCCGGTCGGCGCGGTCGATCAGGATGGTGTTGGCGCTCGGCACGTCGATGCCGCTCTCGATGATGGTGGTGCACACCAGCAGGTTGAAGCGCCGATGATAGAAGTCGACCATCAGCTGCTCGAGCTCGCGCTCGCGCATCTGGCCGTGACCGACCCGCACGTTGGCCTCGGGTACCAGCCGCGCAATGTCAGCCGCGGTCTTGTCGATGCTCTGCACCTCGTTGTGGACCAGATACACCTGGCCACCGCGGCGCAACTCGCGCAGCACTGCCTCGCGCAGCGTCGCGGCATTCCATTCAGTGATGAAGGTCTTGATGGTGAGGCGGCCAGCCGGCGGCGTTGTGATCAGCGACAGTTCGCGCAGGCCGCCGAGCGCCATGTTGAGGGTGCGCGGAATCGGCGTCGCGGTCAGCGTCAGCACGTGCACTTCGGCGCGCAGCGCCTTGAGACGTTCCTTGTCGCGCACGCCGAAGCGATGCTCTTCGTCGACGATCAGCAGCCCCAGATTTTTGAAGCGCGCATCGGCGTGCAGCAGCCGGTGGGTGGCGATCAGGATGTCGACCTTGCCGTGCTGCAGTCCCTCGAGCACCGCCGCCGTCTCGCCGCCGGAGCGAAATCGCGACAGCACCTCGATGCGCACCGGCCAGTCGGCAAAGCGGTCGCGAAAGCTCTGGGCGTGCTGCTGGGCCAGAAGCGTGGTCGGCACCAGCACCGCCACCTGGCGGCCCGACTGTACCGCGACGAAGGCCGCACGCATTGCCACTTCGGTCTTGCCGAAACCGACGTCGCCGCAGACCACGCGGTCCATGGGCTTGGTCTGCTGCATGTCGCGCAGCACCTGCCGGATCGCCTCGCTCTGGTCGGCGGTCTCTTCGAACGGGAAGCCGTTGGCGAAGGTCTGGTACTCCAGTTCGCCGGCCTGCAGCGGCGCAGCCTGATGCGCGGCCCGGCGCGCGTGCAGATCGAGCAGCTCAGCGGCCACGTCGCGCACCGCCTCGGCGGCCTTGCGGCGCGCGCGCGCCCACTGGTCGGTGCCGAGCTTGTGCAGCGGCGCGCTCTCGGGCGCGCCGCCGGTGTATCGATTCACCAGCGGCAGCGCGTACACCGGCACGTACACGCGGTCGCCGTCGCGGTATTCCAGCGCCAGGAATTCGCCGCTCTGGCCGCCGATCTCCATGGCCTTAAGGCCGATGAAGCGGCCGACACCGTAGGTCTCGTGGACCACCGGCGCGCCTGGCTCCAGGCTCTGCAAATCGCGCAGGATGGCGGCCGGATCGGCCACGGCGCTGCGCCGGCGGCGGCGTTCCTGGCGCGCGCGCGTGCCGAACAGCTGCGATTCCCCGAGCAGCAGCAGCGCCGGCGCAGCCAACGCCAGCCCGGCCAGATCCTCGCCGACGCAGATCGCCAGCCGCGCATCGCCCGAGGCGAACTGCTCCCAGGAGGCCAGCGCACGCGGCCGGTGCCCGTGCGCGCTCAACATCTCGACGATCACCTCGCGGCGTCCGGGCGAGTCGGCCGCGATCAGGGCTCGTCCGGTGTAGCTGTCGAGGAACCCGGTCAACGGCGCCAGCGGCTGCGCGGCGCGCGCATCCAGGTGGAACTCCGGCGGTGCGGTGCTGTGAAAATCGTGGCTGGCCGCCTCGGGCGTCGGGCTCGGGTCGGCGAAGCGCTCGATGTCGACTGCCGGATGCCTGCGCAGCGCGCCCAGCACCGCGGCCGGCTCGACAAATGCTTCCGCCGGTGGCAGCAGCGGGCGCTCGATATCGTGGCGGCGGTCCTCATAGCGCGCGCCAATGCCCTCCCAGGCGCGCTCGAGCGCCTGCTCGATGTCACTGTCGCTGGCGACCACCAGTCGCGGCGGCAGGTAGTCATCGATCTGCGCCGTGGCCTCGAAAAACAGCGGCAGGTAGAACTCGATGCCCGGGGGTGCGATGCCCTCGGTGGTGCCGCGGTAGATCGGCATGCGCGTGATGTCGCCTTCGAAGCGCTCGCGGTAGCGGCGGCGAAAGGCCTTGACCGACTCGGCATCGAGCGGCAGCTCGCGCGCCGGCAGCAGCAATAATTGATCGGTGCTCTCGAGCGAGCGCTGCGTTTCCGGGTCGAAACGCCGGATCGAGTCGATCCGGTCATCCAGCAGATCCACGCGCACCGGGCCTTCGCTGCCCATCGGGAACACGTCGAACAGCGAACCGCGCAGCGCGAATTCGCCCGGCCCGGTGACCTGACTGACGCTCAGGTAGCCGGCTGCTGCCAGCCGCAGCCGCAGCGGTTCGAGCTCCAATGCGGTGCCGGTGCGCAGCTCGAAGCTGCGCGCCTGCACGTAGCTGACCGGCGGCAGCCGCGCCAACAGGCTATCGGCACTCAGCAGTACGATGCCGCGCTCGAGCTGCGGCAGGCGCGCCAGCGTGCGCAGCCGGTCGGAGACGATGTCCGGGTGCGGCGAGAATACATCGTACGGCAGGACCTCCCAGTCCGGCAGCGTCAGGATGGGTAGCGCCTCGCCGCCAAAGAAGCGCAGCTCGGCGGCCAGGCGTTCGACCGCGCGGGCATCGGCAGCCACGAACACCCACGGGCGTGCATCAGCGGCCAGCGCCTCGGCCAGAGCCAGGGCGCGCGCGCTGCCGTGCAGCCCACGCCAGCGCCAGGCGGGCTCGGCGGGGCTCGGCAGAGGAGGTTGAAGCAGGCTCGACATGCGTGGAAGCGCGCGAGCTTAAACGCCTGCGCCACGATTACAAGCTCATTTGATTTCTGCAACACTCGGGTGTTATGTGTTTCGCAGGATGGATGATCGCGTGGACACCAGGGATCGACCCGTGCCGGCCGAGTCCGGCAAGGCGCACTTGCTGCAGCAGCTGCGCATCGAGCGCGAAGCCGAGGATGGAGGATCGCGCCGCTGGCTGGCATGGTCCGCGATCGGACTGCTGCTGATCGGCGCGGCGATTGCCGGCTACCTGTGGCTGCACACAGCGCCGATCGAGGTACAGAGCGCCCAGGCGGCACCGCCGAGCGGTGGCAGCGGGCCGAGCGCGATCCTGCAGGCGACCGGCTATGTCACCGCGCGGCGTGAAGCCACGGTCTCGGCCCAGATTACCGGCACCCTGACCTCGGTCTCGATCGAGGAGGGCGAGCACGTCAAGGCCGGCCAGGTGCTGGCGCAGCTGGATGACTCGGCGCAGCGCGCCGCGCTCGATCAGGCGCGCGCGCAGCTATCGGCCGCCCGCGCGCTGCTGCTGCAGTTCCAGGCGCAGCTGGCGCAGGCGCGACGCGACAACCAGCGCAACGCCGATCTGATCGACCGCAAGCTGGTTTCACAGCAGGCGCTTGAGACCACTCAGACGCAGGTGGCCACGCTCGAGGCGCAGGTGCAGTCGCAGGACCGACAGGTCGATCTGGCCAATGCCGAACTGCAGGGTGCGCGCGTGCAGCTCGACTACACCACGGTACGCGCCCCGTTTGCCGGCGTGATCATTGCCAAGGCGGCGCAGCCGGGTGAGATCGTATCGCCGATCTCGGCCGGCGGCGGCTTCACTCGCACCGGGGTCGGCACGATCGTCGACATGGATTCGCTCGAGATCGAGGTCGACGTCAACGAAGCCTATATCCACCGCGTGCAGCCGGAGCAGAAGGCGCAGGCCGTGCTCGACGCCTATCCTGACTGGACCATTCCGGCCCACGTCATTGCCATCATTCCAACCGCCGATCGCAGCAAGGCGACCGTCAAGGTGCGCATCGGCATCGATCAGAAGGACGCGCGCATCCTGCCGGACATGGGGGTGCGGGTATCGTTCCTGGAACAGGGCACGGCTGGCACCGCCCCGAGCGGAGTGCTGGTGCCGGCCTCGGCCATCGTCGAGCACGACGGCCACAGTCTGGTGTTTGTGATCGATGGCTCGCATGCGCGTGAGCGCGGAGTGACCCCCGGACAGAGCTTCGGTGATTTGCGGCTGGTCGATGGCCTGGCGGCCGGCACTTTCGTGGTGCGTAGTCCGCCGCCGCAGCTGCGCGACGGCGCGGCGATCGTGGTTGGCAAGCAATGAGGTGATATGAGCGCGCTGGTCGAAATCCGAAACCTGAGCAAGATCTACGCGCGCGGCAAGCAGACCATCGAGGTGCTGCATCACCTGCAGCTCGATATTGCCCAGGGCGATTTCATTGCCTTGATGGGACCGTCGGGCTCGGGCAAGACGACATTGCTGAACCTGATCGGCGGCCTGGACTCGCCCACCGACGGCAGCATTGCCGTGGGTGGCCGGCGCATCGACCAGCTACGGGAAGGGGCACTGGCGAAGTGGCGCGCGTCCAACGTCGGCTTCGTGTTCCAGTTCTACAACCTGCTGCCGATGCTGTCGGCGCGCCGCAACGTCGAGCTGCCGCTGCTGCTGACGCGGCTGTCGGCGCGCCAGCGCAAACGCAATGCCGACATCGCCCTCGAGCTGGTGGGCTTGAGCGATCGCGCGACGCACAAGCCGAGCGAACTTTCGGGCGGACAGCAGCAGCGGGTCGCGATCGCGCGCGCCATCGTCTCCGACCCGGTGCTGCTGGTCTGCGATGAGCCGACCGGCGATCTGGACCGTCAGTCCG
>DASXDL010000017.1:0-64856 GCA_036490715.1 Steroidobacteraceae bacterium | reverse complement strand
GCGCCGGTGCGTGCCTGCCGTCAGTGCGCCTGCACCTGCTTGTTGTTGCGCCGGCCGCGGCGCGCCGGCTTGGCGCTCGCCGCCACCGTATCGGTTTCCTCGGCCGTTTCCGGGCGCGGCGTCGGTTGACGCGTCAGCGCCACCTGCAGCACCTCGTCGATCCAGCGCACGGTCTTGATCTCGAGCTTGCCCTTGACGTTCTCCGGGATCTCGACCAGATCCTTCTGGTTCTCCTCCGGGATCAGCACCAGATCGATGCCGCCGCGCTGCGCGGCCAGCAGCTTCTCCTTCAGTCCGCCGATCGGCAACACTTCGCCGCGCAGCGTGATCTCGCCGGTCATGGCGACATCGGAGCGCACCGGTATGCGTGTCAATGCCGATACCAGCGCGGTACACATGCCGATGCCGGCGCTCGGTCCATCCTTCGGGGTTGCGCCTTCGGGCATGTGCAGGTGCACGTCGTGCTTCTGGTAGAAGTCCGGATCCAGGCCCAGTACCGCGGCGCGACTGCGCACCACCGACATCGCCGCCTGGATCGACTCCTGCATCACTTCGCCGAGCTGGCCGGTGTGCAGCAGCTTGCCCTTGCCCGAGACCACCGCGGCTTCAATCGTCAGCAGCTCACCGCCGACCTCGGTCCACGCCAGCCCGGTGACCTGGCCGACGCGATCCATCTCCTCGGCCTTGCCGTAGCGATGACGGCGCACGCCCAGGTACTTGTCCAAATTGCGCGGCGTGACGGCGATGGTGCCTGAGCCCTTGTCGGCCTTGTCGAGCAGCAGCTGCTTGACCGCCTTGCGGCTGATCTTGGCCAGCTCGCGCTCCAGGTTTCGGACCCCGGCCTCGCGCGTGTAGTAACGCACCATGTCGAGCACCGCACTGTCGGAGATCTTGAGCTCGCGCTCCCTGAGTCCGTTCTGCTTGATCTGTTTCGGAATCAGATAACGGCGCGCGATGTTGCGCTTCTCATCCTCGGTATAGCCGGGCAGCCGGATGACCTCCATCCGATCGAGCAGCGGCGGCGGAATGTTGAGCGAGTTGGCGGTGCACACGAACATCACCTCGGACAGGTCGAAGTCGACCTCGAGGTAGTGATCGTTGAAGGTCGCGTTCTGCTCCGGATCGAGCACCTCGAGCAGCGCCGAGGACGGATCGCCACGGAAATCCATCGCCATCTTGTCGACTTCATCGAGCAAGAACAGCGGATTGTGCACGCCGGTCTTGGCCATGTTCTGCACGATCTTGCCCGGCATCGAGCCGATGTAGGTGCGGCGATGGCCGCGGATCTCGGCTTCGTCGCGCACCCCGCCGAGCGACATGCGCACGAACTTGCGATTGGTGGCGCGCGCCATGCTCTGGCCGAGCGAGGTCTTGCCCACGCCCGGTGGTCCCACCAGGCACAGGATCGGACCCTTGATCTTCTCGACCCGCTGCAGCACCGCCAGGTACTCGACGATGCGTTCCTTGACCTTCTCCAGCCCATAGTGGTCTTCGTCCAGGACCTTCTGCGCATTGGCGATGTTCTTGTGCAGGCGCGTGCGCTTCTTCCACGGCACCTTGACCAGCCAATCGACGTAGTTGCGCACCACGGTGGCCTCGGCCGACATCGGCGACATCATCTTCAGCTTGTTGATCTCGGCGGTGGCCTTGTCGCGCGCCTCCTTGGACATGCCCGCCTTGACCACGCGCTGTTCCAGCTCGGCGATCTCGTTGGTGCCGTCCTCCATCTCGCCGAGCTCTTTCTGAATCGCCTTCATCTGCTCGTTGAGGTAGTACTCGCGCTGGCTCTTCTCCATCTGCGCCTTGACGCGGCCGCGGATGCGCTTCTCGATCTGCAGCACGTCCATCTCGCCCTCGATCGCCACCAGGATGTGCTCCAGGCGCTTGCGCACGTCGAGAATCTCGAGCACCTTCTGCTTCTCGGCCAGCTTGAGCGACATGTGCGCGGCGACGGTATCGGCCAGGCGACCGGGCTGCTCGATGCCGGCGAGCGCGGTCAGCACTTCCGGCGGCACCTTCTTGTTGAGCTTGACGTACTGCTCGAACTGCGACACCACCGAGCGCACCAGCACGTCCATTTCGCGCTCATCGTATTGCTCGGTGGCGGCCTCGATCGCGATCGAGGCGGAATAGAACTCGCCGGTATGCAGCTGCTCGATGCGGGCGCGGTCGACGCCCTCGACCAGCACCTTCACGGTGCCGTCGGGCAGCTTCAGCATCTGCAGGATCGTGGCGACGGTGCCAAAGCGATGCAGATCATCGAGTTTCGGGTCGTCGACATCGGCCTGCTTCTGCGCCACCAGCATGATGCGCTTGTCGGCGCGCATGGCGGCATCGAGCGCGTGGATGGATTTCTCACGGCCGACGAACAGCGGGATCACCATGTGCGGGTAGACCACCACATCGCGCAGCGGCAGTACCGGCACGGCGGTGGACAGCACGGGTTCAGTCACGGTGGTTTCTTCGGTCACGGCGGTTCCTGGTGTCCTAAGCGAATGGGGGCAAAGATGCGCCTACTCGAACCCAATTGGGGCGAACGGCCCCGTTTCAATGGCTGCGCCGCGGGTGCCGCACCTCGGAAGGGAGCGGCAGCGAACCACGGCGGTTTCAGCCGTGCAGCGAACCGCCTGCTCTCCTGGGCTCTTCGATCGCGGCCACCCGGCCCTCGTCGGCACGGTAGACGATGTAGGGCTTGGTGGTGCCTTCGATGACGCTGTCGTCCACCACCACCTTCGCCACCGCGCGCAGCGACGGCAGGTCATACATGGTGTCGAGCAGCACGGTTTCCAGAATGGTGCGCAGGCCACGGGCGCCGGTCTTGCGCAGCATGGCCTTGCGGGCCACGGCGCGCAGCGCCTCCTCGCGGAACTCCAGTTCCGAGCCTTCCATCTCGAACAGTTTGCGGTACTGCTTGGTCAGCGCGTTCTTCGGCTCGGTCAGGATCGACATCAGCGCCGGCTCGTCCAGCTCGTCCAGGGTCGCCACCACCGGCAGGCGGCCGACGAACTCCGGGATCAGGCCGAAGCGGATCAGGTCCTCCGGCTCGACGTCGTGGAACAGGTCCGAGCCGTGCGGCTTGGAGTCCGCGCCGCGCACCTCGGAGGTGAAGCCGATGCCGCTCTTCTGCGTGCGGTTGAGAATGATCTTTTCCAGGCCGGCGAAGGCGCCGCCGCAGATGAACAAGATATTGGAGGTGTCGACCTGCAGGAATTCCTGCTGCGGGTGCTTGCGGCCGCCCTGCGGCGGCACCGAGGCGATGGTGCCCTCGATCAGCTTTAGCAGCGCCTGCTGCACGCCCTCGCCCGATACGTCGCGGGTGATCGACGGGTTGTCGGACTTGCGCGAGATCTTGTCGATCTCATCGATGTAGACAATCCCGGTCTGGGCCTTCTCGACGTCGTAGTCGCACTTCTGCAGCAGCTTCTGGATGATGTTCTCGACGTCTTCACCGACGTAGCCGGCCTCGGTCAGCGTGGTGGCATCGGCGATCGTGAACGGCACATTGAGCAGGCGCGCCAGGGTCTCGGCCAGCAGCGTCTTGCCGCAGCCGGTCGGGCCGATCAGCAGGATGTTGCTTTTGGCGAGCTCGACCTCGTCTTTCTGGCGCCCGCTGCCGCGGGTCTGCAGGCGCTTGTAGTGGTTGTACACCGCCACCGACAGCACCTTCTTGGCGCGATCCTGGCCGATGACGTACTCGTCGAGCACCTTGCGGATCTCGTGCGGCTTGGGCAGCTTGTCGCGCGCCCGGTCGGCGCGGTCTTCCAGCTCCTCGCGGATGATGTCGTTGCACAGCTCGACGCACTCGTCGCAGACGAACACCGAAGGACCGGCGATGAGCTTGCGCACCTCGTGCTGGCTCTTGCCGCAAAAGGAGCAGTACAGCAGCTTGCCATCATCGCTACGACCGCGGGGGTCATCACTCATCGCTCGACACCTTGCCCGATTAGGCCTGTCAACTTAAAAGGAGCCGGTTCGCCTTGTACAAGCATCTATATAGCATGGGGTCGACCGCAGACGCAAAGAACTGGGTCGCGTGCAAGGTCTTGTTATTTCGCGAATTTGAGCGGCCGATCACGCCTTGGCAGGTGGCGCTGCGACATCGGGCCGCTTTTCCAGCAGACCATCGATCAGGCCATACGCGATGGCCTCGGCGCCGTCCATGAAATTGTCCCGATCGGTGTCAGTTTTGATCTTATCGACGCTCTGACCGGTGTGTTTGGCCAATATTTTGTTCAGTCGGTCGCGGGTCTCGAGCATTTCCTTGGCGTGGATTTCCATGTCGGCCGCCTGGCCCTGAAATCCCCCCAGCGGCTGGTGGATCATGATGCGCGAGTGCGGCAGCGAATAGCGCTTGCCCTTGCTGCCGCCGGTTAACAGTATCGCGCCCATGCTGGCGGCCTGACCGATGCAGATGGTGCTGACGTCGGGACGGATGAACTGCATCGTGTCATAGATCGCCAGCCCGGCGCTGACCACTCCGCCTGGGGAATTGATGTACAGCGCCACGTCCTTGTCCGGGTTCTCGGACTCCAGGAACAGCAACTGCGCCACCACCACGTTGGCCATGTAGTCGTCCACCGGACCTACCACGAAGACCACGCGCTCCTTGAGCAGGCGCGAATAGATGTCATACGAGCGCTCGCCACGCGAGGTCTGCTCGACCACGATCGGAACCAGATTCAAGCCACGTTCGTTCATGCGTCCAATTTTAGGTGGTTTCAGGAGTTTTGGCCAAAGCCAGTGAGCTCGGCGAATGTCATCGGCTGATCCTGCACCTTGACCTGCGTCAACGCCCAGTCAAGCGCCTGCTCTTCGAGCGCCGCGGACTCGATTTGTTCCATGGCCTCGCGGCTGGCCAGGTACTGTCGTCGCGCTTCCTGCGGATCAGGCTGCCCGGCCACCAGCTGCTCGAGCCGCTCCTCCACCCGCGTACGGTCCACCTTGATATTCTGGGCACGCACGATCTCGGTCAGTAGCAGGCCGAGCGCCACCCGCTTGCGGGCGTTGGGCTCGAGCGTTTCGGCGGTCGGCAGCAGCTTTGGATCCTGGCTGCCGGCACGGCGCGCGGCCTGGGCCTGCAGTTCGCGCGTCTGCTCATCGATCATGCTGCGCGGCAGATCGAGCGGATTGTCGCGGTACAGCGCATTGAACAGTTGATCGCGCAGCCGGCTGCGGGTCGCTTCCGCCAGCTCGCGCTCCATGCTGGTGCGTACCTCGCTGCGCAGCTGCGTCAGGCCGCCCTCCGGCACGCCGAAGGCCTTGGCAAACTCATCATCCAGCGGCGGCAGGCTGCGCTCCTCGACGCGCGTGACCTTGATGTCGAACTGCGCCGCCTTGCCGGCCACGCTCTTGGCACCGTAGTCCTGCGGGAACTGCGCCGGCACCTGCTTGGAATCGCCCACCCCCATGCCGATCAGTGCCTGCTCGATCTCGGTGAGAATCCGGTGCGCGCCGATGGTGACCGCCATGCCCTCGCCCTTGCCGCCGGCAAATAGCTCGCCGTCGATGCGGCCCTCGAAGTCGATCGTGACCCGATCGCCGTCCTGTGCGGCGCGCTCGACCGCGCTGAACACCGGCCGCTGGCTGCGCATGCTCTCGAGCATGCGATCGATGTCCTGATCGCTGACGCTGGCGCTCGGGCGGTCCACGGTGATGGCGGCCAGCGGCTTGAGCGCCACCTCCGGCAGCACCTCGAAGATGGCCGCGAAGCGCAGTTCGTTGCCCGGTTCGACCGCGATCGGCTCGATGCGCGGGCCACCGGCGGGCCGCAGCCGATGCTGGCTGACCGCCTCGGCAAAGCTGCTTTGCATCAAATCGGTGACCGCCTGCGCATGCACCTGGCTGCCAAACTGCGCGCGCACCACGGCGAGCGGGATCTTGCCGGGACGAAAGCCCTTGAGACGCGCGGTACGCGCCAGGCGCTTGAGCCGTTGATCGACCTCGCCTGCGACCTGCTCGCCCGGTACGGCGACCTCCAGCCGGCGCTCCAATCCCTGGGTAGTGGTCAGCGATGCCTGCATCGTGCTTGGTTTCCTTATCGAAGCGCCTGGGTCCATTCGAGCCGCTGGTGCGAAAGGAGAGACTCGAACTCTCACGGGTTGCCCCACTGGCTCCTAAGGCCAGCGCGTCTACCGTTCCGCCACTTTCGCTTTCAGGCGCGCCCGCAAAAATGGAGGCGAATTATAGCTTAGGACTCGTCCGACGCAGGGCCAGCCCGCCACTACGGCCCCGGTGCTCATTTTCCTCACGCGGCCGGCACCGCCGCCTACAGCGGCCGCGTGGCGCCAGTGCGCACAGTAACGCACGGCCTCAAGGCCCCAATGACAGGAGTGCACCGATGCTTTCGTCCCGAGCGGTCATAAGCGGCCTGCGACCCATAGCCGCCTTCGCATTGCTGGCAGCGGTCAGCTGCGCCGGCACGCCCAAACCCCGCGTCGACCTGGCGGCGCCGCATAGCCTGGTGTCCGAGGCCGAAAGCAGCGGCGCCCAGCAGTACGACAGCGCCGATCTGGAAACCGCCCGCAGCGAACTGCAGCAGGCCGACCAGAACGCCAAGGACAAGCCGGTCCTGGCGCAGCGCCAGGGCGAGGAAGCCACGGTCGATGCCCAGCTGGCGCTGGCGCGAACGCGCTCGGCCAAGGCCGAACAGTCGCTGCGCGAGGTCAATTCCGGCACCGCGACGCTGGAGAGCGAGTCGCAGCGCGAACAGAACAACAACGGTTCCGGGCCACAGCCTGGCGCCCTGCCACAACCAGCCCAATGGGATTGAACCTGCCATGAAACTCCCCGACATTCGCATCTATTCGATCGTCGCGCTGCTATCGGTATTGGCAGCCTGCGCTACCACCCGGCCGGAGACCGACTCGGCCGTGCAGGAGGCGCGCGCGGCCGTGCACACGCTCGAAATCGATCCACTCGCGGCCCAGATCGCCGGCAAGCCGCTGCAGGATGCGCGCACCAATCTGGCCGCCGCCGAGAAGGCCGAAAGCGATCACCGCCCGGACGATGAGGTGATTCACCTCGCCTATCTGGCGCGACGCAATGCCGAGATCGGCCAGGCGATGATCGCCGAGAACCGGGCGCAGAAAATGATGGCGGACGCCCAGGTACAGCGTCAGCAGGTGCTGCTATCGGCGCGCGAGCGCGAAGCGGCTGCGGCCCGAGCGCAGGCGCAGCAGGCCCAGGCGCAGGCGCAGCAGTCGCAGGCCCAGGCGCAGCAGTCCCAGGCCGACGCCCAGGCGGCAGCGGCGCAGGCCGCAGCCGCCCAGAGCGAAGCCCAGACCCAGATCGCGGCCGCCAACGAACAGGCCGAGGCTGCCAAATCCCAGCTCGAGGCACTGCAGGCCAAGCAGACCGAGCGCGGCATGGTGCTGACCTTGGGCAGCAGCGTTCTGTTTGATACCAACAGTGACGTGCTCAAGCCCGGCGCGGATGCCGCACTCGGTCGCATTGCCGACTTCATGAAGAATCAGTCCGGCGAGCGCCTCAGGATCGAGGGTCATACCGACAGTCGCGGCTCAGACAGTTATAACGATGCGCTGTCGCAGCGCCGCGCCCAGGCGGTGGCCGAGGCGCTGGAAAACCACGGCGTGGACAACTCGCGCGTGCAGGCGGTGGGCAAAGGCAAGTCGCTGCCGGTGGCGACCAACGATACCGCCGCCGGACGCCAGCAAAATCGCCGCGTCGAACTGGTGTTCTCCAATACCCAGGGACAATTCGCCAGCAGCGGCTAACCGACACTGGTCTGCTGCCTGGAGCGGCGCAATAATGAATTTCTTGCGGCCCCAATCCATCACCGGTGTGTCGAGCGCAGCGCCACTGCTGGCGAGCGCGCTGGCGTTGTCACTGCTGTACGCCTGCAGCAACGGCTCGATGCCGGTGCTGCGCGAGCGTGCCGCCGCCGGCCCCGACCTGGTCGCGCCGGCCGATGGCAGTGACCCGGTGGCCGCGCAATGCGAGCAGCTGCGCGCGCAGATCCGCTCCAACCTGCAGGCCCGCCGTCAAGCGCCGACGCTGAGCACCTCGCCGGAAATCGTCGCAGCCTCGGAGGCTAAAGCCGACCAGCGCATCGATGATGTGCGCGCCAACATGGACGCGCTCGACTGCCCGGATGAGAACCCGCCGCAGGGAAAGCCCGGCGCCAGCGGCCAGCCGGATGACCTGCGTCCTCTCGCTCCGCTGCCGCCCGCGCCCGGCTCGCCGGTGCCCTCAGGCAATCTGCCGTGAGCCGCGCCTTCGTCCGGGATGTCGACGGCGATACGCTCGAGCGGCTGCCGGATCGACCGATCAGTCCGCATCCAAATTTTGTCACCCGCTCCGGCTTCGACCAGATCGATCAGCGCCTGCGCGAGCTCGAGGCGGCGCGCGGCACCGCGACCGCGGACGCCGATCGCAGCGCCATGGCCAGCATCGAGCGCGACCTGCGCTATTGGCGCCAGCGGCGCAGCAGTGCCCGCATCGTGCCGCCACCGGCGACCCCGGAAATCGTGCGCTTCGGCGTCACGGTGCGCGTGCGCTTCGAGCCCGGTGGCGAACAGCACCTGCGTCTGGTGGGCGAGGACGAGGCCGATCCCACCGTCGGATTGGTCAGCTGGGCGTCCCCGGTCGGCAGCGCGCTGATCGGCCGGCGCTCCGGCGACGTAGTGACAGTCTCAGGACGCCAGGCGGAAGTGCTCGACATGCATGCCTGAGCGTGCGGTGAAATCCCGAACACCTGCGCCTCGCCGCCGCCGCTGGTCGCAGCACGTGACCAAGACCAGTCACGCGATGGACCTGCAGCCGGGCGTGTTCGCGCAGCGCAGCGCCCGCGACATCGCGCGCTCGATCAAGCGTTCGGCCGAACGCAGCCACGCTCGCAAGGCGGATCCATATCGCTCGGCGCTGTCGATGATCAGCTTCTACATCAACCGCGCCGGCCGGGGGCTCGATCCGGTACGGCGGCGGCGCCTGGAGCGCGCCAAGCAGGAATTGCGTACGTTGTTTTCGGGCACGCAACAGCCTCGCCGGCGATCGCCGTCTGCGGCCCGGAGCCCGGCCCGACGCGCTGCCCGGCCCCGGGTGCGCAAATGAATTTAGAGCTGGTGGGCCTGTTCCGGCAGATCACGCTGGGCGTCTACGTGATCGGCGTCGCCCACGAGCGCCATCAGGATGCCTATACCGCCGCCTCGGTGATGCAGGTGTCCTATCGGCCGTTGATGCTGGCGATATCGATCCACCCCGAGCACGCGTCCTATGCGCTGTTACAGGCCGGCCGGACGTTTGCAGTCAACGTGCTGGCGCACGATCAGATCGAGCTTGCGCGGCATTTCGGCACTCGCTCGCAGTCATCGCCGGGCGTCGACAAGATGAAGACGCATCGCTGGCGTCCCGGCAAACTCGGCGCGCCGATTCTGCCCAAGGCGTTGGCGTACTTCGACTGCGCGGTGCAGTCAGAAACGCCGGCCGGCGATCACCGCCTGATCGTCGGCAGCGTGCTGGATGGAGCGATACTCAATAAGAGTGCCATTCCGCTGGCATACGCCGACACCGGCGACCTGGACGGCAGCGCCGCACTGTTCCCGGAAAAGTTCTAACGCCCGCCGCGGCGGCCTTAGGCGCCAACGGCCCGCGGCAGGATGCGCCGCGGCATCTCCGCATCCAGCAGTGTCCAGTCAGGACAGGCGAGCGCCGTCATCGGGGTGTCAAACCCGAGCCAGCGCGCCGGCGCGATCACCTGCTTGTCGCAGCGCGGGTCGAGCCACGCGCCCCACCACGAGAAGGTGCTGTTGGCGATGATGTGATGGCGGCATAGCGACATCAGCCGCAAGTCCTCGTGGGCCGATTCGTCGTCGTTCTGATCGACTACCACGAAGCGCGGGTCGCCACGCAGCCATTCCTTGGCGAACGCGACGTCATCAGTGAACACGAAAAAAGTGCTACGGCGATTGCGCTCCAGCATGTGGGCGATGGCGTGCTCGTAGTAGGCGGTCGGCAGAATCATGTTGTCGCCGAAGAACGAGCCGTAGTCGCCGCGGCGCAGATGAATCGAGACCGGATTGCGGGCGCTGGCGATGCGGTTGGCGGTCTCCAAATTGCGGCCCCGCAGCGGATCGACCAGGGTCAGTTCGCGGCGCAGATCGCCTTCGACCTCGCGCACGATCGCGGCGTCCTGCCAGAAGCCCTTCAGATACACCGAACGGATGCCAGGCTGCACCCGCAGTTCCTGCCGGAACAAACTGCGCTCGGGCGCCTGCCGAATCATCTGGACCCGGAACAGCGCACGCGCGGCCCGGGCGGCGCTCTGCAGTTCCTCGCGGTCGGTCGATACCAGCCGATCGAACCAGCTCACCTGGCGCACCGGGGCGCTGATCGCGAAGCGCTGCAGTAACACCGAGCGGGTGTGGCCATACGAGGTCAAAACGTGAGGCAGCTGGTGCGCCACGCGCAGCGAGGCGCCATGCCGGCGCGCCAGGCACCGGCCGGCAGCGTACTGAAATAGCTGATTGCCAAGGCCACTGCTCTGCTTCACGACTACCTGCATGGTGTCTCCTTAAATATGTGATCGCCGGACGTTTACCTTCCCCGCACACCCCGTTGGTGTGCCTGAGACCATTCAAAAGCACCGCCAGCACAGCCTCCATAGTCATCTCAAGTAAGGTCATGTCAGCCTCGTCCCACTTCTGCGTGATCCATGCCAGACCGGGCACCGGGTGCTCGACTGATTGGCCGCCGGCTGCGAGCGCGCCCGAGATGATGCACACGCTGTCCGCAACGCCTGTGGTAGGCCTGCGGCGTAGTGAATGGCGCCTCCGACTGACAGAGCGCCGGTCACCTACGCGAGCAGCATCGCTACAGCTGAACAGGAGCAGCATCATGCAGGGCAGAATTCTGGTTCTCAAAGTGGCCGCGGCGGCCGTGTTGCTGCCCGGCGTCATGGATGTGCCAGCGGTCTCGGGCGAACCACCGATTCCCGATAATTTCTCCGCCAACGCGGCCCCACCGGTGGTGCCGGGCGATGGCAACACGCCGGTGGCGGGGGCCAATGACGTTGACGATCGCCACGTGGCGGAACAGATCCGCGGCGCACTCGCCGGCGATAAATCTCTCTCGTCGCTGGCGCGCAACGTGACCGTCGCCGCCAATCCGCAGGCGGTGGTGCTGCGCGGCACGGTCGGCGCGACCGACCGCGACCGAGTTGCGACGATCGCCGGGCAATATGCCGGTAGCCGGCAGGTGATCAATCAACTGCTGGTCAAGGACCGCTAACAGCCCGAGCCGTCGCTGACACCCTGACTTCGCGCAAGCCGCTGCGAGCGCAGCGCCAGCAGCTGTTCGATGTGATCGAGGTCCCCCGGCCTAGTCAGGCGATGACTGAAGCCGGCCAGCTGCGCGCGCTGCTTATCGTCAGGCTGTCCCCAACGATCACCGCAACCCGCAGCGTGAGCGCAGCCCACGGCTGGTCGGCGACTTCATGACCGCTCAGGTCCCGCCTGCCGATGTCGGGGGGCAGTAGCCCATAGCATTCGCAGCTGCGCCGGAGATACGCCGAATAAGTCCTTGATGCGTGGGGAATCGAAGTGCGCCAGTTCTGCGCCAGGATTGAACGTTCGGCGATATCTCCTCAACATAGGTCGGGCCTATCGGGCGCGAAGCCGATTGTCGTCATCGTTCGCGCGACCCGGACGCTCTTGAGCCTCCGATCCTGGTGGTTGAGGTCAGTACGCGGCGCCAGAGGCCGGTAGGGGAAAATTGTCGTTCCCGACTTGCGGCTGTTGGTGGGTTGTCGTGTCGCTGACTCGAGTCCGATCTTTACTTCAGATTGCAATGGCAATCGGTGCGATGGCCCTGCTTGCCAGGCCGGTGCGTGCACTCGACCTGTGGCCATCGGCAGCTTTTGGTCAGATTGGGGTCGGCGATCAGCACACGCTGGCGTATGTGGCCGGTGCCCGCTGGGACGCGCCGTGGCAGTGGCGCACGACGGTCGGTACCTTTACCGGCTATTTCGAGACCGGATTCGGCCGCTGGGCCACCGAGAGCCGGCCCCTACACAGTGCTGCTTGGCCGACCCAGTTCAGTCTCACGCCGGTGCTGCGATTGCAGCGCGACGCCGCCTCGCCCTGGTTCGGCGAACTCGGCGTCGGGGTCAATTACATCGTGCCGCTGTTTCACAGCGGCACCAAGCGCTTCAGCACCGAATTCAATTTCGGCGACCACATCGCGGTTGGCCGCCACTTCGGTTCGAAGCAACAATACGAACTGTCGCTGCGCCTGGAGCATTTCTCCAACGCCGGTATTTCTCATCCCAATCCCGGGGAGAACTTCGGTCAGCTGCGCATGGCAGTGCACTTTTGAAGGCGCCCGTGCAGCGGAGTTTCGACATGGCAGCAAACACATCGATTCCTCACCAGACACCGGATTCATCCCGGAACGCGCTGGTGGATCTCGCGATCGTGATCGCTAGTTTCATGGTGGTCGGCGTGGGGGCGTGGTCAGCCCATCTTTCCGCGGCCGGCACCCTGGCAGTCATTGGTGCTTTCGCCGCCGCCAGCTGGAGGCTCTCGGTACGAGGTTCCAGTTGGCGCACCATCGGAGTTCGACGTCCCGATAGTTGGCCCAAGACAGTCGGCTGGGCGGTTGTCCTATATGGTGCCACCGCCCTGTTGGTGGTGGGCGTTGTAACGCCATTGAGCAACGCGCTGCACTGGCCGGCGATGGACCTAAGTCGGTTCTCCGCTCTCCGAGGCAATGCGCTGGCCCTCGCCGGCTGGCTCGTCGTCGCTTGGACGACCGCTGCCTTCGGCGAAGAATTGCTGTTCCGCGGGTTCCTGACGACTCAACTGCTGACGCTGCTCGGCACCGGCTGGGCTGCGATCGGCGCGGCGGTTGTCATCCAGTCGGCACTATTCGCCATTGGACACGCCTATCTCGGCGCGCGAGGCGTCGTTACTGCCGGATGTGTCGGCCTCGTCTACGGCACCGCCTATGTCTGCAACCGTCGCAATCTGACGCCGTTGATCCTCGCTCACGGGTTGACCGACTCGTTGAGCCTGGTGGCGATCTACCTGGGAGCCTCTCGCCTCGGAGGAGGCTGATCGACGACAGGACCAGGGCGCTAGCCGAAGGCGAACTCATGCGTGGCAAGAAGGGCTTCTCGGTGCGCTCCGGATCTTCCTCTCGATTCACTGCTTTCCACGACCGTGACGTGGCTCTGGAGCGAGTCGGTACGAGTGTAACTATATGATTTTGAATATTGTAGTTGCAATGAGAGAAAGCCTATAATAGATCCACTATATATGAGCTCGCCATCTCACGACATTGCCACTGTGCGGGCCTTGCGCAGTGATGTAGCCCTGCAGCTCGCGCGTCACACTCAGCTTATGGGCGTATCTCAAATCGTAGCCGCGAAACGGCTCGGCCTGCCCCAGCCGACCCTGAGCAAGATAATCAATGGTCGTGTTTCCGACCTTTCTCTCGAGCTGTTGATCCGGGTAGCTGTGCGGGCGGGTCTGCCCATGACCCTTCAGACGGGGCACGTTTCGGATGAGGCTGGTGCGTTTCGCTCCGCTACTCATTCGCATTCAACTCGAACGTTTCGATCTGATCTCGGAGAGCGCGCTCGCGGGTCTTTAATCAAATCCGAGGCTAGTCTTACACCGTCCCAGCGACTAGAAGCGTTTCTGGAACACAATCAGCTGCTGGGCTCGTTGCAGCAGGCAGGCCGCGCAGCTGAGGCACAGCGAGTCCATAAAGCGCTGCACAAAGCGTGAGGACTAATCGGCCCGGTCAATCTGCCCTACTGTTCTTAGACGCCGTGGAAATTCTGCAGCGTGAGAACATTGAATACGCCGTGATTGGCGCCTTCGCACTCTCCGCCCACGGAGCGCTTAGAGGCACGACGGATGTCGACGCGCTGCTGTTGATAACGCTGCCGCAGCTTACAAATCTCGGGACAGCGTTTGATCAAGCAGGCTTCGACACCGAACTACGTCACGGAGATGCAGAAGACCCGATTCCTGCGATGCTCGTTCTAAGCGACAGCTTTCATAATCATGTAGAGCTTTTGAGCGGCCTCCGCGGAGTGGATCCCGCGGTGTTCTCCAGAGCGGTGGAAGTGCCGCTGCAGGGCGTAAACCTGCGATTTGTCGGCCGCGAAGACCTGATTGCGATGAAGTGCTTTGCAGGCGGCCCGCAGGACATCATAGATGCGCAGGCTGCATATCGAAGTGCGCAAGGCCCAATTGACGTTGATCTGTTGCGCAGAGTCACACGTCGATTTGGGCGTGAAGCGGCTGATAATTTGGAAGCAGTCCTCGCGAGCTAATCTTGCGATCCCGCCGTCAGAAATCTACGGCGGCCGTGGCTTGGCGCCCCGGCCGGAGTTGAACGGCCATTGCGCGTTACTGTTCGGTAGCCCACTAAATCGAGTTCAGACGCCCCACATCGCCGAAACTTGGGGCACTTCTCAATTCACCTCGTGCTTTCCTGACGCGCTAAGACCGCAATGGAGCCGCACGCTGAAAGCATCGCTCGTATGGCAGCTCTCGTGAGATCGCGGCTGCTATTACTGTCTCCTGCACGGATCAGCGAATGCTTGCCTTGAGCAGGTCGTTGCCGATATCTGCTCGCTGAGCAGCGTCCGGCAGTTCAGATCGCCGAGCTCGAGTAGAGACATCCTGAGCCCAATCTCGCTCGCGGGATGCAAAAAGAGAAACGGAGATCCACGAGTATGGCGCTTCCAGCCAAGAGATGCGTTTGTAAGCGAATTGTTCAGACGCAGGAAGCTGGTGGGCCGTGTAGGGATCGAACCTACGACCAAGAGATTAAGAGACGGCCTAAGCGCTCGTTTCTACTCTTTTGCGCTCCGACAGACGCTGAGAAACTCCTTGTTTTTTCGGCATTCCGCGAGTGTCACTCAGAGTGTCTAAGTGCCTGTCGGAGTAAGCAACTGCACCGATTTTGCACCGAACACCCACGCGACCAAGAGCCTGAAAATCTCTTGGTCGCGCACCAGGAAGGCCGCCACGCCGCGCAGAGTGGCAGGGGGATACCAGACCCCTAGCGAGATGCTGCCGTGGACGGCTCCCAGGCGCCGGCGTCGAGTCCCCTACGATGGCTCCAGCTCCGCGATTCCATCCGCATCCTGCTCGCGCTCGGGCGCCATCTGCGGGGCATCCGTTTGGTGATGCGCGTTCAGGGTGCGATACCGTTCAGCGAGCCGTAGGAACTCATCGCGAGCTTCAGGGGTACGGGCGCGCTCCGCCAGTGCCAGCAGCTCGGCGACTTTCTTGGAATACGGCATAAGTAACGCTGAGACCTCAGCGGACACCATATCAGCCCGAGCAGGTCAACGCCCATAAGAGCCGTCCTACAGAGGCGGCACGAGCAGTCTCATTGCTTCAAGCCGCCGCGCGCCAGAACGTGATGGTGAGGCCACCCGCAATCACGAGCGCGCCACCCAACCAGACCGGTAAACCAGGGAGGGTGCGAAAGACCCAAAAGTTGATGACCTGCCAGACCACGAAGAGCGTCGCGATGTAAAGGCCAACGACGCGCCCGAATTCCACGGGTGCGGTATTTAGGAACGACCCATAGCCCAGCAGGAGGGCCGCGCCCAACAGAAACAACACCGCGCGAAAGTAGCCCGCGTCGTTGTAGATCGCGAGGCGCACGACGGCATCGCCGCTCACTTCAAGAGTTGTCGCTATTACCAGCAGAATCGGGATCGGAATAGCCTGCAGGGTCTTGAACATGGCGCTCCTTCTGGGCGGATAATCTCTCATCCCTAGCCTATCAAAAGCCTGGCGCGCCCGGCCGGCGGTACGAGCGCTACGGCGGCAGCACGAGCAACGGCAGCGCGACCAGCCACAGGGCCAGCAGTTCAGCCACTCGACAGCTCGGCGGATCATGCCCGCACGTCGTTTTTGTTGAGTCGCGCGAACTGCATGGCGGGGGGCAGCCGCGCAGCGCTCTGCCAGCGCTGGCCGGCCGCGTACCTGTCGAAGGCGGCGCACGCCAGCCGTTCAGCACGGCATCGTTTCTCGAACGGGCACCCGACGCAGGGCGGGTCATCAGGCGTGGGATGGACATCCCGAGGAACGCCCTTCCCCGGCGAGGCGTTCACGCTCGATCACTCAAACTGACAGGGATCGGTCACAGTAGCCAACCCAGCGAATCTCTAGCGCCAAACTGTCCACGAAATGGGCCAACGTCAGTCGGATAGCGCGTTCGAAAGATATGAGAAGACGACTCGAGGGTTGTACGGCGCTCTCCCAAAGCGCGTGTCTCCGGGCGCTCACCTCATGCAGCCACCGCCTGCGGCAATTCCGTACTTGGCAGGAGCGACGCTTTTTGAAGCGGCGAGCAGTGTCTACCGATTGCTCGCGCCTAGGATCGTTCGCTAATCGCAGCGCTCTCACCCCCGCGCCCATCCCCAAGTGTGTAGCACCCGCGTAGCACGGAGAATTCTCGCGACCAAGTCCGCAGGTTGAGGCCCGTAAATTATTGATGCGTATAAGTAAATGGTGGGCCGTGTAGGGATCGAACCTACGACCAAGAGATTAAGAGTCTCCTGCTCTACCAGCTGAGCTAACGGCCCTTATGGAGCGGGCTGGACGACGGGATTATCGCCAGCTCACCAAGTTACTGATATTGCCGGCTTTTGGGATCCCGTTCTGTCTGTCGGCCAGTGTATCACCGACAACGGAAAAAAATCCCGCGCCGGTGGATGAGACGGCTCTGAGCCGCCCGTTGAGGATCAGCGATTCCAGTCCTGTCGCAAACCATCGCAGCAACGAACAGAGTCGTAGCGATGGCGAAAGCGCTAAGCGGCGCAGGCCAATTCGGCGGGCGATTTTTTTAAAATTGCAGTGACGTTCGTAGAGCTCTGGCCGAACGGGCCCGACGAACAGACTGAATCCGAGGCTGAATGCAGCTGCCTGCTCTTTCGACATGCTCGACCGATACCTAGGTGCAATCGCTTTAGGCCCGAAGCCGTGATTAATCGCTGCACATTCCATCGGTATCTCAATCGTAGAGAGGAGATGCCCGACGAAATCAATCGCGAACGACGCGCACTGTTTAGTACGGCAGCGACTCTTGCGGCGACCCAGCTCAGCTCCCTCGCGTTGGAGAGATTCGGCCTAAATAGCCTCTATCCGGGCGACCCGACGCGAGGGAACGAGGTGGACGGCCGGTCTCCATCGAATTGCAGCAATGCACTACAATCGCCGCGTCACTGGCGAATCCGCGCTCATCGATTGGAGGAAGTATTGTGGCCACTCCTGCTAGACAGAGCTCTGAAGGCGTGCACGCCGACATACAGCGAATTTTTTCTCGGCAGCAAGCTCAGCAATGGCTGACGAAAGGCACGACCGCCGAACAGCGCAAGGAGAAGCTCAGGAAGCTGAAGTCGGCCGTGGAAGCGCACGGCGATGAGATCGTCGCGGCAGTGAAGCAAGACACTCGCAAGCCTGAAAACGAAATACGCGTCACCGAACTTCTGAACGTTATCGCCAATATCGAGCGCAATATCAACAATCTCGACGACTGGATGAAGCCGGTCGATGTGCCTCCATCGCAGAACAAGAATGACAAAGCGAGGATTGTCTACGAGGCACGAGGGGTATGCCTGATATTGGGCCCGTGGAATTTTCCATTTGGCCTGGTCGCAGGCCCGCTGGCGGCGGCCGTCGCTGCGGGAAACTGCTGCATCGTCAAGCTCACGGACTTGTGCCCGGCTACCGCCCGAGTGGCCGCCAAGATTATCAAAGCAGCATTCGAGGAAAACGAAGTTGCCCTATTTGAAGGCGGTGTCGACGTAGCGACCGCTCTGCTCGAGCTGCCGTTCAATCACATTTTCTTCACCGGCAGCACACGCGTAGGCAAGCTGGTCATGGCGGCGGCCGCGAAGCACTTGGCCACTGTAACGCTGGAACTGGGAGGGAAATCTCCCGTCATCGTCGATGAAGACGCGGATGTGAAGAAGGTCGGCGCCGATCTGGCGGCAGCCAAGCAATTCAACGGCGGACAGGCCTGCATCTCCCCCGACTATGTATTCATCAAGGAGCCGCAGAAGAACGCCTTGATCGAGGAGTTTCGAGCCAAGGTGACACAGAACCTGTACCGGGATGACGGCACCATCAAGAAGGAAAGCATCGCCCAGATCGTCAACGCTCAGAACTTCGCCCGCATCAAGAAACTGTTCGAAGATGCCGTGGCCAAGGGTGCCAAAATTGCCGTGGGCGGCAATATGGAAGAAGCTGACCGGACGATCCATCCGACCCTGCTCACCGAGGTCACTCCTGACATGCTCATCATGCAGGAGGAGATTTTCGGGCCGATCGTGCCTGTCCTGACTTATAAGAACATCGATGATGTCATCGCATACATCTCGAGCCGCCCCAAGCCCTTGGCGCTCTACATGTACAGCAAGAGTCAGAGCAACATCGACAAGTTACTCAGCAGGACCTCATCCGGTGGTGTGACGATCAACGGCTTCTTCTCTCATTACCTGGAGAACCAGTTGCCCTTCGGCGGCGTCGGCCAAAGCGGCATGGGCAGCTATCACGGGATCTTTGGGTTCAGGACGTTCTCGCACGAGCGCGCGGTCTACATACAGGAAAATCGATAGAGATAGGCGCAGGCAAGCACGCCGGGCTTAAAGGCCCAAAATCAGGGAATGGGGTGGACGACGGGACTCGAACCCGCGACAGCCGGAATCACAATCCGGGACTCTACCAACTGAGCTACGTCCACCGTCGTCGTGGCGCGCCCGGCAGGACTCGAACCTGCGACCACCGGCTTAGAAGGCCGGTGCTCTATCCAGCTGAGCTACGGGCGCCCAATCGTTTGAGCTGGTCGGGGCAGAGGGATTTGAACCCCCGACCCTCTGCTCCCAAAGCAGATGCGCTACCAGACTGCGCCATGCCCCGCTCAAGCCTTCCCGAGGCGCCCTCCGTGCCTACCGCACAGGGGCGCGCATCATACGGAGTCCTTCTCGGCAGCGTCAATTCGCTTCCGCTGCTACCGCTACTTACGGCACTATTCTTATATGACTACCACTACCACAGCAACGCAACGGGCCAAGCTGATCGACGGCAAGGCCATCGCCCAGGATCTGAAGCAGGAAGTACGGGCCGCCATTGAAAAGCGGGTCGCCGCCGGGGCGCGCCGGCCCGGGCTGGCGGTGGTACTGATTGGCAAGGATCCGGCATCCGAGGTCTACGTGCGCAACAAGCGCCGCTCCTGCGACGAGGCCGGCGTCGTTTCGGTCGCGCACGATCTGCCGGAATCGACCAGCGAGGCTGACCTATTGGCGCTGCTGCGCAAACTCAACGATGAGCCCGCAATCGACGGCATCCTGGTGCAGCTGCCGCTGCCCAAGCACATCCGCGGCCGCGCCGTGATCGAGGCGGTGGACCCCGCCAAGGACGTCGATGGACTGCATCCCTACAACCTTGGCCGGCTGGCGCAGCGCGAACCGCTACTGCGCGCCTGCACGCCCTACGGCGTCATCAAGATGCTGCAGCATGTCGGCATCAATCCGAGCGGCATGGAAGCGGTGGTGGTCGGTGCCTCGAGCATCGTCGGCCGGCCGATGGCGCTCGAGCTGCTGCTGGCCGGCGCCACCACGACCGTGTGTCACACCCGTACCCGCGATCTCGAAGCCGAGGTCAAGCGCGCCGAGCTGCTGGTGGTGGCGATCGGCAAGCCGCAGATGGTGCCCGGCGCCTGGATCCGTGCCGGCGCCGTGGTCATCGACATCGGCATTCATCGTCTGCCGGAAGGTCGCCTGGTCGGTGATGTGGAGTTCGCGTCGGCGGCCGAGCGCGCGTCGTGGATCACACCGGTGCCGGGCGGCGTCGGTCCGATGACGATTGCAACGTTATTGAGCAACACGCTCGAGGCGAGCGAGCGCCGTCAGGGACTCAAAAGCGCCGGCTGATATAGAGGCTTGGCGCCTGCATGGTGTACCACTCGATCGGATCGCCGTTCTGTGGATCGCTCGGACGCAGCTTGTCGCGCTGCACGTGGTCGAAGAAGCGCATGTCGAGCGACAGGTCCCAGTGCGGCAGCAGGTCGCGCCACTGAAGGCCGGCGCCGCCGTAATAGCCGATGGCCGGCGTCGGTCCCTGGTAACGGGCCATGCCGCCGAAGGCGCTGAGCGCGAAGTGCCGGCCGATGCGGTAACGGTAGTCGAGTAAGCGCAGCGCCAGCATGGCGCCGTGAAAATCGTCGAACTCGGCGCGCACCCCGAAATCCGAGTGGCTGCCGACCGCGCGGCGCACGCCGATGCCCAAGTGCGGTGACAGCACGCTACGGTACTGCAGCGGCGCGGATTCCTGCGCCACCGAGAAGCCACCCAGGTCCAGCCCCAGGCGCCCACCACTGACACCGGCATCGACGAAGCGCTCCAGGCGCATGAAGTGCGCGGCATCCTCGATCGCATCCTGTGCGTCGGCGGCATCGGCCTCGTCGCCCACCGCGTCCTCGGCGACGTGATCCTGGTTGCCGCCGTCAAAGCGCGCGAAGGCGCCGAGCCGCGCGAAGCTCTTGCCGTAGACATCGCGCCCGAGATCTAGTGACAGCCCGCGGGTATAGCCGTTGCGCGGCTGGGCGTACTCGGCGGTCAGCATCTGGGCGCGTCGATAGTGCACGTCGGGAAAGCCAAGGGCCGCGGAGTAGCTCTGGTTCTGCAACGTGCGCCAGCGCAGATCGATGCTATCGCCGGAGTGCAGGCTCCAGGCCAGCTGCGCCATCAGGCTCTGGGCGCCGACCGCATCGACAAAGCTACGCCAGTCTGCGCCCCAGTTGCCGATCACGGTACTGTCAACCGTCATACCCTCGAGCCAGACGTAGTCGGTGTACCAGTTGTTCTGCCATTCGGACGCCTCGATCGTCAGATCGAAGCGTTTAAAAATCTGTGGCATGTGCAGGCCGGCCGAGAGCTGCGACTGATGGAAGCGGAACGGGTTGCCGTGCAGTGTGTCGCGCGCGGCATATTCGAAGTAGGCGACCAGCGGGTGCGGGGCCGGAAAGGTGTAGGAGCTGGTGATCGACAGCTCGCGATTGGCGAACCGACTGTCCAGCCCGGACGAGGTGGAGGAACTCGGCAGCGCCGTCACGTGTAGCAGCGAGCTGAAAAACTGTCCGATGCCGGCCGGCCGTGCGCCGCCACCAAACTGCCACACCCCGTTGCCGGCAATGGCCCAGCCCGGCAGCGGCTGCAGGCCCACGTGCATGCCGGCGAAGCGCGGATAGCCTGCGGTGAGTCCGTTGTGCCACACGATCTGGTTGGTATAGCTCATGCGCGCCAGAAAAAATTCGTACTCCAGGCCCAGGCGACTGATCGGGTGCGAATTGGACAAAGTCACCGAAGGCATCGTCGGCGCCTCGGTACTGATCAAGTCACTGCTGTCGGTCAGCGGTGAAAACCAATGGTCGCGGTAGCCGAAGTCGAGCTGCGCATATTCATCGCCGGCGCTCAGCAGGCTGCCGGTCGGGGTTACCCGGCCATCGGTACCGCCGTAGCCGACCGCACCGGCAGTCAACAGCAGGTGTTCAAAGGGCCGGTAGAATGCCGCCGCCGATGCATCCCAGGCGGAGTCGGCCCGCTCGCCGTGCTGATTCGGCAGTGTCATGCTGGAGTGCTTGGCGAGCGCCACCTGTGCGGCCGCGTGGGTCACGCCCATTCGGCCGAAATAGCGATTCAGGTAGTGTTCGACCTCCGCGCACAGCGCCGGGTTGACATGGCGCGCGCGCGGCAGCGCCCGCAGCACCTTTTCTACCGCGATTGGCCGCGTCATGACCGGCTCGCCGGCCAGGATCAGGACGTGCTCGACCTTGCGTTCGATATCCGGCGACAGGTTGAGGGGCAGGTACGGGCTGGCTCCGCCGGCCTGCGCCGCGCCAGCAGCGCCCAGTCCGGCGGCCAAGCACAACAGCGCGCCACAGACCGCGCGGGCGGTCGGACTCACGCCCGATTCACGATGATTCTCATGGCAGTGGGGATTGTAGAGGAGAAGCCGCGGCGCGTTGTGGCCGGGCGCGCCGACGCCTGCCACCGACCTTCAGACGGCGGTGCCGATCAGTCCCAGCGGTCAGTGCAGCGCACGCTCTTCCAGGGCGGTGTGTCCAGCGTGATCGGCACGCTGTCGGGCGCGAACTGTGGTCCGGACTCGTCGGCATCGGCGTTCTGCACGTTATAGATGATGGCGCCGACTTCACGGATCCGTTGCGGTAAGCCGCCGTTGAGGGCGCCACGGCGGCGATAGCTGAACACGCCGGCATGGAAGGCACGCGGGCGATACGGATAGGCGATAGGCCGGCGGGCGCCCTGCTCCTCCTGGATGCGGCGGATCAGACCGTTCTGGTCGACGAACCCCGCGCCGACGCGGCTGCCACCGAACTGGCGCTGGCAGTAGGTGCCGGGATCCTCGAAGTACTCGCGTCGTACGTGCGGGGCAATGCGGCGCTCGATCACGCTGCGCTCGAAGCACACACCCAGCGAGCAGTAGTCCATCGTGGTGACGTAATAGGCCTCCGGATCACTGTTCTGAGGCACTGCGCGATTGGTGTTGCGGGTGGCGATCGAGCAGAACAGCTGCGGCTGCGCCGCATGTACGGCGTAGTGCCACCGCAGGAAGTCGCGCGCCACCATGACGTCTTCTTCCACCATGAACACGTAGCGGCGGCTGAGGGCGGCCGCTCGCAGGTAGCCGCCGAGCACGTTGGCGCTCTGCTTGCCGCGCCGATAAGGACAGGGCGGCGGCACATCGATTTCATAGCTGCCGAGCTGCGGACCGAACTCGTCGATGACGCGGAAGATCTTGGCATCGTAGCCACGATCAGGCCGGAACAGCACGTGCAGATCGGCGATGCCTTCGGCCCGCCTCAGGTTATCGAGGCAATGCCACAGGAATTCCGGCCGACGCCAGCACGGTATGACCAAAACGTCGCGGTTTTGGGCGAGCGTATCTACCACAACACCTTCCGGGTCCCCTGTCCCTTGAGTGCCGCGCGCGCAAAATACCCCAACGCCAGCCGCGAAGATAGTCGCGCCGCGGGATCAGGCGCAGTTTCGTTCCGACCGCTCAGACGCGCTTCCAGAGGGTGACGCCCGCCGATTGATCCTCCAGCACCACCCCTGCCTGCGCCAGTTCGCCGCGGATGCGATCGGCAGCGGCAAAGTCGCGCGCATGGCGTGCGGCATGGCGCGCCTGAATCAGCGCTTCGATCCGCGCTTCATCCAGCAGCGTCGCGGCGGCGCTCTGCTCACCCGGAAGCGCCCGGCTCGGAGTGAGCCGGAACCACTGCTCTGGTGCTATCTGCAGCAGCCCCAGCAGGCCACCCAGCTCGCCTAACTGCGCGGCCAGCGCAGCGGCGCGTGCCGGCGATCCGCCAGTGCGTGCCGCATTGAGCTCGCGCGCAATGCCCTGCAGGGCAGCCAGCGCATCCGGCGTATTGAAGTCATCATCCAGCGCCGCTTCGAACTTCAGGCGCTGCTCGCCGTCGCCACCATCGCCGACGGCCGGCGTCACCCCGCGCAGTGCCGTGTACAGGCGGCTGAGCATCGCGTCGGCCTGCTGCAGCTGCACCTGGCTGTAGTTGATCGGGCCGCGATAGTGGCTTGACAGCAGGAACGCCCGCAGCACCTCAGGGTGGCGCAGGCACGGCAGCAGCTCGCGCACCGTGAAGAAGTTACCCAGCGATTTCGACATCTTTTCGTTATCGATGTTCACGAAACCGTTGTGCGCCCAGACATTGACGAACTGTCCGTCGTGCGCGGCGCAGGACTGGGCAATCTCGTTCTCATGGTGCGGGAACTTCAGATCCATGCCGCCGCCGTGCAGATCGAAGTGGGTTCCGAGCAGCGCCGCCGACATGGCCGAGCATTCGATGTGCCAGCCGGGACGGCCCGCCCCCCAGGGCGAATCCCAGGCCGGCTCGCCGGGCTTGGCGCGCTTCCACAGCACGAAGTCCAGTGGGTCGCGCTTGCCTTCATCCACTTCGACGCGAGCGCCGGCGCGCAGATCCGCCAGCCGCTTGCCCGACAGGCGTCCGTAGGACGGGAACCGCGCCACCGCGTACAGCACGTCGCCCTGCTCGACCGCGTAGGCATAGCCGCGCTCGACCAGGCGCGCGATCATCGCAATCATGCCGGGCACGTACTCGGTGGCGCGCGGTTCGTGCTCGGGCGACTCGATGCCCAGCGCGGCGAAATCCTCGTGCATCGCATCGATGAAGCGCGCGGTCAGGGCGCCGATCGGCTCGCGGTTGTCGGCCGCGCGCGCGATGATGCGATCGTCGATGTCGGTGATGTTGCGCACGTAGGTCACGTCAAAGCCGCGATAGCGCAGCCAGCGACGGATCACGTCGAAGGCTATGTAGCAGCGCGCATGGCCGACGTGGCAGTAGTCGTAGACCGTGACGCCGCAGACGTACAGTCCGATCCGGCCCGGTCGAATCGGCCGCAGTTCCTCCTTGCGGCCGCTCAGCGAATTGTGAATACGAAGCATGTGCAAGGCGCCGGCGTCGCTGGCGCGCTAGTGAGCAAAGCGCAGCAGGCGGGCGCGCACCCGTTCGGCCGGCATCGCCGCCAGCAGCGGCGCGAGTTCGGGGCCGTGCAGGCGTCCGGTCAGGGCCGCGCGCAGCGGCATGAAAAACGCTGCACCCTTGCGGCCAGTGGCCGTGCGCAGCGCCGCCAGATCGGTCGGGCTGCCGACCGCGCCAGCCGCAGCGGCGAAGAACGCCGGCCCGGCCTCGCGCGCGGTGCGCAGCGCCGGCTCTTCGTACGACAGCGGTTCGTCGAACACGATCTGCTGCCACTGCCGGGCATCCTCAGCCAACACGATGTTGGGCAGTACTGCGGCGATGAATGCTTCGGACTGGCCGGGTGGCAGATCGGGCGGCAGGATCGGATCGAGCCAGCCGCGCGCCTGCTCGCCGGACAGGCTATGCACCCACTCGCTCTGCCAGTGCCGCAGCTGCGCCGGGTCGAAGTGTGCCGGCGCGCGCTGCAGGTGCTTAACATCAAAAGCCTCGGCCATCTGCGGCAACGACAACAGCTCATTGCGTGGCGTGGAGTGTCCGAGCCGGAACAGGTGATTGCACAGCGCCGCGGTAGCGTAGCCGGCATCGCGCAGCTCGCGCACGCCGGTCGCGCCGTGACGTTTGGACAGCGGCGCGCCATCATCGCCGACCAGCAGTGACACGTGCCCGTATTGTGGCGGCGTGAGCGCCAGTGCCTGCAGCAGCAGCCGCTGGCGCGGCGTGTTGCTCAGATGGTCGTCCCCACGCAGCACATGCGTCACGCCCATCAGCGCGTCGTCGAGCGCGTTGCTGAAGAGGAATGCGGCGGCTCCGTCCTCGCGCCGGATGATGAAATCGCCTATAGCGTCCGACGAAAACCGCTGCGGCCCGTGCACCAGATCGTCGAACTCGATCCATACGCCGACCGGCACTCGGAATCTCAGGCTTGGGGCACGCCCCTGGACTACTCGTTCAGCCCTTTGCGCCATACTCAGGGCGCGGCACGTGCCGGCGTAGCGCGGTGGCTGACCGGCAGCCTGCTGCGCTCGGCGAGCCACGTCCAGTTCCAGCGGGCTGCAGAAGCACGGGTAAACCAAGTGGTCTCGGTCCAGGCGCTCTAGGTATTGTTGATAGAGTGCCCCGCGCTGCGACTGGCGGTACGGGGCGTGCGGGCCGCCATGATCGGGCCCCTCGTCCCAGGTCAGGCCGAGCCAGGCCAGATCCGAGCCCACCGCCTCCACCATGACTTCGCGCGTGCGTGCCACGTCGGTGTCCTCGATGCGCAGCACGAAGCGTCCCTGATGCTTGCGCGCCAGCAGGTAATTGAACAGCGCGGTACGCGCGTTGCCAAGATGCAGGGCACCGCTGGGACTGGGCGCAAAGCGCGTGACGACGGTGGCGGAAGACATTTCGTACAATGTAGCCTAACTACCGCCGATCAGGCGATTTGCATTGGCCACGCTGTTCGTCTCCGATCTGCATCTCGATGCGGCCGAGCCGGCTGCCGGAGATCAATTTATTGAGTTTCTCGGCGATCGCGCCCGCGCCGCCGACGCACTTTACATCCTCGGCGATCTGTTCGAGACCTGGGTCGGCGACGACGACGACGAGCCGCATCGGCAGCGCATCTGCGCAGCGCTCGCGGCTTTCACGGCCAGCGGGGTCGGTTGCTTCGTAATGCACGGCAACCGCGACTTTTTGCTGCAGCAGGGCTTCATGCGCCGCACCGGTGCGCGCCTCATCAGCGATCCGATCATTGTCGATCTGTACGGCGAACCGGTGCTGCTGACGCACGGCGATGCGCTGTGCAGCGACGATCGCTCCTATCAGCGCCTGCGCGGTGTGGTGCGCAATCCGCGCTGGCAACGGCGCTTTCTGCGCCTGCCGCTGAAGCTGCGCCGGACGCTGGCCGATCAGGCCCGCCAGGGCAGTCAGCGCCACACCCAGCGCATCGCCGCCCCGATCATGGATGCCAGCGACAGCGCCGTGATCGCCGCGATGCGCGCCTGCGCGGTGCGCACGCTGATTCACGGCCACACGCATCGGCCCGGCGTGCACGAGTTCGAGCTGGATGGCGTGCCGGCGCGCCGCATCGTGCTCGGCGCCTGGCACGATCAGGGCAGCGTGCTTAGCTGGGATCGCGACAGCTTCAGGCTGGAGGAGCTGCCGCGCACCGCGCCGGCGCACTGCGCGTAATTACGACAGCCGGGTCCGGCGGCCCGGAATGGAATCGAAGCTGGCTATCGGGCGCGCAGATCAACTCGGCCTCGACCTCGGCCAGCTGGCCGAGGCGCCGTTCGACAGCGTCGCGATCACAGCTCGCGGATCGCTGCGCCAGACGCAGATATAGTTCGAAATGGCGTGCTTCGGATTGTTCCAGGGCGCGGTAGAACGCACCCAGCGGATCGGCCAGGCGCGGCGCCAATAGGCCAAAGCGCTCGCACGAGCGCGCCTCGATCAGCGCTCCGGTCAGCAGCAGATCGAGTTTGCGCGCCGGCTCGTGCTGGCGCAGCGCGGCGCGCAGGCCGGCCGCATAGCGCCCGGGGCGCTGGCGTTCGAACGGCACCTGCAGGCGATCCATCATCTGCGCCACCTGCTCGAAGTGGCGCAGCTCCTCGCGCGCCAGTCGCGCCAGCGTGGTAGCGAGCTCGGCGTCCTCTGGATAGGCGAAGATCAGCGCCAGCGCGCTCGAGGCGGCCTTCTTCTCGCAGTTGGCATGATCGACCAGCAGCTCGCGCCAGCCGACGCAGGCGGCATCGACCCAGCCCGGCGGCGTCGACGCCGCCAGAATGCTCACACCAGCGCTCCCTTCAGCAGCCACGCGGTGCGCGCCGCGTCCAGCGCCCGCACCGCATCCATGGCATCGCTGAAGCGATCCTGCGGGCGCTTGCCGAGCAGGCGCTCGAGCAGCGGCTGCAGATCGGACAGCGGCTCGGGCAATTTTGGCAGCGGTGCGTTGCGATGCATGTAGATGATCGCCATCGGATTGTCGGCCGTGAACGGCTTGTGGCCGGCGAGCATCTCGAACAGCATCACCCCCAGGCTGTACAGGTCGCTGCGCGCATCAAGCTCCTGGCCGTGCCCCTGTTCCGGGCTCATGTAGTGCGGGGTGCCGAAGATCAAACCGGTGTCGGTGATCTCGAATTCCAGCGCCTCGTGCTTGGCCAGTCCGAAGTCGATCAGCGCCACCTGCTCATCGACCCGCAACATGACGTTGCCGGGCTTCAGATCGCGATGCAGGATGCCCGCGCTGTGCAGCGCGCCGAGCGCCCGCGCCACCTGCGAGGAGAACGTCAGCGCCTCGGACGGCGAGATGCCGGCGCGCATGCGCCGGCGCAGATCCCCGTGCGGAAAATATTCCATCGCCAGGTAAGCGTGATCGTCAGCCACGCCGAGTTCATACAAGCGCACGATGTTGGGATGGTGCACGCGCTGCGCTATCTCATACTCCTGCAGAAAGCGTGCGAACGCCTGATCGACGCCGGATTCGTCGCGCCGTGAGGGCGTCACCTTCAACACCACCAGGATGCCGGCCTTCTCGCTCTCGGCCACGTACAGCTGCGACACCGAGCCGCGCGCCAGCAGCCGCGCGCGGCGGTAGCCGGGAATGCGCGCTTCGCCGAACCGGCGCGATTCCTGGGCTTCGGCCGAGATGCGCCAGTCGGCCAGGGAACGACGATGCTCGCGCGACGCCGCCTCGATCAGCTCGATGAAACGGTTGTGATCCATGCGCGACTTGGATACCACGCCATGTGCCCCAGCCTCGGCCGCCTGGGCGCGCTCGCTCTCGTCCTCTTCCTCGAGCAGGTAGATCACCGGGCAGAAGCCCGGGCGCTCGACCAGATCCCGCAGCCACATCAGGCCGTGGCCATCGTTGGCCGAGGCCGACAGCAGCACCGCGTCATAGCCCTGCGCGAGAAATTCCATCGGCAGGGGTCCACGCTGCAACGGCGGATGCGCCGTGATCTGCGCCTCTGGCCATTGACAGCTTACGTGGTGGCGGATCAGCGCCCGTACCTTGGGATCTTCCTCGACCAACAGTAGTCGCATGCCCGCTCGCCCGTCTCCTCTTGGCGTGATTAGATCACGGGCAGTATTGGACGACCATGGACGGCGGGCGCTTCCGGGGTCCGCCTTCAGGGAGCACCGATTGCTTTCAGCCCGGAGCGGGCCAGCCGGCGCCGATGGCGCGCCTCATCCGAGCGCGCGCGCTGCAGTCGATCCAGATATTCGGGGGTCACGTCGCCGGTCACGTACTCGCCCGAAAAGCACGAGGTATCGAACTCCTCGATCTTGGCATTATCGTGCCGGCAGGCCGAGACCAGGTCGTCGAGCTGCTGATACACCAGCCAATCCGCGCCGATGTAGCGCCCGACCTCCTCGGCGCTGCGACCCGCGGCCACCAGCTCGCTGGTCGCCGGCATGTCGATGCCATAGACATTGGGGAATCGGACCGGCGGCGCGGCCGAGGCGAAGTACACCTTCTTGGCGCCGGCCTCACGCGCCAAATCGATGATCTGCGCCGAGGTCGTTCCGCGCACGATCGAATCGTCCACAAGCAGCACGTTCTTGCCGCGAAACTCAAGATCGATGGCATTGAGCTTGCGCCGCACCGAGCGCTCGCGCTCCTCCTGGCCCGGCATGATGAAAGTACGCCCGATGTAGCGATTCTTGTTGAAGCCTTCCCGATACTTGATGCCCATGAGCTGCGCCATCTGCAGCGCAGCGGTGCGGCTGGTATCGGGAATCGGGATCACCACGTCAATGTCGTGCTCGGGATGCTCGCGCAGCAGTCGGGCTGCGAGCTTCTCGCCCATGCGCATGCGCGCCCGATACACCGAGATGTTGTCGATGATCGAGTCGGGCCGCGCAAAGTACACATATTCGAAGATGCAGGGCGTGTGGCGCACCGTGGCCACGCACTGCTGCGAATGCAGCCGACCATGTTCGTCGATGAACACGGCCTCGCCCGGCGCCACGTCGCGCACCAGTTCGAATGACAGCATGTCGAGCGCCACGCTCTCGGAGGCCAACATGTAGTCGGTGCCGCGCGGCGTGCGCCGCTGGCCCAGGACCAGCGGCCGGATGCCGTTGGGATCACGAAATCCAAGCACGCCGTGGCCGATGATCATCACCACCGCCGCATAGCCGCCGCGGCAGCGCCGATAGACCGCACTGGCCGCGGCGAAGATGTCGGCCGGCGTCACGCGCGGCGTGCCGACGCGCTGCAACTCGGACGCAAACACGTTCAACAGCACTTCCGAGTCCGACTCGCTATTGAGGTGGCGGCGATCCTCGCGGATCAGCACCTCGGCCAGCTCGGCGGCGTTGGTCAGGTTGCCGTTGTGCGCCAGGCAGATGCCATAGGGCGCATTGACATAGAACGGCTGCGCCTCGGAGGCGCTGTCGCAGCCGGCGGTCGGATAGCGCACGTGGCCGATGCCGACGTTGCCGTGCAGCTGCAGCATGTCCTGCTGCTCGAACACATCGCGCACCAGGCCGGCGCCCTTGTGATAGCACAGGCGACCCTCGGCCGCCGTCATGATGCCGGCGGCGTCCTGGCCACGATGCTGCAGCACTGTCAGCGCGTCATACAGGCGCTGATTGACCGGAGTGGTACCGACGATGCCGACGATGCCGCACATGCAGCCGAAACCTCCTAGATCCGCCGGTCGGTGCCGGGGGACGAATGCTCGACCAACATTTTACGCTCGCCGACCAGGCTGCGCAGCACATTCGCCGTGTGCTCACCGTACGGCAGCAGCGTCGAGCCACGCCACCAGGGCTCGTCGGTCAGTCGCAGCGCGTGACACAGCATGACAAACAAACCGATCATCACCAGCGCGCGCAAAAATCCGAACAGTCCGCCGACGAAGCGGTCAGTACCGCTGAAGATCGACAGGCGCACCAGGCGATTGGCGATCGCACCGATGAAAGTTCCAATCACTACCACCACGCAGAAAATGATGGTGCGCGCCGCCCAGGTGCGCACGCCCTCGTTGGCCAGTGCTCCGCCCAGACGCGATTCGAGCGCGTAGGCGAAATGCCAGGCCAGCCAGAAGGCCGCAATCCACGTAACCAGCGCGATCACCTCGCGCAGCAGACCGCGCATCAGGCCGGCGACGCTGGAGACGACCACCACGGTGATCAGCACATAGTCGATCCAGTTCATAGCTGCAGCCGCCGAAAGTAATGTGGGATTTTATCGCGCGCCGGCCCCAGCACCGTCGTGAGCCGGCGCAGATCCGTGGCCTGCATCACGGTAATGAGACCACCGCGGCCGGCAAGCCCTGGTCTTTGAGGCGTTGCGAATAGGCCTCGGCGGCGACGCGATCGGCCATGCCACCGGCGTATACCCGGTACAGGCCGCGCGCGTCCGGACTGGACACGCTGACGCTGAATCCTTTGTCCTGCGCGGCGCGCACCAGCCGCTCGGCGTTGTCGCGCTTGGCGAACAGACCCAGCTGCACTCCCCAGCCGCCGGATGAACCCGCATGCGAGGGGGCCGGTGCAGTGTGCGCGCTCGCTGCGGCACCCGAAGGCGCACTCGGCGCGTGCGCCGGGGCGCTGACGCTCGCGCGCGCCGGCGTGCTCGGTGCGGTGCTGTGATGACTGGGCGCCGGAACTGCATCGCCAGGGGCGGCCGCCGGATAGTTCGGCGCGCTGGCGACGACTGTCGGCGCGGCGGCCGGTGCCGGAGCGCTGACTGGCGGCGGCGTGCTCGGGCTCGCTGCGGCCGATGCACTGCCATTGGGAGTCGGGTGATCGGGCACCGCGGGCGTCGTCGGCGCCGGCGTCGTCGGCTTCTCATCGCTGCCGCTGCTACTGGCAGGCGCGGACTGCAACGGTGCGGTGCGGGTGGCGCCGTTGGACAGGTCGATGAAGTAGGAGCGTATCGGCGGCCCTTCGCCACTGCTGCTGGTGGTCGCGGCGACGTCGCTGTGCTGTCCGCGAAACATCTCCGGCACCAACGCGACCACCAGCGCCACGAGAATCGCTGCGCCCGTCAGGCGCTGTTTGAGGCGGGTTTCCATAGCACTCGGGGTGTCAGTATATCCCAAGCCACTCGAGCGCCGGCCCGGCCACGTGGAAAGATCCGAACACCAGCACACGATCGTGCGGGCGCGCCAGCTCGCGCGCCCGCACGCACGCAGCGGCAACATTGCCCGCCAGCTCGACCGGCGCACGCAGCTCCGGCAGACGCGCTCTCAGAGCTGCAGCCGACAGGCCGCGCGCTTCATCCTCGATGCCGGCCAGCAGCCAGTGATCGATCGCCGGATCAAGTGCCCGCGCAACCGCCGCAACGTCCTTATCGCCGAGCATGCCGGCGACGGCCAGCGTGCGGCCGGTGCAGGGACGCTGCAGCAGCGCCGCTGCCAGCACCTGCGCTGCGGGCTCGTTATGCGCAACATCAATAATCCACTCCACCGATCCGGGAATGATCTGAAAGCGTCCCGGCAGTGCCACGGCACGCAATCCTGCAGCGATGCGCGCCCGCTCGCAGGCGTGGTCGGCGCCGGTGAGTAGCAGGGCCGTGAGCGCCACGGCGGCGTTGCGATATTGAATCGCACCCGCGAGCGTCGGTGCCGGCAGAGATTGCACCGCGCAACCCGGGCCGCGGTAATCCCAGGCCGCGCCGCCGGCATCGGCGCTGCGCAGCTGCCAGAAATATTCGCGCCCGGCGCTGTACACCCGGCAGTCGAGCGCGCGCGCCGCGTCCCAGACGCTCGTGGGCAGTTCGGCGTCGCCCAGCACGACCGCTTGTCCGCGGCGGAACACACCGGCCTTCTCCGCGCCGATCTGCTGCAACGTCGAACCCAGATACTCGCGGTGGTCCAGTCCGACCGAACACAGCACCGCGACCTCGGCGTCGATGATGTTGGTGGCATCGAGCCGTCCGCCCAGGCCGACCTCGAGCACCATGCGATCGACGGCGCTTTCGCGGAACAGCAGCAGCGCGGCCAGGGTGTTGTATTCGAAAAACGTCAGCGTAATGCCGCCTCGCTCGGCTTCGATACGCTCGAACGCCGCCACCAGGGCGGCGTCCTCGGCCGGCACGCCGTCGATCTGGATGCGCTCGCGATAGCGCACCAGATGGGGCGAGGTGAACAGTCCGACATGCTGATCGCAGGCATGCAGCAGCGCCGCCAGCGTGGTGGCGGTCGATCCTTTGCCATTGGTGCCGGCAATGATCACTGCCGGACACGAATCCGTCAGCAGCTGCAGTCGCTGCGCCACCACACGCACGCGCTCGAGCGACAGGTCGATGCTCTGGCCGTGCGTACCCTGCTGGTAGGCCAGCCACTGCGCCAGCGTGCGACTCAATTGGCGGGCAACGCCGGGCGCCTTTGCAGCAGGCGCAGCAGCTGCGCCAGACGATCGCGCATGTCGCGTCGATCGACGATCAGATCCAGGCCGCCGTGCTCGAGCAGGAACTCGCTGCGCTGGAAGCCCTCGGGCAACGTCTCACGCACGGTCTGCTGGATCACGCGCGGTCCGGCAAAGCCGATCAGCGCGCGCGGCTCGGCGATGTTCAGATCACCCAGCATCGCCAGGCTGGCCGAGACGCCGCCGGTGGTCGGATCGGTCATCACCGAGATGAACGGCAACCGCGCCTGCACCAGCCGCGCCAACGCGGCGCTGGTCTTGGCCATCTGCATCAGCGACAGCAGCGCCTCCTGCATGCGCGCGCCACCGGTGGCGGAGAAGCACACCAGCCCGCAGCCCTCCTCGATGCAGAAATCCACCGCCCGCTTGAAGCGCTCGCCAACGACCGATCCCATCGAGCCGCCGAGAAACTGGAACTCGAACGCGCACGCGACCACCGGCTCGCCGTGGATCTGGCCCGCGAGCACCACCAGCGCGTCATTTTCGTGCGTCGCCTTCTGCGCCTGCGTCAGGCGGTCCTTGTAGCGACGGCTGTCCTTGAACTTGAGTGGATCCTCTGGACTCACCTCGGCGCCGATCTCGCTCAGCGGCTCCGGATCGAGCAGCGCCTTGAGCCGCTCGCGCGCACCGATGCGCATATGGTGGCTGCACTTGGGGCAAACGTTGAGATTGCGTTCGAGCTCGGCCCGGTACAGCACCGCGTCGCAGGCCGGACATTTGATCCACAGCCCCTCCGGCACCGAGCGCGAGCGCCGCTCGGTCTTGATACGCGAGGGTACGATCTTCTCGAACCAAGACATGACGGATCCTTGATGCCCGGCGGCTACTGCCAGCCCAGAATCGGGGCGTCGATCATAGCCGAATCAGACGGCAGGCCGAACTGCCCGGCGTAGTCCACGCGCCACAGGTATAGCCCGTGCGCTGCGGCAGTGGCCTCGCCGGTGCTGCGCTGACGCGACTGCAGCTGCTCGCGCGCGCGCTCGGGCGCGGCGCGCTTCAGGCCAATGGTCAGCAGCAAGCCGACCATATTGCGCACCATGTGATGTAGAAACGCGTTGGCGGTGACATCCACCACGATCCAGTCGCCGCTGCGGGTCACCGTCAGCGCGCGCAGGTCGCGTACCGGCGAGCGCGCCTGACATTCGGACGAACGAAACGCGCTGAAATCGTGTTCGCCGAGCAGCAGCTGGCTGCCGGCCAGCATCGCCGACTCATCCAGTCGCTGATGCACGATCAGAGCGCGTCCACCGGCCAGCGCCGAGCGGGTGATGCGATTGAGGATCAGGTAACGGTAGCTGCGTGACTGCGCGCTATAGCGGGCATGGAAGTCCTGGCTCACGACCTGGGCCCAACGCAGACTGATGTCGGTCGGCAGATGACGGTTGGCGCCGAGCAGCCAGGCGCGCTCGCTGCGATCGGCCTGGGTGTCGAAGTGCGCCACCTGCGCGCGGGCGTGCACACCGGCATCGGTCCGTCCGGCGCAGGTCAACGCGACCGGAGTATCCGCCACGCGTCCGAGCGCCTGCTCGAGCGCCGCCTGCACGCTCGGTGCGTGCTGCTGCGCCTGCCAGCCGCTGTAGGCGCCGCCGTCGTATTCAATGCCGACGGCCAGACGGGGCATGGACGGCGAACGTGCTGCGCGAATCAGCCCGGCAGCGTATCCATCAGGCGGCGCGCTTCCTGCTTCTGCGACACCGAGCCTTCACTGAGCACCTCGGCGAGGATGCTGCGGGCACCTTCCGGGTCGCCCATGTCCATGTAGGCACGCGCCAGATCGAGCTTGGTGCCGACCTCGCTCATGGTGGCCGGTTCGAGCTCCGGCAACGCCATGTCGCCGGCGGCGATTCTCTGCGTCTGAACGAATGTGCCCTCGGTGGTCGCCGGCGCTGGCGCGCCGACGTCCAGGTCGACGCCGTTGACGCCAGTATCTTCACCGGCGGCGCCGACATCCAGATCGAGCGTGCCCGGGTCGAGCGCCGCGAGCCGCGAGGTCGCCGAGCCGCTGTCGGCCTCGAACGGCGGCCGCGGACTGATCTGCGTGACCAGCTGCGTTGGCGCACTGCCCTCGGCGTCGAAATCCTTGCCCAGCTTGTCCATGCCGTTGGCAAAGTCGGTATCGGTGAACAGCCAGGTGCCGCTGTCACTTGGGGCATCGGCGGCCGGGGCGCGCTGCGTGGCATCGGACTCGGCCTGCTCCTTGCGGGCCCGCGCCAGCAGTTCGCGGGTGTCTTCTTCCAGGTTCGACAGCACGGTGGGCGCCTCGGACGATCCGGTGACACCGGTCTCATCAGCAACCCCTTCGAGCGCGCCCAGGTCCAGACCCAGATCGTCCAGCGCCAGCTCGGCGGTCTGATCCGAAGTCTGCATGCCGGCGCGCGCCGCCGCATCGATCTTCTCGCGAATGGTCGAGTGGTCGCCGCCGTGCAGCTGCGGCTGCTCGACGGTCGGGGCCTCCGGATCCACCGCCTGACCGCCGACCACGCGCATCGTGGCGGTGTATTCCTTGGGCGCCGAGGTGCCGGCCATATTCGGCATCTCGCGCGTGGCGGCCTGACCGCCCGGCATCTCGCGGGTCGAGCCAGTGGCGTCGTTGCCGCGCTCCGGGTCGTCGAGCACGAAGTCGACGCCGTTCTCGCCCAGCGGTTTGACCTCGCCGGTGGCATCGTTGTCGCCCAGTGCCGCACCCAGATCCAGATCCAGGCCGGTGCTGCCTTCGGCGCTCGCGCCGACTGAGGGCTCGCCCAGCAGGTCGAAATCGACCCGGTTCTGGCCGCCTTCCAGATTGAGATCGACGCCGCCGCTGGCCGCTCCGGTGAGCGTTCCGGCATTGGCGAACAGCGCATCGTCGGGCGCGATCTGGCGGCCCATGATCACGATCTTTTCCCACTCGCCGGCCAGCGCCTGGCTGCGGGTATTGGCCAGCTCGCGCGCGGTCTGCAGGAAGCGCTCCTTGTTGCCCCAGACGAAGAACACCTCGAGCAGCTTGAGCTTGAGCTCGCGCCGATTGGGCTCGCGCGAGATCGCGATCTGCACCAGATCGGCAGCCTGGTCGTACAGACCGTAGGCCATGTGAAAATCGGCTTCCGCCAGCGGATCACCCTGGTCGAGGGCCACCGGCCGCTCGCCGGTGACCGTGTCGTCGATCGCCACGTGCTGGCCGGTAGCCGCGATCGAGGCCGCGCCGCCATCCGGCGGTTCGGCGAAGGTCGGCTGCTCGTGCGGTCCGGATTCCTCGACGCTGTACGACATCTCACCGCGTGAGGCCGGCAGCGTGCGCACCGGCACGGTGTCGGTAGCGCGCACGCCCTCAGCAGAGTTCTCGAATGAGGGTTGCAGGCGGCCCAGGGAACGATCGAACTCGTCCTCCTGGCGTGCGCGCACGAAGCGCAGCACCACAAGAATAATGAGCACCGCCAGCAGCGCCGCCGGCACGTACCAGTATTGCTCGATCAGATCCAGCAGCGAGCTGCCGCTCGCGGCACTCGGGGCCGCGGCAGGCGAAGGGGAAGGCTTGGGGGTCGCCGCCGGTGTCGACGGCGGGCTCACCGGCGCTCCAGTGACCGGTGCCGACGGGGTACTCGGCGCGATGGGCGCCTCGGCCACGGGCGGCGCGGCGGCGGGCGGCGTGGGAGCCGCCGGCTTGGCGGCGGGCTGCACGTTCTGGGCGGCGGCGCGGGCCTGGAGCGCGGCCAGATCGGCATTGCGCAGCTGCAACAACCGCTGTGACTCGGCCAGTTGCGCTTCTAGCTGCGAGACTCGCTGGTTCAGCGCATCGTTTTTGGCGGCCGCGGCGGCAGTGGCGGCGCCGGCCGCCGCGCCAGCGGACGCTGCGGGCGCCGGCGCAGAAGCAGAAGCCGACGGTGCACCGCTTGCTGGCGCCTTGGCCGCTTCCTGCGGCGGCACCAGATGCAACTGACCGCCGGCGGCCTCGGCATTGCCGTGCGATGCGGCGTTACCGCCATGCGCACCGGCCCAGGCGGCGTTCTGACGATGTACCTCGCTGGCGGCCTCGCCAGGGCTGATGGCCTCGATGTCGCCCTCGCCGGGCATCTCGAGCTGCCGTCCGGCCAGCAGCAGATTCATGTTGCCTTCAAACGCGCTCGGATTGGCACGATAAATCGCCACCAGCTGGCGCTGGCGGCTCGGGCGATCCCCGCCCGGGTAATTCTGCGTCGCCACGGAATACAAGGTGTCGCCCGGGCGCACCGTATAGCGACCGCCGGCGGCGCGCGCCGCGCTGCTGCCGCGGGCCGCCGGTGCGGGCGTCGGCGTGCTGTCGGCACTGGCGGCCGCAGCGGCGACGGCTGGCGCATTGCTGGCGCTCGCCTCTGTCGCGCCGCTGTTATCGGCTGCGGCCACTGCCGCCGCCGGACTGGGGGTGGGGTGATGTTCCACGCTACCGCTGCGCGCACTGCTGCCGGCGCTGGGAGCTGCGACCGCCGCTTTGCTCGTGCCCTCGCCGCTGAATACCGGCGGATCGAGCAGCACGGTGTATTCGCGCACCACGTGACCGCGCGGCCAATCGACCGAGATCAGCAGCGTGGCGAACGGCTCATTGGCCGCGTTGGCCGAATGCACGTGCAGAACGCTGCGGCCATCGGCGGTCTTTTCCGGCGTGATCGTCAACGCGCCCAGAAAGCCCGGATAGTCCAGACCGCCTTTGTTGAAGGCATCGCGATCCGCCAAAGTGGCCTTCATGCCGCCCAGGTCTTCGGCACTGGCGCCGACCAGGTCGATATCGGCATCAAGCGGCGCATTCAGGGAGGACTTGAGGTGGATGTCCCCAAGTCCCAGGGCCAGCGCGGCCGCCGGAGACAGCAACGCCAGCAGCAGGGCCAGGGAAAAATTACGCTTGAACATCGTGTCTCCCAGCGAACCCGATTGCTGAGTAATCCTTATAAAACATATAGTTAATGCGAATCCTAGGCCCGCACCTATTTGGATTGCAATATAACTTATAAATACTCGCCAACCAAAATCTCAGCAATTTGGACGCTATTGGTAGCAGCACCCTTCCGGATGTTGTCGGCCACAATCCACAGGTCAAGACCCCGCTCATACGACATATCTTCCCGAATACGTCCCACATAAACCGTGTCGTGGTTCGCTGCTTCGGTAACCGCGGTGGGATAGCCCCCGGGTCTGCGTTCATCGATAACGGCCACGCCCGGCGCCTTCTGTAGCAGTGCCCGTGCCTCGGGCACCGTGATCTTGCGCCGTGTCTCAATATGCACTGCCTCGGAATGGCCGAAAAATACCGGAACCCGCACGGCCGTGGCATTCACGCGAATCGCAGGATCCTCCATGATTTTCTGGGTCTCCCACAACATCTTCATCTCTTCCTTGGTATAGCCGTTGTCCTCGAAACGATCGATTTGCGGCACGCAGTTGAATGCGATCTGCTTCACAATCTGCCGCGGTTCCTCGATCGGCCGCCCATTGAGCAGACTCGCGGTTTGGGCCGCCAGTTCCTCGACCGCCTCTCGACCGGCGCCCGACACCGACTGGTAGGTCGCGACATTGACGCGCTCGATCCCGACCGCGTCGTAGATCGGCTTGAGCGCCACCAGCATCTGGATGGTGGAGCAGTTCGGGTTGGCGATGATGTTGCGTGCGCGGTAGCGGGCGATCGCGTGGCGATTGACCTCGGGCACTATCAGCGGAATGTCATCCTGGTAGCGAAACTGGGAAGTATTGTCGATCACGATGCAGCCGGCGGCAGCGGCCTTGGGCGCGTACTCGGCCGACACCTCGGCGCCGGCCGAGAACAATCCGATGTCGGCGCGCGAGAAATCGAAACTCGCCAGCTCGAGCACCGGTAGGTCCCGGCCGCGAAAGCTCACGCTCTTGCCGAGCGAGCGGTTGCTTGCCAGCGGATGCAGCTCCGACACCGGAAAGCCGCGCTCCTCGAGCACCGTGATCATGGTCTCTCCGACCAACCCGGTCGCGCCGACCACCGCCACCCTGAATTGCCTGCTCATCGCTTACTCGCTACTCCCGCGGCTGATGTCCGGCGTCGCCGACACCACGTCGGCGTTCTGCGCGCGCTGGCGCAGATAATGATCCATCAGCACCAGCGCCAGCATGGCCTCAGCGATCGGCGTCGCGCGCAGTCCGACGCACGGATCGTGCCGGCCGGTGGTGACCACGTCCACGGCATTGCCGGCCAGATCGACGGTGCGCCCCGGCACCTGGATGCTCGAGGTCGGCTTAATACTCAGCTGCACCACGATCGGCTGGCCGGAGGAGATACCGCCGAGAATGCCACCGGCGTGATTGGAGCCAAAGCCGCCGGGTGTGAGTTCGTCGCGATGCTGGCTGCCGCGCTGTGCGACCACCGCCACGCCGTCACCGATCTCGACCGCCTTGACGGCGTTGATGCCCATCATCGCGGCGGCGATGTCGGCGTCGAGCTTGTCGAACACCGGCTCGCCCAGGCCCGGCGGCACGCCTTCGGCGATCACGGTGACGCGGGCGCCGATCGAGTCGCCGGCCTCGCGCAGCTGCCAGATCAGCTTCTCAAGCTCCGGTACACGCTGCGGATCGGGGCAAAAAAACGGGTTGTCATAGGCCGCCGCCGGCGTTGTCGGCGCCAGCGACACGGCGCCAATCTGGCTCAGGTAGCCATAGATGCGGACCCGCAGCTGCTCGGCCAGGAATTTGCGTGCAATTGCGCCCGCGGCCACCTGCATCACCGTGGTGCGCGCCGAGGAGCGGCCGCCACCGCGATGATCGCGCCGGCCGTATTTCTGCTGATAGGTATAGTCGGCATGCCCTGGGCGAAAGCGGTCGCGTAGCTTGTCATAGTCGCGCGCGCGCGCATCGACGTTCTCCACCAGCAGGCCAATCGGGGTGCCGGTGGTGTGGCCTTCGAACACCCCGGACAGGATGCGCACCGCGTCAGTCTCGCGCCGCTGGGTGACGAATTGCGAGGTGCCGGGCCGGCGCCGATCGACGTCGCGCTGCAGATCGGCTTCGGTCAGCGCCAGACCCGGCGGACAGCCGTCGACGATGCAGCCGAGCGCCGGCCCATGGCTCTCGCCATAGGTGGTGACCGCAAACAAGCGTCCGAAGGTGTTGCCCGACATGCCCGTCCGTCAGTTTTGCAGCTGCGCGCGCTCCAGCACGAATACTCCGCCCCCGCCGCGCTCGAACGCCAGCCAGGTGAACGGCAGGCGCGGAAATGCGCGTCGCAGCGAGCGCTCCGAGTCGCCAACCTCGACGATCAGGATGCCGCCGCGATTCAGATGCGCGGCCGCGTCGCGCAAAATAATTCTCGCCGAGTCCAGTCCGTCTGCCCCTGCCGCCAGCGCCAGCTGCGGTTCGTGCCGATATTCGGCCGGCAGGCCCGGCAGCTTGCGCCTCGCCACGTAGGGCGGATTGCTGACGATGATATCGTAGCTGGCGCCGCGCAGCCCGGCGAAATGGTCCGAATGCAGCGCTCGCACGCGCGCTGACAGGCGGTGGTGGCGAATGTTGATGCGCGCCACCGCCAGAGCGTCGGTCGAGATATCGGTGGCGTCCACCCGGCTGCGCGGAAAACGCCGCGCACAGGCAATGGCGATGCAGCCAGAGCCTGTTCCCAGATCCAGAATGCGGCGCACGCGCGCCGCATCGATCCAGGGTTGAAAGCCGCGCTCGATCAGTTCCGCAATCGGCGAGCGCGGAATCAGTACCCGTTGATCGACGTACATCGGCAGACCGGCGAACCAGCAGCGCTGCGTCAGGTACACCGCCGGCACGCGCTCGCGCAGCCGGCGCCTGAGCAGCGCGTCGAACCGCGTCTGTGCCCGCACTGAGACCAGGCGACGATAGTGCGCCGGCGTAGGCGGCATGCTTAGGCGCATGACGTGCCACAGCAGCGCGGCGGCATCATCACGCGCGCGCTCGGTGCCATGGCCATAATGCAGCCGTGCGCGTGTCAGGCGTCGGGTCGCGCGCGCAAGCAGTTGCGCGACCGTCGGGTTGGTGCGGCCGCTGTGGGATAATCGCCGCATGGGTCGTCGTTCCATCCTGCTGTTGCTGTCGATCGGCGCTGCGGCGATTGCCGCCGGGGCGCTGCTGGCACGCGTGCTCGGCGGCGGCAGCGTGCCGCTCGAGAGCGGCACCTGGCTACCGCAGCCGCGGTCGCTGCCGGCGTTTCACCTGCAGGACCTGAGCGGTGCCGACTTGACTCGCGCCAGCCTCAAAGGTCACCCGACGCTGCTGTTCTTCGGCTTCACCAACTGTCCGGACGTGTGTCCGACCACGCTCGCGACTCTGACACAGGTCCAGCGCAGCGCACCGTTGCCCGGCACGCGGGTGCTGTTCATCACCATCGATCCGGAGCGCGACAGCGCCGCCAACCTGCAAGTCTACCTCGGCGCCTTCAGCAAGAGTTTTCTCGGGGCGCGCGGCACGGCGGCGCAGCTGGCGCCGTTGCTGCACAGCCTGGGCGCGATTGCGGTGCGCCAGAATCTGCCGGACGGCAGCTACACCATGGACCACTCCGCGACCTTGTATCTGCTGGACTCCGATGCGCGGCTGGTGGCGGTGTTCTCGCCGCCGTTCTCGGCGCCCAAGCTCAGCGCCGATCTGCACCGGGTCGCCACCGACACCCGCCTGTAGGAGAGCCCATGAGCTGGCTGTTCGTTGGGCTGCAGGCGCTGCTGCCGCATCATCTGCTCGGCCGCCTGGTATACGCGCTCAGCCGCACGCGTCGGCCGTGGCTCAAGGACCTGCTGATCGCGCGCTTCGTGCAGCACTACCAGCCGCGCCTGTCCGAGGCCCTGCAGCCTGACGCGCGAGCCTACGACAGTTTCAATGCATTCTTTACCCGCGCGCTGCGAGCCGACGCGCGACCGATCGACCCCAATCCGGCGCGGCTGCTGTCGCCGTGCGACGGCGTGCTGAGCAATTGCGGCCGCGTTGACGGACAAAAGCTATTGCAGGCCAAGGGTCGCTTCTACACCCTCAGCGAGCTGCTGGCCGATGCCGGCGAGTGGACCCACGCGTTTAGCGGTGGTGAATACGCCACGTTCTACCTGGCCCCGTCCAATTATCACCGCGTGCACATGCCGCTGTCGGGTCGCCTGCGCGCGGCCTGGCATGTGCCCGGGCGGCTGTTTTCGGTCAACAGCACCACGGCCGCGCGCGTGCCGCGCCTGTTCGCTCGCAACGAGCGGGTCGTGTGCGCGTTTGACGGCGAGCGCGGGCCGTTCGCGGTGGTGCTGGTCGGGGCGCTGTTTGTCGGCAGCATGAGCACGGTGTGGCACGGCCAGATTACGCCGCTGCGTACGCACTCTGCGCTGGTCGGAATCCGGCTGCTGCAGCCGGCCACCGACTGCGATCTGTGGCAGCCGCGTGGTGCCGAGCTCGGGCGCTTCAACATGGGGTCGACCGTGCTGCTGCTGCTGCCGCCTGCAGGCGTGCACTGGGATGTTGCGCTCAAGGACGGCGCGCCGGTCGCCGTCGGCCAGGGCCTGGGCTCGCTGCCCGCATGACCTGGCGCCCGCAGGCTTCGCTACCGACGCTGCGCCTGCGGGCCGAGCTGCTGGCAGCGACGCGCGCCTTCTTTGCCGAGCGCGGCGTGCTCGAAGTGGACACGCCGTCGCTGGTACGCCACGCGGTGACCGACCCGCAGCTGCATTCGGCCGAGGTACGCCTGCCGGGACATCCCGCGACGCTATACCTGCACACCTCGCCCGAGTACGCGATGAAGCGCCTGCTCGCCGCCGGCAGCGGCGACATCTATCAGATCGCGCACGTCTATCGCGGCGAGGAATTCAGCCGCCTGCACAACCCCGAATTCACGCTGGTCGAGTGGTATCGCTGCGGTTTTTCGATGCCGGCGCTGATGGACGAGGTCGCGCAGTTGACGCAGCGCCTGCTGGGGATGAGCCCGGCGCTGCCGCTCGAGCATCTGAGCTATTCGGCCGCGCTCGAGCGCGCCACCGGCTGCGAACCGCTCGGCGCCAGCGACACGCGTCTGCGCGGCGTGGCGATCGAGCTGGGGCTGGAACTGCGGCTGGCGGCCCAATGCCAGCGCGACGAGTTGCTCGACTGGCTCATGGCCAGCGTGGTCGGTCCGCGTCTGGGCGAACAGGCGTTGTGCTTCGTACACGGCTATCCGGCCAGTCAGGCGTCGCTGGCGCGCCTGGACCCGGACGATGCGCGCATTGCGCGTCGCTTCGAGCTGTATTACCGCGGCGTTGAACTCGCCAACGGCTTCGAGGAGCTGGCCGATGCCGCCGAGCAGCGCGCGCGCTTCGAGGCTGATCGCGAACAGCGCCGGCAGCGCGATTTGCCGCTGCCCGAGATCGATCAGGCGCTGCTGCAGGCACTGGAAAGTGGGCTGCCGCCGGTCGCCGGCGTGGCACTGGGCTTCGATCGGCTGCTGATGCTGCGTACCGGCGCCAGCGAGATCGCATCGGTGCTTACTTTTGCACTGCCGCGCGCCTGAGGCGGCGAGCCGATCGGCTACTGGCGGGCGCGCGAGATATAGGCCGCGGTGCGGGTGTCGACCTTGATCACCTCGCCCTCGTTGATGAACAGCGGCACGCGCACGACCGCACCGGTCTCGAGCTTGGCCGGCTTCTGGCCGCCGGTGGCAGTATCACCGCGCAGCCCCGGATCGGTCTCAACCACCTTGAGCTCGATGTGCGGCGGCGGCGTGACCACGATCGGCACGTTATTCCACAGCGTGACGATGACCACGGTGCCGTCCTTGAGCCACTGCGACACCTCGCCGACCACGGCCTTGGTAGCGGCGTGCTGCTCGAAGCTGTCCGGGATCATGAAATGGAAGAAGTCGCCGTCGCTGTACAGGTACTGCATATCGACGTCCATGACATCCGCAGCCTCGACGCTCTCACCCGATTTGAAGGTGCGCTCGATGGTGCGACCGGTCTTCAGATTGCGGATCCTGACGCGGTTGAAGGCCTGGCCCTTGCCCGGCTTGACCATCTCGTTTTCGACGATCGAGTACGGCTCGCCGTCGATCAGGATGCGCAGCCCGGATTTGAATTCGTTGGTGCTGTAGCTGGCCATGCCGGCTCCGCGGCCGCGTCGGCGGCCGCCCAAAAAGGGCGCGTATGATAACGGCATCAATCTGGAGCCGCCAGCAACGTCCTACAAGGGCGTCCGGCGCGCAGCGCATGCGATGCGCTTCACAGCGCCGCGCCGACCGAATGCTAGACTCTGGCGCTCAGGAGCACCCTCTTGAGCGACCCCACCGCGGTTCCTCTGATCGTCCACAGTGCCACGCGCGATGCGGTCGAGGCCGTCAACGGCTTGCTGCGCAAGGCGGGTGTGGCGGCACATTGCACCTGGATCCCGGCGGCCCAGGACATCCCCGATGCACTGGCGCAGCTCAACCCCGAGCTTCTGATCTGCTGCCTCAACGGCGGCCAGGAACTGCAGCAGCTGGCCACGATGCGCGATGAGGTGTCGCATACCGTGCCGTTGATCGCGATCCGCGAACAGGCCGACGAGCGCATGATCGCCGAGGACATGGCGCAGGGGGCGCGCGACACCGTGTCGTTGCAGCAGCCCGGGCGCATGCAGGCGGTGATCACGCGCGAGCTGCGGGCGTTTCGAATGGAACGCACCCTGAACATGACGCTGCGCTCGGCGCAGGACTACCGCAGTCAGCTCGAGGTGGTGCTGCAACGCTCCAACGATGCCATCGCGCACATCCAGGAGGGCATCCTGGTGGACGCCAACACCGCCTGGCTGGAGCTATTTGGGTTCGTCGAGTCCACTGGCCTGGTCGGTCAGCCGGTGATGGATTTTTTTGAGGCCAGCACGCACGCGCCGCTCAAGGCGGCGTTGGCCGCGTGCCTGCAGGGACGCTGGAGCAATCACACGCTCAAGGCCGGCGCGATCCTCGGTGACGGGTCGGTGGTGCCGCTGGAGCTGGCGCTGGCGCTGGGTGAGTTCGAGGGCGAACCGGGTGTGCGCCTGATCGTGGCCGCGCAGAAGCGCGACGACCAGCAGCTGGCGCAGGAACTCGAAAGCGCCGTGCGCAGCGACCAGGGCACCGGATTGCTGATGCGCCGACATCTGCTGGCGGCGCTGCAGGAGCGGGTGCAGCAGCCGGTGGCCGGCGGCGTGCGCTACCTGGCGTGCCTGCGGCCCGACAAGTTCGGCGTGCTGGAGCGCGATCTCGGCGTGCTCAACAGCGAGCAGCTGCTGATCGCGATCGCCAACATCGTGCGCGGCCTGCTCAGTCCGAATGACATTGCCGGCCACTTCGGCGGCACCAGCCTGATGCTGTTGCTGGAACGCGGCAATCAGCGCGACGTCGAAGCCTGGTGCGAGAATCTGATCGAGCGGGTCGCCAAGCAGACATTTCAGATCGGCGCGCAGTCGCTGCACGCCACCTGCACCATCGGCCTGGCGACCGTGGCGCTGACCAAGCCGGACGTCAATCAGTCGGCCATGGACGCACTCGATGCGATGCGTCGCGGCCGCGAGCGCGGTGGCAACCGGATGATCAGCGTCGATCGCGCCGACAACGACACGCGCGTGCAGGCCTACGATCAGGTCTGGGTAAAGCACATCAAGTCAGCGCTGATGGAGAACCGCTTCCGCCTGGTACAGCAGCCGATCGCCTCGCTCGGCGGCGGCGAGCAGAAGATTTTCGACGTCGCGATTCGCATGCTCGACGTGCAGCGCAAGGAAGTACTGCCGTCGGAGTTCCTGCCGGCAGCGGCGCGCAACGATCTGATGAAGAATATCGACCGCTGGGTGATTGGCGCCTCACTGTCGTTCGTCGCCAAGACCAAACCCGACCTGCTGTTCGTGCGCGTCTCGCGCGACAGCGCCATCGATGCCTCGCTGCCGCAATGGCTCGAGACGCAGCTCAAGTCAACGCTGGCCGAGCCGCAGCGCCTGTGCCTGCAGATCACCGAGGAGGTCGCCAGCCGCCATCTGCAGCAGACCACGCAGCTGGTTGCGGCGCTGCGGGCGCGCGGCCTGCGCTTCGCGCTCGAGCACTACGGCACCGGCGCGCAATCGCAGAGCCTGATCGGCTCGCTGCCGATGGACTTCGTCAAGATCGACGGTTCCTTGATGCAGGGTCTGGCCGGCAGCCCGGAGCTGCAGAAGCGGGTGCGCGCCATCGCCGAGGCCGCCGGCAAACACAATATTCAGACCGTGGCCGAGCGCATCGAGGATGCCAATACCATGGCCGTGGTGTGGCAGCTCGGCGTGCAGTACATTCAGGGCTACTTCGTGCACGCACCCGAAGAGGTGGTATTAAAGTCGTGACGCGCGCATCGGGCCGCGCGCTGCCGCTCTGCGTGGCCTGCCTGATCGGTGGCTGCGGGGCAGGTCAGGCCACTGGCCCCGGCAGCAGCGTAACCGCTTCATCGTTCACCGTCGGCACCGGCCTGGCCGCGAACCAGATGCTGGCGCGCGCCCTGGACGACACGCCGCGCTCGCTCGATCCGCAGCTGACCAACGATGTCCCGGGACAGCGCGTCTCCGACGATCTGTTCGAGGGTCTGACCGTGATCGGTATCGACGGCCGGCCGGCCCCCGGAGTGGCAGCGTCGTGGCAGTCCAATGCCGCCGGCACGACCTGGACCTTTCATCTGCGCCCCGAAGCGCGCTGGTCGAACGGCACACCGATCAGCGCCGCCGACTTCGTGTACTCGTGGCGGCGCGAGGTCGATCCGAAGACCGCCGCTGATTATGCCGAAGCGCTTGCGCCCATCGTCAATGCGCTTGATATCGCCACCGGCCAGAAATCGCCCAGCACGCTCGGGGTCGAGGCGTTGGACCCGCACACGCTGCGCCTGCACCTCAACGGGCCGACGCCCTACCTGCTCGACCTACTGGCGCAGAACTACCTCTATCCGGTGTATCAGGCCGCGATCGAGCGCTACGGCGACAACTGGGTGCGCCCCGAGCACATCGTCGGCAATGGTGCGTTCGTGCTGCGTGAACATGTCATCGGCACCCGTATCACGCTCGACAAGAACCCGAACTACTGGGACGCGCAGCATGTAAAGCTGCAGCGGGTCGTCTACTACGTACTGCCCAGCCGTTCCGATCAGACGCAGCGCTTTCTGGCCGATGACGTCGACTGGACCGACTCATTCGGCGCCGACCAGCGTCTTTGGCTCAAGTCCATCCTGGGCGATCAGGTAGTCAACTCGCCCTACTTCGGCTCGTTCTTTCTCGGCATGAATTTTCTGATGCCGCCGTTCAAGGACAATCGACCGCTGCGCCAGGCGATGGTGCTGGCGCTCGACCGCGAGCCGCTGACGCTTTACATGCGCCAGGGGATGTACCAGCCAGCCTACACGTTCATGCCGAGGCTGCCCGGCTATGAGCTGCCGGTGCCGGACTGGAAGAGCTTGAGCGACCCGCAGCGGCATGCGCTGGCGCGTCAACGGTATCGCGAGGCGGGCTACTCGGATCAGCACCCGCTGCGCATTGCGCTGTCGGTACCGACCATGGACAGCGACTCACAGCACTTCTTTGAGGCACTGATCGCCAGCTGGCGCAGCGTGCTCGGAGCCCAGGTCACGCTCGACCAGGAAGAGTTCAAGGTGCTGTCGCAGGATCGCTCGATGCGCAAGCTGCCGTTCTACTTTGACGCCTGGATCGGCGACTACCCGGATCCGTATACGTTCATGCAGATCCGTTACAGCGGCAATGGAAATAACAATGCCGGCTATTCCAATCCGGCTTTCGATCACCTGGTGGATGCTGCCGGACAGCAGGCCGACAACGTCGAACGGTATCGGCTGTTCGAGCAGGCCGAGCGCATCCTGGACGATGATGCGGCCTTCCTGCCGTTGTACTACTACGCCACGCGTCACCTGGTGAAGCCGTATCTGCGCGGCTGGCAATCGAACGTCATGGACCGTAACCTCTCGCGCTACATGTATCTGCTCGAGCACCAGCGGCGCTAAGCCATGCTGCGCTACACCCTGCGCCGGCTGCTCGGAGCCGTGCCGACGTTGCTGGTCATCGCCACACTGGCGTTCCTGCTGCTACATCTGGCGCCCGGTGGCCCGTTCGATTCCGCCAAACGCATCCTGCCGCAGATCCAGAAGAGCATCGAGGCCAAGTACCACCTCGATGAGTCGCTACCCAAGCAATATCTGCGCTACCTGGGCAACCTGGCGCGCGGCGACCTGGGGCCGTCATTTCAGTACCGCAGTACCTCGGTCAACGAGATCGTCGCCCAAGGTCTGCCTGTGGATGCGATCGTCGGCCTGAGCGCGATCACGCTGGCACTGACCTTCGGCTGCGCCATCGGCGTCAACGCCGCGCTGCACCGGGGCACGCGCAGCGACTACGGCAGCATGGCGCTGGCACTGATCGGCATCTCGACGCCGGTGTTCGTGGCTGCGCCGTTGCTGATATTGATCTTCGCGATCCACCTGCACTGGCTGCCATCCGGCGACTGGGTGCACGGCTCGCTGTCGCACCTGTTGCTGCCGGCCGTGTCGCTGGCGCTGCCCTACACCGCCTACATCGCGCGCCTGATGCGCGCCAGCACCCTCGAGGTGCTCAACAGCCCGTACATGCGTACCGCGCGCGCCAAGGGATTGCCGCCGCGGCTGGTCATCTGGCGGCATGCGCTGCGGCCGACGCTGACTCCGCTGATCTCATTTCTTGGACCCGCGATCGCCGGACTGCTGACCGGTTCGATCGTCGTCGAACAGGTATTCGGGTTACCGGGCATCGGCCGCTATTTCATTACCGCGGCATTGAACCGCGACTACACGCTGGTGCTTGGCATCACCGTCATCTATGGCGCGCTGATCATCGCCTTCAATCTGCTGGCCGACCTGTGCTACGCCTGGATCGATCCGCGGGTACGGCTGCAATGAACGCGCTCGACACCGGCGTGGTCGAGGGCTTCTGGAGCCAGGCCCTGGTGCGCCTGCGCGCCCAGCCGATGACGATGGCGGCCGCCGGACTGCTTACGGCAATCACGCTCACCTGCCTGCTGCTGCCGCTGATCTCGCCGTACGACTACTTCACGCCACATTTCGAGATGCTGTCGCGCGCGCCGATGCTGGCGGGCGGCCATCTGCTTGGCACCGACCCGCTGGGGCGCGACCTGCTGGTGCGCGTGATGTGGGGCTGCCGCATATCGCTGGCGGTCGGATTGGCGGCCAGCCTGGTGAGCGTGCTGATCGGAGTCGCCTGGGGAGCGATCGCCGGTTATGCCGGTGGTCTGACCGACACGCTGATGATGCGCGCGGTCGACGTGCTGTATTCAGTGCCGTTCGTGCCATTCGTGATCGTGCTGATGGTGCTGTTCGGGCACGAGCTGTGGCTAATCTTTCTTGCGATCGGGGCGGTATCGTGGCTCGACATCGCCCGCATCGTGCGCGGCCAGACGCTGTCACTGAAACAGCGCGAGTTCATTGAGGCCGCGCGCGTATCGGGCGTGCGCGGGCTGGCGATGATCGGCCGCCATATCGTGCCCAACCTGATCGGCATCGTGATCGTGTACGCAACGCTGGCGATTCCAAGCGTCATCCTGTTCGAGGCGTTCCTGAGCTTTCTCGGGCTCGGGGTGCAGTCGCCGCTGGCCTCGCTCGGCTCGCTGGTGGCGGACGGCACCTCGGAGATGCAGGCGCATCCGCATCTGCTGATCGTCCCGGCGGTGTTCCTGGCCGCCATCATCTATTGCTTCAACTACCTGGGCGACGGTCTGCGCGACGCGCTCGACCCGCGGGACGGCTGACATGCAAGGCGCTGCGCTGCTGACGATCCGCGGCCTGTCGGTCAGCTACCCATCCGCTCGCGGCTGCATCGACGCGGTGCGCGAGCTCGACCTTCAGGTCGGCGCCGGCGAGTTCCTCGGCATCGTCGGGGAATCCGGCTCGGGCAAGACGCAGCTGCTGCTGTCGGTCCTGGGACTGACCGGCGCCCGCGCCCAGGTACGTGGCAGCATTCGCCTGCATGACCAGGAGTTGCTCGGCCTTCCCACCGGCGCACTCAATCGCGTGCGCGGCGATCGCATCTCGATGGTGTTTCAGGATCCGATGACGGCGCTCAACCCGTACCTGCGCATAGGCCGCCAGATCAGCGAGGTACTGTGCGTGCACCGCAAGCTCAGCGAGCGCGCCGCCCGCGAGCGCGCCGTGCGCATGCTCGAGGCAGTGCACATTCCGGATCCGGAGCGGCGCCTGCGCCAATACCCGCACGAGTTGTCCGGCGGCATGCGCCAGCGCGTCATGATCGCGATTGCGCTGATCACCGAACCTGAGATCGTGCTGGCCGACGAGCCAAGCACCGCTCTGGACGTGACGGTACAGGCCCAGATCCTGAGCCTGTTCCAGGAACTGCGCGCGCGCACCGGCACGGCGATCGTGCTGGTGACCCACGACCTGGGCGTGATTGCCGAGGCGGTCGATCGGGTCGCGGTCATGTACGCCGGCCGCATCGTCGAGCAGGCGCCGGTGCTCGAACTGTTCGCGCATCCGCGCCATCCCTACACCGAAGCACTGCAGCAATCGATCCCGCGCATCGACGCGCCCCGGCCGCAGCAGCTGCCGAGCATCGGCGGCGCGCCGCCCGATCCGGCGCGCCTGCCCGCCGGCTGTGCGTTTGCGCCGCGCTGCCTGTATCGCCTGCCAGTGTGCGAGACGTTGAGCCCGGCGCTGCTCGAGGCCGGCGCCGATCACTTCAAGGCCTGCCATTACCAGGGTGCGCTGGGACGACTGCGGGGCGCGGCGACGTGATTGCCGCCGCCAGCGAATCCGGCGGGCGGCTGAGCGTGCGCGGTCTGCACGTCAGCTATCGAATCGCATTCGGTGGTCGGCACACGCGCTTGCCGGCGGTGCATGACGTCGCTTTCGACCTGGCGCAGGGCGAAACACTCGGCATCGTCGGCGAATCCGGCAGCGGCAAGTCGAGCATCGCGCGCGCGCTGCTGCGGCTGATCCCGGCCGACTCGGGCAGCGCGCTGTTTCAAGGCACCGACCTGCTGGCACTGTCCGGTGCGGCGCTGCAGGCGATGCGCCGGCATCTGCAGCTGATCTTCCAGGACCCGCTGGCAGCGCTCGATCCGCGCATGAGCATCGGCGAGATCGTCGCCGAGCCGCTGCGGGTGTTCGCCCCGCAGCTCGACGCCGCTGCGCGCCGCGAACGCGTGCTGCAGATGCTGCAGGCGGTCGGACTGGGCGCGCAGCATCTGCAACGCTACCCGCACGAGTTCTCCGGCGGCCAGGCGCAGCGCATCGGCATCGCGCGCGCGCTAATCATTCAGCCGCAGCTGGTGGTGTGTGACGAGCCGCTGTCGGCGCTCGACGTCTCGATCAAATCGCAGATCAGCAACCTGCTCAAGGATCTGCAGCGCCGGTTGCGGCTATCGCTGCTGTTCATCTCGCACGATCTGGCGGCGGTGCGCTTCAGCTGCGACCGGGTGATGGTGCTGTACCTGGGCCGCATCATGGAAACGGCGAGCTGCGATGCGCTGTTTAGCGCCGCGCACCATCCGTACACGCGTGCGCTGCTGCAGGCAGCGCCGATTCCGGACCCGGTGGCGGCGCGAGCACGCCGCAAGCTGCCGCTCGAGGGCGAGATTCCCTCGCCGCTGGCCGCGCCCTCGGGCTGCGTGTTTCGCACCCGCTGTCCGCTGGCGATCGAGCGCTGTGCACGCGAACTGCCGAAGCTGCGAACGGTGGGCGACAGCCTGGTCGCTTGCCATCGCGCCGAGGAAGTGGTCGGCTGATCAGTCGGCCGGCTGGATCGCCTCGACCGTGCGCCAGCCACGCGGCAGCAGCGCACCGCGCTGGGCGCGCGCACCGACGTAGTCCTTGAGGTCGGCGGGCTTGAGCGTCATCTGGCGCTCGCCCGAGCGCACCAGCAGCGACTGGGCAGCCGACAGCACGGTCATCGCCAGCAGCGTCTCCTGCCGCGACTCGGCCTTCTTGGTCGGAATGCCGAACAGCTTGTTGCCCTTGCCGCGCGCCAGCTCAGGCACCTCGCTGGCCGGCAGCAGCAGCAGACGGCCTTCGGAATTGACCAGCGCGATGTGCGCTTCGGCAATCGCCGGGATCGACGCCGGTGGCAGCACCAGCGCACCCGGGCTGAGCTTGAGCACCGCCTTGCCGGCGCGATTGCGCGAGTGCAGCTCCTTGAGCCGCACGCTGAAACCGTAGCCGGCGTCGGTGACCAGCAGCCACAGATCCTCGGGCTCGCCCAACAGCACGCCGGCGAAGCGCGCGCCATCCGGCGGATCAAGCCGCCCCGACAGCGGCTCGCCCTGGCCGCGGGCCGAGGGCAGGCTGTGGGCCGGCAGGCTGTAGGCGCGGCCGGTGCTGTCGATGAACACGGCCAGTTGCGTGCTGCGGCCGCGCGCGGCCGCCTGAAACGCATCGCCGGTTTTGTATGACAGCGTGCGCGGATCGATGTCGTGGCCCTTGGCCGTTCGCACCCAGCCGCCAGTGGACAGCATCACGGTCACCGGCTCGTTCGCCAGCAGCTCGCTCTCATCGATCGCCTGGGCGGCGGCGCGCTCGACGATGCGGGTGCGCCGCTCGTCACCGAACTCCTCGGCGTCCTCGAAGATCTCCGCGCGCAGCAGCTTCTTGAGCTTGGCCTTGCTGCCCAGGATTTCCTCGAGCCGGCTGCGCTCCTCTTTCAATTCGCGCTGCTCGTCGCGGATTTTCATCTCCTCGAGCTTGGCCAGATGACGCAGCTTGGTCTCGAGGATCGCCTCGGCCTGCTCGTCCGAGAGCTTGAAGCGCTTGATCAGCACCGGCTTGGGCTCATCCTCGCGACGGATGATGCGGATCACCTCATCCAGGTTCAGATAGGCGATCGCCAGACCGTCGAGGATGTGCAAGCGCCGCGCGACCTTGTCGAGCCGGTGCTGCAGGCGGCGACGCACGGTATGCGTTCGGAACTCCAGCCATTCGGTCAGTAGCTCCTTCAGCCCCATGACGCGCGGCCGGCCATCGATGCCGATCACGTTGAGATTGACCCGGTAGCTGCGCTCCAGATCCGTGGTCGCCAGCAGGTGTGCCATCAGCTGCTGGACATCAACCCGGTTGGAGCGCGGCTCGATCACCAGCCGGGTCGGATTCTCGTGATCGGATTCGTCGCGCACATCCTCGACCATCGGCAGCTTCTTGTCGCGGATCTGCTGCGCGATCTGCTCCAGCACGCGGCTTCCGGACACCTGGAATGGCAGCTGGGTGATGACCACGTGGCCGCTGTCGGGCTCCTGCTCCCAGACCGCGCGTGCCTTGTAGCCGCCGGTGCCCTTGTCATAGAACTCGATCAGGTCAGTGCGCGGCGAGATGATCTCGCCGCCGGTCGGCAGATCCGGGCCCTTGACGTGCTTGAGCAGCGCGCGGGTGGTGGCCTCGGGCTCATCCAGCAGGTGAATGCAGGCCGCCGCGATCTCCCTGAGATTGTGCGGCGGGATGTCGGTGGCCATGCCGACCGCGATGCCGGAGCCGCCGTTCAGCAGCAGGTTCGGCAGCCGCGCCGGCAGCATCAAGGGTTCCTCCAGCGTGCCGTCGAAGTTGGGCGCCCAGTCGACCGTGCCGTCAGCCAGTTCGGCCAGCAGCACGTCGGCATAATTGGTCAGCCGGGCCTCGGTGTAGCGCATCGCCGCAAACGACTTCGGGTCATCGGGCGAGCCCCAGTTGCCCTGGCCGTCGACGATCGGATAGCGATAGGAGAACGCCTGTGCCATGTGCACCATGGCCTCGTAGCAGGCCGAGTCGCCATGCGGATGGAACTTGCCGATCACATCGCCGACGGTGCGCGCCGACTTCTTGTGCTTGGAGGCCGCCGACAGTCCCAGCTCGCTCATCGCGTAGACGATGCGGCGCTGCACCGGCTTCAATCCGTCACCGAGCGCCGGCAGCGCACGGTCCAGGATCACGTACATCGAATAATCCAGGTAGGCCTTCTCAGTGAACACTCCGAGCGCACGCCGCTCGATGCCCTGGTAGTCCACCGGCGCCTGCGCCATCAGCCGACCACCTCGGCGGTGTTGCCCTTGGCCTCGAGCCAGTCGCGCCGGTCGGCGGCGCGCTTCTTGGCCAGCAGCATGTCCATCAGCTTGTCGGTCTGATCCTTGGCCTCGATCGTGAGCTGCACCAGCCGGCGGGTGCGCGGATCGATCGTGGTCTCACGCAGCTGCGGCGGATTCATCTCGCCCAGGCCCTTGAAGCGCGTGACCACCGGCTTGATGCGGGCGCGCTCCTCGGTCAGCCGCTTGAGTGTCGCGTCGCGCTCGTCGTCATCGAGCGCGTACAGCACCTGCTTGCCGGCATCGATGCGATACAGCGGCGGCATCGCCACGAAGATATGGCCGCCGTTGACCAGCGGTCGGAAATGCCGCAGGAACAGCGCGCACAGCAGCGTGGCGATGTGCTGACCGTCGGAATCGGCGTCCGCCAGGATGCAGACCTTGTGGTAGCGCAGCTGCGAGATATCGGCCGAGCCCGGATCAACGCCCAGCGCCACGGCAATGTCGTGCACCTCCTGCGAACTGCCGATCTCGCCCGGCTCGAGTTCCCAGGTGTTCAGGATCTTGCCGCGCAGCGGCATGATGGCCTGGAATTCGCGGTCGCGCGCCTGCTTGGCTGAACCGCCGGCCGAATCGCCCTCGACCAGGAACAGCTCCGAGCGCGCCGGATCCTGCGAGCTGCAGTCGGCCAGCTTGCCGGGCAGCGCCGGACCGTTGGTGGTGCGCTTGCGCACCACGCGCGCCGCCGCCCGCAGCCGCTCCTGCGCATTTTCGATTGCGAACTGCGCGATGCGCTCGCCGGCGTCCGGATGCTGATTGAGCCACAGCGCCGCGGCGTCGCGCGCGTGGGTCTCCACCAGTGTGGCGGCTTCGCGCGAGCCGAGCTTCTCCTTGGTCTGACCGGCGAACTGCGGATCGCGGATCTTGAGCGACAGCACGTAGCAGGCGCGATCCCAGATGTCCTCGGCGGTGAGCTTGATGCCGCGCGGCAACAGATTGCGAAACTCGCAGAACTCGCGCACTGCCTCGACCACACCGGCGCGCAGGCCGTTGACGTGCGTGCCGCCGCCGGTGGTCGGAATCAGGTTGACGTAGCTTTCGGTGATCAGCTGCGGGACATCGAGCGACCAGACCAGCGCCCACTCGACCACATCCTCTTCGGATGCGTGCCGGCCGGTGATCGGCTCGGCCGGCAGTCGCGCGGCGCTGCCCAGCTGCTCGACCAGATAGGCGCCCAGATCACCGCTGTAGAACCACTCCTCTTTTTCTCCAGTCTGCTCGTCGTGAAAGCGCACGCGCAGCCCGGGACACAGCACCGCCTTGGCCTTGAGCACGCGCTTGATGTCGGGCACCGAGAAGCGGTCGGAATCGAAGAACTTCGGATCGGGCCAGAAACGCACCGTGGTGCCGGTGTTGCGCTGACCGACCGCGCCGACCGGCTCGAGCTTGGAATGCACGCGCCCGTCCCGAAAGCTGATGTTGTATTGCTTGCCGCCGCGGCGCACCCAGCACTCCAGGTGCTTGGACAGCGCGTTGACCACCGACACGCCGACGCCGTGCAGTCCGCCCGAGAACTTATAGGAGCCTTCGGTGAATTTGCTGCCGGCGTGCAGGCGGGTGAGGATGAGTTCGACGCCGCTGACCTTCTCTTTCGGGTGGATGTCGATCGGCATGCCGCGGCCGTCGTCCTCGACCTCGAGCGAGTTGTCCTTGTAGAGCGTGACGCCGATGTTCTTGCAGTAGCCGGCGATGGCCTCATCGACGCTGTTGTCGATGACTTCGTGCGCCAGGTGATTGGGCCGCGTGGTGTCGGTATACATCCCCGGACGCCGGCGCACCGGGTCCAGGCCGCTGAGAACTTCAATGTCGGATGCGGTATACGATTCGGCCATCGTTGGTCGCGAAGTCTAGCAGACCCGCAGCGCCCGGCTGGGCGCCAAGTCAGACGAAGTCGGCGAGCAGTGCGCGCCGCAGGCCCTCCGGCAGCGGCTCGACCGCGTGCCGATAGCTCGGGTGATCGACGCCGGCGCCGAGCGCACCGGCGTTGCTGGCCGCCGCGATCATCGCCGCGGAAAATTCGAAGCGCAGGAAGTGGACCGCCGACGTTTTGCTGTCATTTTCGCGCACCAGGTCCTCGTCGGCGATCGCATATACCGGCTCGAAGCCCGCGACCCGCATCCAGCAATGCCGTTCGAAGCCGCGAAGTTCCATCAGCCGGCGTGCGCGCTCGGCCGGATCCTCGTACTCGATCATCAGCGTGGCCTTGAGATTGCTGCCGTCGGGGATCAGCGGGTTGTAGGTGGCAAGCTCCTCGGCAATCGCATCGGACTCGAAGATTCGCTCGCTGCGCAGCATCTCCTGCACCTGGTACTGCACCGTACGCCGATCCTCGAAGCTCCACGAGCAGTGCTCGCCGACACGCAGCTGGCGGCTGCGCCGATATTCGATCATGCCGGCGCGCAGCGCGGGACGCTCGCGCGCGTACTGCTCCAGCGACATCAGCTGCGCGGCTGCGATTTTCTGCATGGCGGCGAGCCTCGCGGTTAAATGCCGTAGGCCAGGCGCAGCAGCTTGAGCGGATGCGTGGGCGCAGCGCCGGATTTCAGGCCACTCTCGATCTGGTGTCCGGCCATCGGACAGTCGCTCGAGTAATAATCGGCCTCGGCAGCCGCGACCCGGGCGAACACCGGCGCTCCGATCTTCATCGACGCATCGCGATATTTGCTGCGTACCGCATAAGTGCCGTTGTGGCCCGAGCAGCGCTCGATCACCTCGACCGTGGTGTCGGGCACCAGCCGCAGCACGTCGCGGGTCTTGAGGCCGATGTTCTGCACCCGCAGGTGGCACGGCACGTGATAGCTGATCTTGCCGAGCCCGGTCTTGAAGTCGGTGCGCAGTAATCCGGCGCGATGGCGCGCCATCAGGTACTCGAAAGGATCGAACATGTGGTCGGCCACGCGCCGCACGTCCTCATCGCCCGGATACATCAGCGGCAGCTCCTGCTTGAACATCAGCACGCACGAGGGGATCGGCGCCACCACGTCATAGCCTTCGTCGACCAACCGCAGCAACTCGGGGATGTTGCGCTGCTTGAATCGCGCCACCGATTCAAGATCGCCCAGCTCCAGCTTCGGCATGCCGCAGCAGCGCTCGCGCGCAGCCAGCGTCAAGCCGATGCCGTTGTGCTCGAATACCGCGGCCAGATCCTGCGCCAGCTCCGGTTCGTTGCGATTGCTGTAGCAGGTCGTGAACAGCACCACCCGGCCGGCGGTATCGCCGGCCGGCTGCGCGCTCAGATCGCGTCGCAGGCTGCGCTTGAGCTCACGGCGGGCGCTGCGCGCGTGATAGTCCGGCAGCGGCGCGCGCGGGTCGACGCCGAGGGCCTTGTCGAGCAATTTGCGGGCCGCGCCGTTGCGGTTGGCTGCGTTAACGATCTCGGCCACCACCGGAATGCCGGCGATGCGGCCGACGGCATCGGTGGAACTGAGCACGCGATCGGCCAGGGTCAGTTCACCGCGGCGCGCGCGCACTGCCTTGGCGCGCAGCATCAGGTGGGGAAAATCCACATTCCAGGGATGCGGCGGCACGTACGGACACTTGGTCATGTAGCACATGTCGCACAGGTAACAGTTCTCCACCACCTGCCAGTAGACACGCTTGTCGACGCCGTCCAGCTCCAGGGTCGGCGAGGCGTCGATGGCCTCGAACAGGATCGGGAACGACTGGCACAGGCTAAAGCAGCGTCGACAGCCGTGGCAGATGTCAAAGATCCGATGCAGCTCCTGCTCCAGGGCTGCCTCGTCGTAGAACGCCGGATCGCGCCAGGCGATCGGGTGGCGCGTGGGCGCCTCGAGGCTGCCCTCGCGACCACCGCCGGCTGACGCCGAACTCACGCTGTCACGCGTCCGCGCTGCTGTGTGTCGCGTCGGACGTTACAGACTCTCGAGCGCCTTCTGGAAGCGATTGGCATGCGAGCGCTCGGCCTTAGCCAGCGTCTCGAACCAGTCTGCGATCTCGCTGAAGCCCTCTTCGCGGGCCTGCTTGGCCATGCCCGGATACATATCCGAGTACTCGTGGGTCTCGCCCGCGACCGCGGCCTTCAGGTTGAGCTTGGTCTCGCCGATGGGCAGTCCGGTGGCAGGATCGCCGACCTGTTCCAGGTACTCGAGATGGCCGTGCGCGTGGCCGGTCTCGCCCTCGGCGGTCGAACGAAACACCGCCGACACGTCGTTGTAGCCCTCGACGTCCGCCTTGGCGGCGAAATACAGATAGCGACGATTGGCCTGCGATTCGCCGGCGAATGCGTCCTTGAGATTCTTTTCAGTCTTGGTTCCCGAGAGTTTCATAAGCGAAGTCCTCCGTCACAAAGGGCCCGATGCAATTTAGACTAATTCTAATAGAGAGGAGTTTTTGCGCAAGCCCTGCCTCCTCGCTGTGCTAGGGTAATTTGATGGCATCGAAGTCGGCATCGAAGGCGGCACCGCCCTTCGAAGCGGCGCTGGCCCAGCTGGAATCCCTGGTCACTCGGCTCGAATCCGGCGAGCTGCCGCTCGAGGAAGCCCTGCGTACGTTCGAGCAGGGGGTGCGCCTGACGCGCGAGTGCCAGACGGCGCTGGCGGCCGCGCAACAGAAGGTTCAGCAGCTGCTGCAACGGGGCGGCGAGCAGACACTCGAAGAATTCGAAGCCACCGCGGTACTCGAGACCGCCATCACCACCGTTACGACCACCACGCTATCGGAATGAGCCCGCAGTCGAGCCCGCCGTGGGCCGACGCCGCCGCCGACAGCGCGCTGGCCGCCCGGATCGTTGCCTTCCGGACTCGCATCGAGCGCGTGCTCGATCGCGAACTCATCGTCGAGGAACCACCGACGTCGCGCCTGTGCGAGGCGATGCGCTACAGCGTGCTCGGCGGCGGCAAACGCCTGCGTGCACTGCTGGTCTACCTGACCGGCGAGGCGTTCGGCCTATCGCTGGCGCGCCTGGATGCCGCGGCCGCCGCGGTCGAGATGATCCATGCTTACAGCCTGATTCACGACGATCTGCCGGCCATGGATGACGATGATCTGCGCCGCGGTCGCCCAGCGTGCCACCGCGCGTTTGACGAGGGCACCGCAATCCTGGCGGGCGATGCGCTGCAGGCGCTGGCGTTCGCGCTGCTGGCCCAGCCACAAGCGATCCCGGGCGGGGACTTGAGCGCCGAGCAGCGCGTACTGATGCTGGCGCTGCTGGCGCGCGCCATCGGCACCGAGGGCATGGCGGGCGGCCAAGCCATCGATCTGGAGGCCGTCGGTCGCGACTTTAACGCTCACGCCATCGAGCGCATGCATCGGCGCAAGACCGGAGCGCTGATCCAGGCCAGCGTTGAGCTCGGCGCCATTGCCGCCGGACTGTGGCATCAACCCGCCTACCCCGCACTGGGCACTTACGGGGCAGAGATCGGGTTGGCGTTCCAGATCCAGGATGACATCCTTGACGTTACCGGCGAAACCGATGTGCTTGGCAAGACCCGCGGCGCCGATGCCGCCCTGGGCAAGCCGACCTATCCCAGCGTCCTCGGGCTGGCTACCGCACGCGCCCTTGCCATACAGCACCGGGACCGCGCCGTGGCGGCACTCCAGGGTCTGGGAGCGGCCGTCGAGCCGCTACGCCAGCTGGCTCACTACGTGGTCGACCGGGCGCTCTAGCCCCGCCGATCGGGCCAGCGCGCCGCTGTTGCGGCCGGGCAACTGTAGGAGCCGGGAGGATAGGACAGTGCACCCTGTTGCGGCACGTCCCCTGTCCGTGGAGCGTGTACACTCTTGCTCCAGCATGTCTCAAAGCACCCCGACTTACCCCTTGCTGGGTGCGATCGAGTCCCCGGCAGATCTGCGCGCGCTCCCCGAATCGGAGCTGCCGGCCCTGGCGGCTGAACTGCGCGAGTTTCTGATCCACACCGTCAGTACCCGCGGCGGCCATTTCGCCGCTGGCCTGGGGACGGTCGAGCTCACTATTGCACTGCACTATGTCTTCAACACGCCCGAGGACCGCCTGGTCTGGGACGTGGGTCACCAGGCCTACCCGCACAAGGTCCTGACCGGCCGGCGCGACCGCCTGCATACGATCAAGCAGTGTGGCGGCCTGGCCCCATTCCCGGTCCGTCACGAGAGTTGCTATGACACCTTCGGGGTCGGCCACTCGGGTACCTCGGTCAGCGCTGCCCTGGGGATGGCCATTGCCGCCGCCGGGGAAGGCCACGATCGGCGTGCGGTCGCGGTGATCGGCGATGGCGCCATGAGCGCCGGCATGGCGTTCGAGGCCCTCAACCACGCCGGCAGCCTGCCGATCAACCTGCTGGTGGTGCTCAACGACAACGACATGTCGATCTCGGAGAACGTCGGCGCGCTGTCGAACTATCTGGCGCGGGTGATCTCCGGCAAGCTGTATGCGCAGCTGCGCGAGGGTGGCAAGAAGGCCCTGCAGCAGATGCCGGCGATGCGCAAGCTCGCGCGCCGTTCGGAAGAGCACGTCAAGGGCATGGTTCTGCCCGGCACCCTGTTCGAAGAGATGGGCTTCAATTACGTCGGTCCGTTGGATGGCCATGACGTGCGCTCGCTGGTGCGGGCGCTGCGCAACGTGCGCGACCTGTCCGGCCCGCAGCTGCTGCACGTGGTCACACGCAAGGGCAAGGGCTACGCCCCCGCCGAAGCCGATCCGATCGCCTGGCATGGTCCGGGGCCCTTCGACCCGATCAGCGGCACCATCCACAAGGAGAAGGCCGGCTCTCCCAGCTACTCCCAGGTATTCGGGCAGTGGCTGTGTGACATGGCCGAGCGCGATCCGCGCATCGTGGGCATCACGCCGGCGATGCGCGAAGGCTCCGGCCTGGTGCAGTTCTCCAAACGCTTTCCGGACCGCTACTTCGACGTCGCGATTGCCGAGCAGCATGCGGCCACGTTCGCCGCCGGCCTGGCCTGCGAGGGCTGGAAGCCGATACTGGCGATCTATTCGACCTTTCTGCAGCGCGCCTACGACCAACTGATTCACGACATCGCATTGCAGAAGCTGCCGGTGGTGCTGGCGCTCGATCGCGCCGGCCTGGTGGGCAGCGATGGCGCTACCCATCATGGCAACTACGACCTGTCGTTCATGCGCTGCATCCCGAACCTGGTGATCATGGCGCCGGCCGACGAGAATGAATGCCGGCAGATGCTCTACACCGCCACCACCATCGATGGTCCGGCGGCGGTGCGCTATCCGCGCGGCAGCGGCCCCGGGACCGCCATCGTCACCGAGATGAGCGCGCTGCCCATCGGCCGCGCCGAGCTTCGCCGCCGCGGCGACGGCGAGCTGGCACTGCTGGCATTCGGCGCCATGGTGATGCCGGCCACGGCGCTGGCCGAGCGCCTGGATGCCACGCTGGTCAACATGCGTTTCGTGAAGCCGCTGGACGGCGCGATGCTGCGCGAGATCGCGCTCACGCACGCCGGCATCGTCACGCTCGAGGACAACGTCATCGCCGGCGGTGCCGGCAGCGCCTGTTCCGAGGCGCTCGATGCGGAAGGCATTGCCACCCCACGGCTGCACCTGGGCATACCCGACCGGATCGTCGAGCATGGCAGCCGCGATGACTGTCTGGCGGCCGCCGGACTGGATCTGGCCGGTCTAAGCGCCGCCATCGAGCGCTGGCGCTCGAACACGCCGGCCTTGAAGCCGGCGCGCGGCGCCACCAGATTGACGGCAGCGGGCGGCGTCGGCCCGAATTGAATCCCTTGCCGGGCGGTGAATCCATGAGCATTGTCGCGCAGAACCGGGCGCCCAACGTCGTCGCTGTAGAGGACGTGCAGTCGCGCGCCGATACCCGCCAGATTCCGATCAACCAGGTCGGGATCAAGGACATCCGCCACCCGGTCCGAGTCAAGGATCGCGCCAACGGTGAACAGCACACCGTGGCCACGTTCAACATGTACGTGAACCTGCCGCACAACTTCAAGGGCACGCACATGTCGCGCTTCGTGGAAATTCTGCATCACGAGCGCGAGATCTCGGTGGACTCGTTTCGCTCGATGTTGAGCGAGATGGCGCAGCGGCTGGATGCCGATGCCGGCCACATCGAGATGACCTTTCCATTCTTTGTACTCAAGCGCGCGCCGATCTCCGGGGTCGAGAGCCTGATGGACTACCAGGCCTCGCTGATCGGCGAGATCAGTGGCGGCCAGGCACATACCTGGGTCAAGGTGGTGGTGCCGGTCACCAGCCTGTGCCCGTGCTCGAAGAAGATCTCCGATCGCGGCGCGCACAACCAGCGCTAGCACGTAACCATCAAGGCGCTGCTGCGCGATCACATCTGGATCGAGGAGTTGATCGAGCTGGCCGAAGGCGAAGCCTCGTGCGAGCTGTACGGAATATTGAAGCGCCCGGACGAGAAGTACGTCACCGAGCGCGCCTACGACAATCCGAAGTTCGTCGAGGACATGGTGCGCGACGTGGCGGTGCGCCTGAATGCCGACGATCGCATCGAGGCGTATGTGGTCGAAAGCGAGAATTTCGAATCGATCCACAACCACTCGGCCTACGCGCTGATCGAGCATGACAAGCGCGAACCCGACCGCGGCGCTGAACCGCGACAGCGCTGATAAGCCCTTGAATTTCCCCCTTGCCTCGGCCCGGCCTTGAGCGCGGCGGCTGGTCAGCCGCCGTTCAGCGTAAACGCTTTAGGCTCATAGCCGCTTTCCTGACCAATGGAATCGACGGTCAGTGAAGCTGCATTCACCCGCAGCAGGGAGACAGTTATGCACAGCCGATGCACTCAGCGTCCGTCCGTGACGCGTAACCAATTCATTCTGGCAGCGCTGGCGCTCGCGTTGGCGTTGCTGCTGGCATCGCCGGCCGCGCCGGCCATGGTCAGCGTTGGCGTATCGATCAACGTCGCACCGCCGGTACTGCCGGTGTACGAGCAGCCGCCGATTCCCGGCGACGGCTACATCTGGACGCCGGGCTACTGGGCCTGGGCCGATGAGGGCTACTACTGGGTGCCCGGGACCTGGGTCGAAGCTCCGCAGCCGGGTTATCTGTGGACTCCCGGCTATTGGGGATTTGCCGACGGCATCTACGCCTGGCACGCGGGCTACTGGGGTCCGCACATCGGTTTTTACGGCGGCGTGAACTACGGCTTTGGCTACACCGGGGTGGGCTATGCCGGCGGTTACTGGGATCACGACCACTTCCGCTACAACAGCGCCTACAACAACGTCCACGACGTGCATATCACCAACGTCTACAACAAGACCGTGATCGTCAACAACAATCACGTCAGTTTTAATGGCGGCAACGGTGGAATTCAGGCGCGGCCAACCGCGGGCGAGCTGGCGGCCGAACACGACCATCACTTCGAGCCGGTGGCGGCTCAGATCCAGCAGCGCGACGGCGCCCGCGGGCAGCCACAGCTGCGCGCCTCGGCCAATCACGGACGCCCGCCGATTGCGGCCACGGCCCGTGCGGGCGGCTTTAGCGGCGAAGGTGTGATGGCCGCGCACGGCGCCGGCCCGAGCGCACCCGGCGCGGGCACGCCGCACGCCAATACGTTCAACGGCGCGCCGGCGCACGCTCCGACCGCGCCGCACCCCACTCCGCAGCAGCACGAGCACGCGCATGGTGGGCCACCGCAGGGCGGGCAGCCTCATCATGCCGGCGGCGGGGGCAACGGCGGCGGGCACGAAGCCCCGCACGAATCAGGACACGAAGGGCACGAGCACCCGCAGGGCTAAGATGGCCCGGGACGCTCAGTGCGCGCGCGGGAGCGTGACCTAGGCGGCAATGACTGCCGCCGGGCGCGCGCCCGGCGCCGCGCCGCTTTAGGCGGCGTCGGTGCGTAGTTCGGTGTTCTGCAGACGGGCGATCAGCGAGCGCAGGAATTCCCGATTGAAGCGCAGTTGGCAGGCGGCCGACTCCTGCTCCAGCAGCGTGGCGCTGACCTTGAGCACCGTGACATCCTCCGCTGCCAGGATGGTCGCAGTTCGCTTGGCGCCGGCCACGTAGCTGGCCTCGCCGAAACACTCGCCGCTGCCCAGCAGACCGATGCGCTCGCCGTGGCGCTCCATGGCGCAGTTGCCGGCGACGATGATGTAGAAGCGATCATCCATCTCGCCTTCTTTTACGATCTGCTCGCCGGGAGCGTATTCCTGCCAGGCGCTGGAACGCAGCACCTCGTAGATCTCGGCGTGCGAAAACTCGTGGAAGAACTTCAGCCGCCGCAGCAGCGAGAATTGCTGCTGCTGATCGATGCGTGAGTAGCGCTGCCGCAGCGTCTGGTGCACGCGGGTGAGTTCGGCGGCAAAATCCAGTCCCGACTGGTAGCGACGCGCGGGGTCCTTCTGCATCGCTACCGCAACGACGTTCTCGATCTCTTCCGGCACGTCCTGGCGCAGCGTATGGACCGGCGCCGGCGTTGCGTACACGATCTGGTGCAGCAACTTGGCGAGGTTGCCGGCGCGAAACGGTCGCACGCCGGTCAGCAGTTCGTACATGACCGCGCCGAGCGAATACAGGTCGGAGCGGTTGCTCAGATCCAGGCTCTGCACCTGTTCCGGCGACATGTAGCTGGGCGAGCCGGCGATGCCCTCGATGCGCGAGATCTCCGAATCGGCCACCAGCGCGATACCGAAGTCGATGATGCGCACATCGCTGTCGTTGGTGAGCATGATGTTGGACGGCTTGATGTCCCGATGGATCACGCCGCGCGAATGCGCGTAGTGCAGCGCCTTGGCGCACTTGAACATCAGCTCGACCACATCGTCCAGGCGCAACAGATTGTCGGGTCGACAGTAGGCCGAGAGAGTGCGCGCACCGTGCACGTGCTCGGTCACGATATAGCAGTGACCGCTCTCTTCGCCGGCGTCGTAGATCGGCAGGATGTTCGGGTGGTGCAGCATGCCGACCATGTGCGCCTCGGACAGGAACATCTTGCGTGCCACCCGCGCCCGCTCGTCGTCACCGCCGGCCTCGATGTTGTAGACCTTGATGGCGACGTCACGCCCG
>DASXDL010000016.1:0-11904 GCA_036490715.1 Steroidobacteraceae bacterium | reverse complement strand
GGAGGACGGCTATCGGCTGGCCGAGCTGGCAGAGAGCAAGCGCCTGGTTAACCAGGTCGGCTATCACTACCGCTTCGTCGCCGCCTTCAACGAGACCAAGCGCCTGCTCGAGCAAAAAGTCATTGGCGATGTCCATCACATTCGGGCAGAAGCCTATGGCCCGGTGGTGCTGCGGCCGAAGGGTTCCACCTGGCGATCGCAGAAGAGCGAGGGCGGCGGTTGCCTGTTCGACTACTCCTGCCATGCGATCGACCTGGTCAATTATCTGATCGGCCGGCCGGTCGGCGTTTCCGGCAGCGTGCTCAACAAGATCTTCTCCAGCGATGTCGATGACGAGATCTACAGCACGTTTCATTTTGCCGGTGGCGCGCACGGCCAACTGGCGACCAACTGGAGCGACGAGAGCTACCGCAAGATGTCCGTCAAGATCAGCATCTGGGGCACCAACGGCCGGATCAATGTCGATCGGCAGGAAGTGCAGCTCAGCATTCGTTCACCGCAGGATAATGTCGCGGACCTCGTGGCCGGCTGGAACGTGCGGTACACGACCGATCTGACTCAGCCGGTGTGGTTCTACGTGCGCGGCGAAGAGTATTCAGCGCAGATCGACCATTTCGTTCAGAGCATCAGGAGCGGCAGCACGACGCTGTCGAATTTCCGCACTGCGAGCGATGCTTCGCTGGTAGCGGCAATGGTGCGAGCGGATGCCGCTAAGCCGCACACGGCTGTGGTCGCAAACGCACCGCAGCCAGCCGCGACGGCCGCCGCCAGCGCCGGGGCGCGCTCGCCTTCGTTCTTGGGCTCACTGTTCGGACGCTCCTGAGCGCCGAGTCAACAAGGGTTACCCATGGATAGAGTGTTGTTCGGTGACAACCAGTTTTTCGGTGTGAATCACATGTCCGAGGAGAAGGCGCGGCAGCAGGCGATGCGCTTCCAGGACCTCAGCGCGATCATTCAGGTGCTCGATGATGCCTATGCCGAGGACATCAAGACCTTCATGTGCACGACGCATGAGCGCACTGCGGACATCTGCGAACACTTTCGCACCCATCGCGCCAATTATCCGGGCTACAAGTTCTACCCGTGCATGCCGTACGCGCACAAATACGCCAACGCCGCCGCCGAGCTCGGCGTGTTGGGCGCGATCCGCAGCTTTCTGCCGCAGGACAATCCGCTCGGGGCGTTGCTCAAGGGCGGGATGTCGCTGGCGACCAAGGATATTGAAGGCTTGGCGCAGCTGCTCATAGGCGCCGAGATGAAGATGTTTGAGGGCCTGGATACGCCGATCGTGTTCCTGCAGAACGTGGCGACCGACTTCCTTCTGGGCCTGGGCTTCGATGCCGCCTTTCGTATCTTCGCCGACTGCGTGCGCGACAAGTACCGGGCCGAAGCCGGTTTCATCACGATGAACGCACCGATGCTGGTGGCGCGTCTGGAGAAGGTCGGAATAGCCAACCCCATCATCTGCACCAACTTCAACAAGATCGGCTTTCGCATGTGTGGCGGGATCCGCGCCTATGAGGAACTGGTGGAACAGGATCGCTGTCGCCTGATCGCGATGTCGGTATTCGCCAGCGGTGCATTGCCGCCGCGCGAAGCGCTCGAGTTCGTGTGCAAATTCCCGCAGATTCAGTCGATCGTATTCGGCGCCTCGAGTCGTCGCAACATCGCTCAGACCGCGCAGCTGATCCAGACGCTGACGGTTCATTAGCTGCCGCTGCCGTGTTGGCCGAATCAAACCCCGCCTGCTCGCATCGAAAGGTGAGGCTGCTGAACGTAGAGGTAGACGACATCTCGATTGACGAGCTGGTCGAAACCTTCCGAAGTGGCGTCATGCTCACGCTGCACGTCGATATGATCATGAAACTGCAGCAGGACCGGGAGTTCTACCAGCTGCTGCCGCAGTTTGACGTGGTCACCTGCGATAGCCAGATCCTGATCTTTGCCGCCAAGCTGCTGGGGACGCCGCTGCGCGGCCGGGTGTCCGGTTCGGACTATTTCCCGCTCTTCTATATGCGCTACAAGGACGATCCCTCGGTGACCGTCTTCATCTGTGGCGGCGCACCTGGGGTCGCGCGCGTGGCGCAACAAAGGATCAATGCCAAGGTCGGGCGGCAGATGATCGTAGGCACGGCTTCACCCTCCAAACGCTACGAGGAGCATCCCGAGGAGATCGAACAGCTGATCGCCGATATCAACCAGTCGCGTGCCAGCGTCCTGCTGGTGGGGCTGGGAGGCGCTCGGCAGGAGAAATTCATTTTTCGCTATCGGCATCGCTTCCCGCACGTCAGGCTGTATCTGCCGCTAGGCGGGACGATCGACTATGAGGCCGAAAGCCTGAAACGCCCTCCAGCCTGGATCACGAACATCGGGCTCGAGTGGCTCTATCGGCTGGTGCGAGAGCCCCGGGGCCGGTGGTATCGGTACGTCGTGCACCAGCCGCCGTTCCTCTACCTGCTGGCACGACAGCTGACACGCACCTACCGAAATCCGTTTGCGGACAGCCAGGATCGTTCTAGAGTTTCAGCCGACGGAATATAGTTTCCGGTATCCCGCGAATGATCGCCATGATCGGACGCCAGAACCAGGGCGTGTAGACGACTGGCGTGCCGCGATCCATGGCCCGCACGATGTCGCCGGCGACCGTCGCCGGAGTCGCCCACAGCCCGTTCTTGCGGTGCGCGCGCGTCATCGGTGTGTCGACGAACCCGGGCTTGATCGTCACCACGCTGACGCCGTACGGGTACAGTCGCTGCCGCAAGCCGCTGGCGAAGGCCACCACCGCTGCCTTGGCGGCGCCATAGACGTAGTTTGAGCGCCGGCCGCGATCGGCCGCCACCGATGCAATGACGCAGAGGACGCCGCGTCGCTGGGCCTGGAAGCGCTCGGCCACCAGGGTACACAGCGCCATGGTGGAGATGGCGTTGGTGGTGAATTCCTGCACCATCAGCGCCGGGGACGCTTGGCAGGCGAGCTGGTCGGACAGGGTACCGTGGGCGATCAGCACCATGTCGATGCCGCCCAGGCGCGCCACGGCCGCCTCGAGCATCGGCGAATGCAGCTGCAGCTCGCGCAGGTCGAGCGGGTAGGGCACGGCGAGACCGGCGCCGCGCAGTTTCAAGTCCTCGGCAATGGCATTTAGCCGTTCGGCGTCGCGGCCGACGAGAAGTATCGCGTCGCCGCGCGCGGCGAACAACCGTGCCGTGGCCTCGGCGATCGCCGAGGTTGCGCCAATGATCAGCAGGCGCTTCATGCCGTCGTTGCGCTCACGCGGCGCCAGAACGAAGATGAGAATTTAGGATCGATGAATTCCTGCAGCTCGGCCCAGCGCGGAAAATAGCGCTGGAACGAGCGCGCCGACATGCGGGCATCCTTGGCAGGATAGACGGCACCGCCGGCGCTGCCGATGATCGCATCCAGATCTTCCAACACACGCAATGTGGTCTCCCCGCGATTCGGGAAATCAAGCGCCAGGGTCACCCCCAGGCGCGGAAACGACAGCAGACCCAACGATGGCACCGCGCCGAAGCTCTTGAGTACCGCCAGCGACGATCCAAGTCCAGAGGCAGAGACGCGGCGTAGAACCTCGCGCAATGGTTCCGCCGCCTCGGCCACCGTTCCCGGCAGCAGGCACTGATACTGAAACAGCCCGCGCGGTCCATACAGCCGATTCCACTGCAGCACGCCATCGAGCGGGAACAGAAACGGCCGATAGTGCCAGGTGGCGTGGGGCAGTTGTGCGGACCGGCGCCGAAAGTAGCATTCGTTGAAAATGCGGACAGATAGGCGGTTGACCGGTGACAGCGGCGGGGTGAAGCGCACCGTTCGCGGCGGTCTTGGCAGAGGCGTCGGTGCATTTACCTTGGCATGATTGCCGCGCGTAAAGACCCCGCGACCGAGCCTTGGGCCTCGGCCGACGCAGTCCAGCCAGGCGACGGTGTACTCGAACTGCTGATCCGAGCTTGCGGACAGCTCGAAGAATGCCTGCAGATTGCTAAAGCGCTGTGAATCACCGCTAATCCAGGGTCCCGGAACACGACGCAGCTGCAGCCGTGCTGTGCGGATGAGCCCGGTAAGCCCCAAGCCGCCGATGGTAGCGTGATACCACGCCGGGTTGGTGTCACGCGTGCAGTGGAGAACCGTTCCATCCGAGCGCTGCAGCTCGAACTCGAGCACGTGGTTGCCGAAACTGCCGACGCAATGATGGTTCTTGCCATGAACGTCGTTGGCGATTGCGCCACCGATCGTGACCAGCGCCGTGCCCGGGGTAACCGCAGGAAACCAGCCATAAGGCAGTGCGAATTGGATCAGTTCGCTGATCAACACGCCGGCTTCACACTCCAATATGCCACTGCTTTGATCGAAGTCGATAAAGCGGTCGAGACCGCGGGTGGCTAGCAGTATGCCGCCGCCATTCAGGCACACATCTCCATAGCTTCGGCCATTGCCGAACGGCAACATGGGCGAAAGTTCAGGCAGGGCTTCGAATCGACTGTTGAGCGCGATGACGTGCTGCTCGTAGCGCGGCCAGCGGCCCCAGGGTTCTACCACTGCCATGAAATGGAGCTCAAATCGAAACTAGAACGATGAAGCCCAAGGCAAGCAGAATCAGCAAACTGGCGCGATCGTGCAATGCAAATACCACCGGATCGTCGTGCATCTGGCCGCGGCTGGCGACAATCCATACCCGGCTGATCCAAAACAGCATCAGTGGGCAGATGAGCCAAAGCGGCTTGTGATGCTGATAGAGAGATTGCGAGTCGGAGCTGTTGATGTAGAGCGCCATGACGACGATCGCAGAATAACCCGATGCCGTGCCCAGACTCATGATCAGCGGCAAGTCGCTGGCGCCGTAGCCACGGGCATAACCGATCAGAGTGCCGGCGCGGCGCGCGTCGTCCAGCTCGGCATAACGCTTGACGAATCCAAGGCTCAGAAACATGAATACTGAAAATGCCAGCAGCCAGAACGATAGCGGCACATGCATCGCGGCCGCTCCGGCGATGATGCGCAGCGTATACAGGCCCGCCAGCAGCATGACGTCAAGAATGGGCAGACGTTTCAACCACAGCGAATACACCCAAGTGAGCGCGTAATAACTGGCGATGACGCCGACGAAGCGCGGGCCGATGGCGATGGCGATCAGCGCCGCGACGATGAATAGCAGCGCGGCGACGCGCAGCCCGTCACGCACCGACAGCGTACCTGCGGCAAATGGCCGGCTGCGCTTGCGCGGATGCAGTCTGTCGGTCGTGAGGTCAAACAGGTCGTTGACGATATACACGCTCGATGCGCATAACCCGAAGGCGAGAAACGCCAGCAGCCCCACCGCCAATATCTTGGGTTTGAAGATTGTGTGTGCCAGCAGGGCCGGAATCAGCAGCAAGGCATTCTTCGACCACTGGTGCGGGCGCATGGCCTTAAGCCAGCTGCGCCGCGTGGCCTTCCGTTCCAGAATCGATGCTTCAAGCGCGGGCGCGTCGACGATGCCGGACAGGGCCTTGGGGTCGCCTACGACGATGGCGCGCCGGGCCGCGCGCCAGACGATCTGGTCGTCAATTCCATGGCCGACATAGTCAAAGCCCTGCCGGCCAAAACGCGCGACCAATGCATCGCGCCGGCGCTCAGACGCGGAGCCCTGATACGACTCGGCGCTGGTAACCTCGTCGAATAACTGCAGGCGCGAGGCGATGATCTCGGCCGCGGCACAGTCGCCGTCGGCCAACAGCACCAGCCGGCGGCCGGCGCCCCGCTGTACTTGCAGCCATTCAACCAGTTCGGCGCGCAACGGCAGGGCTGCCACATCGCCCTGGGGCTCGACGGCGGCAACCGCAGACGCGTCCTTGCCCTTGAGCATCGACGCCAGCGAGCCCAGCACCGTACTGAAGGAACGCTTCGCCGCGCCGAGCAGCCGTTCGTCCGACAGACGCACCGGCGTCAGAGTACCTTCCAGAGCCAGACACAGCGGAACGGCAGACATATTCATGAGGCTGAGCGCACCGGCCGCGGCATCAGCTGCAGTTCAACTGCCAGCGACGCCGCGATGCCTACCAGCACGGCGAACCAAAGCGTGGCAATACGGCACAGCAACGCCGCCACCAGCGCCGTGCGCAGCGTACTATGGTGCAGCATCAGCAGTGAGGTCATGACGACTTCGGTACCGCCGATGCCGGCCGGCATGAAGAACGCCGCGCAACCGGCCAGGGCCGCCACCGCGTAGATGCCGATGCTGCTGGTGACCGTCACATCGATATGCAGGCTGTGGCAGATCAGGTAGAGCCCAAAACCTTCCGCGCCCCATGCCAGCAGCGCGATCCCCAGCCCGATGGCCATGGGCGCTGGCTCGAGCAGCAGCCGGGAGGAGCGCAGCAGGGCGGTCAGCGTCGACAGCGGCTTCAGCAGCAGCCGCGGCATCCTGGGGCGCAAGGTGTCCAGTCGATCCGCCAACCAGGTATGGCGCACCATGGCCAGTACCACCAGGGCTGCCACGACGATTCCAGCCACCAGCGGCCGGTATGACACGTACTCGACCGCGGCGAGGCTCGCGAGCAGACACATCGCAACAAGGTCAAGCAGGCGCTCGCTGAATAGCGCCGCCAGGCTGTCGGAGTAGGCAACACCGTGTTCGTGCAGATGCAGTGAGCGAAACGCCTCACCGGCCTTGGCCGGGCTCGCGGTGAAGGCAAATCCGCTGAGGTAATACATGAAATGCAGCGGCACTGGCAGTACGCGGCCGAGCTGTGCCAGGTAATGCTGCCATCGATAGAAGCGCAGAACGTAGTTGAGCAGCGACAGCGACAGCACGCCCAGACAGCCCAACCATCCAAGCTCCCACAGTGCCGCCCGTGCTTGCGCCGCATCGGTGATCCAGACCGCACCAATATAGGCCAGCAGTGCGATCACTGCGCCCAGCAGCAGCAATCGCCGCTGCGTGCGTAATGCCGGTGGGGGAGCGGGGCGGCTCAATCGAGCCTCCGTTCGCGCGATACATTCATATTGTTGTGCGCAGGATTGCGCACGGGATCCCAGATTGCCGGTGATAGCTTGGCACGCGGCTCAGTATTCATAGAGTGACGCGCTGCGCAATTCGCGTCGGGCCGTCGTGCCATGCGTCCATTTGTCGTGGATCATGCGGGCGATTATCGTGCTACACAGTGCCTTTTATGGGCAACACCGTCACCAACGCAAACAGGCCGAGGCTGTTGACCGCCGCCCGGCAGATGGCATCGTTCAGCCTGGTCGGCGTCCTGGGCTTCGTGGTCGACGCCGGGGTCCTATACGCTGCGCTCTATGTGGGTCTGGGCCTGTATCTGGGCCGGGCTGCCTCCTACATGGCGGCGGTGACCTTCACCTGGGGGCTCAATCGCCGCTACACTTTCGAGGCCGGTTCCGGCGGCGAGCCGGTCCGTCAATGGGCGCGATTCGTGGTATCGCAGCTGGCGGGCGCAACGATCAACCTCGGGGTCTATGCGCTGCTGGTGCACATGAGCCCGTTTGTGGCTCAAAGACCGGTGATTGGTGTCGCGGTCGGCTCCCTGAGCGGGCTGTTGGTCAATTTTTCGGTGGCGCGCGCCTACGTATTCGATCAGTAGCTGCGCGCATGACGCGCCAGCGGATGCACCACCTCGGCCGAGAATTCATGCTGCAGCAGTCCGCGCGCGCAGCAGCACACCGACAGCGTCAGCACGGTGAACAACACTGATTCGGCGCTGAACCAGTGTGACTCCGACATGCTGGACCAGAACACGTAGAACAGCAGCACCAAGTAGATCGAACCCTGGCTACGATCGATCGCCATCAAACGCACCGACTGGCGCAGGGACGTGATCATGTATCCGAGCAGACAAAGGCTGCCTATCGCGCCCAGATCATTTTGCACGTCCAAATAGCCGTTGTGGGATTCGCCCGGAAAGAAGTTCAGCAGCGTCTTCACCTGCAATGCGGGTGACCCCGGAGCGATGGTCCAGTAGGCAGAATATCCAGTGCCAATCCATGGATGCTTTGCAATGTGCTCGGCGATGATCTCCCAGATTGAGGTGCGGCTGCTGAAGGTCAGATCCTTGCCGGTCATTGCCGTAATCGGCGAGAGCAGGATGTCCAGGCCCGGAATGACCCGCAGAATGACCAGCGAATACAGAAACACCACCGCCGAGAACAGCAGGATGAGATGTGGCATGTAACGGCGCAGCCACTGCGGCCAATGGCGCAGCATCAGGATCATCACGACCGAGAACGCTGAAGCCAGCAGCGCGGTCGAGCTGTGGGCCCAGTACAGGCACACCGCGGAGGCCCCGCCGCACACCAGGAACCAGAAGAACTTCACCTGCTTGTCCAGCCAGGCGTGTAGCCAGAAGATCAATCCCAGGCCGGCAAGCGGGCCGATCTGATTCTTACTGTACGTCAGGCCACGAAGTACCGGTTTCACGATCGCGGTGACCCCTTCGCCGTAGGCTCGGAAGGTACTTACGCCCGCGCCGTAGTCCTCGAACTTCTCCACGCCGTACTGCGGCATAAAGATCGCGAACACAATAGAGCCCACCAGCAAGGCACCCAACAGATTGCGCATGACGACCTGAAACCGACCTGGGGTCCAGCCGTGCAGCGTAAAGGCGGTGCAAGCCAAGAATATGACCAGCAGCCGAAACACGTGGCGCGTAGTCACATCGGGGGCTATCGACCAGAATAGGCTGATCGCCGTCAGCGCGAGGAACAAGAGATAGAAAGGGTTGAGGCTGCGCAACACGGCTAACCAAAGTCGCTGTCGCGTCGCGATGAAGTAGCAGCTGCCGATCAGCACCGTCAGGAGCACAACCTTGTTTAGTACGCTGGTGTCATCTTCGGTGCCGGTGGTTTGCGTCACCAGGCTCGCGTAATTGAGATCGGTGGGCAGAATCATCAGCAGCAACAGCGCGCACATCAATATCACCGGCCAGATTGATGGGCTTGGATCAGGAACCCATACGGGCGCAGTCACTCGTGGCGCTTCTGGCGGCCTTCGGCCCTGGATCGATTTCGGACTCGGCCTCATGGGGCGGTTGATGCGATCCTATCGGCCTCATCGGTGTCAGCGACGCGCCAGCTGAGCTTGAAATTCAGCCAGAAATTCCACGCGGTGACGGCCGCTATCGACACCGCATTGGCCAGATAGCGATTCATTCCCAGAAGATTGAACTGCAGGTTAAGCAGCACGGTATTGATCACCAGCCCGGCGAGACACACCAGCTGGAACTTCGCAAAGCGCTGTAGCCGATGCCTTGCGCCACGCTGGTGCGAGGCAATGTCGCCGAATGTCCACGCATCATTCCAGATGAAGTTATTGATAATGGCCATTTCGGCGGCGATCAGTTTGCTGCGTGTCAACCCCCAATGAAGCGTCGAAGGATCGCTGAGCAAGTAGAGTAGTCCCATGTCCACGACCACGCCACTCAGACCGACTATGGCAAAGCGAATAAATCGGTTGATCGGCAGCGTCGACAGGCGCAAACGCAGAAGATGGCGCAGGTAATCGACATAGACTTGGCGCGTGACTTTGCTGGCCCCGCGCTGACGCTCCTGGAAGACGTAAGGCACCTCGCCGATCCACCTGATTCGGCCGCGCCCAATGACCTCGATCAGGATCTTGTAACCGAGCGGATTGAGGCCGACTCCCTGGATGGCGCTGCGGCGGAGCATGAAGAATCCACTCATCGGGTCGCTCACCTTGCCAACGACACCGGGCAAGATCAGCAGACCGAGAACCTGGGCGGCACGAGATAAAATGCGCCGCAACACACTCCAGTCGCTGACGCCGCCACCTTCCACGTGCCGGCTGGCGACGGCGATGTCTGCTCCGCTGGCTATTTCGCGCTCCAGTGCCGCGATGACCTCGGGCGGATGCTGCAGGTCGGCGTCGATGACGCCGAGAACCTCGCCCCTGGACGCCTGCCAGCCGCGTATCACCGCAGTTGATAGCCCGCGTTCTCCCTGTCGGCGCATGACCCGCAGATGCGGGAACTCGCCTCGCATCTGCTGCGCGAGTTCCCAGGTGCGATCGGGGCTATTGTCATCGACGACCAGAATCTCGTAGTTGCCCGGCAAAGCCTGGTCCAGTACGTGCGAGACTTGCGTCACCATCTCGCGGATGTTCTTGGCTTCGTTGTAGCTGGGCAGGATCAGTGATAAGCGCACACGTGGACCTGCCGTCGTCACCGGCGGACCGACGGTGTAAGGGCCGGAAGGCGCGGTCAGCAAACCGGCCGTTGTGCCGCTATCCGCCTCTGGGCGCAGGATTTCGTCAGATTGCAGCATATTCAATCAGTGCCCTAGCGGCCGCAGCTCAGCAGCTCGCTGGCCAGAAGTACGCCCGGAGCAGCCAATGGCACGTCGGTGCAATGTGCGAACTGCGGCATCGTACGAAGATAGGACTCTCCTCGCTTCGGCAGTGTCGCCGCCGACCAAAGCACGCAATCCGAGGCAGCTGGATCGGCCGGCACTTCGCTTGGCCTGATGAGCTTCGGAGTCAGGTCGGGGCGATGAAAGATCTTGGTGATGTAGAACGAGAACAGATGGTGTGGTAGCTCTTCGGCGTCGCCACGGGTTGGAACGACATAGCAAACCGGGCTATTGGATGCGATCGAGTGTCTGGCAATCGCACGAAAGTCTTGCTGAATGAATAGGTACGGAGACAAGGTCCAGACGATCGCCTGAAGCGCCAACAGTCCGGCCGACAAGCCAACCCACCAGGTGGGGCGGCCAAGCGCTGCGTGCTCGATCAGCCACGCCGTTAGCAGCGCGAAGGCAGGTACCAGGCCGATCAGATTGCGCTCCGTAATAATAGGAGTGTTGAACGATACCAGAATCGCACCAGCCAGCATCAGCGCGAAGGGCGCCAAGGCCAGCTTGAGCGCAGGATCGGAGGGCGGCGGGTTGCGCCAGCGTGCCGCCCAAAGCCAGGCGAGCAATAACAAGCCAATTGGGGTAAACACTTTCACCAGCTGCAAGGCCAACGAAGCAGGGCCGAAGGTAATCCAGAAGTTCCCGCCGGCAAGCCGACCTGATCCGCCGAGTATCAGCGGAATCACCACCGCGGCCGAAAGAGCGCCCGCGTACAGGACAAGTCCGATACGCCACGCCGCGCGGCGCTCGCGCCAAAACATGACAGCGAGGAATGACACCGACAGCATCAGCCCGAAGACATGGGTGAACGCGAGGCAGATCAGGCCGACGTGAAAGATCGTGTGAATGCGGCCCGTGGCTCGGGTCTTGAGGATCTCGTAGTACGAGTACAGACAGACGGCCGAAAGCAGGAACAGCAGGCTGTAGTTGCGCGCTTCCTGGGCGTAGCGGATCGGCAGTGGCATCAGAGACAGAATTGCGAGGTTCCAGAGCTTCTCCGAGCGGCTGAGCGCGTTACGCGCAAGCCATGGTGTCGCGAGCCCGAGCAATCCGATCAGCAGCGAGAGGGAACGGACCGCGATCTCGGAATACCCGAACGCCCGGATCCATTCGAATACCATGCTGTTGTAGAGTGGCGGCTGGTTGTCTTCGGCGGTGTCGTGTATCACCGTCTTCAGATCCGGGACGTCGACGTTTGTCACCGTTGCCAGTTCGTCGAACCAGTAGGCTCGGTGCATGCCGGCCACGCGCAGCCCGATACCGATCGCCGAAACCACGACCAGAAGAAACACCAGCCGCGACATCGGCGCATTGGACCTGATCAAGCCACTCTCCTGGAGCTGGCGCGGCTCCGCGTTATTGCGGCTGGCTACTCGCTAACGCGAGACGCGGGAGCGATCGTGGATTATCTAGGGCGGCCCTGGAGCATTCAAGGGCGCACGGCCAATTCGGTCCGCGATCGGGGGCGCGGACTCACCGGTGTGTGGAATAGTTCGCACTATTCGGACACGTCGAGCTAAATGGACAGGG
>DASXDL010000015.1:0-16819 GCA_036490715.1 Steroidobacteraceae bacterium | reverse complement strand
GCCGGCAAGACCATGCTGCTGCAGAACATCGCCACCTCGATCACCGCCAATCATCCGGAGGTGTATCTGATCGTGCTGCTGATCGACGAGCGGCCCGAAGAGGTGACCGAGATGCAGCGCACCGTCAAGGGCGAGGTGGTGTCGAGCACCTTCGATGAGCCGGCGGCGCGCCACGTGCAGGTGGCCGAGATGGTGATCGAAAAGGCCAAGCGCCTGGTCGAGCACAAGAAGGACGTGGTCATCCTGCTCGACTCGATCACGCGCCTGGCGCGCGCCTACAACACCGTGGTGCCCTCGTCGGGCAAGGTGCTGACCGGCGGTGTCGACGCCAACGCGCTGCAGCGGCCGAAGCGCTTCTTCGGCGCTGCCCGCAACATCGAGGAGGGCGGCAGCCTGACGATCCTGGCCACCGCGCTGATCGATACCGGCTCGAAGATGGACGATGTCATCTACGAGGAGTTCAAGGGCACCGGCAACAGCGAAATTCACCTGGATCGGCGCATCTCCGAGAAGCGCGTGTTCCCGGCGGTGAACATCAATCGCTCCGGTACCCGCAAGGAAGAGCTGATCACCGATCCGGGCGAACTGGCCAAGATGTGGATCCTGCGCAAGCTGCTGCATCCGATGGACGAACTCGCGGCGATCGAATTTCTGCTCGACAAGATGAAGGACACCAAGGCCAACGCCGAATTCTTCGAGGCCATGAAGCGCTGAGGCGCTTGGCGTCACGCCAAAGTGAGCGGCGCGTCACAGCAGCAGCGCGCGCCGTCGACTCAAATCCCCGTCATGCGTTGCTGGTGGCTCGCCCCGTTGGTGCTTGCACTGTCCGTGCCGGCCTACGCCGACGACTACGCGCCACCGCCGCCACAACCGATCCCCAGCCCGATCACCGATCACTTCGCGGTCCGCGGCGGATTTTTCTGGGGCCAGACCAATACCTACGCCCGGTTTGATTCTGCCGCCGGCGTGCAGGGCACCCCGTTCACCGGCGAGGGCGATCTGGGCATGACCAATCAGGCACGTGCGCCCAACGTCGAGATCATCTTTCGCATCGAGCAGCGCAGCCGACTACGGGTCGATTTTCTCGACTCGCGCCGCGCCGCCGACCGGGTCATCGACCACACGCTGCAGTACGGCGATCAGACCTTCCTGATCAACAGTCCGGTGCATTCGGTGTTCAACTGGCGGCAGATGGACTTGACCTATACCTATTCGTTTGTGCGCACCGAGCGCTTCGAGCTCGGCGGCGGCCTCGGCGTGCATCTGATCGAGGCCGAAGCCAGTGCCGAGATACCCAACACGCCGCAGTACGTGGATTACAACGAGGCCGGCCCGTTTGCCACGCTGGCACTCGACGGCACCTGGCGCATCGACAACCACTGGTCGCTGAACATGCGCGGGCAGTATATGCGGGTGACGATCAGCTCGATCAGCGGCTCGATGGATCAGTACCACGCCGACCTACAATACCGCTGGAAGCGCAATCTGGCGTTCGGCATCGGTTTGCTGCGCCAGGACGCCGACGTCACCATCCGCCGGCACGACCCCTCGGGTGAGCTGCGCTTCAGACTCGAGGGTCCGGAGGCGTTTGCGCGCGTGAGTTTCTAGGCGCCTGCCATAGCGACAGCGCTGCGATCACCACGAACAACACGCCGGCGGCCAGCGCCAGCGAGTGGTGTACCCCGATTACCGCGCCCATCAGCCCGACCGTGAAGCCGGCGACGAATCGCAAGCCAAGCGAGGCCATCACATACGCGCCGATCACGTGACCGCGCAATGCCGCGGGTGCGTTGAGCTGCACCAGCGCCTGCGCCATGGCGCCGAATGACAGCTCCAGAAAGCCGGCGCAGAACAGCGCCGCCAGCGACAGTGGGTACGAGTGCGTGAGCGCGAAGGCGCTCAGCGCGACACACCACAGCATGCACAGCAGCAGCGCCGTGCCGACGCGCGGCAACAGCAGTCCGCGGCTCTCGAGCAGCAGTGCCGCCGTAAGGCCGCCGGCGGCGTCGGCCGCTGCCAACGCCGCATACGCCATGCTGGCATTGCCATGCCCCAGGTCGGTGGCGAAATTGGGCATCTGCGCCTGATAGGCGTTGCCGACCAGGAATGAGGCCGCGCCGGCCATCATCGTCATGCTCAGCAGCACGCGGTTGCCGCGGATGCTGCGCAGCGTCGCCAGCGCATCGGCCACGCCGAGCGCTGCCGGTACGCCGCCGGTCTGGGAGCGCGCGCCAGCGCCGCCGCGCGGCGCGTTCCACAGCCACAGCAGCATCGGCAGGTAGATCAGCGCATTGCTGAAGATGCCGAGCGCCGGGCCGAGCAGCAGCATCAGGCCATTGCCGAGCGCCGGGCCGACCAGAGTGCCCAGATTGCGCGTCATGGCGGCCAGGCGCACGCCGCTCGGCAGCTGCTCGGGCGTGACGATGTCGTGGATCATCACCTGGGCGGGCGCGGTCCAAAGCACGCCGGCCAGCCCGTGCACCGTCAGTAACAGCATCGATGCCCACACCGTCAGCCGGTCGGTGGCGATCAGTACGCCCCAGCCGATCGACACCGACATGAACAGCAGCATGCCGGCCTGAATCATGCGGCGCACGTCGATGCGGGTGGCGAGCGCACCGGCGTAGCCGGAGAACAGCAGGAACGGCACCCAGTGGGAGATCACCGCGAAGCCGCCCAGCTCGGCGGAGTGGAACTTCTGGTACATCACCCAGTAGCTGATGACGTGCTCGCAGTTGTCGGCCAGCATCGCGGTGGCGTTGCCGACGAAGAAGTAGCGGAAGGTTGGCTGTCGCAGCGCCGCAAACGACACCTGCGCTGGCCGCGGTGCCATCGCTTAAGGTCGCAGCCGACTGGCGATGAACTGCGCCACCAGCGCCACGCTGTCGGGGTCAGACAGCGGCGCGCTGTGATTCATGCCGGCGAGCACCTGCACCCGGCCATCGCGCAGCTGCAGCGCCACTTCCTCGACATGCTCGACCGGGATGTACTCATCCTCACCGCCGTGCAACAGCAGCACCGGAATGTGAATGCGGCGTGCCAGCACCGCGGCCGAATAGTCTTCCGGCTCGCCACCATAACGGGCGCGAAAGCGCGCGCGCACGCGCCGCACCACCTCGGGTGACAGACCGGTCAGCAGCACGAATGACTCGAACAGGTAGCCGATATCGCGTGGCAGGCCGACCAGCACCGCGGCGCGCAGCTGCGCCGCGGCCGCATCCTCGGCCAGCCAGCTGGCCGCGGTAATGGCGCCGAAGGAATGCGCCAGGATCGCTCCGGCCGGTCCGAAGGCCGCATTGACCGCCGCCAGTGCGTCGCGAAAGCTGTACAGATCGGCCTGTCGGCCGCTGGAGCGGCCGTGAGCCGGGGCGTCGAACGCCACCACGCGCAGGCCCTGCGCCCGCAGTCCCTCAATCATGGGCTGCAGATGCGCGGCGTGTGAAATCCAGCCATGCAGCACCAGCACGGCCGGGCCGGGGTTGGGCCATTCATAGATTTGCACCTCGCCGTGCGGCGTCGGCAGCCGCTTAGCTGAGGCAGTGGCGAGGAAATCGGCTTCGCGCTCGCTGATCGGTCGAATGCGCGGTGTGATGAACAGCCGCGCTGCCAGGCGCGCCGCCAGCGCCGGACTGAGCGCGCCGAGCAGGCGCATCAGGCCGCGCGTGCGCCGCAGGCGCGCCGCGGAGTAGCCCGGGATATTGCGCGCCGAGCGCCGGCGCGCTTCAGCCATGGCCGTCGGGCGCGCCGCCACGCTCGCGCGCGATCGCTTGGTGACCGATGTCGCGACGGTACTGCATGCCGCGATAGTGGATCTTATCCACCAGTGCGTAGGCCTGCTGCTGCGCATCGAGCACCTGAGGTCCAAGGCCGACCGCGCACAGCACCCGACCGCCGCTGCTGACGACCTGGTCTCCCGCCCGGCGCGTGCCGGCGTGAAACACCTTGCCGGGCAGTACGGCGGCCGCCTCCAAGCCGTCGATGCGATCATCGGTGCGCACCTGCTCCGGATAGCCGTGCGCTGCCAGCACCACGCCGAGCGCGGGGCGCGTATCCCAGCGAGCCGCGACCCGATCGAGTCGGCGATCGAGCGCCGCTTCGCACAGCTCGGTCAGATCGCTGTCCAGGCGCGCCAGGATCGGCTGCGCCTCCGGATCACCGAGCCGGCAGTTGTATTCCAGCACCGTGGGCGTGCCGTCGGCGCCGATCATCAGGCCGGCGTACAGAAATCCGGTATACGGCGTCGCGTCGGCCGACAGTCCCTGGATGGTCGGCAAGATCACCTCGCGCATCACGCGTGCGTGCACGTCTGCCGTGATCACCGGCGCTGGCGAATAGGCACCCATGCCGCCGGTGTTGGGGCCGTGATCGGCGTCCAGCAGCCGCTTGTGGTCCTGCGAACTGGCCAGGGCCAGCACATGCTCGCCATCCGCCATCACGATGAAGCTCGCCTCCTCACCGTGGAGGAACTGCTCGATCACCACCTGTTCGCCGGCGCCCTCGTAGGCGCCGGCGAACATGTCGCGCGCCGCCTCGAGCGCCTGCTCGATGGTCTGGGCGATGATGACGCCCTTGCCGGCGGCCAGGCCGCTGGCCTTGACCACGATCGGGGCGCGCTGCGCGCGCAGCCACGACTCATCGAAGCTGGCGCGCGTGAAGCTGCGGTAGGCCGCGGTCGGAATGCCGTGGCGCTGCATGAAATCCTTGCTGAATGCCTTGGAGCCTTCCAGCCGGGCGGCCGAGCGCAGCGGACCGAAGCAGCGCTGGCCGGCGGCCTGAAACGCATCGACGATTCCCGCGACCAGCGGGCCTTCCGGGCCGACGATGGTCAGGTCGACCGACTCGTGCTGTGCGAGCGCCAGCAGCTGCGGGATATCGGTGGCACGCAGCGCGACGTTGCGCACCCGTGGCTCGAGCGCGGTACCGGCATTGCCCGGCGCCACCAGCACCTCGTGCACGCGCGGCGACTGGGCGCACTTCCAGGCCAACGCATGCTCGCGGCCACCACCGCCAACGATCAGAACCTTCATCGGTTGCGCGGCCGCACTAGTGCCTGAAGTGGCGCACGCCAGTGAGCACCATGGCCATGCCATGCTCATCGGCGGCGGCGATCACTTCCGGGTCGCGCAGCGAACCGCCCGGCTGGATCACGGCACTGATGCCGTAGCCGGCGGCCACATCGAGGCCGTCGCGAAACGGTAGGAACGCGTCCGAGGCCATCACCGCGCCGCGCAGCTCGAGCTTTTCATCGCCGGCCTTGAGCGCCGCCAGCCGCGTGGAATAGACCCGGCTCATCTGGCCAGCGCCGATGCCGATCGTGCAGCTGTCGCGCGCGAACACGATCGCGTTGGATTTGACGAACCGGGCCACGGACCAGGCGAACAGCAGGTCGGCCAGTTCGCGCTCATCCGGACGCCGCCGGCTGACGATCCGTAGATCGGCGCTGTCGAGGCGGTCGTGGTCGCGCTGCTGCAGCAGCAAGCCGCCGCTGACGCTGCGCAGCTCGAGCTCGTCGGGCTCCTCAGCCAGCAGGTCGCCGATCTCAAGCACGCGCAGGTTGGGCTTGGCGGCCAGCAGCGCCAGGGCGTCCGAGCTGATGCTCGGCGCGGCGATCACCTCAGCGAACTGCCGCTCGATGATGGTGCCGGCGGTGGCGGCGTCCAGCTCGCGGTTGAAGGCGATGATGCCGCCGTAGGCGGAAGTCGGATCGGTGCGATAGGCGCCTTCATAGGCCGCCAGCGGCTGCTCGCCGAGCGCGACGCCACAGGGATTGGCGTGCTTTACGATCACACAGGCGGCCTGGTCGAACTGCCGCACGCACTCGATCGCGCTGTCGGCGTCGGCGATGTTGTTGTACGACAGATCCTTGCCCTGGCGCAGCCGCGCGCTGCTCACGCCGGCGGCGCGCACCGCCGGGTTGCGATAGAAGGCGGCGCGCTGATGCGGATTTTCCCCGTAGCGCAGGTCCATCAGCTTGTCGAAGTACAGCGCCAGTTGCGGCTCGAAGCCCTCGTCCTCGTAGTCCTGGCGCTGCTGCAGATAGGCCGCGACCATGGTGTCGTAGCGCGCCGTGTGCGCGAATGCTTTGGCGGCCAGGCGCGAGCGGGTGTCGATCGAGGTGCCGCCATCGGCGTCGATTTCCGCCAGCACGCCGGCGTAGTCGTCGGGATCGACCAGCGCGGTCACGTCGGCGTGATTCTTGGCGGCCGCGCGCAGCATGGCCGGGCCGCCGACGTCGATGTTTTCGATCGCCTCCTGGAAGCTGCAGTCGGGGCGCGCGATCGTGGCGGCAAACGGGTACAGATTGACCACCAGCAGGTCGATCGGCTCGATGCCGTGCGCTTGCATGGCCGCATCGTCGACGCCGCGCCGGCCAAGCAGGCCGCCGTGCACGCGCGGATGCAGTGTCTTGAGTCGTCCGGCCATCAATTCGGGGGCGCCGGTGTACTGCGATACCTCGCGCACCGGCAGTCCGGCGGCGCTTAGTGTCCGGGCGGTGCCGCCGGTGGCCAGCAGCTCGACGCCGTGCCGGTGCAGGCCGGCCGCGAAAGATTCAAGGCCCCGTTTGTCAGATACCGACAGCAGCGCCCGACGAATCAGGGCTGACATCCGCTCACTCGGCCAGTCCCAACTCTCGCAGTTTCTTGCGCAGGGTGCCGCGATTGATGCCCAGAATGACGGCGGCACGGCTCTGGTTGCCAGCGGCGTAGTCGAGTACGGCGCGGAACAGCGGCTCCTCGACCTCGCGCAGCACCATGTCGTAGACGCGTGCCGGCCGATGACCGTTGAGGCTGGAGAAATAGTCGTGCAAGGCGTGCTCGGCGTGACTGCGCAGCGGCAGGTCTCTGCCGTTCAGACGGCTGGCGCCGTTGAGTCGCGCGCCGTTGGCTCTGATCATCGAATCCCTGAGTGACCTGCGAGTCTTCTTCTTTAGCATCTCGCGCTTCCCCATCGCCAGTCCGCCCGTCACGCCTGTTACGCCGCCTGCCTGTCCGCCCACTGCCCGAATGCCTGACTAGCGACCGAAAATTGCGACGCCGAATCCTCTGCAGCCATGAGACGCTGACGCAGTTGATTCGCTTCGGTGTTTAGTCGGCAGTACCAGCCAAGATGTTTTCGGGCCATTCGCACTCCTGTGTGTTCACCGTAGAACTCGTACAGGGATGCGAGGTGTTGAAGAATGAACTCGGTCTGCGACGCGCGCAAGAGCGGTGATGCGAATTGATTGGTTGCGACGTATGCATTGACATCACGAAAGATCCATGGAGCGCCTTGCGCAGCGCGACCGATCATTACTCCTTGAGCGCCGGTGAAATCAAGTACCGAGCGCGCAGTTTGCGCACAAACGATATCGCCGTTGGCGATCAGCGGAATGCGAAGGCGTGTGCGCACCGCGCGCATGGTGTCGTACTCTGCGGCACCGCGAAACATGTCGGCGCGCGTGCGACCGTGCAGCGCTATTGCCGCTATGCCGCAGGCTTGCGCCAGCTCGGCGATTCGAGCGGCGTTACGCCGGTTCGGATCAACACCGGTGCGCAGCTTGAGGGTCACCGGCACCGCGACCGCGCGCGTCACCGCGCTCAGCAGCCGCTGCACCAGTGGCTCGTCGGCCAGCAACGCCGAACCGCAGTGACGGTTGTAGACTTTTTTGGCAGGGCAACCCATGTTGATGTCGATGATCTGCGCGCCCAGATCGACATTGACGCGCGCCGCAGCGGCCAGTTCCTCGGGCTCGCTGCCCACCAGCTGCACCACCCGCGGCTCGGGCTCGCCGTCATGATCCATGCGCCGCCGCGACTTGGCGCTGTTCCATAAGCGCTGATCGGCGCTGAGCATTTCTGCCGCTGCCAGCGTCGCGCCGAAACGACGGCAGAGCTGACGGAACGGACGGTCGGTCACGCCGGCCATCGGTGCCAGCAGCGCCTGGCCACTCAACTGATACGGACCGATGCGCAGGCTCATGGAACTGGGGCCGGGGCGTTGACCGTATCGCCGGCGCAACGCACGACGCCGGCATTGTTCTTCAGGCACACATCCAGTTCGAAGCTGGCGCTGTCGGCACCGGGATCGTGCACCGCGACCTCGCTGTCGATGCGCTCATCGTGGGCCAGGAAGCTGCGCGGCGCGTGGCCTTGCGGCCAGTACTCCGACGGCGTCAGGTCGCGCATCGCGATGCTCTTGCCGTAGCGATCCAGCAGCGTCAGGCGCAGCAACGGCACCGGCTGCGGCTGCGCCGCGCGATTGGCCAGGCTCAGGCGCACTCGAATCACGTGACTGTCGGACGGATCGGTCACCGCGCCCTGCTGACGCACGTCATACGCTGACAGATTCCAGTGTGGATCGAGCGGCACACCCAGGTGCGCATACAGGTGGCTCATCGGCGCGCTCAGACTGGGCGTCGAGGCGAGCGCATCGCGCCAGTGATTCACGGCCTGGATGGTCAGCAGCAGCAGCATCAGTACGCAGCCCGCCGCCCAGCGACCGGCATGCGGGCGACGCGCCATCGGAATGATCTCGGCGGCATCCACCGGCACGTCATCGGGGTCGATATCCGACACTTCGATGCCGTCGGTCGACGGCGGTGCCTCGGACGTGTCCTGAGCCGCTACATGAAGACGTTGCGCCAGCGCAGCGATTTCGCTGTCGACCGATTCTTCCGGCACGAACTCCTCGGTCTGGGTGATGGCATCGCCTTCGAGCACGATGGTCTCGAAGGTGCCGGTGCCGTCGGCGAGGCTCGACTCGCTTTCGATGGCGCCATCACTTGAGATTTCAGTCGGCAGCGGCGCGCGCTCGGGCGTGTCCAGGGCCGGTTTGACATGCACCCCGGCGGGCGCCTCGACCTCGACCGCCTCAGCACTCTCGTCGGTCGTGGCCAGTGCGGTGCCGACCTCGGTGCCGGGCTTGGGATCCGCGGTCGCTGCCGGCTCTTCACTTAGAGCCAGCAGCGCATTGAACACGTTGAGACAGCGTCCGCAGCGCACGTAGCCTTGGCCGGTGCGCAAGTCGGCGGCGGTGACCGCGAGCGTCAGAGTGCATTTTGGGCAGACAGTGAACATGATCGGGTCAGCGGTCATTTGCGCCTGCCTACCAACGCGACCCAGCCATCGCGGCAGGCAAAGCGGTTCATATCAAACCACTTCAGGAACGCGCTCGCTACTTCTGATTCCTGAGGGCTCAAGATTCCGGCCAGCAGCAGTTGTCCACCGGTCGGTAGCAGCCGCGCGAATCGCGGTGCCATCCGAATCAATACGTCGGCCAGGATGTTGGCCAGCAGCAGATCGCAGCCGGGCGGGATCTGATCTTCCCGTTCGCACAGCTGCAGCCGGTCGGCGACCGCATTGTCCTCGGCATTGGCGCGGGTGGCGGTCAGCGCCTGCGGATCGATGTCAAAGGCGCAGGCGCGCTGCGCCCCGAGCTTGAGCGCTGCAATGGCGAGCGCGCCACAGCCGCAGCCGTAGTCCACCACATTGAGCCCAGCCACCGGCGTTTGGTCGAGGAAGGTCAGGCACAGCGCGGTGCTCGGGTGGCTGCCGGTGCCGAACGCCAGCCCCGGGTCAAGCCGCACCACGACCGCGTCGGCCGCGATCGATTCATGGCGCGGACAGATCCAAAGTCGGCGCCCGAACGGCATGGCGTGAAAGTCGCGCAGCCATTCACGCTCCCAGACGCGCTCGTTGATCGCACGCGCCTGCAGGCGCGCCGGTGCCAGCTGCAGCGCGCCGGCCAGCGTGCTGATCAGCGCCGGGCTGGCGTTTGCAGCGTCGTATAGGGCCTGCAGCCGCGTGTGCCGCCACAGCCGCAGTTCACCCGGTCCGGGCTCGAACACCGCATCATCATGAGCATCGCTGAAGGTGACGCTGAGCGCGCCGACGGCGCTGCAGATCGAGGCGGCGGCTTCGCCGTCGAGCTCGCCGAGCTCGAAGCTCAGCTCGAGGTAGGCCATGTCATTTCAGACCCAGCCGGCGCTCCAGATAATGGATGTCGAGGCCGCCGGCCTGGTAGGCCGCGTGGGCCAGCACCTCCTGGTGCAGCGGCGTATTGGTCTTGATGCCCTCGACCACCAGTTCGGACAGCGCGTTGCGCATGCGCGCGATCGCGGTCTCCCGCGTGTCGCCATGCGCAATCAGCTTGCCGATCAGCGAGTCGTAGTGCGGCGGCACGTTGTAGCCTGAGTACACGTGGCTGTCGACGCGGATGCCAGGGCCGCCGGGGGGATGCCACAACCGGATCGGACCGGGCGAGGGCATGAAGGTGCGCGCGTCCTCGGCGTTGATGCGGCACTCGATCGCATGGCCGCGGATCTGCACGTCGGCCTGGGTATAGCGCAGCGGCGCGCCGGCCGCGATTTCCAGCTGAGCCTTGACCAGGTCGATATCGGTAACCAGCTCGGTCACCGGGTGCTCGACCTGGATTCGGGTATTCATCTCTATGAAGTAGAACTCATTGTCCTGGTAGAGGAATTCGAGGGTACCGGCACTGCGATAGCCGACTGCGCGACAGGCCTCGACGCAGCGTTCGCCCATCTGCCGGCGCTGCTTGGGCGTGATACCGGGGGCCGGCGCCTCCTCGATGACCTTCTGATGGCGTCGCTGCATCGAGCAGTCGCGCTCGCCGAGACTGATCACATTGCCGTGGTGATCCGCCAGGATCTGGAACTCGATATGGCGCGGGCGATCGAGGAACTTCTCCATGTACACCGCGTCGTTGCTGAACGCCGCCAGCGCCTCCGACTTAGTGATCGCAATCGAGCTCAGCAGTGCGCCTTCGGAATGCACCACGCGCATGCCTCGGCCGCCACCACCGCCGGAGGCCTTGATGATGATCGGATAGCCGATATCGCGCGCAATACGCAAGTTGTCGTCCGGACTGTCGGTGAGTGCGCCGCCTGAGCCGGGCACGCACGGCACATTGTGGCTGCGCATGACGCCGATGGCCGAGACCTTGTCGCCCATGAGCCGGATGGTCTCGGCCTTCGGGCCGATGAAGATGAAGCCGCTCTTCTCCACCCGCTCGGCGAAGTCGGCGTTCTCGGACAGGAAGCCGTAACCGGGATGGATCGCGACCGAGTCGGTTACCTCGGCCGCGCTGATAATCGCCGGCATGCTCAGATAGCTTTGCGAGGACGGCGCCGGGCCGATGCACACCGACTCGTCCGCCAGCAGCACATGCTTGAGGTTCGAGTCGGCGGTCGAATGCACTGCGACCGTCTTGATACCGAGCTCACGACAGGCGCGCAGTATGCGCAGCGCGATCTCGCCGCGATTGGCAATGACGATTTTTTCCAGCATCGGGGTCAGGCGTCCGGGCAAGCCGGAGCAATAGTGCTCACTCGATGATGAACAGCGGCTGACCGAACTCCACCGGCTCGCCGTTCTTGACCATGATGGCCTTGATCTTGCCGACTTTCTCCGACTCGATCTGATTCATCATCTTCATCGCCTCGATGATGCACAGCACCTGGCCAACCTCGACGCTGTCGCCGAGTTCGACGAACACCTTGGCGCCCGGCGTCAGCGCGGAATAGTAAGTGCCCACCATCGGCGCGGTGACGATGTGCTCACCGGCGCCGGCCCGTACCGGCGCACCGGCGCGGCTCGGTGCCGCGGGCGGCGCGGCTTCCACCGCCGCCGCGGGCGGCTCGGCATTGATGCGGGCCGGCTGCGCCGGGGCGGCCACGTACTGGGCGCCCGGCTGGCCCTGCAGCACGCGCGCAATGCGCAGCGTTTCCTCGCCCTCCTTGATCTCGATTTCGGCGATGCCCGATTCCTCGAGCAGCTCGATCATTTTTTTGATTTTTCGAATATCCATCGACCGCTCCGCCGCTGCGCGAAACCGCCCGTCCGCCCAGCCGCAAAATTGCTCGGGCGGGGACTCCCCCAGCGGGCCTGAATGTACCTAATTTGCGTCTATTTGCCTAATCTTTGGCAAAAATGACGCGATCATGCAGGGATCGTGCCGGATTCAGGAATCCTTAGTTCCGGCCTTGGCGTGTTCGACCGCCAGCTCTTTCAGGCGCTTGCGGATGTCCGAGCGCGCGTCCTGCAGGTTCACCCGCCCCCCGGCCAGCGCATGCAGCATCACCAGGATGTAATCGGCCTCGTCCCGGTGCAGCTCGCCCACCTTCAGAGCCAGGATCTGGCCTTTGGGGTCGACAAACACCGAAAACGGCAGCACCTCCTGCATGCCGAAACTCTGGGCGGCCGCCAGGCCCTGGTCTTCCCCGATCAGCAGCGGGTAGTCCACGGGATTCTTGTGCACATAGTCGGCAACCGCGGTGCGAAAGTCCAACGCAATACCGACCACCTCCAGGCCCAGCGGCGCGTAGTCGTGCCGCAACTGCTGCAGCAGCGGCATCTCGCGGCGACACGGCGCGCACCAGGTCGCCCAGAAATTGATGATCAGCGGCTGCCCGAGGTAATCGTGCAGCGAGTGCTTGGTACCGGCCAGATCCGGCAGCGCCAGGTCGGGCAGTTGTTGCGGGATCGGCTGGCCGGCGGCTTCCGGCGCCGGCGGGCCGCCGATGGCGCCCTCGTCGGGCACAGCGGCCAGCACCGGCGGCGGCGCCACACCCGCGGGGGCCAGGCTGCCCTGGTGACGGGCCCTATAACTAAGGAATCCGGTGAGCAGCCCGGCGAGCGCAACCAGGACGACCACGAGCGCGCGGCTGGCAGCAGGCATGAACGGGCTAGCCGCTGCCGGCCAGTGCCTGATGCAGCAGTGCGGCGAACTGCGGGGCCTTCATGTAGCCGACGACGCGATACGCCTGCTGCTCGCGTCCCTGCGCATCATAGAAGGCGATGGTGGGTGGACCGTAGATCTGAAACTGATGCAGCAGCGCCTGATCGTCGGCGTTGTTGGCGGTCACGTCGGCGCGCAGCAGCCGCACCGATTTGAGCGCGGCGCGTACCGCCGGATCGGTGAAAGTGTAGCGCTGCATTTCCTTGCACGAGGTGCACCAGTCGGCATAGAAATCGAGCATCACCGACTGGTGCGCGGCCGCGGCCGCCTGCACCTCGCGCTGCAGGTCGGCGACCGAGCTGACGCTGGTAAATTCGGGCTCGGCGCTCAGGACCGAGGACGGCGTCAGCGGCCGCAGCGGATCCTCGGCGCCGCGGCCGGCGCCCACCAGCAGTGCCGCGGCGTACAGCCCGCACAACAGCGCGACCGCGCGTGCGCTCCACAGCGCGGCGCCGGCCACCGGCGCGCGCTGCGTGCCGGTGGCGTCGTCGCGATCGCGAAAGGCACGCCGCACCGGCGTCTTCGGCACGAATTTCCACAGCACGATCGCCGCTGCGGCGGCCGGCAGCACGAACAGTGCCAGCGTCCAGCGCGCCGGCACAATGCGCGTCAGCATCCAGGCCGCCAGTGCCAGCATCAGCGCGCCAAACAGACGTTTGACGCTGTCCATCCAGGCGCCGGCGCGCGGCATCCAGCGGCCGGCCGAGCTGCCCACCAGCAGCAGCGGTGCGCCCATCCCCAGGCTCATCGCGAACAGCGCCGCGGCTCCGCGCAGCACATCGCCGGTCTGACCGATCACCAGCAGCGCCGCCACCAGCACCGGTCCGACGCAGGTGGTCACGATCAGCGCCGACAGCATGCCCATCACGGCCACGCCGCCGAAGCTGCCGCCCTGCTGGCGATTGCTGAGCTGCGCGATGCGCGTCTGGATGAAACCGGGCATCTGCACCGTGTATAGACCGAACATCGACAGCGACATCGCCACGAACAGGGCCGCGAACAGCACGATGATCCAGGGCTGCTGAAACACCGCCTGCACCTGCTTGCCGGCGGCGGCGAACAGCGCCCCGGTCAGGGTGTAGGTGACCGCCATGCCGAGCACGTAGGTCAGCGACAGTAGGAATGCGCGCGAGGTGTTGACGCTGCTGCCCTGGCCGACGATCAGTCCGGACAGGATCGGCACCATCGGCAACACGCACGGGGTGAATGCCAGCAGCAGTCCGCCGATGAAGAACTGCAGCAGCACGCTGAACAGGCTGCCGGTCCGCAGCAGCTCGGCCAGTCGATCCTGCTCCGAGACGTAGGTGGCGGCGGCGGCCGGTGTGCCGGCCGCGCCGGTCGGGGTGCCGGTGGCAGCTTGACCGCTCGTGCCGCTGCCGGCCGCGGGCGGCAGCTGCACCGACACTTGGCGCGTGACCGGCGGATAGCACAAGCCGGCTTCGGCGCAGCCCTGATAAGTGATCTTCAGAGGCACCGTGAGCGTACCGTCGGTGGCGCGCTGCACCGGCAGCGGCACCACCAGCTCGTTGTGATAGACGACCTGCTTGCCGAAGTACTCGTCGTTCTTGACCTGGCCGTCGGGAAACTGCGGCGCACCGAGCTTGGCGTCGGCGAGTTCGCTGCTGGCCTGGATGCGATCGCGGTACAGGTAATAACCGGGGGCGATCGCCCAGATCAGCCGTATCTGCGAGGGGCTGTCGGCGGTGGCGGTGAAACGAAAGGCCTGCTCGGGCGGCAGGAAGTCATCGCCGGATTTGGCCGCGCGCGACTGGCTGACCAGCGCGCCGATGTCGGCGCCTTGGGCGGCGCGCGCAGCCGGAATGAAGCCCGACACGGCGAGCGCAAGCAGCCCCAAAGCAATGCCGAGTGACCTCATAGCTGTATCCCGCATGCGCAGCACAACGGCCGATTGTCTCAGACCGGCGGGCGCACCGGCGGTGCGCACGGCACACAGGAATCTTTGCGCCCGGGGACTTGAATCTCCTCCACCAGTCGCTATCATTAGCAGCCAACAGGGGAGAGTGCTAACACTCTGCCAGGCGGGCGGCAAGCAATGGCCGGACCGCTCTACAGTCCACGACTTAACTTAATGTAAGGAGTAAACCATGAAGATTCGTCCTCTTCATGATCGCGTGATCGTCAAGCGCCTTGAGGAAGATCGCAAGTCCCCAGGCGGCATCGTGATCCCGGACACCGCGGCCGAGAAGCCGGTACAGGGCAAGATCGTCGCCGTCGGCAAGGGCAAGATTCTGGAAGACGGGCAGGTGCGCCCGCTCGACGTCAAGGTCGGGGACAAGATCCTGTTCGGCAAGTACAGCGGCACCGAAGTGAAGGTCGAGGGCGAAGACCTCGTGGTCATGCGTGAAGAAGACGTCATGGCCATCATCGAAGGCAAGTAATCAATTTCCGAGGACCACGACAATGGCAGCGAAAGAAGTTCGATTTAGTGACGATGCGCGGCAACGCATGTTCCGCGGCGTCAATGTGCTGGCGAACGCCGTCAAGGCGACGCTCGGCCCCAAGGGCCGCAATGCCGTGCTCGAGAAGAGCTTCGGCGCCCCTACGGTGACCAAGGACGGTGTCTCGGTCGCCAAGGAGATTGAGCTCAAGGACAAGTTCGAGAACATGGGCGCGCAGATGGTGAAGGAAGTCGCGTCCAACACCTCCGACGAGGCCGGCGACGGTACCACTACCGCCACCGTGCTGGCGCAGGCGATCATCCGCGAGGGCCTCAAGGCCGTCGCCTCGGGTCGCAACCCGATGGACGTCAAGCGCGGCATCGACAAGGCGGTCACCGCCTCGATCGAGGAGCTCAAGAAGCTCAGCAAGCCGTGCAAGGACAGCAAGGCAATCGCGCAGGTCGGCACCATCTCCGCCAATGCCGACGAGAGCATCGGCAAGACCATCGCCGATGCGATGGAAAAGGTCGGCAAGGAAGGCGTGATCACGGTCGAGGAAGGCTCGGGTCTGGACAACGAGCTGGACGTGGTCGAAGGCATGCAGTTCGACCGCGGCTACTTGTCGCCGTATTTCATCAACAACCAGGCCAACCAGACCTCCGAGCTGGAGAAGCCGTACGTGCTGCTGGTCGACAAGAAGATCAGCAATATCCGCGAGCTGCTGCCGGTACTGGAAGGCGTGGCCAAGGCCGGCCGTCCGCTGCTGGTGGTGGCCGAGGACGTCGAGGGCGAGGCGCTCGCGACGCTGGTGGTCAACAACATCCGTGGCATTCTCAAGGTTGCGGCCGTGAAGGCGCCGGGATTCGGCGATCGTCGCAAGGCGATGCTGGCCGACATCGGCGTACTGACTGGCGGCACCGTGATCTCGGATGAGGTCGGTCTGTCGCTCGAGAAGGCATCACTCAATGATCTGGGCGAGGCCAAGAAGATCGTGGTGGAGAAAGAGAACACCACCATCATCGACGGTCATGGCAAGGCCAGCGACATCAAGGCGCGGGTCGAGTCGATCCGTCAGCAGATCGAGGAAGCCACCTCCGACTACGACAAGGAGAAGCTGCAGGAACGTGTTGCCAAGCTCTCCGGCGGTGTGGCCGTGATCAAGGTCGGCGCTGCCACCGAGATCGAGATGAAGGAGAAGAAGGCCCGCGTCGAGGATGCGCTGCACGCCACCCGTGCCGCGGTCGAGGAAGGCGTGGTGCCGGGCGGCGGTGTGGCGCTGATCCGTGCGCAGCGGGTGCTCGAGAAGCTCGAGGGCGCGAATGAGGACCAGACGGTCGGCATCGCGATCCTGCGGCGCTCGATCGAGGAGCCACTGCGCCAGATCGTGGAGAACGCCGGCGAAGACGCCGCTGTGATCCTCAACAAGGTACGGGACGGCAAAGGCAGCTACGGCTACAACGCCGCGACCGGTACCTTCGGCGACCTGATCGAGGCCGGTATCCTGGATCCGACCAAGGTGACGCGGCTGGCGCTGCAGAACTCGGCCTCCGTGGCCGGCCTGCTGCTGACCACCGAGGTGATGATCGCCGAGGCGCCGAAGGATGAGGCCGAGCACAGCCACGGTCCTCCGGGCGGTGGCATGGGCGGCATGGACATGTAACCTCGCTGTTACCGTCCTTAAG
>DASXDL010000014.1:0-83551 GCA_036490715.1 Steroidobacteraceae bacterium | reverse complement strand
CCCTGGGTAGCGGCGCTGGACCGAGCGGGCGGTCCAGCGCCCGCTGAGTAGGTCGCGGACCCCGTGGATCTCGCGCAGGCTGGCAGCCGGGCGACCCCTTTTTATTCAGCCCGAACCAGCCAGCGTGGCCCCGCTAAGTGGCCGATGGCCGGCACATTTCCCTTTGATGACAAAAGGGGGGTAATAATGTACAAATTCGCCGCTGTGCCGGACGCCCTATACCACCTAGAAACATCATGTCCGATACTCTCTCTACGGCGCCCTGGGACGTACGTCTGGCACGCCGACTGGTCACCCCGCTCAAGGACAGCTGGGTCACCCCCAATTACCTGACCTCGGTACGTCTGGCCGTGGGCCTGGCGGCCGCCGCCGCCCTGGCGCATGGCACCTATGGCTGGGCCAATCTGGGCGCCGTGCTGCTGATTTTGTCCAATTTTCTCGATCACACCGACGGTGAGCTGGCGCGCCTGAGCGGCAAGAGCAGCCGCGTTGGCCACCTGTACGACTTGGCCAGTGATGCGCTGGTCACGATGCTGCTGTTCCTTGCCATGGGCGTGGGCGCGGACGCCAGGTCCGACACCAGCCTGCCGTTGCCTGCTCTGGCACTCGGGCTGCTCAGCGGCAGCGCTGTGGCACTGATCTTTTACCTGCGCATGCGCATCGAGGAGCTGGGTGGCAAGGCCGCCAGCCGCCAGGCCGCGGTCGGCGGCTTTGAGACCGAGGACGTGCTTTATCTGCTGCCGCTGGTGACGCTGTGTGACGGGGTGCTGCCGTTCCTGATTGTCGCCTCGATCGGCGCACCGCTGTTTGCCGTCTGGGTCATCGTGGACTATCGGCGCGTGCTGCATCGGACGCAGCCCGCGACCGCCACCTCGACCTCGGGGGCGACCTGACCGGCGTAGCGGTGCGGGAGCTCGACCTGTCGAGCCTGCGCCGTGAGTTCGCCGGACAGGGCGCGTTCCTGTACCTGCCGGAATTTCTCGCGCCCGACATCACGGCGCAGCTGATCGCCGCGGTCGACGCCACCGCCAAGGTCGTCAACCGCAACTATCTGCCGGGGCACAAGCGCGGTGGCAGTGTCAGCCGCCACGCGATCGACCAGCACGCGCCCTCGATCGCGCAGCTGTATCGCTCCCCGGCGCTGATCGACTGGCTCAACCAGCTGTCGGGCGAGCAGCTGCAGCCCTGCCCGCCGCAGGACTCGCACGCCTACGCGCTCTACTGGTACACCCAGGCGGGTGATCACATCGGCTGGCATTACGACACTTCGTATTACGCCGGTCGACGCTACACGCTGCTGTTCGGCGTGGTCGACAACTCCTCCAGTCGCCTGGAGTACCAGCTCCACACGCGCGAGCAGGGCCGCGCGGTCGTGGCCGGATCGATAAAGATTCCGCCCGGTGGCCTGGTGTTCTTCAACGGCGATGCACTGCGCCACCGGATCACGCCGCTCGGCGAAGGTGAAACGCGGGTGTCGCTGACCCTCGAGTACGTCACCGATCCGCGCATGCACCGCTGGTGGCGGCTGATCTCCAACATGAAGGACGCCTTCGGTTACTTCGGCTTTCGCCAGGTGTTTCGTCGGTGACGCGCACCGCGATCTGGTTGCTGTCGGCCGGCGCGCTGCTGTTTATCGGCGTGCTGGTATCGCAGGGGCTGCCGGCGGTGTTTGCCACGCTGACACTGGCGGGCTGGGGCATCGTACTGGTCGGCCTGTTTCATCTGATTCCGTTGCTGATCGATGCGCTCGCGATCCGGGTGCTGTTTCGCGCGCCGGTGGCACGCGGCGCGCTGCGCGACGCGGTGCTGGCACGCTGGGCCGGTGAATCGGTCAACAGCCTGATGCCCGGGGGGCAGCTGGGCGGTCCGGTGCTGATGGCGCGCGATCTGGCGCGCCGGGGCATGCCGATGGCGGAGGCCGCCGCGGCGATCACGGTCAGCACCACGTTTCAGACGTTCGCACAGATCTTATTCGCGCTGGCCGGTGCGGCGCTGCTGGGGGCGCGCTCCGGGGTGCTGTCCGAGCATGCCATCGCCGTACCACTGCTGGTGTCGGGCGGCCTGCTTGCGGTCACCGTATCCGGGTTCTACCTGGTGCAGCGACGCGGACTGTATCGCGGCCTGACGCGCACCAGCGCGCGGCTGTTTCGCAAACGTGACTGGTCGGAACTGCTGACCCAGGCCGAAGCCATCGACCAGGCGGTCGAGCAGACGCACCGGCGTCGCGGCGCGGTCGCGGCCAGCTTCGTGCTGAGCCTTGCCGGTTGGGTGGTGGGAACCGTGGAGGTGTACCTGCTGCTGCAGTTCCTGCGCTCACCGGTCAGCTGGAGCGATGCGCTGGTACTCGAATCCCTGGGCCAAGCGATCCGGGGGGCCGCGTTCGCGGTGCCCGGAGCGCTTGGCGTGCAGGAGGGCGGCTATCTGCTGCTCGGTCCGCTGGTGGGACTGACAGCAGACACCGCATTGGCGCTATCGCTCGCCAAACGCGCGCGCGAGCTGCTGCTGGGCGTGCCCGGAATCCTCTACCTGCAGCTCGGCGCGCGCCACTGGTGGCGCCGGCGCGTGCTGTGTGCCGGCGCCGGCGCTGGCGACTGATCCTTTCGGCGAACGCTTCAGTGCGCGCGATCATCCTTGCCGCCGGTCGGGGGCTGCGCCTGAAGCAGGCGGCCGGCGAGCACTCGCCCAAGTGCCTGCTGCAGTTCGGGGCAATAAGCCTGCTCGAGCGCCACCTGCTGCGGCTGCGCAGCGTCGGCGTCGAAGAAGTCGTGCTGGTCCTGGGCTTCCGCCACGAGCTGGTGGAGGCGGAGCTGCAGCGGATCGGCTGGCGGCCGCGGCCACAGATCATTCTCAATCCGCGCTTCGAGCTGGGCAGCGTGCTCAGCGTGCACGCCGCGGCCGAGGCCCTGGCTGGCGGCGGCGACGTGCTGCTGATGGACGCCGACGTGCTCTACCACCAGCGCATCATCGCAGCGCTCGCGGCCGGTACCGCGCCGGTCAACCGGCTGCTGATGGACCGGGAATTCGAGCCCGGAGATGAGCCGGTCAAGGTCTGTCTGTCTGACGGCGTGCCGGTCGAATTGCGTAAGCAACTCGCCCCTGACCTGTCATACGATATTATCGGTGAATCGATCGGTTTCTTCCGCTTCGATCAGGCCGGCGCGCGCCGGCTGGCCTCGATCGTGGCCGGGTACGTGGCGGCGGCGCGCCTGGAGGCGCCGTACGAGGAGGCGGTACGCGACCTGCTGCAGGAACGCGGCCGCGTGGTGGAAGTCGCCGACGTGACCGGCAGTCCATGGATCGAAATCGATTTTCCCACGGACGTGGTCCGTGCGGCACAGGAAGTACTGCCGCTGATCTAAGGTCAGTCAGGAAGGCAACAGCATGCGAGCGCCGACCGATTCAGCTAGCAATTCTCCCGAGCGCCCCGGCGCCGACGGCGAGCTCGCCAGCACGCGCAGCGCCAAGCTGCGGGCGATGCTCGAGAGCGAGCGACTGGAGTTCCTGCTCGAGGCTCACAACGGCCTGTCGGCGCGCATCGTGCGCGAAGCCGGCTTTGGCGGCATCTGGGCATCTGGCCTGTCGATCTCGGCGCAGTTCGGCGTGCGCGACAATAACGAGGCCAGCTGGACCCAGGTGGTGGATGTGCTGGAGTTCATGGCCGACGCCTCCGATCTGCCGATCCTGCTCGATGGCGACACCGGTTACGGCAACTTCAACAATATGCGCCGGCTGGTGCGCAAGCTCGAGCAGCGCGGCATCGCCGGCGTGTGCATCGAGGACAAGCAGTTCCCCAAGACCAACAGCTTTCTGAACAGCGAGCGCCAGCCGCTGGCGGACATCGCCGAATTCGCCGGCAAGATCGCTGCCGGCAAGGCCACCCAGAGCGATCCGAATTTCTCCATCGTCGCGCGCGTCGAGGCGTTGATCGCCGGCTGGGGCATGGAGGAGGCGCTGCGGCGCGCGGAAGCGTACCGGCGTGCCGGTGCCGATGCGATTCTGATTCACAGCAAGCTGTCGCGGCCCGACGAGATCGTGACCTTCGCGCGCGAGTGGGCGCGGCGCGCGCCGCTGGTGATCGTGCCGACGCGCTACTACAGCACGCCGACCGACGTGTTCCGCGACGCCGGCATCAGCGTGGTGATATGGGCCAATCACATGGTGCGCGCGTCGGCTGCGGCGATGCAGAGCGTGGCCAAGGACATCTACGAGACCGAAACCCTGGTCAATGTCGAGGACCGCATCATCCCGGTGAAGGAAATATTCCGACTGCAGGACGCGGATGAGTACGAGGCCGCCGAGCGCATCTACCTGTCGGGCAGCGACAGCGCCCGCGCGGCCGTGGTGCTGGCCGCAAGCCGCGGGCGCGGACTGGAGGCGGTGACTACCGACCGGCCCAAGGTCATGCTGCCGGTCGCTGGCAAGCCGCTGCTGCGCCACCTGATCGATGCCTTCAAGAAGGAGGGCATCAACGAGATCAGCGTGGTCGGCGGCTACCGCGCCGACGCCATCGATACGCGCGGCGTCAAACTGATCGTCAACGAGCGCTACGAGCGCACCGGCGAATTAGGCTCGCTGGCCTGTGCGATCGACACACTGAGCTCGGGTACCGTGATTGCCTACGGCGACCTGCTGTTTCGCAGCTACCTGCTGCGCGACCTGGTGGCCAGCAGCGCCGACTTCTCGGTGGTGGTGGATTCCTCGATGAGCGGCCAGTTCAACCGCACCGTGCGGGACTTTGCCTACTGCTCGCGCGGCGATGATCGCGGCCTGTTCGGAACGCCGGTCCTGCTGGAGCGCGTGATCAGCGAGTCGGAATCGGTCGACGGCGCGCACGGTCGCTGGATCGGGCTGTTGAATGTCAGCCAGCGCGGCCTTACGCAGCTCAAGGCGACCCTGGCGACACTCAAGTCGCGCCCCGACTTCGACACGCTCGATATGCCGGCGCTGCTCAATGCGCTGCGCGCCGGCGGCGCGCAGATCGAGGTGTCGTACGTGCACGGTCATTGGCGTGGAGTCAACGATCTGGAGGACTACCTGCTGGCGGCGGATTTCGCGCAGGCGCAGACCCCGTTCGGAGCTGCGCCGGAGGGCGCGCCGCCCAAACCGGACAATGATTGAAGCGCGCGAGTTCATCGAGGCGGCACGCGCGCACGGCTTTGACTGGTACGCGGGCGTGCCATGCTCCTACCTCACTCCCTTCATCAACTACGTTCTGCAGGACCCGTCACTGCATTACCTGTCGATGGCCAACGAGGGCGATGCGATCGCAGTGATCGCGGGCGTGGCGCTGGCCGGTGCCCCCGGCCTGAGCCACCGGCGCGGCGTGTCGATGATGCAGAACTCCGGGCTGGGCAATGCGGTGAGCCCGCTGACCTCGCTGACCTGGGTGTTTCAGATACCGCAGCTGCTGGTGGTGACCTGGCGCGCCCAACCGGGCGTGCCGGATGAGCCGCAGCACGCGCTGATGGGTCCGATCACCCCGACGCTGCTGGACACCATGCAGATTCCGTGGGAGCTGTTTCCGACCACCAGCGCTGCCATCGCGCCGGCACTGGAGCGCGCCGTGCGCCACATGGATGCGACCGGACGGCCGTATGCGCTGCTGATGCAGAAGGGTAGCGTTGCGCCTTATCCGCTCAAGCCGGGCAGTGAGCTGCAGCCGCGCGCTGCGCGTGCTGCGGTCAGTGTCGGTGCCCGTGCGCTCGCCTCCGCGATGCCGCCCTCGCGCCGCGACACGCTGCAGCGCGTGGTCGAAGCCTCACCGGCCGACTCCACCGCGGTACTGGCCTCGACCGGTTATTGCGGCCGCGAACTGTACGCGCTCGCCGATCGGCCCAATCATCTCTACATGGTCGGCTCGATGGGCTGCGTGCTGCCGCTGGCGCTCGGCCTGGCACTCGCGCGTCCGGATCTGCGCGTGATTGCGCTCGATGGTGACGGTGCGGCGCTGATGCGACTGGGTGCGTTCGCCACGGTCGGTGCCTATGGGCCATCGAACCTGCAGCACCTGTTGCTCGATAACTGCGCGCATGAATCCACCGGCGGCCAGGCCACGGTGTCGGCGCAGCTGTCGTTTGCCGAAGTGGCCGCAGGCTGCGGTTATGCCTCGGCGCTCGATGCCGGTGACCTGGAGCAGCTGAGCGCGTGGCTGCGACAGCCGCCGCTCGCCGGGCCGCGCTTCGCCTGCATCCGCACGCGCCTGGGCACCCCCAGGGATCTGCCGCGACCCTCGATCGGACCGGTCGAGGTCAAACGGCGGCTGATGCGGCATTTCGCCGTCGCGGCCGGAGTGCATTAGTGCTGCTACTCAATCCCGGTCCGGTCAGTTTGAGCGAACGAGTGCGTCGCAGCCTCACGCAGCCGGATCTGTGCCATCGCGAGAGCGAATTCTTCGACCTGCAGGACGAGGCCCGTGCGCGACTGCTGGGCGTGTACGCCCTGGATGCCGCCCAGTGGAGTGCAGTGCTGATGACCGCCTCCGGAACCGGCGCGGTCGAGAGCATGGTGGCCTCGTTGGTGCCTCGAAGCGGGCGCATTCTGGTGGTCGAGAACGGCGTCTACGGCGAGCGCATCGCGCAGATCTGTGCGCAGTACCAGGTGTCGCACGAGCGGCTCATCGGCGACTGGCTGACAGCGCCCGATCTGGCGATGATCCGCGCGCGCCTGGACGGGACGCCGGCCGCGGCGCGTTTCAGCCACCTCGCCATCGTCCATCATGAGACCACCACCGGACGTCTGACGGCACTTAAGCCGCTGGCCGGGCTGTGCGCCGAGCATCGCGTGCAGTTGCTGGTCGATGCGGTCAGCAGCTTTGGAGCCGAGCAGATTGACTTCGATGAACCGGCGCTGGCGGCAGTGGCCGGTACCGCCAACAAGTGCCTGCACGGCGTGCCGGGCGCCGCGTTCGTGATCGCACGGGCCGCGAGCCTGACGCAGGCCGAGACTCGCACCTATTATCTGGATCTGGCGCGCCTGGCGCGCCAGCAGCAGCAGCGCAATACGCCCTTCACGCCCGCCGTGCAGTCTTATTACGCACTGGTGGAGGCACTACGCGAGTACCAGGAGCAGGGCGGCCGTCCGGCGCGGCATCGGCGTTACGCGCAGCTGGCGGACCAGGTGCGCGCCGGCCTGGCAACATGGGGGATACAGCCGCTGATCGCACCGGAGGAATCCTCGGTGGTGCTGCGCGCGTATCGCCTGCCGGGGACACTGAGTTATCAGCGCTTGCACGATGCGCTCAAGCAGGATGGCTTTATCATCTACGCCGGCCAGGGCAAGCTGGCGCCCAGCCTGTTTCGGATTTCAACCATGGGGGAGCTGACCGCGGCAGACATGGATCGCCTGCTCGCCGGCGTCGGCCGTCTGCTGTCATGAGTTCACCGCACCAGAGCGCACGTCCGCTGCGACTTATCGCCAGTGCGTGCGGCGCAGCGGCGCTGGCGGCGTGGTCGCTGGCCTCAGGACAGGCCAATACCACCACGCAACCGGACGTGCCGGTGGCGCCCGAGGCCGTCAAGCAGCTGCCGGCCCCGACGCCGCCACCATCGAACGTTCCGCACGGCCTGTGGCGCTGGCTCAACCCATCGACCGCGCCGTTCATTCCGGTGCCGGAAATCGCGGTCGATCCCAATAGCGGCACTACGCTGGGGCTGCTGCCGACCTGGCTGCATACCGACGAGCAACACGAGATCAGCCGCATCATCGCGCCGGACATCCTGCACAACCCGTTCTTCGGCTACGGCGGCCATATGCGTATCTACGAGTACCCGTCGGCCGACGAGCAGTGGTCGCTGGTGGTCGGAGCCAAGCAGCGGGTCGAACGCGAGCTGGATGCCGAATTCCAGACCGGGCGCGAGCGGCTGCAGCGCTGGTCGATCAATACCAGCGTCATCTATAACCGCGACGGCAGTCCGCGCTTCTTCGGCATCGGCAATGAGTCGCCGGCGATCGCGGAGACCAACTACACGCTGCAGGAAGAGCTGCTGCAGGTGCAGGTCGGCTACAACCTCACGCACGCGTGGCAGCTGCAGTACACCGGCCGCCTGCTCGAGGCCGACGTGCTGCCCGGCACGCTCAGTGGCATCGCCTCGATCCAGCACCGCTTTGCCGATGTGCTCGGCCTGGGCACCAACAGCGAGCTGCTCAATCGGGTGTCGATCGTGTACGACACCCGCGATGATCTGACCGTCCCCAGCCGCGGCATGGAGTGGGTGGTGTACGGCGGCATGGCGGGGCGGCACGCATTTTTCGATGACTCGCTCTACACCGAGGCCGGCATCGACGGGCGCGCGTTCTGGCCGCTGTATCCGAACCTGGTGGTGGCCTCGCACATCGCGCTGCGCTACCTGCCGAGCGCGCATCAGGTGCCGTTCTGGGCCTTGAGCAGCATCGGTGGTGGTGAAAGCGTAATCGGCGGTGAGCAACCGCTGCGTGGCTACGGCGAAGGACGCTATTACGATCGCGATTCGTTTTCGGCGACGCTCGAGCTGCGACGCCGCGCGTTCTCATTCAATGCGGTGTCGACCTTGGTGGATATCGAGGTCGCGCCGTTCATCGACATCGGCCGCGTATTCCCGCACACCGACGTCTCGCCCCTGTCGCATCTGCACACCATCGGCGGCGTGGGCTTTCGCGGCATCGCGCGCCCGTTCGTGGTCGGCTACGTGGACATGGGCTACGGCAGCGAGGGCCTGGCCGTGTTCACCGGAATCAACTACCCGTTCTAGCGGCGATGAGCGGGTCACGACAGCTGATGCCTTGGACGCTGACCTTCACCACATCGGTAGTGTGCTGGCCTTCGGCGGTGTCGAAGTACTGCCGGTCGACGGCAATGGCACGCGCCGCGCTCGCCGCGATGGTGTAGTTGATGCGCCGGCTCTCCGAGCGCGTCAGGCCGTCCTCGGTGCGCCAGTCGACCCGATAGCGGATCTCGCCGCGGCAGCCCACGGCCGGCGCATCGTCGGCATGAATGCCGAAGGCGATACGAAACTCGTCCTTGCTCAGGCGCATGACCAGTGGGTCTTGTGTGAGGGAGACCGCTTGCTCGGCCGCATGTGCCGGTGCGGCGAGGGCGGCGAGGGCGGTCAAAGCCGGTAGTGTGGTGGCGATCAAGCGGACCGATCGGTTCAACATCGAAGTGCTCTCCAGCGGCGGGATACGCGCTGAACACTAGCGGTTGAAGCAATTGCCGACAAACGAGCAATTATCGCGCCAGACTGAAATGCGCTCACGTCGTAGCGCCGGCGCCGATGGAGCCGTCACTCGCGCTCGACAACCCATTTGACTTGACGCCTCCGCCGGATTACGGCTGTCCGGGCACCGCGGGCGATGGCTCGCTGCCGCCGTACCAGGGGCCGGGCTACAGCATCTACGGACGTACCTTGTTCGTCGAGGCCAGCGGCCACTACGGCAAATAGTTTGCCAAGCACCAAGAGAAGGCCGTGTCTCGCGGGCCTTTTTCAAGTGTCATTTCCTACAGGTGACAAGCGAAGGGAGCGGTAGCATCGTCCGCAGGTGCAGCCCGAGCCTCCATATTGAGCCTGACCGTCCGGGTCTACGACAACGGCGATCACACCTGCCTCGTGTGGATGCCGCTGGACGGAAGGCCGCTGACCGGGTGTCTGGGCTTTGCCATTCGGCGCCGCCTCAACGGCAAGCAGGATTATCTGCACGGCTTCGTCGGCTTTTCCGACCAGCAACAGCTCGATCCAAAGAATCCGTGGAAATTTCCAATCCAGCGCTTCATGTGGTGGGACTACGGCGTCAAGCCCGGCGATCGCGTGCAGTATTCGGTGGTACCGGTGAGCGGGCGCAGCGCCAGCCAGCTGGCGCTCGATGAGGCGGGCGCCACGCCGCTGACGCCGGAGCTGGTCGTGACCGGGCAGGCCGGCACGCATGTCTCGGCGTACTTCAACAAGGGCATCATCGCCACGCAGTGGGTGGCTCGTGAGCTTAAGGCCTCCAAAGCCAGCTCGATCAAGTCGCTGGTCGCGACCCCCGGTAACGCGCTACGCGAACAGCTCGGCGGGCTGCTGCGACAGCAGATCCTCAAGCTGCTGGCCGATACCCAGAGCAGCGGCGGCCAGATCTATGCCGCGCTGTACGAGTTGAACGATCCGGAGCTGCTCGCCGGCCTGACCGCGCTGGGTCAGCGCTGTCACCTGATCCTGGGCAATGGCGCTTTCAAGGGCAGCACTGCGCCGGGCAACGATGAGAATCACGCGGTGCGCGAATCGCTGCGCGGCCACATCGATCTGCATGACCGGATTGTCAAACCAGGCCACTTTGCGCACAACAAGTTCGTCATTTTTTGCGATGCGCAGGGCACCGCGCAGCGGGTGTTGACCGGCAGCACCAACTGGACCGTTTCCGGACTGTGCACCCAGGCCAACAATGGGCTGGTCATCGATGATGCCGCCGCCGCCGCCGATTTCATGACCGCCTGGTATCGGCTCAAGGCGGCCGGAGATGATTACCCGGCGGCGTTGGTCACCGGTAATTCCACCGCCCGCACGCTGGCGGTCAACGGCCTGTCCGCCACCGCCTGGTTTGCCAAGACCTCGGATGCGCAGGATCTGGATTTCGCGCGCAGCTTCATCAATGGCGCGAAGCAGGGGATCCTGTTTCTGTTCTTTAATCCCGGAGCTTTCGAGGATGATCCGGAGCGATGGACGTTGCTGCAGAACATTCTGGAACGACACAACAGCGAAGGCAGCAACTACCTGCCGAGCCTTTATCTGCGCGGCGTGGTGAACCAGGAAATTCCGCTGCTGACCGAGCCGGGCAAGCCGGGCAAGCCGGGCAAACCCAAGCCCGCGGTGATGGACCCGAGTGCTACCACTCACCCGGTGGCGCTGTACGACAGCGGCGCGGCGCCGCCGCTGCGGCTCGGCCAGGATGTTCTGGTCCCGCGCAACGTCAAGGATCAGTTCCACCAGTGGGAACGCGAGCTGCTCGGCGCCAGCATGGTCAACATCCACAGCAAGGTGATCGTGATCGATCCGTTCGGCGCCAATCCGGTGGTGATGACCGGCTCGCACAACCTCGGCTACAAGGCCTCCAGCGCCAACGACGACAATCTGGTCGTGATCCAGGGCAACGCGCCGCTGGCCGCGGCGTATGCCGTCAACATCATTGCCATTTACCAGACCTATCGATGGAATGGCTATGTCGAGGCGCATCGCGACGATCCGAAGGTCTGGCACGGCCCGGTCGCCAACGATGGCTGGCAGGCGGACTATTTGCAGGGCAGCGAATTGGCAGAGCTCAAGTTCTGGTTGGGAGATACCCCGCCAGCGGGTTCTCAGGACCGCGTCGCTCAGGGTCAGGGCTCAGCCAAAGTTCGCAGTGTTGCGGTCAGCGGCCAGCCAGGGACCATCGCACCAGCGCCGGCGCGCAAAGCCAAGACGCGCGCGCCGAGGCAATCAAAGCGTGGGTCGCCCAAGCCGCCTCACCGGCGCGCCAAGACGAAGTGATCGACGCCGAGACTGGAAGTCTTAGCGCTGAAATGTCGGGGTCGAGATCCGTAATGCGCGCGTCTTCGCGACCGCAGCGACCGATTCAAAGACCATAGCGTGGGGCGTCAGTCGCGCCCGGTGAGTGTGCGCAGCGCCGAGAACAGGATCTGCGGCTCTACCGGCTTAGGTAAATGGCCGTTGAAGCCGCGCTATCCGCGGCGATCGTGCCGCCATGCAGTTCCACCAGCTGCCGGCTGATCGTGAGGCCAAGCCCCAGGCCGCCATATTCGCGGCTGGAGACCGTGCCCGCCACCGGCGGAAGCGCCCACAACGATGATGTCGCGGGTGGGCGGCCGGCGTCGACTGGACATGGGTGCCTCCGGTGGCTGACGATGATGCGACGCTACGGCGCAGCAGTTCGCATGTCTATGGGCGCTCCCCCGCCCAGTGACTGAACGTCCTACTGCCATTCCAATCCCAATCAAGCGGCGCCGTGGTTGCAAACTGAGCCGACGTTTTCCTATGATGCAAGCCTGCCCCGCGCCACCCGCCAGCATTGAGCCTACCGACAGAAACTGACATGAGCGTGCCCAGCGCCGAGCGAGAGATCTGGATTTTTCAGCAGATGCTGCGCATCCGCGAGTTCGAGGAGCGCGTCAAGCGCAGCTTCGCCGAGCATCCCGGGGCGATTCGCGGTCACACCCATTTGGCCGATGGCGCCGAGGCCTCGATCGTCGGCGCGCTGAGCCAGTTCCGAGCCGGCGATGCGGCCCTGGCGACCTATCGCTGCCACGGTTATCCGCTGACGCTCGGCAGCGATCCCAAGGCGATGATGGCCGAGATCTTTGGTCGCGCCGATGGCCTGTGCAAAGGTCTGGGCGGCTCGATGCATCTGACCGACGTCAAGCGCGGCTTCCTCGGCACCTCCGGCATCGTCGGCGCCGGCATTCCGCATGCCGCCGGAGCCGCCTGGGCGGCGCAGATTCGCAGGCGCGGCGAAGTGGTGTTCTCATTCTTCGGTGATGGCGCCTCCAAGCAGGGCGCCTTCCACGAAACGCTCAATATCGCATCGCTGTGGAAACTGCCGGTGATCTTCGTCATGGAGAACAACGGCTACAACGTCGTGACCACCACCGCGCAGGAGGATGCCAACGCCGCCCATGGCGAGCCGCTCGCGGTCAAGGCCAGGGCGTACGCGATGCCGGGCGTCACGGTGGATGGCGCCGATCCGCTCGCGGTCGCGGCCACGGTGGCGCAGGCGGTGGCGCGTGCGCGCAAGGGCGATGGCCCGACGCTGGTGGAATCCAAGGTCTATCGGCTCTCGGCCCACGGCAACATCATTGCTCCGCCCGGCGTGCCGCTGCACTACCCCGAGCACGAAGCCATCGCGGTGTTCGGTAATCGCGCTGAGTACGAGGCCGCGCTGCGCGGAGATCCGGTACCGCGCTTTCGCGCCGCGCTGATCGAGAAGGGCGTGCTGACCGCCCCCAAGGCCGATCAGCTGGCCGTGCAGGTCGCTCAGGAAATGGATGCGGCGGTCGCATTTGCGATCAAGAGCCCGTTCCCGAAGCTCGAGTCGGCGCTCGACAACGTGTACGCCTGAGCATGGCACAGCTGCCCTTCATCGCTGCGATCGACGCCGGCATCCATCAGGAGATGCAGCGCGACCCGAGCGTGCTGTATTTCGGCCAGAACCTGGCGACCACCGAGAATCACGAGTTTCTGGCCCGATACGGTCGCGATCGCGTGCGCGTGACGCCGATCTCCGAGACTGCCGAGATCGGCATCGCGATCGGCGCGGCGATGGCCGGGCTGCGGCCGGTGGTCGAGCTGTACATGGCCGAGTTCATGCTGGTGGCAATGGACCAGGTGCTGAACGAGGCGCCGCGCTTTCGTTACATGTCCGGTGGACAGGTCAAAGTGCCCCTGGTGCTCAAGGCCGGCTTCGGTTTCGCCGCCGGCTGGGCCGGGCAGCACACCGGGTCGCTGACCGCGCTGTTCATGGGTGTGCCGGGGTTGAAAGTGGTGGTCCCATCCACCGCTGCCGATGCCAAGGGGTTGATGGCCGCGGCGATCCGCGACGACAACCCGGTGGTGTTTCTGCATCACTATCTGCTCACGCTCGAGCCCGGAGAAGTGCCCGACGGTGAGCATGTGGTGCCGCTGGGCAAGGCCGAGGTGCGCCGCGCCGGCGGGGATGTGACCATCGTCGCCACGGGCTGGATGGTGGCGCGAGCGCTGGCGGCGGCCCAGAAGCTTGGCGGCGAAGGCATCCAGGCCGAGGTGATCGATCCGCGCACGCTGGCACCGCTGGACTTGAACACCATCCTCAAATCAGTCGCCAAGACCGGGCGCCTGGTGCTGGTCGATCAGGCGCCGCGCCACGCCACCGTCGCCGGCGTGATCGCGGGCGATGTCGCCGAGCATGGCTTCTCGTCGCTGAAGGCGCCGATCGTGCAGGTCACTGCGCGCGATACCACCGTGCCCTACAGCGAACCACTCGAGGCCTATGTGATCCCCGATGAGGCGCGCATCATCGCCGCGGTCCGCGCGGTGCTGAAGAAGTGAAGGATGCGAGGCGCGCTTTAACTTAATGCGCCTGTCGGTCGGCTGGGCGCCGATCGTATTCTCCCGCTCGCATTTCTCCCTATACTCCGTATGTATATAGAGTGATTGTCGTCGGTGGCGCGGCCAGTGCAGTCGCGCCGACCTCGACACGGGGGGAGGCGGCGCCTTTGGGCACAGGGATGCGCGACGGGCCAGCATGGATTTCGATGTCACGGATGACGTTGGATCATCATGGTCCGACCGATCGGCCGTACACGCCATTTGGAGACCCCAGCGTTGCTCAGCCGATGATCGCGCGCCTGCGCGACGTGGCCGCGCGCCGGGCGAATTACCCCGCCATCATCGACGATGAAGGTTCGCTGAGCTACGCGCAACTGCGCCGCGCGGTGGATCGGCTGGCCGCGACGATCGAACGTCATCCCGCTGCGGCGGGTCCGGTGGGCATCGTGTTGCCCATTGGCCGAGCCTACGTGGTGGCGGCGTTCGCGTGTATTGCGGCTCGGCGTCTGGCGGTCATGCTCGACGCCGGCCATCCGAGGGCACGCAATGTCGCGATCGCTGCGGCGACCGGCATCACGCTGGCGCTGGTGGATCGTCCCGACCAGGCTCAGGCGCTCGATCTGCCGACGATCGAGGTCGATCTGGCGGAGCCTGCGGCCGCCGCGCCGGATCCGGCGATGACCGATACCCGGGCGATGTTCGACCTGGATGCACCGGCCTTCATCCTGTGCACCTCGGGCAGCACCGGCCTACCGAAAGCCATCGTTCACAGCCAGCGCAATCTGCTGCACATGGCGCGCACCGGCCACGACGCTTTTCACTTCGATGACGATGATCGACTGCTGGCACTGTCGTCACCTTCCGCGCTCGGCGGCCTCGCGCCGCTGCTGCATGTGCCGCTGGCCGGTGCGACGCTGCATCTGCTCAATCTCAAGGCGCGCGGCATCAGCGGTTTGTTGGGCGATCTGCAGAACTTTCCGATATCCATTCTCGGTGCCGCGCCGTCGCTGCTGCGCGGTCTGGCGCGCCTGCCGGTGGCCACGCGCGCGTTCGCCGGGCTGCGAATCGTGCAGACCTACGGCGAGCCACTGACCAAGGACGACGTGCGCATACTGCGCGGCGTGCTTCCCGCGGCCTGCTTTATCCGCAACGGCTACGCCTCGACCGAGGCCGGCGGCCTGACCTGGTATGCGCAGGAGGACGACCAGCACGATCCGCTGCAGATCGCGGCCGGGTGCGTACTGCCCGACTGTGCCGCGGCGGTCATTGACCACGACGGTGCCAACTGCGCCGCCGGTGAGGTCGGAGAGCTGTGGCTGCGCAGCCGCTACGCGGCCTTGGGCGAGTATGTCGATGGGCAGTTGGTGCCTGGGCGCTTGCAGCCTGACCCGGACGATCCCACGCAGCGGATCTATCGCACCGGCGATCTGGCGCGCCATGACGATGCCGGCGTATTCGTCGTACTGGGGCGTGCCGATCGCATGATCAACGTCAACGGCCAGCGCACTGAACCGGCCGAGATCGAGACGGTGCTGCGTCGTCATCCGCAGGTCGACAAGGCCGAAGTGATCGTGCAGCAGCGCCAGCAGGGGCCATTTCTGACGGCGTTCGTGGTGGCCCGCCCGGGGAGCGCTGACGGACTGGAAATCAGCCTGCGCGCCTCGCTGCGGCAGTCGCTGCCGAGCTTCATGGTGCCCGCACGCATCGTGCTGCTGGAGCAGCTGCCGCTGCTGCCGGGCGGCAAGGTCGACGCGCAGGCGTTGCGCGCGCTGACCGGCGGCGCATGAGCACGCGCAGCGAAATCGATCCGGCCCTGCTGGCGAGCCTGCAGCAGGCGTGGATGCAGGCGCTTGATTGCACGAGCTGTGATATCACCGACTCCTGGGAGCAGGCGGGCGGGGATTCCCTGGCGACGCTGCATCTGCTGCTGCAGATCGAGCAGCTCTTTGGTCGCACGCTCAGCTACGAAGACATGGCGCCCGACATGCACGTGCAGGATCTGGCGGCGCTGCTGGCGCGCGGCGCCTCAGCGCCGGAGAGCCATCGGCCGCTGGTGCACCTGGTACCGGGGATGTTCGGCGATGAGCCTCGCCTGGCGATATTGCGGCGCGCGCTCGCGGATCACATTCATTTCCAGCTGATCGAGCTGCCCGACATGAGCGAATCGGCCACGATGCTGCGCGATCTTGCCCTGACCGGCGCGTTCGTGGCCGGGACGATCCAGCGACAGCAGCCCGAAGGAGCCATCCTGCTGGCAGGATTCAGCTTCGGTGCCTGTGTGGCGTTCGAGGCGGCACGCGTGCTCAGTGCCGCGGGGCGCGAGATCGGGCTGCTGGGCCTGTTTGATGGGCCGCTGGGGTTCGCCGCGCAGGGCCAGAAGCGGGCGCTGTGGCGCTGGTTCGGGCCGCGCACGCTGCTGCTGAGCGCAATCCGTTGGGCCGGTTCGTGGCAGGCCGGACGGCGCGCGCTGCTCAAGCTGATGCAGCGCCGTGCACTGTCCGCGTGGCTGGCCGTCTATAAATTATTGTGCGAGGCGTACCGGCAACCGGCGATCGAGTTCTGGTCGCCCCCGGTACTGCAGCAGAACGTCTGGCTGGTGGTGAGTGAGGAGCTCGCCTGCCGGACGCTGGCCACCTGGCGGCGCCTGTGCCCCCGGCTGCGCGTCGTTGCGGTGCCGGGGAGGCATCTGGATATTTTCTATCCGCCGGCGGCGGATATTGTGTTTGCCTCATTTCTCAGTGCTATCAACGCCGCGCGCGAGCCGGCGCCGGCCGACATCGAAACGATCGCGGCGGCTGCCTCGTCTTGAGAGTGGGCTACATTGGTCTGGGCAACATCGGCGCGCCGATGGCCGAGCGCATTGCTGTTGCCGGTCTGCCGCTCACGGTGTGGAATCGCACCGCCTCGAAGATGGCGCCGCTGTTGGCTGCAGGTGCTCAGGCCGCGGCCTCGCCACTCGAGCTGGCGCAGCACTGCGAGGTCGTGTGTCTGTGCCTGGATTCGGTCGCGGCGGTCGAGCGCGTATTGTTCGAAGCCGATGGCCTGGTGCAGGCGCGCAGCCGGCTGCGCGTCGTGGTCGATCACTCGACGCTGCATCCTGACGCCTCGATCGCGCTGGCAAAACGACTGTCGGACTTTGATATCGGGATGATCGATGCGCCGGTGTCGGGCGGAGCGGTCGGCGCACGCGCCGGCACCCTGGCGGTGATGGTGGGCGGCGCGGTTAGGGACGTCGAGGCGGCCACACCGGTCATCCGCACTTACGCGCACAAGATCACGCACATGGGTCCGATCGGATCGGGGCAGGCCACCAAGGCCTGCAATCAGATCATCAACTTCGGTACGCTCACCAGCATCGCCGAGGCACTGGCACTGGGTGCGGCGTTCGGGCTGGACACCGGGCGGTTGCCCGATGCGCTCGAGGGCGGCTTTGCCGATTCCAACATGCTGCGCGAATACGCGCGCGGCGCCGCTGGCGGTGATCTGCCGCACATGACGCGCCTGGGCGACTGGCTCGCGAGCCTGCTGCGCGGACATCCCGATCCGGCGGCCGCGGGTCGCCTGCGCATGGTGCTCAAGGATCTCGCCATCGTCCGCGAACTCGGCCAGACGCGGGGCACGCGGACGCCTGTGACGGAACTGGTCGCTGGGTGTTTTCAGGCTCTGCAGCGCGCCGGGCGTGGGAGCGATCCGGCGCCCTAGCGGCTGTAGACGGTCGTGGTGCCGTGCTGGTCGTAGCCGAACATCAGCTTGTCGGTGTTGTCACTCACCACCGTGTGCACCGTTCCGTCCGCGTATCGGATCACGAACTTGTAAGTAGCGGCATTGCAGGTCCAACTCAGACCGATGGTGGGCGCGTCATCGGCCAGCTTGGCCAGTCCGCCGGCGCGATCGTCCAGCCTGACGCGACCACGCTGCTCGCCGATCTGCACTTTCCAGTCGCCGACCGCATGCTTGCACATCGCATCGGACAGGAACTGCGGTGTGGAGTCGAACCCCGCCTCGGCGGAGTTGGGGGCAGCAGGGACGGAGCCGGGACTCGTCGCGGTCTGGCTCGCCGGCGCGGCAGTGCGCGCCGGGCTCGCGGCGAGCGGCGGCGAGGGCGCGGAGGCGACTGCAGGCTGCAGCGCAAAGCGAAAATCGCCCGTCAGTGACGAGGACTCCCACGGCGTTTGATGATCAGAGGTCATGCGTCGAACCGAGACGCGCGCGTTCTTGAACATCAGCTCGGCGGGTCCGTCGGTCTCACGCATGGCCTGCGCCAGAGCCTGGCTGTAGGGACTGTTGCGGCCGTCACCGTCGGCGGCGACCTCGCCCGGCGCGGTCGAGTACGCAATCAGCACACCGGCCGGGGCATCCATGCGCGCCAGTCCGCGATCGCCCGAGCGCGAGGCGCCCGCGAACGGATTGTTGCGACAGGCATCCAGTATCACGAAATTGAGGCGATTGCGGGCGTAGCGCATCTCGTCGAGCACCCAGTCGGCGCTCACCGCTTCGATCTCCACGTCGGCGCCGCGCTCGATCTGGGCACCCACCGGGATCAGGAAATTGCGCCCGTCGAGCTGTACCCCGTGACCGGCATAGTAGAAGAGTCCGACGGTGTCAGGGCCGGCCTGCTCGAGCGCGGCACCGAACTGCTGGATCGCGCGCTTCATCTGCGCCTGCGTGCCATTGGTCTGCAGGCTCACATCGAAGCCAAGTTGCCGCAAAGTGCTAGCGATCAATGCGGCATCATTCTCCGGATTGGTGAGCGGCGAGCTGGCATAGCGGCTGTTGCCGACCACGAGTGCGATGCGCCTCGGGGCCGGCGCCTGAGGGTGCTTGCCACTATCGGCCTGCGCGCTCCACGCCGCCGTGGCGATGAGGCCTGACAGCATCAGCGTCAGTAAGCGGGCAACGTTCGCCATCCGCTGGCTCTCCGTCCGGACGAAAATTACAGCTACGCATTCTCACATCGCGCGCTCTTCGATGGAACAGGCGCCCCGTCAGCGCGAGGGGGTGCGCCGGTGGCGCGCCCTGATCAGCCCATGCCATTGACGCAGCCGCCACAGGGTGGTGGCAAGTGCCAGCCAAAGCGCCAGCGCGATGCCCAGCACCCCGACCGGCCGATGCCGCGGCAGCCCTTGCCAACACACCAGTGCGAACAGCACCAGCGCGATCGATCCGAGCGTAGCCCCGCGCGCATCGATCGCGGCCGCGAGCCGGCCCCGGAGGGTGAAGGCAATACCGGCGCGCTGCTTCTTCGGTCGCTGATGCTTCTCGATCAGGGTGGCACTGGCGGGAAAGATGGCCGGAAAGGCCAGGAACACCCCACCCGCCACCGGACCGAAGTACCGGGCGATCATGCCGGCCAACACCGTTATGGCGCCACCCAGCGCAAAGCGACTGACATAGTCGTGCAGTGTGACATCGCGCAGCGCCGAGAACTTGAGTCGCACCGGCATCTTGATCATCGCAACAGTAGCGCCCACAACGTAAAGGACACCGCGGCCCAGACCGGTAATGCGCATAACGTCGCGCTCATCGCGCTTTGGTGTCGCGTGCCCATCAGATCGACACAGCAGCGCGCGTAGACGAAGAATCCCAGCGCGCCGACCACCATCGAGCGGGCCTCCACGGCGGCGAAGGCTGCACCGTCGTTGACAATCGTCAGTGCCAGACTCGCCAGAGCCACCGAGGGCGCTGCAGCAAACAGTCCGGCGAAGCTCTTGGGCTTGAGTACATCACCTGCCAGCGCAAAGACAGAAATGATCGCACCGCCAGTCAGAACCCTGATGAGCAGTTCCATCGTTGCAGTCTATCCGAGTCGGTGACTTCGGCCATCCGATCGGGTGACGTCCTACGGTGAGTGCACCGCAAAGGAGACAGAGCGGCTGGGTGCCTCTAGGCATGCTGCACGCCACTGCACGGAGATTTGTACCATGGCAACCGAACCTGTTCTCACCGCGACCACTGAGGCCCCGCTGTCTGTCCAGCACAGTTCCACCGAGGACGGCGCTGCGAGCGCGGAGGACACCGAGGGCGAGGTCATCGGCCGCTCGGTGACAGTGGATCGGCCGCGATCCGAGCTGTATGGGTTCTGCCGCGATTTCGCGCACTTGTCGCGCTTCATGGCGGGGGTCCGACGAGTCGAGGTGCTCGACTCGCAGCACGCGCGCTGGGTGGTGGGCGATGCGGATGAGCTGGCGGTATGGGATACCGAGGTCGTTGAGACGCGGGCCGACGCGCTGATCGCCTGGCGCACGGTGTCCGGAACCGAGCTGCTGCACCGGGCCCAGCTGGAATTTCGCGACGCGGCCGGCGGCCGCGGCACCGTGGTGACCGCGACCATCAGCTACGAACAGACCGGCGGACGGGTCGGTGAAATGCTGGCTCGATTGTTTCATCGCGACCCGCGCACGCGCGCCTATCAGGACCTGCGGCGCTTCAAGCAACTGATGGAGACCGGTGAGGTCGCCACCGCGGCTCCTCCGAACGCCGCGCCGCGCGCCTAGCACCTGCTGACTGACATTATCCGGAGCACCCGATGCGAGCACTCACCTGGCATGGCAAACACGACGTACGGGTGCAGACCGTTCCTGACCCCGCGATCGTCAATCCGCGCGATGCGATCATCGAGATCAGCTCGACGGCGATCTGCGGCTCGGACCTGCATCTGTACGACCACTATATTCCGACCATGAAGTCGGGCGATGTGCTCGGTCACGAATTCATGGGCACGGTGGTGGAGGTCGGAGCCGGCAACCGCAAGCTCAAGATCGGACAGCGCGTGGTGGTACCGTTCGTGATCGCCTGCGGCCAGTGCTTTTTCTGTCAGCGGCAACAGTACGCGGGCTGTGACAATTCCAACCCATCCGAGACCGCCGGCATGTCGGAACTGCTGTACGGCCACGCGATGACCGGCGCGTTCGGCTATTCCCATCTGACCGGGGGCTATGCCGGCGGCCAGGCGCATTACGCGCGCGTTCCGTTTGCCGACGTCGGCCCGATCGTCATCCCCGAAGGCGTCGAAGATGAAACAGTCCTGTTCCTGTCGGACATTCTTCCGACTGGCTGGATGGCGGCGGAGAACTGTGCGATCGAGCCGGGCGACACCGTCGCGGTCTGGGGTTGCGGTCCAGTCGGGCTGTTTACCATTCAATCGGCGTTGTTGATGGGCGCCGAGCGCGTGATCGCGATCGATGAGCATCCGGGCCGGTTGGCATTGGCGCAGAAGCTCGGCGCGGTGCTGGTGAATTTTGCGAACACGCCGGTGCGCGAAGCCCTGGCGGAGCTTACCGGCGGCATCGGGCCGGATGCCTGCGTGGATGCGGTCGGTATGGAAGCCCACGGCCATTCGGTCGATAACGTCTACGATCACGTCAAGGCCGCAGTGGGCCTGGTCACCGACCGCACGCATGCGCTGCGGCAGGTGATCCTGGCGTGCCGCAAGGGCGGTCGCGTCTCGATCCCGGGAGTGTACGGCGGCTTTACCGACAAGTTTCCGATCGGCGCCTTGATGGAGAAGGGACTGACGGTGCGATCCGGGCAGACGCACGTGCAGAAATATTCCGACAAGCTACTGCAGATGATCCTGGACGGAAAAATCGACACGACCTTTCTGATCAGCCATCGCCTGCCACTGGAACAGGCCCCGGAAGGCTATCGGCTGTTCAAGCAGGAGCAGAACTCGACCACCAAGGTCATCCTCAAACCGCAGCAGAGCGCGGTGCACTGAAACTGAACGCAGCCCGCTCGCCTACGCGTGGGGCGTGGCTCACCTACAGTGTGCCTGCGTGCACGTTGTCACCATGCCTGCCGCCCTCAAGGAGATTACTCATGGCCACAGCCACGCTGTCCGATCGTCCGCCTGCCCTCATCACCGGCGCTTCCACCGGCATCGGCTTTGAGTTGGCGGCCATCGCCGCCGAGCGGGGCTTCGACCTGGTCATCGCGGAGCCTATATCGGACAGCGCCGGCGCCGCGTGCCGGCGTAGGAGTCGGCACCGCTACGGGTCTGGTCCACTCCCGGTCAGGCCGAAGGCACGTCGTAGGCCCGCAGCAGCCGATCGATCGTTGGCTTGTCGTGCTCCAGGACCTGTTCGACCTGATCGCGTAGCGCCGCATTGCCGCTGCGCACCCCGACCGCGATCGAATAGGTCATCGGCAGCCGCGGGTCCTCGCTGTCGGCCGGCACCGCCTCCAGGCGCAGGCGCACCGGCGATCGCTGCGCGAAGTAGCCGGCCAGAGGACCCCAGACCACGGCGACATCGATCTCGCCGCGCTCGACCGCGCGCACGATCTCGGCCGACGGATTGGGACGGTCGTAGTGACCGTAGACCATGTAGCCGTGGATATTGTCAGTGATGCCGCGTCGGGCGAGGGCCTGCGCCGGCGGGGTGTTGGTGGCGTTATTGCCGATCATCTGCACCCCGATCGATAGGCGCTTGAGCCGCGGATCATCGAATGACAACGAGGTCAGATGCCGGTCGGCGCGCGTCACGAACACGTAGGTCGAGCGATAGTAGGGCTTCGTGGTCATGACCCGATCGACACCGCTGGCCACGCCCGGCCACAGGTCGCACTTGGCTTCATTGAGAGTGCTGCGCACATAGCCGCGGCGCTGCGCCCACCACAGGTAGCTGACGTGCGCCTTGAGCTCGCGGCCGAGCAGCTGCGCCAGGTGGTTCTCGAACCCCTGGCCGGCGCGGTTGGAAAAGGGCAGGTTATTCGGATCGGCGCACACCACCAGCGTGCGAGCGGCGCTCGCCGGATCAGCGGCCGTGACGTTACTGACCAGTGAGGCCGCCGCCAGCATCGCCAGCACCGATCGTTGCGCGCTCACTGCGGGCCCGTGGTGGTCGTGGTGTAGTGATTGGTGGTGTCATCGGGCGGCGACCAGCCGGAATCCTGGGCCGCATCGCGCGGCACGGGCGCCGGGGATTGTCCCGGCGTGGGACCATTCTGTGCTGCCAGTGTCGCCGGCAGCGACAACGAGCGCACATAGGCTGCGAGTTGCCAGATCTGCTGGTCGGGGATCTTGCCGCCCCAGGAAGGCATGCCATTGGGCCGACCCTGCACGATGGTCTGATGGATCTGCTCGAGGCGATCACCGTAGATCCACTCATCATCCATTAGCGATGGACCCATGCCACCGCCGCCGTTGGAGTGGCAGCCGCTGCAGTTGAATGCGCCGAACAGCAGCTTGCCGGTCTGAACGGCCTGCGGATTGTCGTAGTACTGCGCGGCCCGCGGATCGACCGTCACCAGGCTGTGATCAACGCCAGGGTCGAGGGCCGAATCGATCACCGGGCCGGTGTCGGCACCCTGCTGCGCCGGCAGCGCGGCCTGCATGCCGCGGCCGCAGCCGGCCAGCAGCAGCACGGCACTCAGCAGCGCGGCGTAGCTTTCAGTGCGGGAGCGAGAACACATACAGCGTTCCTCCTGCCGTGGTGTATTTCGGCAGATCCGACATTACGTTGACCATTCCGAGGGCGGCCGAGCCGTCGCGCGGATCGACCGGACCGGAGACCACCGCACCGGACCAGCCGCCCACTCCCGACAGCACGGCGATGTATTGGTGACCGTCGGGTCCCTTGTAGCTGACCGGCTGGCCGATGATTCCGCTGTCGACCTTGAAGCGCCAGGCGAGCGCTCCGGTCTTGGCATCGACCGCCTTGAACCAGCCGTCCATGGTGCCGTAGAACACCAGCCCGCCGCCTGTGACCACGGTGCCCGACCAGACCGGGAACATCTCCTTCACCGCCCACACCGGCTTGCGCGCCACCGGGTCCCAGGCGGTCAGCTCACCGCGATTGCCGCCGGGGCCGGGCTTCATATGCACTTCGGCACCGACGTAGGGCGTGCCGGCGATGTAGCCGACTTCCATATCCTTCTTGTCCATGCACATGTTTTCGTGCGGGATGTAGAGCAGGCCGGTCTCGGGACTGAAACTGCTCGGCTCCCAGTCCTTGGAGCCCGACGCGGTCGGACAGATGTCGGTGACATCCTGTCCTTCCTTGGTGGTCTTGTCCGGATTGATGATCGGGCGGCCGGTGCTCAGATCGACCCCGCGGGTCCAGTTAGTCGGACCGAAGGGATCGGCCGACAGCACCTGGCCGCTGTGCCGATCGATCACGTACAGATAACCGTTGCGATCAAAGTGAATCAGCACCTTGTGCATGGTGCCGCCGAATGGCATGTCGAGCAGGATCTGCTCGTTGATGCCGTCGTAGTCATGGTTGTCGTGCGGGGAGAACTGGTAGTACCAGTGCGCATCGCCGCTGCTCGGATCGCGCGCGAAGATGCCGGTGGTCCACTTGTTGTCGCCGGGCCGCTGGTCGGCGTTCCACGGACCTGGGTTGCCGGTGCCGTGGTAGAGCATGTGCAGTTCGTTGTCGTAGGTGATCCAGCCCCAGACATTGCCGCCGCCGATCTTCCAGGCCTCGGGCGGCCAGCTCTTGACGCCCAGATCCTGGCCGCGATCGGATGCATAGAAGGGCTTGAAGTCCGAGCCGATCAGCACGTCCTTGTCGGGCCCGGTGTTGAAGGCCTTCCAGTCGATCTTGCCGCTGTCCTCATCCAGCGCCGTGATCCAGCCGCGCACACCCATCTCGCCGCCCGAGTTGCCGACGTAGACGTGGCCGTCGGCCACGGTGGGCGCCATCGTGATGGTCTCGCCGATATTGAGATTGGCCAGCCGCGTGCGCCACAGCGCCTTGCCGCTCTTCGCATCCAGCGCGATCACCTGTCCGTCCAGGGTGCTGAAGATGTACTTGCCCTTGTCGTAGGTACCGCCGCGGTTGACCACGTCGCAGCAGGCCAGCCCCTGGCTCGCCGGCAGCGGCTTGGGTGCGAATTTCCATTTCAGCGGCGCGCCCGGCTTGGTCAGATCCAGCGCGTAGACGTAATTGGGATAGGCGGTGACCACGAACAGGGTGTTGTCGGCGATGATCGGCGCGGCCTCCTGGCCCTTGTTGACCGCCAGCGAGAAGGTGAAATCCACCTTCAGGTCCTTGGCGTTCTGCGGCGTGATCTCGGTCAGCGAGGAAAACCGGGTCGAGGCGTAGTTCTTCGACGGCATGGTCCACTGGCCATCGTCGACCGGCGCATTGGCTGGGCTGGCCGCGGTGCGCCCGGCCTGCGGGGTCGGCGCGGCGATCGCGTGACCGATCTGCGCCAGCGTGAAGACTTCATCGGCAGGCACCGGAGCCGGCACGGTCTGTGCGAGCCCCGTCAGCGGCAGGGCGCTCAAGGCGAGAACGGCAATCAGGGGTCTCATCGGCGTTATTCCAGTGTGTAGAGGTAGGCAGCAATGGTTCGCGCCTGCTCGCTCGTCAGGCCCATCTCGGGCATGGCGTCGCCGGGCAGCAGCTGCTGTGGATGCTCGATCCAGCGCATCATGGTCTCGGGCGTATTGGCGAAATGGCCCGCGAGAATCTGTTGGCGCGCGATGCCCTCAAGCGACGGACCGACGCGGCCGTGGGCACGCGCGATCCCGGGGACCGTGTGGCAGCTGGCGCAATAGGTGCCGATCAAGGCCTTGGCCTCGTGCCGCTGCTGCGACTGCGTGCTGCCATGGCAGGCCGGCAGCCCACACAGCAGCACCAGCACCGGGCTTAGCCGGCGCATCGAGGTACGGCCACAAAGGCGATGGCGGTCGCGGCCGCCGCGATCGCAAAACCGGCGCCCAGCAGTACGCCCCAGAGCGCGACGAAGCGCGTGCGTCCGGCCCCGACTTCCATCAGGTGCGCAGGATCTCCCTGGGCCTCGGCGCGCGTGCGTGCAAAGGTACGGTACGACACTGCGCAGGCGATCAGCGCCGTAAGCACGCAGGCCACCATCACCGCGATCATCGCCGGCCAGGTCCAGGTCAGTTGCGCGACCGGCTGCGTGGTGCGCACCGCGCTGCTGAAGCACGGAGCGCTGGCCAGCGCGAACCCGGCGCATACCTCGACGAACCAGGCCAGCGGTCCGCCGGCCACGCCGAACAGCGCCGTCAGCTGTGACACCCGGTCGCGGTGCGGTGCCGGGTGGTGGCTCAGTGAGGCGTGCTGGGCACTCACCGGCCAAAGCCCAGATACGGGGTGATGTAGTAGGTGGTAAAGACAAACAGCCACACCACATCGACGAAGTGCCAGTAGAACACCCCGGCGGTCACGGTCAGTCGACGCCGCGGACTGAAATAGTCGAGCACCGTCCACAGGAACAGCGCCGCCAGCACCAGCAGCCCCACCAGCACGTGCGCCATGTGAAAACCGGTGGTGATGAAATACAGCGAGGCGTAGTTGCTGGCGCCGAAGTGGTAGGGCTTGGCATGCCACTCGAACCACTGCACCAGCGCGAACAGCGCGCCCATCAGGAACGCGATCCCGAAGCCCCACAGCGCCTGGTTGCGCCGGCGCGTCAGGATGCCGCGCTCACCCCACCACGCCACCGCGCTCGACAGCAGCAGCAGGATGGTATTGGGCAGCGCCAGCTTGAGGCTGGGACTGGGCTCGAGCAGCCAGCCCCTCGGGGTCACGACCCCGTCATAGTAATAAGAAAAGAGCAGGTAGCTGAATAGGGCCGCCTCGCTCGCGATCAGCGTGGCGACGCCCCAGGATCCCAGACCTTTGCGCCCGGTCGGGCCGACCGGCAGGTCGCGCGGGGTGGCAATGGCGCTCTCAACCATGCGCCGACTCGCTCGCCGGTGCCGGCTCGCGTTCGCGCAGCTGCCGTCGCGGCCACAGCCAGGACAGGATCGACAGCGCGACGATCAGCGCGCCGATCCACACCGCGCTCCAGCCCTTGAGCAGCAGCCCCGCGAACGTGACCGACAGGCCGATCGCGACACATAACGGCGCGAAGCTGTCTTCCGGCATCTCCAGGATCATGTCGGGGACGGCATCGAGCGCCGTGGTGCCGATGGTCTCCTTGGCCGTCTGCAGCTGCAGACCGCAGTTCAACGACGAGCGTGCTTCGCTCTCCTGCAGCCGGTCCTCCCACAGCGGGTGGCGCGAGGCGATGGTCGGGATGACCGCGAAGTTGTACGGCGGCGGCGGGGAGGACACGCTCCACTCGAGCGTTGGCGCATCCCAGGGGTTGTCGCCGGCTACTGCGCCGCGCTTGAGACTGCGCAACACATTGATGATCAACAGCAGCACGCCGATGGCGAGCACGAAGCTGCCGATCGAGGTGATCAGATTTAATGTGTCCCAGCCCATGCCATCCGCATAGGTGTAGACGCGCCGCGGCATGCCCAGCAGTCCGGTCAGGTGCATCGGCAGGAACGCAAGATTAAAACCGATGAACATGGTCCAGAAGTTCCAGCGTCCCAGGCGCTCATCCATCAGCCGCCCGGTCATTTTGGGGAACCAGAAATAGACCGCGCCCACCACCGGGAACACGTTGATGCCGATCAGCACGTAGTGCAGGTGCGCGACCACGAAATAGGTGTCGGTCAATTGCCAGTCCACCGGCACGCTGGCAGTCATGAAGCCGGACACGCCGCCGATCACGAACAGCACGATCATCGAGGCAAAGAACAGGAACGCGGTGGTGATGACCGGACGGCCCAGCCGCAGCGTGGCGAGCCACGCAAACACCGCCACCGCCGAAGGCACCGTGATCGCGATCGAGGCGCCGGAGAAGAACGACAGTCCCAGGCTAGGCAACCCGGTGGCGAACATGTGATGCACCCAGACGCCAAAGCCGAGGATCATCGTGGCCACGGTCGACAGTGCGACCAGCGAATAGCCCACCAGCGGCCGGCGGCAGAACACCGGCAACGCATCCGAAGCCATGCCCATGGCCGGTAACACGATGGCATAGACCCAGGGGTGGCCGAAGATCCAGAACAGGTGCTGCCACAGCAGCGGCTGGCCGCCATTGCTGGCATCAAAGAAGTGGGTGCCGAACTGCCGGTCCATCCACAGCAGAAAGAACGCCAGGCTGACGGCGGGTACCACCAGCAGGTTGGCGGCGCTGGCGGTCAGGGTGCCCCAGACCAGGATCGGCATCCGGTTGATCGACATGCCGGGCGCCCGAGTGCGCAGCGCCGTGACGATGAAATTGGCGGCCCCGACCGTGACCGATAGGCCGAGGAACACCATCCCGAGTGAATAGAAATCCTCGTTCAGCCCCGGGTTGTAGTCGCGCGAGGCGTACGGGACGTAGTTGAACCAGCCGTCATTGGGGCCGTTGCCGGTCAGAAAACCGACGTACAGAAAGATGCCGGCGGCCAGATAAATCCAGTAGCTCAGCGCGTTCAGGCGCGGAAACGCCATGTCGCGGCTGCCCAGCAGCAGCGGCCACAGGTAATTGGAAAAGCCCGACAGGATCGGCGATGCATACAGGAAGATCATCGTCATGCCGTGGGTCGAGAACAGCTGGTCGTACTGGTCGGGCGTCAGCAGCGTGCGATCCGGGCCGATCAGCTGCAGCCGCATGACCAGTGCCTCGATGCCGCCCAGAATCAGGAACACGAACGCGGTGACGATGTAGCGGATGCCGATTTGCTTGTGATCGACCGTGCTGAAAAAGCCCTTAAGTCCCGGCGAGGTTTCCCACAAGCTCAGTAAGCGCGGCCTGGAGACCTCAGCCACCGTCCCCACGGTCGGAGTGCGCACGTCGGCAGCATTCATTGCAGCGTCTCCAGGTAGGCGCGCACATCGGATAGCTGCGGACCGGACAGAAACTGATCCGGCATCAGCGAGCCGGGCTTGATGCCCTGCGGGTGCTCGATCCAGCCGCTGAGATTGCCGGGGTTGTTGACCAGCACGCCGGCGGCGATGAGCCGCCGGCTCATCAGGTGGGTCAGATCCGGCGCGTACAGCGCGCCGGCCGGCGTGCCGCGCACCGAATGGCACAGTCCGCAGCGGTACACGACCAGATCCATGCCGCGCTGCTGCTCGGCCGAGCTGGGAGCGGGCGCCGGCTCGAGCTGATGTTGGCGCCAGCGCTCGAAGTCGTCGGCACTTTGCGCCACCACCTCGAACGCCATGCGTGCGTGTTGCAAACCGCAGTACTCGGTGCACTGGCCCTGATAACGGCCGGGCAGGCGCGCCTCAAGCCAGCTGATATTGGTCTGCCCGGGAATGGTGTCGGTCTTGCCCGAGAGCTTGGGCACCCAGAAGCTGTGAATGACGTCAGCGCCGTGCAGCCGAACCTGCACCGGCACGCCGACCGGAATGTGGATTTCATTGGCCGTGTGGAAGGTCTGCGAGGGCCCGTCACCGTGATAGACCGCTTCCCACCACCATTGGTGACCGGTGACATCGAGCGTCAGGGCCGGCCGGGCGAACGGTGCAGCCACCTTGGCCAGTGCCACCATGGTCCACACCAGCGTCAGCAGCAGCGGTGCGGCCGACAGCCACAGGCCGATCCGGATCCAGCGCACGCCGTTGCTGCCGCGCTCGACCGGAATCGAACGCGTGGCCTGCGCGCCGCCGCGGGCGCTGGCACGTCGCATCGCCTGCCACAGCACCCAGGCAACAACTAAGCAGACGATGATCGAGATGATCAGCGTCAGCCAGGTCAACGGTAGGGTAATGTCCGCACGCGTGCCGGCCGAACTCAGGTAGGCGAGCGGCGTTGCGCTCACGATGGCTCAGCAGTTTCGAGCGCCATCCATAAGCGCCGCAGCGAGCGCACGCCCGCCCACAGGAACAGCAGCACACCCGGTACCCACATCAGCACGCCGCCGAGCTGCTGATCTTCCAGCGGCATGTAGCCCCAGAGTCCGGCGGTCGCCAGGTGCGACAGGTACAGCGGACGGGAGGCAAACGTCAGGACCGCTCCGAGCAGTCCCATCTGCAACGAGCTCAACAGCGCCACGGCCAGCGCATCCAGCGTGTGCGAATCACGATGCTGCAGCAGTTCGCGCCACAGCAGGATGCCGCTGCCGAACAAGGTGATATGCATCGACCAGTAGATGATCGAAGACTGGAAGGTGGCGTCATACGGCACCGGCATGTGCCAGAACCACAACGCCACGAAGAAAAACGCCGCACTGGCCCACAGCGACCAGGCGCGCCGCGGCGCCATCGATCGCGGCCATGCCATCGCGATCAGCGGTGCAGCCACCAGCAGCAGCACCATGTGCTGGGCAATGCGCGCCGAGAACAGCGACACCGATAGCGCGCACAGCGGGGAGATCAATGCCGCGGCCGCGATTAGCCAGCCGGTCACGGCCGGCAGGCGGCCGCCGGGCTCGGTGCGCAGCGCGCGCAGGTGGAGCACGAGCAGAATAATCAGTGCCCCGATCAGGACCGGATCAAGATTGAATCGATGCCACAGATCGCCGGGAACGGGCGGGGCCCCGCAGTAAGGCAGACGTGCAGACACGCCCGGCATTGGCCACCATCCCCGCGGCACTCACAGTTTGAGCGTGCACATTGAATGCAAATCGGCAGGTGTCTTCCGTCAGAGAATCGCCCGAATACGCGTCAGAGTGCCGGCAGTGAGTAGCAGCGCCAGTGTGCCGAAAGCGGCACGCCCATGAGCGTCGACGGCGCGGGCAGCAGCAGCTCGCCGTGCTCGCACAGCGCATCGATGTGGCCGCCGAAGCCATCGTCAAAGCCACCGTTGAAAATCGGCAGGCGCTTAGGCGCAGGGGCGGCGACGTACGGGCGATGCGCGTGATTCACGCGCGAAGGTACGACGTCGGGGGAGCAGGGACATGCCTGCGAAGGCTCATGGCAACGCGACCGATGATCTTAGCCGCGTCAAGATTGCACGCTGGCACCGATCCGCCTTAGAGTCCGCCTCCATGCACGTCGCAGTCGTTGGAGCCACGGGAAACATCGGCAGCCGGATTGTCGCCGAGCTGCAGCGTCGAGGCGGCCACCAGATCACCGCGATCGCGCGTCACCCCAAGAGCAGCGAGCAGACCCCGGCGGTGCGCTGGGTGGCCGGTGACGTCACCGATCCGCAGCCGCTGAGCAGCGTGCTGCGCGGTCATCAGGCGGTCATCAGCTCGATTCCGTATGCGCCGGGTTACGCAGACAAGATCTTGAGCGTGGTGCGTGCCTCGGGGGTCAAGCGCTACATCGCGGTCGGCGGCGCGGGCTCACTGGAGATCGCGCCGGGCAAGTTGCTCAAGGATTCCGGCCAGATCCCGGCCGAGTGGATGCCGGCGGTCAACGAAGCCAGCGCGCTGCTCACGCTGTTGCGGCAGGATAAGACGCTCGACTGGACGTTTTTCTCGCCGGCGGCGCTGATCGGTCCGGGGCCGCGCACCGGCAAGTTTCGCCTCGGCACCGACCAGCTGATCGTCGGGCCCGACGGCAAGAGTTCGATCTCGTATGACGATTACGTCATCGCGCTGGTCGATGAACTCGAGAAGCCGCAACACCTGCGCCGCCGATTCACGATCGGGTACTAAACGCGTTGGCGGACACCGTTGCCTAAGGCTCATCGCTGCGCTTGACGTAGACGTCGCTGCCCAATCACAGCCGCCCGCGCCCGTGCCCTGGGTGCTCTGTTGATACGTGATTTGGAGTGCCTTCCGGTCGCGGTGCCCCAAGCCGACTGCGGCCTCGAACCCCCCCCCTGTCCAGGCAGTTCCCGGTTCAGCGCTGGAGGGCTGGAGGCCGATCGGGTGTAAGTGGCTGGCGCGCCTGGGGATCCCAGCAGTATCGCGGGGGATCGGCTGGGAAAAGTGCTAAGATAGCGTGCGATCGTCGACGTTCCTGATCCAAGACGCCCCCTCTGACTCGAGGCTGCCGAAATGGACCTGAAGCCCCTGCGATCAGGGGCTGGCACTGTGTTCGATGGCGCGCGAGACGAGGTGTCCCTGAAGCTGGCTGCCGTACCGCGGAGTGAAATACCGTGCGTGGCAGATCGATTCGGCAAGCGCCTCCGAAGTCACCGGGAGAGTTCGTCTTCATGCCTAAAATCTATTGTGGGAATTGTGCCTTCACTGCGACCGATGCCAAGCGTCGTCCGGTGTTAGCGGGACACGCTAGCGTTGGATCGGTGACGCTGCCGGCCGCCCGGGACACGGGAGCTGCCTGTGGCCAATGACAGTTTCAAGGGTCGCATCGTCTATGGCACCGTGCAGGCGGGCGAGAGTACCGCGGACTTTCGCACCCGCATGGCACTGCGCCAGGCCGAGGCGCTCGAGCATTGGCAGAAGCAGCTGGCCGAACAATCCTCGGTGCTCAATTCACCGTCAGAGCGAATACGGGTCTGGGAACGGCGCCACCAGATCGCTCTGCCTCGCGACGCAGGCCACCGTCTGATCGATCTGATTGCCAAGAATACCGGCCTGAGCGTCGAGGACATCTATGCGGAGCAGCGGCTGCGGGCCGAGGCTCAAACCCCGATCGCCGGCAGCGCACCATGAAAGTTGCCATTCGCAAGAGCGTGAATTCTGCGACGCAGCGACGCGAACTCATGTTGAGCGAGCGCAACCGTGCGGCCGCGCTGCGGCGTGCCTATCCCGAAGTGACGCAGCTGCGCATCGAGCTGGTGTTCAGCGACCTGACCGATCACACACCCTCGCCACAGCAGCACATTCTGTATCCGGCCGCGCCGGCTTTCTTTCGCTTTGCCTGCCCGTGCGCCGACTGTGATGCCGACTTCGATCTGATGCCAGCGGTCGCCAAATTGCTCGACGGTCCTGCGGGCCGCAAGCGCGCAGCCACCGCCAGCGGTCAGATGAGCTGCCACGGCGTGCGGCTGCGCGATCGAGCCGGCAGCAGTGCCTGTTCGATGCAGCTCAAATTTCAGCTGGTCGCTGCGTTCCCCACTAGCGACTGATTGCCGCCCTCAGGGTCGAGGGCGCGTCCCAATGGGCGCGAACGCTGTGCCGTTGCGCGCAGCGGCAATGCGCGGCCGCCGAATGTCGAGCGATGCCCGGCGGGAATAGTAGAGTGGCGAGAAGCAGTGAGCGTGTGCGATACACGGAGATGTCTTGGTGAAGCGCAATTACCGACAAGCTAAGCGTCAAAAGGAAGAGGCGAGAAAGGCACGGCAGCTGCAGAAGCAGCAACGCCGCTCGGGCAGCACGCCGTCCGAGGATCCTGCCGAGACCACCGGCGCCGAGACGCCGGACACGCCGCCCGCCGAAACGCCGAGCACCGAGCTGGAGCCTGCCCGGTCAAACTAAAGACAGCCTAAGAGTCCACCCACGGCATGGTGGAACCCAGGATCAGCAGCGTGTCGCAGTTCTCCATGATGTACTTGGACGGCATCGTCCCCAGGTGGCCGATGCCACCGGTGGTGTAGGGCGAGTCATCCGGCAGTACCGCCTTCCCCAGCAGCGCCTTGGCCACCGGCGCGCCTAGGCGCTGCGCGCAAGCGGTCACTTCGGTGCGCGCAGGCAGCGCTCCCTGTCCGACCAGAATGGCCACACGCTTTCCCTGGTTGAGGATGGCCGCCGCCGCGCTCAGGCGAGCGGCCGAGGGCGCATCTTCGGAGGGCTGGAAACTGGCTGCGGTACGCAGGCCGTGATTTTCCATCGACGGCTTGTCCGCCGGCAACGGCATCGCCTGGGTATCCTTGGCGATGGTCAGATGCGCGACGCCTCGCAATCCGAGGGCCGCCCGGCAGGCAAGATTCGTCACGATCGCCGCATTGAGTGGCCCGCTGATCTGAGTGTTGTAGAGCGCGACGTCCTGCATCAGCGCTACCGTGTTGACACTCTGCATGAAGCCCGTGCCGATGAGGTCGTGAAACGTGGTCCCCGTGATCGCCAGCACCGGCGCGGAATCCATCTTCGCATCGTACAGTCCGTTCATCAGGTGCACGGCGCCCGGACCGGTCGTCGCCAGACAGACGCCGAGTTTAGCGGTGTGCTTGGCGTAACCGCAGGCCATGAAGGCAGCCGCCTCTTCGTGGCGTACGGCGATGAAGCGGATTTGATCCTGGCGCTTGCGCAACGCCTCGATCAGGGGATTGATGCCATCGCCCACGAGCCCAAACACCATCGGTACACCCCAGCCAATCAACGTCTCGACGATGATGTCGCTGGTGTTGCCGGAGGTGCGGGGGTTCGCGTCAGGCGTCGTCGGGGCCGCGTTGGGGTCTGGCATGTCGCTGGCGCCAGCCGGCAGCGCGGCGCGCATGGCGAGCGTCGCACCGGCAGCACCCGCGAGGGAGATCAGGAGTCGGCGGTTGGCATTGGCGGGGAGTCGGACGACATGGTGGCATCGTGGACTGTGCGAGCGTCGACGGTCTGTAGGCGGTGCAATCTCTCGCGCGTGGTGTCGCGTCCGACACCGCCGGTCGGTTCAGGGCGATGCCGCTGAGACGCGCCACACGCGGTTGCCGGTATCGTCTGCGATCAGCAGCGCGCCGCGCCCGTCGACCGCGAGGCCCACAGGTCGGCCGCGCGCTTTATCGTTGTCCACCAGAAAGTCGGTTACGACATCCTCGGCGGGTCCTGCCGGATGACCGTCCTGGAATGGGATGTAGACCACCTTGTAGCCATTCAGAATGCTGCGATTCCAGCTGCCGTGCTCGCCGACGAAGGCGCCGCCGCGATAACGCGCTGGCAGATTCGTACCGCTGTAAAAAACCATTCCGAGCGGCGCCACATGCGAGCTCAGGGCGTAGTCGGGCGCGATCGCCTTGGCCACCAGGTCCGGGCGCTGCGGCTGGACCCGAGGGTCTAGGTGTTGACCGTAGTAGCTGTAGGGCCAGCCATAAAAGGCGCCGTCCTTCACCGAGGTCAGATAATCGGGCACCAGGTCCGGACCGAGCTCGTCGCGTTCGTTGATCACGGCCCACAGCACGTGCGTCTGCGGCTCGAACTGCAGGCCATTGGGATTGCGAAGTCCTTTGGCGTACTCGCGATGTGCGCCGGTGATTCGATCAATCTCCCAGATGGACGCCCGTCCGACCTCAGCCTGCAAGCCATTCTCGGTGATGTTGGAGTTGGATCCGACGCCGGCATACAGCTTGCTGCCGTCGGGGCTCGCGGTCAGGCTCTTGGTCCAGTGGTGGTCGATCGGACCTCCCGGCAGGTCGCACAGCTTCTCGCCGCCGTCGGTGATCTGTGTCTGACCGGTAGTGTAGTGGTAGCGCATCACGGCATCGGTATTGGCGACATAGAGTTCGTCACCCACCAGCACCACGCCAAAGGGCGAATTAAGATGATTGATGAACACCGTTTTCTGATCCGGCACACCATCGCCCTTGGTGTCTCGAAACAACAAGATGCGCTGACCCGGCTCGGTGCGGGAATGGGCCTTCTTTTCGACCCAGTTCATGACAATTTCTTTGGGCCGGCTGACCGGACCCGGGGGATGTCCGGTTTCGACCACCAGCACATCACCGTTGGGCAGCACATAGACAGAGCGCGGGTTCGCAAGATCCGTGGCAAAGGCCTCGATCTTCAGCCCCGCCGCGACCGTTGGCGCCGCGCTGCCGCTCCATCCGACCACCTTGGCCACGCGCATCGGCGGTAATAGGTATTGATGAATCGCGGGCAAATAGGGATTGGCACCGATCTGCCGGTGTGGATCGCCCGGCGCCGATCCGCAACCGACCAGCGCAACCAGAACCACGGCCACTGTCGGGCCCGCGAGCGCAGACTTCAACGGCGCTCGTCCCCACGGACGCCCACGCCGTGACGGTACACCATGGTCCAGCCGTTCCAGCCGGTCACGAGCAGAATCAGCACGACCAGAGCAGAAAGGATAATGCCCGTCGGCACGACCGAGCTGTAGGCGTCGCGGGTGTGAATGAACGCGTTGGCAATGGAGAGAGCGATCGCGAGCACGTTACCCACGACGTGAATCCACGCCGCCCGCAGTTCTCTGATTCGAGGATCACCCAGGAAATCGATCAGTCCCGCTACGATGGCGAACACCGAGATGATCAAACCCGCCGTCAATAGCCACGCCGACATGTCGGCCCACAGCATGTTCGCCGTTTGCCAATAGACGATGTCGGTAACCAGCGTCGCGATGAAGCAGACGATCGGAATCGGCACCAGCATCACGTGGAACGGATGACCGGCGACGCTCGCTGTCGAGCGCGGGTGGGGACGGGCGGTTGGATCAGCCATAGGTTGCCGTAGCCACCGTAGCAGCATTTCAGCGAGCGAGCTGAAGGCGCAGTACCCGGCGTTGCACTGCGACTCTTCCTACACCGCGCCCACGACGGCGATTCAATGCAAGCGCGGCCGGGAGCCCGATGACCTCTTCAGCGTGCACTGACTTTGTACACCGGCGCCTGCCGACGCGATCGGCGGCACCGATAGCGTACTAATAGGGGTAGATCCATTCCCCAGGAGATAAGACTGATGACGGCCGAATTACCCAGAGGTCCAATACCGACAACGGATCCGAAGCCCGACGTACCCAAGCCCATCCCGCCGCAACCGCCCATTGGCGACCCGCCCGCGGGCGATGTGCACGATCCCATGGAGCCCGCCCCAATCGACTAAGTCGCGCGACTGCCTTTGGTGCTTGCGCAAGCCGTCCCGCCTGTCGAGCTTTGCGCCGCGTCTCGAGCGTAATCCGCGCGCGGATTTCGTGCGAGCCTGCGGCCCTCACGGCTGTGCTGCGGTTTCTTGGAACAGCAACAACCCTTCGGTTTCTCCTGCTCAGATGGAACGAGCCGATGCACTAAGCCCCAAACGGACGTGGCGACTGGACTCCCGAATATCTTTGCCAGATACAACAGGATCACACCGGATTCGAACACTTGAATAACAGTAAACAGTGACTCCTCGGCGACAATAACGAACCGCTGGAGTCCCGGGCGTGCTACATTGGCCGCGCCTCGTGAATTTCCGCCTTGCCCGCCCGTGGCCTGCGCATTGCCGCGCTCTCATCTCGCCACTGGACTGCCATCCCTGAAATCCCCGCGACCGGACGGTAGACCGTCTCTGCCTGTTTTCCTTTTTGAACGAGTATTTCAAGTGACCAAACTCTATGTTGGAAATCTACCCTTTACCGCCACCGAAGATTCCGTGCGAACTCTGTTTGCTCCGCACGGCTCGGTCGACAAAGTCTCGCTGATCAATGATCGCGAAACCGGGCAACCCCGCGGCTTCGGCTTCATCGAGATGCCGACCGAGGATGCTGCGCGTGCCACGCAGGCGCTCAACGGCACAGACTTCGGCGGCCGTGCGCTCAAGGTTAATGAAGCAAAAGACCGCGAACGCTCGGCCGGCACGAGCCGCGGGGCGGGTCGATCCTGATCCCGTGGGTGCGCCCCTGCCTGAATCGGTGTCTCTTTTCGGGCGCATTGGGCTGGCCGATGCGCTCGAGCTCAGACCGAACTCTCGACGGACGATGGTCATTGCGCTCAAATAACCCGCGCCCGGTGGTTGCCCGCTGGCTGGCACCATCATGACCGCCGCGAGTCGGGTGGCCTTCATTGGCAACTCACTGCCGCGGCACTGCGGGATTGCCACCTTCACGACCGATCTGCAGCAGGCGGTCGCCAATTCGTCCGCCGCGCCGAGCACCTGCATCGTGGCCATGACCGATCATGGTCACAACTATGACTATCCCGCCGCTGTGCGCATTCAGATCAACGATGACCGCCTCGCGGATTATGAAAGTGCCGCCCATGTCCTGAACGCGGGCGATTACAACGTCGCCTGCCTGCAGCATGAATTTGGCATCTTCGGGGGCCAAGCGGGCAGCCACATTTTGACGTTGCTGTCCCGGCTGACGATGCCGGTCGTCACCACCCTGCACACCGTGCTTTCGAACCCCACTCCGGTGCAACGCAACGTGCTCGATCGGATCATCGCTGACTCCTCGCGCGTCATCGTGATGGCAGACAAGGGGGCAGAACTGCTCCGAAGCGTCTATCACGCGCCGTCGTCGAAGATTGCGATCATTCCGCACGGAACGCCTGATGTTGCGTTCGTTGAACCCAACGACGCCAAGGCGGCTCTGGGCTTCGCCGGCCGGTCCGTCATATTGACCTTTGGACTGCTATCTCCCAGCAAAGGCATCGAAGTCATGATCGATGCGATGCCGGCGATTCTGAGAAGCCGTCCCGACGCTGTCTATGTCGTGCTGGGAGCGACTCATCCCAATCTGGTCCGCGACCAGGGCGAGGCTTATCGCCGAGGCCTGGAAGCGCGTGCCCGGGCGCTCGGGGTGGGCCAACAGGTCGTGTTTCTCGATCAGTTTGTCGATCTGGCGACACTGATTGGCTTCATATCCATGTGCGATGTCTATGCCACGCCCTATCTCAACGAAGCGCAAATGACCTCGGGGACCTTGGCCTACAGCTTCGGTTTGGGAAAAGCGATCGTCTCGACCCCGTACTGGCATGCGCGCGAATTGCTGGCCCACGACTGCGGCATCCTGGTCCCGTTCGGTGATTCCAAGGCGATCGGCGAGGCCATTGCGACGCTGCTCACCGACGATACCCGACGCGCCGCCATGCGTGCGCGCGCCTATGCCGGCGGTCGCTCAATGACCTGGCCCCGAATAGCTGAGCGCTACTTGAGCATGTTCGAGAGCGTACTGCCGCTGCCGCGACGGCGAGTGATCGTCCATCCGAGCGCACGTGTCCCCTCGATCGATAGTCTGGCGCTGCCAGTCATGCAGATCGGACATCTGCTGGCGCTGTGTGATGACACGGGGCTGCTGCAACATGCGCTGTACTGCGTTCCCGATCGGTCGCACGGCTACTGCATCGACGACAATGCCAGAGCTCTATTGGTGGCCGGTCGTCTCAACCGGGCTGGCGAGCGGCCGCTGCCCGAGTCCTTAACGATCCGGTTCGCGGCCTTTATCCAGCACGCCTGGAATCCTGACCGCAGGCGCTTTCGCAACTTCCTTGGTTATGATCGACGCTGGCTCGAGGATCAAGGCTCAGAGGACAGTCACGGCCGCGCGCTCTGGGCCTTGGGTGAATATGCCCGGGATGCTCACACGCCCTCGTTACGCCGGTGGGCGGCGGCGCTGTTTGGTGAAGGCCTGCCGGCCGTCGAGCGCTTCAACTCGCCGCGTGCCTGGAGCTTCACATTGCTGGGCCTGGACGCCTATTGCTCCGTGGTCGCGGACTGCGCCGATGCCAAGCGCCTGCGCCTGGTGCTGGCCGACCGGCTGATGGCGCTGCTAGTCGCCTGCGAGGGCTCTGACTGGCAGTGGTTCGAGGATAGTCTCGCCTACGATAATGCCCGTCTACCGCAAGCCCTCATTGTGACGGGGGGCACAACCGCTGCGCGCCCGTACGTTGTGGCCGGACTGCGCAGTCTGCGTTGGCTCATGCATCTTCAGACCTCGTTGGACGGCATCTTCCGGCCGGTGGGATCGCAAAGCTTTGGCGCGAATCGGACGGCACCAAAGTCATTCGACCAGCAGCCACTGGAGGCTGCGGCCACGATCTCGGCCTGTCTGGCCGCCTGGCGTGCCGACGCCGATCCCCTTTGGCGCGCCGATGCCGAGCGCGCGTTTACGTGGTTTCTGGGCAGAAACGACCTGTCCGTGCCGTTGGTCGATGTGAAGACAGGCAGCTGCCGCGATGGCTTGCATCCTGATCGCGCCAACGAGAATCGCGGCGGAGAGTCTGCCGTCTCTTACCTGCTCGGTCTCGCTGAGATGCGCGAAGCTGCCTCCAGCAGTGATGAGCGTGTCGGCATTGAGGCCGACCGGCTCGCCACTGCCTGAACGAATCGCGCAGGCTCGGTCGCCATCCGTGGTGTTGAAACGCCAGTCGCTTCGTCTGCGTCCCGACCCAGCGCGGGTGGTGCTACGCCCGTTCAGGCCGGCCACCGAGCCACGGGAACTCAGCCGGACGGACGGCCAACGGGCGAATCACATCGTTGCCCGGGTATTGGCGCTTGACCCGCAGACCGCGAGTCAGCAATTGGCTGAGGTGTTGAACGGCTTTCAGGGCCGCCACCGCACCCTTCTGGCATCGCTCGAGGCCCGCGTCAACGCCATGGACGATGTGTTTACTCTGCATGCGCCCTTCAGTCGAACGCAGCGGCAGCTGATCGGCGCCTATTTCCTGCACGAATATTCGTTCGAGGCTGCGGCGCTTTTCAACCCCAGTATCGTCGTGCACCCTGATCAATCCAATGTTGCCGTCGGCGCGGTGCGATTCATCCTTAGCGTGCGAGCTGTCGGCGAAGGGCATTTGTCCTCGCTCACCTTTCGAACAGGGCTCATTACGGCCGATGGTTCCGTGACACTTGACCGGACGGCGCGCGAGTCCTCTATACCGCGCGTTCTGCCGCACAAGCCGGGCTCCCCGGCGGACTGTATCGATGTCGCCTTCGATAACGACCTGGACATTAGCGAGCGTGTCATCTTTCCGATCACCGAATCGCAATCCAATGGGATCGAGGACGCCCGATTTGTCGAAATGGAAGAGGGGGGTGCCAGAGTCTTCTACGCCACCTACACCGCTTATAGCGGCAGGGCGATCCGCTCGGAGCTCATCCAGACTACGGACTTCTGTTCATTCCGGATGATGCCGTTGCGAGGGCCAGCCGCCCGTAACAAAGGCATGGCTCTGTTCCCGCGGAAGTTCGACGGGCGCTACGCCATGATCGGTCGGCAAGACAACGAGAGCCTGTACCTCATCTATTCCGAAGACCTGTACTATTGGGGTGAGGGCACCGTGCTGCTGAAACCCGAATTTCCCTGGGAATTCGTTCAGATTGGTAATTGCGGATCACCCATTGAACTCGATGAGGGCTGGTTGTTGCTGACCCATGGCGTCGGGCCGATCAGAAAATACTCGATCGGGGCGGCGCTGCTGGACAAAGCCGATCCCTCCAAGGTTCTGGGGCGCTGTGCCGAGCCACTGCTGGGGCCGGAGGCCGCCGAGCGCGAGGGCTACGTTCCGAATGTCGTCTATACCTGCGGTGGCTTGCGCCACGGGGATCGCGTCATTCTGCCCTACGCGATCTCCGACACTTATTGCGACTTCGCAACGATAGAGATCGCTGCGTTGCTGAAGAAAATGATCTAGCAGCCCATGGCGAGGGGCACAGGTCGCGCCGATGCTCCGCGCTGCGGCGGCGAGCGCACCGGGCTTGGCCGGGTTGGCAATCGCGATCTGGGCGGCGGTGGCTCGCCGCTTGCCGCCTATATATATAGAGTGGCGCTGACTCGAGTTGCCATGGTCGTGTCTCGCTGGTGATTCCAGGTGATACCGTGCAGCAATGACTGTCTATATCGGCACCTGCCACTGTGGCAGCCTAAAGATCGACTATCGGACCGATCTCGCACCGGCTCGCTGGCCTCTACGCGAGTGCCAGTGCGGCTTCTGCCGCAAGCACGCGATGCTCAGCACATCAGATCCAGACGCTGAGGTCGTCCTCACGTTAGATGATCCGACCGCCCTAAAGCGATATCGCTTTGCCACTGGCCTCACGGACTTCCTAATCTGTGCCCGCTGCGGTGTGTATGTAGGTGCGACCGTGGAGAACGATGGTTGGATAGTGCTCAACGCTCGCGTGATGCAATGCGCCGCGGAGCTGTTGCTCCGCCCAGCGGAGCCTAAAATCTACGACAAAGCTTCCGCCAATGAGCGCCTCACCCGGCGTCGGCAAATGTGGTCGCGGTGTCGGATCGTCCCCGAGGGCGGTCACTGCCCGCCCGGCGACGGCCCGTGCCCGGCTTTGTAGATGCGAATTTGATGATTCATGCGATCGGCCAGCACCTGGTCTTTCTCCACCGCGTCGTTGTGCAATTTGACCCCCAGCGCTCTAACGAGCTGTAGGCCTGCGGCCGCAGCGGTGCCCTGGCGTTGCTGCGCGAGCTGACTGACGGTCGAATCCAGGCAGGCAAGATAGGTGTTGGTGGTCGCGTCAAATGCCGCGACGCTCGCTCGCCCGGTGCGCATCTCTTCGATCGAGGCAGTGGCCCCGTCTGGGACTGCGGTCGGTTCGGTGGGCACGACGCAGGCCGCGAAGGCCGAGTCGGCGACGAACAGCGCATCAGGATGCGTGGGCGGGCTGATCGGGACGCTGGGCTGGCTGAGATTACTACTTGCGCTGCTGTTCGCGCTGGCGGGTGATGCACCGCCGATGCCGCCCCCCGTGAGGGCCCAGCCCATGGCGGCCACGCCGACCAATCCGAGCAGGAGCCATGCCGTACGCGCGGACGTCGATGGACTCCTGTTACCGGCGAGTCCAAGGCCGCCGAGGAGCCCAACCAGGAGGCACAGGGCGCCGGCAATCATGAAAATGAGATGGATTTCGTGCTGCATGTTCAGGCATCCAATGCGTTGGTCGGCAACCCATAACCTAAAACAGGCGCACGATGCGGGGAAACATGGCGCCTCGGGCCCAGCGCCGCGAGCGGGCATTGCGCGACAAGCGGGTTATTCTTACTGTGCCTCATACCCATGATAAGGGGAAGTCCGTGGCCAGTGTCGGCGTGACGGACGGGCGCGGGTTCTACAGGTTGCATCAGCTTTCCCGATGAGCTGAGCCTCTGGCCGCCGTGTGCTGCAAGCGAGTGAGCTTTTCTTTTTTTGAGCTTCACAGCCCTCAAAATTCTCATCGTCGGGGGCGACGCTTTCGTGCGATATTCCGCGTTGCCGGCGGCGTTGGCCTGGGGCGCGTTCGGCGACAAAAATGGGGTACGCGGGCAGTCCTGCCATCGCCCAATGGTCGGTGTCCCCGCCCAAATAGGTTCTGCGGATTAGGGACGTTTACACGGGGGTCTGAATCATGCTTCGCAAATGCGCTTGCGCAACGCTGGTACTCATGCTCGCAGGGGTCGCGTACGGGGCCGATGCGACGGATTCTCTCACCGGACTGCCGCTGCCGGACGCCGTCGCGGGCGTGAAACTCTTTAAGCCGATGCAGCTCGATCCGGCCCAGGTCTGCAAAAGTACTCAGGTCACCAAGACGACGATCGCTGCCGGCGGCGCGCCGGAGATCGACGCCGCGGTGTCGAGCCCGATGTGAAGTAAACATAAGCGGGGCGCCGGATGCGCCCGGTACATCTGAAGCCGATCGCTCGGTACCATAACGGACGCGCCTGGGTTTTGAGCCGGGAGAAGGAACAAGCGCCGATGGATCAGGAAGATTCGATCATCAAACAGGGCCGCCCGAATGTCGCTGCCCAGAGCGAGCAGTCGGCGATCTACCCCACATCCATCAGCCAGCAACATCTGTGGTTTCTGGACCAGCTCGATCGCGCCGCCTCTGCCGCCTATCACATCGCGGCTCGATATCGCCTGCGGGGGAGCCTCGACCGGCGAGCCTTGCGGGCCGCGCTCGATGCAATCGTTGCACGCCACGCCGTGTTGCGTACCCGATTTGCGCTGGTCGATGGTGAGCCGGTGCAGCGAGTTGTCGCTGCCGGTGATGGCTTTGATCTGACCGAGCATGATTTAAGTGGGTTGCCCGGGCCCAGGCAACAGCGGCGAGTCGATGAGCTGAGCCGTCACGAAGCGGCGGCGCCGTTCGAGCTCTCGACCGGTCCGCTCACACGTGGGGCGCTGCTGCGCCTGGGTCCAGAGGAGCATGTACTGCTGATCACGCAGCACCACATCATCTCGGACGGCTGGTCAGTCGGTATATTGCTGCAGGAGCTCGCCACTCTCTATGTCGCCTTCAGTGAGGGTCGGCCCAGCCCCTTGCCGGCCCTGCCGCTGCAGTATGCCGATTACGCGCATTGGCAGCGGCAGCGGATGCAAGAGCAGGGGCTGCAAGAGCAACTGGGCTTCTGGAAGACCTATCTGGCTGGAGCGCCGACTGTGCTGGATCTGCCCAGTGACCGGCCGCGCCCTGCGGTACAGAGCTATGCAGGCGACCGGCTCGAATTGGCGCTGCCGCCGCAGCTGACGCTGGGCTTGCGTGCTCTGAGCCGCCGTCACCGGGTGACGCTATTTGTGACGCTGCTGGCGGGTTGGTCGGCATTGCTGAGCCGGCTCAGCGGGCAAACCGATCTGGTGATCGGCACGCCGGTGGCGAACCGTCCGCGGTCCGAGTTTGAGCCGCTGATAGGATATTTCGTCAACATGCTGGCCCTGCGGGTAGGGCTCGAAGCGGATCCGAGCGTCGCCGAGCTGCTGGCGCAGGTCAAGGCCCGCACGCTCGACGCGTTTGTGCACCAGGAAATTCCCTTTACGCGGGTGGTCGAGGCACTGCAGCCGACCCGCAGCCTGAGTCACAACCCGATCTTCCAGGTGGCGCTGGCCTTCGACAATGCGCCGGGAGAGCGCGGGTTGCGCCTGTCGGGCCTGAAGCCAAGCGCGGCGGAGGTTGTGCCGATCGGCGCGAAGTTTGATCTCACGTGGGTGCTGCGTGATGACGGCCAGAGCATCGAAGGCGTGCTGGACTACGCCACCGACCTGTTCGAGCGCTCCAGCGTCGAGCGCCTGGGCGAGCATCTGCTCAGGGTGCTCGAAGCGATGGTGGCCGATGACGCTCAACGCGTCAGTGAGCTGCCGCTGCTGTCGGCGTCGCAGCGGCGGCAGTTGCTGGTCGATTTCAATGACACACGCAGGCCCTATCCGGGCGAGCGCTGCGTGCATGAGTTGTTCGAAGAGCAGGTCGGGCGCACACCGCGCGCGATCGCCCTGGAGTTCGAGGGGCGCAAGCTTAGCTATGAGGAACTCAATGCTCATGCCAATCGCCTGGCGCATCACCTGATCGGATTGGGGGTGCGGCCCAACGATCGGGTGGCGATTTGCATGCAACGCAGCCTGGAGATGGTCGTCGGGCTACTGGGCGTGTTGAAGGCGGGGGGCGCCTATGTGCCGCTCGATCCAACGGATCCGAGCGAGCGCCTGATCTACATGCTCAAGGACAGCGCTGCGGCGGTGCTGCTCAGGCAGCGCGGCGGCCGAAGTCAACTGCCGCCGGTCGATCTGCCAGAGGTGGTACTGGACCTTGAGGATGGCGCCTCGATCATTGCCCGACAGCCTGATCGCAACCCGGAGGTCAGCCGCCTGGGGCTCAGCGCCCAGGATCTCGTCTATGTGATCTATACCTCGGGCTCCACTGGCCAACCCAAGGGGGCCATGAACCTGCATCGTGGCATCGTCAACCGATTGCTGTGGATGCAAGAGCGCTTTCCGCTCAGCGCGATGGATCGCGTGCTTCACAAGGCGCCTTTTACCTTCGATGTCTCAGTATGGGAGTTGCTGTGGCCCTTGTCGGTCGGCGCCCAACTGGTGGTGTGCCTGCCGGAGGCGCATCGCGACAACCGCTATCTGATGAACGCCATCGAGAGCTACGGCATCACGGTCATTGGTTTCGTGCCACCGATGCTGCGGGCATTCATGCCGGGGCTGGAGCCGCACAAACTGCGCTCGCTGCGCCATATGTTCTGCGGCGGACAGGAGTTGCCGGCGAACCTGGTACAGCGATTTCTTGAGCTGCTGCCCGATGTCCAGCTGCACCATATGTATGGTCCGACCGAGACGTCGGTGGGTGTCATTTCGTACGACTGTTTCCTGGCCGACCCTTCGCCGCGCGTCCCGATCGGCCGACCGATTGCGAACACGCAGATTTATATTCTGGATGGGCGGGGTGAGCCGGTACCCATCGGCGTCGCCGGTGAGATTCACATTGCTGGAGTGGCGGTCGGGCGCGGGTATTTGAATCGAGCGCAGCTGACAACCGAGCGCTTCGTGGCCGATCCATTCAGTCCCCTGGAGCCCTCGCGCATGTACCGGACGGGTGATCTGGGGCGCTGGCGCGCGGATGGCAACATCGAGTTTCTGGGGCGCAATGACTTCCAGGTCAAGCTGCGGGGATTTCGGGTTGAACTGGGTGAGATCGAAGCGCAGCTGTTGCGATGTGCCGGTGTGGGAGAGGCGGTTGCAGTGGCGCGCGAAGATGAGCCGGGGGAGAAGCGGCTGGTGGCGTATGTGACAGCGCAGGCGGGTGCCGAGCTGTCGGCGGCACAGCTGCGCGGCGAACTCCTAAAAGCCCTGCCTGAGCACATGATTCCGAGCGCATTCGTGAGATTGGAGGCAATGCCGCTCACGCCCAACGGCAAGCTTGATCGCAAGGCTCTGCCGCTGCCTGACGCTGCGGACTGCGTGACGCGCGACTATGAGGCGCCGCAAGGGGACACCGAGCTGCGCCTGGCGCGCCTGTGGGCCGAGCTGCTGCAGCTCGAGCGGGTGGGTCGGGAGGATAATTTCTTCGAGCTGGGCGGGCATTCTCTGACGGCCATGCGGTTGATGGCGCGCATCGACGCGGTGTTTGGCGTGCACATCGGAGTGGCGACGTTATTCGCCGAGCCGACGCTGCGGCAGTTCGCGCGCCGTCTGTCCGAGCCGCAACCGCCGCTCGAGAAGCCGTAGTCCACGTCCTTGTGGAAGGGCTCGGCCAGCAACCGATAGACGATTTTATAGACAGCTCGTAGGTCGATGCGGCCGGCGAGCACGCGTCAATGGCTCAAACGATATCGCTGCGGGCAGGCAGCAGGCCTGCGAAATCTGCACCGGGTTCGGTCATCTGACGCACGAGCTGCCCGTACGCTGCAGCCATCTCTTGGACAGCCGGTTTCGACCACCGCGTCGCGTTGGCGATGAGGGCACCGGAGAGCCTGCCACCGTTGTTGCGAAGCACGAACAGCAGATCGTGGCTGTTCCGGTAGGTATACCCAGCGGTCGACAAGGCGGCCCGGCCCAAGGCGCGCACGCTGAAACCCTCCCACGCCGACACCGCCGGTTGTGTGCCGACCTCGACGTAGTTGAACAGCACCTGAAATGCAGCGGTCGCAGGATAGAGCGTCGCCGGTAGGTCACTGGCCGCGATCATTCGTGAAACTTCCGTCCTCGCTCGTGCCAACAGATCGGCGAGGGTTGTGACTCCCGCCAAGTCGATCCTCAGCGCGCAGGTATTGGTGAGCATTCCGAACACGTCGCGCAGCTCCGGTTCGCGATTTCGGAAGTCGAAAGAGCTCGATATCGTGACGTCCGAGTAGCCGGACGCTCTGGCCAAGAGCAGGGCGAACGCGCTGTAGTAGAAGACGAATGCGGTGCAACCGTGTCGCATCGCAGCGCTGCGGACGTCTGCGCCCACCGCCTCTGGGACGTCGACCACCGCGAAGTGACAGGGAAAGGGTGTCAGCGCCGGATTTTTGCGCCCGCCGCTAACCTCTGCAGCTGGCGGCTCGCCGGCCGCGTGTGGAATCGGGGGCACGCTGCCCCCGAGGTGCCGTGCCCAATGCTGCTTGAGCGATTCGGCGTGCGCACCCGACAGCACTCGCTCAAGCCAGTCGGTGAAATCGATGTACTGCAGGGCCGGCCGCGGTGGCGGGTCCCGTCCGGAGGCGGTGGCGGCGTAGATCGTGCGCAGATCCGACCAGGCTAAGCCAACCGAAGCAGCATCCGCGATCACGTGATCGAAGACCACCAGGAAGAAGAAGCGTCGCTCCGCCAGCTTCACCACCGCGGCCTTGAGCAATGGTGCGCTGGCGAGGTCGAAAACCTGCCTGACTTCGTCAGCCAGAATCGCAAGGCCCTGTCGCCGGCGATCGCGCTCGGGGAGCCCGGTGACGTCGTGGACGGGCACGTCGATGGGCAAGCGCGGGAGAATGACCTTTGAGTCGCTGCCGCCCGAGGACGAGAACTTCGAGCGCAAGACATCGTGCCGCCGGCTGAGGTCACCGAGGGCGGCGGTAAACCTGTCCGGCCGAAAATCGCCTTCGGCTTCACCCGCCAACCAGACGCTGCGTCCATCCCCGTCTGGGGCGGCACGCGACAGCTGCAGTCGCCGCCGTTCGAGCTGTGAGACGGCAACTAGCGCGTCGGATGAGCGGGGAAGGATCGGAGCCGACCATCGCTGGGCGTCCAAGGCCTGCTCGTTCGATGGTCCTGTGTCACCCGCACCGATCTTCGCCAGGTGCGCACTCAGGGTCGCGAGCGTCGGGTGGTTCCATATCACCGAGTAGGAAACGCTCTTGCCCAGCCATCGCCCCAAGGCGGCGATCAGGTCAACGCTGCCGAGCGAATTCAACCCATACTCGGCGAGTGGGCGGGTTGATTCGATCGTGGGCGCGGACACCGCGAGCAGGGCGCCGAGCGTATCGCGCAGCCACGCCTCGATTTCGTGCCGGCTGCGTTTCACAGCGGTGGGCGCATCGGCAGGCACCACCGCTGTGAGCTCGGGCGGCGCGCGCAACAGCTTGCCGCTGGACGTGGCGGGCAACGTGGACACGAAGCGCACCACCACCGGCACCATGACGGGTGGCAGCAGCGCGCGTGCGTGGCGGAGCAGCGCCGGCCCATCGGCAGCACCGGCTCTGCCTACGACCCAGGCGATAGGCACTGGCTCTGCATCGGGACCGAGCTCCGGCGTGACCAGGCACTTGAGCACGTCCGGGTGCGACTCCATCACTGCTTCGACCCGCTCCGGGATCACCTTTTCCCCGAAGCGTTTAAAGATGCCGTCGATCCTCCCCAGATAGCTGAAGAGATCCCCGTCGGTCTCGAAATAATCACCGGTTCTGAGCTTGCCCTCAGGAAACCGAGCCGCGGTCGCGGCAGGATTATCCAGATAGCCGGCGGCAACGTTGGGGCCCTCGAGCCACAGCTCGCCATCCGCCTCGACCCACGCGCGCACCCCTCGAATCGGCCGGCCAGTGGCGCGCGGCCGCTGGAAGAACTCTTCATGCCCGAGCCACAGCACGCGTGTGCTGGCCTCGGTCAATCCGTAGAAGTACATAAAGGTCGCGGAGGATTGCACCGACGCGAACAGCTTGCGCGTGTCCGGCTCGGCGCTTTGGCCGGCGAGCGTAATCAATCGGACATCGGGCCGCGCCCCCAGCTCGTATAGGAATTTCAACTTTGGCGCACTGGTGGGCAACACCGTCGCCCCACCGAGCCAGCGCGACAGACCGGCTCGCGTCGGTTGTCCTCCCGGCAGGTACAGGCACGCGCCCGACACCATAGCCAACCACAACTGCGACAGCCCGTAGGTGTGGTACAGGGGCAGTCCGCCATGAATGCGATCTTGCGGGGTGTATCGGACCAGCTCTTGGATCGCGGCGCTGACGTGTGCGACCGAACTCTCGGTGAGGACGACCGTTTTCGGTGGTCCGCTCGAACCGGAGGTCGCAACACCCCAAGCGGAGACGCCTCCTTGTGCGATCGGCAGCGCAGGGCCGCACTCGACGAAGAGTGCGCCCAGCTCAATCGCATCGACACCAGGCACGGGCCCAGCGGCGACCACGAGGCGCGGTCTAATTCGCGCCACTTGCCCTTCCGCGCCCGCCGGATCAATGGGACACACCAGCGCACCCGCGGCCCGCGCCCCGAGGAGGGCGGCGACCACGCGTTTGTCGTCGCCGGTGACGATCGCGATCCGGTCGCCGACGCCAACGCCGTGGCGAGCAAAGTAGTGGTGGGCACAGTCAACGCCCCGGCGCAGATCTGCCCGCGTCCAGGTGCCGGTCCGATCCTCGACGGCCGGAAGCGTATCGGATAGATTCGAAAGCGCTGCGAGTATCGAGTCCGCCACGCAGGGCGCTCCGTTCCATGGCGTCTTTGATCATGATGGTCGAACTCCCAGGTGTTGTGAAGTCCCGAACGCACAGCGTGCGTAGGCGCAGTGTGCTTTAAACTCAGATCGCCGCTGTCAGGGAAGACCTGTTCGCAAACCATGAATATTGCAGGCTGGGAGGATCAGAACCTCGAAACCTACGGCGACTACGATGCGCTGGTGGTCGGCACTCGCACGTGGACGAGCCGCGCACTGCACGACCACTGCCGACGGTTCGCCGGAGGGCTCACGCAGCTTAGGCTCACACCCGGCGATCGCGTGGTGCTGTTGCTGCCCAGCGGATTTGAGCTGTTTGTCGCGTTCACGGCCACCCTGCGCGCCGGCGGTGTGCCGGTCGTCTTGTATCCCAATGCCTCGTCTTCGGAAATCAAGCGGGTCATCGCGCACTGTGGCGCCAAGGGCGTGATCGCAACCCTCACCGGGCTCTCCTCTTTGACCGCTGACACGGTCCCACTTCAAATCCTCGTGGGCGCTAGCGCTGAACCGGCCGCGGGATCGCACTCCTTCGAGCGGCTGCTCCAATGCGACCCGCCGTTATGTCAACCCGTAGCACGCGCCGCTGACGACATGGCTCAGCTCGTCTATACGAGTGGAACCACCGGAACCCCGAAGGGGATCATCTATACACACGGTGAGATCGCGCAGCGCTATCCGTTCCTCAAGGCGAGCAGCCAGACGAATGCAGGTGCCATCGGGCCATTTGTCCGGCTGATGGCGCTACCGCCGGCGCACGCGCTGGGTGCCAGCTTCTTCTTCTTAAGGCTGGTGTCGAAGAGCACGATTATCTGCCAGGACAGTTTCGACGCCCGCCAATTCCTGACTTTGGTGGAGCGACACCACGTCACGACGACCGTACTGGTACCGTCGATGTGCGAAGCGTTGCTCACTGAAGAAAACATAGATGCCTACGATCTTTCTTCGTTGCGGACGATCGTGGTTGGGGGCGCTTTCCTCTCACCGTCGCTCATCGAGAGATTTGAAACAAAGTTCAACAAGCGTCTGGTGGTCAGCTACGGCCTGACGGAGGTCCCAGGCATAACGCTGGGCGCGTCAAAGGCCAAGCACGGTTCCGCCGGGCGCCTGCCGGCCGCCGTCGCCGTGAGATTCGTTGACGCCGACGGTCGATCGCTCGAGCTGGGCGAGGTCGGGGAGATTCAGTTCAAGCGGCACTGGGCGAGCAGCATCTATCGCCCTGACGATGAGACCCCAAAGGGCGCCGACGGCGATGATGGCTGGTTCTCGACCGGGGACATCGGTTACATCGACGCCGATCGCGAGCTTTTCATCACCGGCCGGATCAAGGAGCTCATCAGCCAAGGGGCGGTGAAGATCAATCCCCAGGAAATAGTCGACGTCATCCTGCGCCTGGGTGTTCGGCAGTGTGCGGTCGTCGGACTGCCGCATTCGTTCCTGGGCGAGGAGGCGGTCGCGTGTGTCGTTGCTGGAGCGCAAGGGGCAATGAGCGAAGACGGCGTGCTGGCGCATTGTCGGGCGAACCTCGACAAGCGCAAGGTCCCCTCGAGCGTGCTGTTCTTTGAAGGACTTCCCAAAACCGAGCTGGGCAAGATCAAGACCGAAGCGCTGCGTCAGGAGGTTCTGCGCCGGCGCGCCGCCGTCAATGAAACCGAGCTGATTCGTGGGCTTCGCTCGGCGCCGCTGGCCGCACGCCGGGAGTTGCTGCGGGAAGAGATTGGCCAACAGTTGCGGCGCATTCTGCAACGCCAAGCGTCGGTCTCGCCAAGTTCGCAGCTCGACGGCAGTGCAACCTTCGGTCAGCTGGGCATGGATTCGCTCGGCGCCGTCGAGCTTGCGAATGCTCTCAGCGTTGCGCTCGGCCGACCGCTGTCGGCGACCGTGACCTTCGATCACCCGACGCTCGATGCCCTCTGCGACGAACTTCTCAAGGAACTGTTTTCGTCCACGGACGCGGGCGAAACGCTCAAATCCGCCCGACGATCGGTGCAGCGCGAGCCCGTGGCTATCGTCGGCATCGGCTGCCGTCTGCCCGGCAGGGAGCGCACGCTCGCGGACCCGGAAGCGTTCTGGAAGTCGCTGCATGACGGTGTCAGCAGCACGCGCGTCGTGCCGGGCGAACGCTGGAACGTCGAGCCGTTCTACGACCCGGTACGCGGTACCCCCGGCAAGACGTACACGCGCTGCGGTTCGTTCATTGATGGCGTGGACCAGTTTGACGCGGAGTTCTTCGGCATGACTCCTTTGGAGGCCAAGGGCCTCGACCCGCAGCACCGGCTGCTGCTCGAAGTCTCGTGGGCGGCGTTGGAGCATTCCGGTCACGACCCGTACAGTCTCAGCAGGGACCGGACCGGGGCGTTTTTCGGTATCACAGGCTCCACCTACCCGAGCACCAACTTTCTGGGAGTGATGCCTTGCATGGCGCCCGGGCGCGTCTCCCAGTTCCTGAATCTGCGCGGCCCGTCGGTGGCTGTCGATACGGCCTGCTCATCGTCGCTGGTGGCTATTCATCTGGCCGTGCAGAGCTTGCACAGTGGGGAATGCGACGTCGCCCTTGCCGGTGGCGTCAATGTCATGACTTCACCCAGACCCTTTGTCTACCTGTCAGCCATTCAGGCGCTCGCCGCGGACGGGCGCTGCAAGGCGTTTGACGCGGGCGCTGACGGCTACGGCAGGGGTGAGGGATGCGTCATCGTGGTCCTCAAGCCGCTGTCGCTCGCAGTCAAAGAACACGATCGGATCATTGCGGTCATCCGTGGCAGCGCGGTCGGCCACGACGGCCGGCGTCAGAGCCTGACAGCGCCCAACGGAGCAGCGCAACAAACCGTCATCGAGGCTGCGCTGACCGATGCTGGCGTAGAAGCATCCGAAGTGGACTATCTGGAGGCTCATGGTACCGGCACACCCCTGGGTGACCCGATTGAGGTGAAGGCCGCCTTGGCAGTGCTCGGGCAGAATCGACAGCGCCCGCTCATCATTGGCTCGGTGAAGACCAACATCGGCCACACTGAGGCCGCGGCCGGCGCATCGGCACTGGCCAAGGTGGCGCTGTCGCTCGAGCACGGCGAGATTCCGCCGCTGCTGAACCTCGAGCGGCTCAACCCACTGCTCGAACCGTTGTCGGCCGGCTTCAGCCTACCGACCAAGCTCCAGGCATGGCCCAGAACATCGAGCCATCGCCCACTGGCGGGAGTGACCTCACTGGGATTCAGTGGCACGAACGCGCATGTGCTGCTCGAGGAGTCACCCACCACCGCGGCGGTGCAGCGGTCGGCGTCCGATGACGCCACTCGACCGCGCTTGATGTGCCTGTCGGCGCGTACGCAGACCGCCCTTCAGGACCTGGTACAGGCGTACGGCGCGTATCTTGAGCACAGCCCCACCCAGGCATTCGCCGATGTGTGCTTCACGACCAACGCTGGCCGGGCCGCGTTTTCACACCGAATCGCGGTGGTCGCGCCGACGGCTGCCGTCGCACGTGAGCGCCTGGCGGCGTGCACCCTGCGCGCGCCGCGCGCGAATGGCCGCTCAGCGAAACGCCCGAAGCTGGCCTTCCTTTTCACTGGACAGGGATCGCAGTACACCGGCATGGGGCGAGAACTCTACGAAACTCAGCGGGTGTTTCGCGAGGCGCTGCAGCGCTGTGCGGGAATCCTGCAGCCCTTGCTGCCTCGCCCGTTGCTGGAGGTGTTGTTCCCGAATGCGGCGCAGGATTCTGCCAACGGCGCGGCACTGGAGGATGCGGCGTTGATCCAGCCTGCGCTGTTCGCGTTCGAGTGGTCGCTGTCGGAGCTGTGGCGCTCGTGGGGGGTGGAGCCGGATCTCGTGGCTGGGCACAGCCTGGGGGAGTACGTCGCGGCCTGCGTCGCCGGCTTGTTCTCCTTGGAGGAGGGCTTGCGCTTGGTCGCCGAGCGCGGGCGGCTGACGCGGGAACTGGCGCCCCATGGTGCGATGCTGGCGCTGGTTGCAACCGAGCAGCGTGCGCGGCGCTCAATCGGTGCCCACGGCGATCGCGTCGCGATCGCCGCCGTGAATGGTCGTGAGAGCATCGTTATCTCTGGAGATGCCGACGCCATTGCGGAGATCGAACGGACTTTGGCAGTTGAGGGAATCATCCACCGCCGGCTGGCGGTCGCCTATGGCTACCATTCGCCGCTCATGGATCCGGTCCTGGACGACTGGGAGCGTTGCGTTTCCAAGGTCACCTTCTCGCAACCACGGCTGAGCCTGGTGTCGACGCTGACGGGGTCACTCGCCAGCTACAACGAGCTGTCTCGCCCGGCGTACTGGCGCCGACATTTGCGCGAGCCCGTCCAGTTCGGCAAGGGAGTGGATCGCCTGGTCGCCGAGGGCGCCAGCGCCTACCTTGAGATCGGCCCGAGCCCTGTTCTGCTGGGAATGGCCCGCCAGCATTTGGCGCAAGAGGCGGACGCCCACGTCTGGCTGCCGTCCTTGCGGCGCGACCGGGGAGCAATGGAGCAGATGCTCGACAGCTTCGGTGCTCTTTACGTGGGCGGCGTGGACCCGGATTGGAAGGGGTTCTACGACGACGAGCCATTAAGAAGAGTCGTCGTGCCTGGCTACCCGTTCCAGCGACAGAGCCATTGGAGCGTGCCGTTGGGCGTGACCAGCGAAATCACCGACCCCACGCGGCGGCCCACTCACGCGGCTTTAGGTGTGGCGCGCGTTCGCTCGCAGCTGCCTGCCGCGCTGAAAGAGCGCACCGAACAGCTCACCGATCAGGTGCGCCAGATCCTCGGTCAGGTTCTCGGCCGCGAGCCGCAGTCCCTGCCGCCCGATACGAATCTGCTCGACTGCGGGCTCGATTCGCTGCGAGTCATGGAGGTCCTGTCTGGCCTCAGGCAATTCCTCAACGTCGTGATGTCGCCGGCGGAGTTTCTCGCTCGGCCCACGATCGCTGATCTTGCCGCAGATCTGGCCGATAAGCTCAAGCCTCAGGAAGGCGACGCGATTCCCCAGCCCGGCGCGCGATCGGAGCCGGCATCCGTTCGCGCCAAGGGTAACCCACCGCTCGTGATGCTCCATAAACGGGGAACGCGGGTTCCGATCTTCTGCATCCACCCCGCCGGCGGGCAAGTGACCGCCTACCTGCGTCTGCACTCGCTGCTGGGCGACGATCAACCGCTGTACGCGATCCAATCACGCGCTTCCGAGTCGCTGGAGTGGGAGCAGCCCACTCTGGAGGCGATGGCGATCGATTACGCAAGCGTGATCCAGGGCGTGCAGCCGAGCGGTCCTTATCGCCTTCTCGGATGGTCGATGGGTGGATTCCTCGCCCATGCGATCGCCCTCGAGCTCGAGCTGCGCGGGGAGCCGGTCGAACAGATCGCGATGATCGATTCGCGGCCCATTGAGCAGTTTGATACGCACGACACCGAGTTGGCGGTCCTCGGCGTGATGCACGATCTGCAGCTTTCAGCCGAGCCCGCCACCGAGCTGATGGAGCTTCGCAAGCTGAGCGCGCAGCGGCTGGAAGGCGATGAGCTTCTGGCGCGCTGTGTATCGCACGGACTGATCCCAAAGGCTGCAATCTCGGCTGAGGCCTTCAGCAGTATCGTGCGACGCTATCTGAGGCATTGCCAGCTCCTGCGTGATCATCATCCTGGCAGCGTCAATGCCCCGATTAATGCGTGGTGGTCTGGTGGTACTTCGCCGGGACGCTATTGGTCAAATTACACCCAAGCTGAATTGAGGGAGAAGGTGGTCGGAGGTACGCATTTCACAGTAATTCGACCGCCTCATATCAATGTGATAGCAGCGGAACTATGATCGATGCTTGCGTGTAATAGAGTCGAAGCTCGATCCGACAAGTTGAGTAGTCGCCCATGAGTTCGGCAATCTCGGTGCCTAGTCTTACCTCAATTCGCGAAATGCTCGCCAACGTATGGACCGACGTCCTGGGGGTCGCGGTTTCCCCGGGTGATGACTTTTTTGCGCTGGGTGGCGACTCCATCGCCGCGGTGCAGGTAATGGTTCCTATCTCGCAACTGGTCGGCACCGACGTTCCCCCCACGCTGATCTACGCGCATACCACTCTTGAGCAGCTTGCAGTCGAGATCGAGCGATTGCTGCACGACAGCCGCCGGCAATGACGCGATCGTTCACACGCCTGGATGAAACCACCGCCGACCAATGGAAGGAAATCGCGGCGCAGGCAAGGCTGAATCAGCACCGCGTCGCCGACAACGTGTTGGGAATGCTGCGCTCACTCGCATCGCTCACGGACGGCTTTCCCGTCAACCAACTGGTGCACTCCTTGCAGACAGCGGCCCGCGCTGAATCCGCCGGGGCTGACGATGAGATGCTGATCGCGGCACTCTGCCACGACATCGGCAACCTGATCGAGCCGAGCAATCACGCGATGATCGCGGCTGAGATCCTAAAGCCGTTTGTGCGCAAGGAAGTTTACTGGGTCGTACGTGTGCATCAGGAGTTTCAAGGTCGATATTACTTCCACCATTTCGACCTGGACCGAAACATCAGCGATCGGTACCAGGGCCACCCGTCCTACGAGCTGGCGAGGCGTTTCTCCGGCGACTGGGATCAGATGGCCTTCGATCCCGATTATCAGACGCCGCCGCTCGAACACTACGAGCCGCTGGTTCGACGGATATTCTCGCGCAAGAACGCGTTTACCGGCGGCGGATAGCGACGACCCGCGCGATTGTCGATCAGAGGACTTTTCCAGGATTTAGGATCCCCAGCGGATCCATCGTCCGCTTGAGCGCACGCATCAGCTCGATCTCGGCCGCGCTGCGCGTTCGTACCAGCCAAGCCTTTTTGAGCAGGCCGATGCCGTGCTCGGCGCTGACCCCGCCCTGATGGGCGACGACCAGCTCGAACATCGCCGCGTCGAAGGCATTGCAGCGCGCCAGGAAGGTCCGCTTATCCTGCGCATTAGGTCTGATGAGCCTCACCTGCAGCGTGCCTTCACCCACATGGGCAAAGAGGCACAGCTCACAGTCAGAATAGGCGCGCTCATGCAGGGCTTCGAGTTCGTCGTAGAAGGCACGAAGGCGCGCAAGCGGCAGCGCGACGTTGTGCCTGTGGATGAGACCCGCATCACTGAGCGAACTGTCGATATTCGTTCGATAGGACCACAATTCCTGGGCCTCCTGCGAATCCTTGGCCACCCGGGCGGCGGTGACTAAGTTGGCTTCGTACAGCGAGTCCAGCCATCCATCAATTGCGTCCTTGCCTTGCGTTATCTCGAGCAGCACATAGTGATTCGCTGGAATGTCGAAGGCCTGTGGGAGCCGGTGATGGCGGAGCACGTGCGCGAGACAGCGGTCCGTGAACGATTCGAATGCCATCAAGGTGAACGAAGCGTTTCGGGCGCGCTCGTACACTTGAAGCGCTGCTGCGAAGGACGGCACCGCCAGCAGCAAAACATCGGCCTTCCCGGGCGGGCGGGTGAGCTTAAGAGTGGCTTCAGTGATGATGCCGAGGATGCCTTCGCTCTCTATAAATAGCTGTCTAAGATCGACGCCAGCGCTGTTTTTCTCGAGAGCGCCGTTGAGCTCTAGAACGTCACCGTTTGCGAGCACTACCGTCAAGCCAAGCACCCAATGTCGGGTCAGCCCGTAGCGGACAACGCGCATTCCTGCGGCGTTGGTGGCGATAATGCCGCCGATCTGGCTGCCCGTGGAGTGCAGGTCAATGGGCCAGAGCAGGCCGGCTCGCGCGCAGTGCCCGCGGACGGATTCAATCACGGCTCCGGCCTGGACGCGCAGCGTGCGGCCGAGCAAGTCGACGGGCTCCATACGCTGCATCCGTTCGAGGGATAGGATCAGCTCGCCACAGGTCGCGAGCGCCCCGCAGGCAAGGCCGGTGCGTCCGCCCGAGGGCACGACAGGCACGCGATGCTGTGTGCACAACTTCATCAGGCGGGAAACCTCATCCGTGGTGCGTGGGCGACATAGGAGGCTCGCGCGCGGCGGAAAGGCTCCCGCCCAGTCTCGGCCATAAGTCGCAAGATCCGAAGGATCGCTCGAGGCGAAGTCGACTGGAAACTCGCGTCCGATTGGTTCGAGAAAGGCTGCGGAGAGCGCCACGTTTCCTCCGACGGTCATCGGCGCGCCTTTGTATCGACCTGGTTGTTTCTTTCTGCGGCTATTCGACTGGCCAGCAGAGTGCGCTGGGTGGCGGTTAAAAATAACCCGCTCTGCATGAGAGCCGTATGCTCCTTGCTCACCGGCCTAAATTCTCCGATGGCGGGAGATCTTGAAACACCCCCGCTACCGTGGTTGCAGCCGGAGTACTTGTCGCGTCGTCAGTGCCCGCTCTGCGATGTGTTTCTTTTGCCAGAATCATCGCCGCGCGGCGCACGCCGTCAAACTGCTGCTCGACGTCGAGACGAATCATCGCGGCGAATTCCGTACCAAAAGTCCAGTTGTGACCCATGGAGTTCACCTCCGTGACCAGCAGCTCGCCGGTCAGGGCGTTCTTGAGAATGTCCACTCCCAGTAACGGCACGTCAGGGAATGCGCGGGCCGCACGCTCGCCGAGCGCGATGATGTCGGCATCCGCGCAGAACTCCGCCGACGAATCGCGCGCGTTGGAAACGATCGACGGTGACCCGCGCTTATCACCCCGCCCCTCAAAGTCCTCGGGCCCTTCAAGCGCCTGACGTGCTGAATTGGCAGTAATCCCCACACAGTAAAGAACCTGCCCGAATAGGGTGTTGACTCGATAGCTCACGGGCCACCTTCCCGTATAAACGAACTCCTGCGCCAGCAGCCGCGTACTCAAGCCGGCCGAGGAGGTCAAGATCGGCTTCCACCGGATGCGACCGCGTCGGACGATCTGAACTTCGGCTCCCTTGGCCCCGTAATCGGGTTTGCGCACCACATAGGGCCCAAATCCCGATAGATCGGGCTGCGTATCGCGCTCCAGCAAGACCCATCGCGGTACGGCAATGCCGGAACGCTCAAGGATTCGATATTCCTCGCTCTTCGACAGCGGATAGCCGCAACAGACCGGGACCGGCCGGCTCGGGCGGTGGCGCAGCAGCCCCGGCGAGACGACCAGCGTCGGCCGTCGCGGCAGGCCGTCGTCCCAGTCTGGAACATCCTCCACCACGCTGGCATCGATCTGATCGTCGACGTCCGTCACGGCGCGCGCGGCCCGCTCGATACTCTCCCGATCAATGCCCCAGCTTTGCACCAGAATGAGATTGAAACGGTAGGGGTCTGCTCGTCCCAGCGGTTGGCGCGCGTGGCCTGCAGTGGCTGCCGGCGATAGCTCGGTCGCCTCGCTATCGGCGTGCTGCGCGCCGTCCTCGGCCGGCGCACCTGCGCTGGCTCGCTGCTGCAGAAGTATTGCCTGGGCGGCAATGCTGCGGTGCTCGAAGATCTCGAGCAGCGAGAGCTCACCCAGGCCCGACTCACGGATGGCACTGACCAGACGCATGGCGCTGAGCGAATGTCCGCCGACGTCGAGAAAATCCTCATCGACGCCGATCCGTGGCAGACCGAGGATCTCGCGCCAGTGCTCCGCCAGGGCGGCCTCGAGCTCATTGCGGGGTGCCAGGCCTAAGGCGCCCGCCGTCGCTGCGGCGGAAGCGGTGGCGGGATCGGGCAGCCGCTGACGATCGACCTTACCGGTCGCCGTCAGCGGCAGCGATTTTAGAATCACGAAGGCTGCGGGCAGGTACTGGGGCGGGAAACGCTCGCGCAGATAGGAGCGCATCTCCGGGACTGCCGGCGCATAGTTGGTTTCCGGCACCACGTAGGCAATCAGCGCAGGATCACCATTGTGATCGGGCCGTGCCACCACGGCGCAGGTGGCGATCAGCGGATACCCGATCAGTGCATCCTCGACCTCGCGTGGTTCCACGCGCACGCCGCGGATCTTGACCTGATCGTCGATGCGACCCAGCAGCCGATAGCGGCCCGGCTCATATTCGATGCCGATATCCCCGGTGCGGTAAAAGATCTGCGCCGGATCGGAGCCACGATGGACGAAGGCGCGTTCGGCGGCGCCTTCGTCATCCAGATAGCCGAGACTGAGCGCAGATCCGCCGACCAGGATCTCACCTGACTGACCGCGCTCGCAGGGCGCATCGTTGGCATCGATCAGCAGCACCGTCACGTCCGGCAGCGGCTGGCCGACCGGTATGAAGGCGCGCGCCGCGTCCTCCGGCTCGATGCGATGAGCGAATTGCATCATCGTGGCTTCGGTCGCGCCGTAGAGGTTCACCAAATCGACGCCGGCACCGAAGCGGCGGCGCCAGCGCCTGACCAGGGATACATGCAGTGCCTCGCCGGCCGCGAGCACGGTGCGCAGCTGCGGCAGGCGCCGGATGCGGGCCGGCGTTGCGACCAGGGCATTCATCAGCGATGGCCCGCAGTGCATGAACTCGATGCGGGCATCGCGTAACCATTCGAGCAGTCGTTCCGGCTCGAGGCGTGAGGGGCTGTCCGGCGGCAGTACGATCGTGCCGCCCGCACACAACGGTACGAGGATGTCGCGAAACCACGGATCGAAGGTGGGGGCGATGAGCTGGCTACAGCGGGTACCCGGTTGGACGCCGAAGGCCTCGATCTCCCAGGCAATGCGCTCGCCGAGCGCAGCCAAGGTCCCGACGATGCCCTTGGGCTGTCCGCTCGAGCCGGAGGTGAAGTAGATGTAGGCGGGCGCGTCCCTCGCGGCTGGGTTGATCGCAGGCACATCGGCTGGATCCATGCCTGCGGTGTCGCCCGGGATCGCGATGCAACTGCAACTATGGGCGGCGGCGGCCGCCAGATGGTCCCGAGCCGCTTGCGCGGCGGGCGCGTCGTGCAGCAGTGCCCGAGGGCGGAGCTGTTTCAAGCGGTTTCGCAGCCGTTCCGCGCTCGCATCGGATTCGAGCGGCGCGAACACCGCCCCGGCGCTGACGATACCGAGCATCACGGCCACGAATGCCGCGCGATCGCCGCTGCAGACGGCGATCCGATCACCCGGCACGCACCCGGCATCACGCAGGGCATGGCTGACAGCCATTGCACGGCGCTGCAGTGCCCGATAGCTGCATTCGAGGCCAGCCGCCTCGATCGCCACCGCGTCAGGGGTCTGTTGCGCTCGCTTCGCGAACGAGTCGAGAAGGTCCACAGTCACGGCAGTTTGTCCACTTTCGGCGTGCGGTCACGTGCTTGCGGTACACTCTAACAGCGCGGATCGCAGCCATGCATGGCGGCTCATTTTGACTTAATCGATCGATCTGCCGGTTCCTAAAAGGCGTCTTTACGCGGCACGGTGGTCGTCCAAACGGCGCCCACGCGTGCCCAACCTGAGCAGGTGCGAGAACCCATGCGCTTAACCCCGAAAGCCGACCGGCTTTTGAAACTCCTGCGCGCCGGCGGCGCTCGGCTACTTGGTCAGAATTGGCGCGCGGTGGATCAATTCCTGACCGGCCTGCTCATCCAACCTGATCCCGCCTTCGATGCCGCTTTGGCAGCCAATGCGGCGGCCAAACTTCCGCCACAGGACGTGTCGCCGCTCCAGGGCAAGCTTTTGCACTTGCTCGCACGGGCGTGCCGGGCACGAACGATCCTCGAGATCGGTACCCTGGGAGGGTACAGCACCATCTGGCTTGCGCGTGCCCTGCCCGAGGATGGCCGCTTGATATCGTTGGAGGCAGAGTCACGACACGCTGCAGTCGCCCGCGAGAACATTGCGCGCTCCGGGCTTGCACATTGTGTCGATGTGCGTGTGGGTATGGCCCTGGATACTTTGCCAACAATCGAATCGGAAGGTCTTGGACCTTTTGACCTCATATTCATCGATGCGGATATACCCAACGATCCACATTATCTGATGTGGGCGCTCAAGTTGTCCCGTCCGGGTAGTCTGATTATCGTGGATAACGTGGTACGTGCCGGGGCCATTACCAGCGCCAGCAGTTCGGATGTGCGTGTTCGAGGTGCCCGCGGGTTGTTGGAAGTGCTTGCCAACGAGCCGCGTCTGAGCGCTACGGCCATTCAGACCGTTGGAAGCAAGGGATACGACGGCTTTTTGATCGCGCTCGTCAACGGCGACGCTTCCCGATCCGTGTAAGCGCGCATTGGATGGCGTACCTCAGACGTCGGGCAAACAGACCGCGGTCGCTAACTCCTCATCTATATGGGTAGCTGCCACTTTCGTGCTGCATACGAGGGTTACCGCCTATCGTAATGGCGCAGCCGAGGCAGTTCAGCGGCGGCTCGTTAGGTAAAATGGGTGCATGATGCGGGAAGACAGCCCGCCTCTGGCCCCCCACCGCTAGCGAGCATCGCGCGTGAAGCTGGGTTATCCTTACCCGGCCTGATACTAATAATAAGGGGAATTCCATGGACACGGGTCTCAAAATCTCGCGTGCTATCGCGGGCGTGCTCGCCGTTGCGGTCGCCTCGGCCTGGACAGGTTCAGCGTCGTTGGCAGCTGGCGATACAGCGGTTTCGCTGTCGCCGCAGGCGAACCATCACGTGATCGTCGTAATGCGGAACGTGAAGTTCACCGGCTCGGATGCGGCCAATGATCAGGCCTCAGTGCTGCGTGAGCTCAGTCAGGTCGGCGCCAGCGGCGTCAAGTCCTTTCACACGGTCAACGCCCTTGCTGCAACTGTTTCCGAGGCTGAGCTGCAACAACTGAAGGCGCACGCGGAGGTCGGATCCGTGGTCACCGATGTGGCTATCCGGCGACCCAGCGCCTCACGGGCGGCAGCGCGCCTGCAATCGGCGAAGCTCGCGGCGCGTAGCGCGTTGCCGGCAGCCGGTGCGTCGGCTGCGGCGGCCAAGGTGCCGACGACGCTGCCGCTGCACAATATTCCCGGTGCCTGCGGGGCTAACGGACAGGCGCTGCTGGGCGAAGAGCTTCAGGTGACCAATACCGACTCGAACGACCCGACGGCGCCGACCGCACGCTCGCTCGGGATCACCGGCAAGGGAGTGAAGGTGGCCTGGCTCGCGGATGGTGTCGATCCGCACAACATCAACTTCAGGCGCCCGGATGGCTCCTCGGTGTTTTTCGACTATCAGGACTTCAGCGGTGACGGCCCGGGTCAACCCACGGATGGCGGTGAGGCGTTCCTCGATTCCAATGCCATCGCCGGTCAGGGTCTGGTGGTTTATAACGTCAACGGCTTCAGTGGCGAGTCCTTGCCCGGAGCCTGCAACGTCCGCATCGAGGGCATGGCTCCCGGAGCGTCGCTGGCTGGCCTCGACGTCTTCGGTCTGGAGGAATACGCGCTGCTGTCGCAGTTCCTGCAGGCCATCGAGTACGCCGTGACGGTCGATCACGTCGACATTATCAATGAATCGCTCGGCGGCAATCCCTTTCCGGACATTGCAACCACCGATGCCTGGAAGCAATTCAATGACGCGGCGGTCGCCGCCGGCGTCGTGGTCACGGTTTCCACCGGGGATGCTGGCTTCACCGATACGCTTAGCAATCCGGCGACCGATCCGAACGTGATCGAGGTGGGTGCATCGACGACTTTCCGTTTCTACGCGCAAACGAACTACGCCCTTGCGCGCTACTTCGCGACCACCGGCTGGCTCGATGACAATATCAGTTCCTTGAGCTCCAGCGGTTTCGACGAACGCGGTCGCACGCTTGATCTGGTGGCGCCGGGCGATTCCTCTTACGCCTCCTGCGATGCGAGCGCGGAATTCTCCGACTGCGTCAGTTACCAGCAAGAGCAAACGATACCTTCCACCATCGAGGACAGCGGCGGCACCAGCGAATCCTCGCCGCTGACTGCCGGGGCGGCGGCGCTGGTGATCGAGGCCTACCGTCGTACGCACTTCGGCGCCTCGCCGACGCCGGCACTGGTGAAGCAGATCCTGACCAGCACCGCGACCGATCTGGGCGTGCCGGCCCAGGAGCAGGGCTCCGGGCTCGTCAACAGCTACCGCGCCGTGCTGCTCGCCGAGTCGATTAACCACAGCGGACCTTTCTCCCTGTTTGGCGGATCGGTGGGTCAGACGCTGGTGTTCTCACAGAGCCAGCTCAACGCGGTGGCAGAGCCGGGCAGCCCCGAGAGCTGGCCGGTGACAATTACCAACACCGGCGCCGCCTCGCAGCGCGTGCAGCTCGCCGGCCGTAGCTTCGGGCCGGATCAGAACGTGCAGAGCGGTTCGGTGAAGCTGACCGACGGCGTTAATCCGCAAGTCGAAGACTGGCTTAGCCTGCAGGATAACTATTCGACCTTCACCTTCTCGGTGCCGCAAGGCCAGGACCGTCTCACGGGGGAGATTGCCTACCAGGCTCCGGCCGGGGCCTATCCCGACAATCTGCATGCGCGCGTGCGCCTGATCCTGATCGATCCGGCCGGACGCTTAGCCGCGCACTCGTTGCCTCAGGGCGTAGGCAACTTCGGATTCGTCGATGTCCGTGAACCTACGCCGGGTCGATGGACCGGTGTGATCTTCGGCATCGTCGCCTCGCAGGGTGGCACCAACAGCAAGGTGCCGTGGCGCGTTGCCACGCAGCAATTCGTGAGCTTCGGCAGTGTTGCGCCCGCCAGCCTCACGCTGGCTCCCGGCCAAAGCCAGACGGTGACCGTGTCGGCAACCACCCCGACGAACCCTGGGGATGCGGCCGGCTCAATCGTCGTCAGCACATCCGGTGACGGCGCCGACGCCTATGTCGGTACCGAGCACAACACGATTCCGGTTACGCTGCGCAGTCTCATCGATGTGACGCACGGTGGCCGCTTCAGCGGCGTGCTGACCGGCGGCAACGGGCGCGATCCGGGTCATGGACAGGAGAATTTCTTCGAGTTCAACGTCCCGCCGGGCCACTCCAGCGTGCTCGCGAATGTGCAGCTCGCCAATGATCCCAGCGATATCGCCGGAGCCTATCTGGTGAACCCCTACGGGGTTGCAGTCGGATTCGGGCAGAACGCCGACAGCGCGACGGGTAAATCCGCTACGAGTCTTACGGCCTACACGCTCAATCCGGTGCCGGGCACGTGGACACTGGTGCTGGATTTCGCCGAGCCGATCACCGGCAACGAGATCTCCGAGCCCTTCAGTGGCAACATTGCGCTCGATGATGTGAGTGCGTCGGCTCCGGGCCTGCCGCAGAGCCCCTTCGTCCGCCTGCGCGCCGGGGTGCCCATCACCGTTCCGGTATCGATTCGTAACACCGGCGCGGGCACGGCCGATTACTTCATCGATGCGCGCCTGAACGAGCAGGTGAGCCTGCCGCTGGTGCTGCAATTCCCGCCGCCATCGGCCGCGGGATTTCCATTGCCATTGGGAGAGTTTGATCCGACCGAACCCCAATGGCAGGTGCCGACGCAAACCTCCTCGGTGCAGCTGACTGCGAATGCCACGGTGCCGGTGGAGTTTGATTACGGCCCCGACCAGGGTGATCCGGATCTGCTCAGTGCACCGCTGCATCCGGCCCGGCTCGCCGGTCCGTACCCGTATTCGGCAGCTGCCGCCTTCGCGCCATCGGGTGGTACCGTCCAGCAGGGCGGTTGGTACGCCGGCCCGAACGAATTCGGTCCGTATGCCAACCCGGCGCCGGAGGCTTTCGTCAACATGACGATGACCGTTACGACGAAGCCCTTCGATCCGGCCGTCACCAGCACGACCGGAGATCTGTGGCTTCAGGCACTCGATCCGACTTCGCCCCTGACCCTGTTGACCGTCCCGTCTGGAGGCCATGGGGTCATTCCGGTGACCATCACGCCGCAGGGTCACTCGGGTCAGGTCATCAGCGGCACGCTGTACGTGAACGCTGCATCGCTCTTTGTTCCGCCCTATAACGCGTACACCGCGAGCGAAGTGATCGCGCTGCCTTACAGCTACTCGATTCAGTAAGGCAGATAGCACGGAAGCGAGGCGCGATCCGCGATGGCGGGTCGCGCCTCGTCAGGGAAGCAGATTTCAGGTACTCCGCAACGATCGTGCTGAGGCGGTTTGCGAACCAGATCTGGACTTGCGCCGTAACCGCTCGTTGGAGGCGGATTCACTACACGCTGCAGTGGCCCGCGAAAATATTGCGCGCTCCGGGCTTGCACGTTGTGTCGATGTGCGTGTTGGCATGGCCCTGGATACATTGCCAATAATCGAATCGGGAGGCCTTGGGCCTTTTGACCTCATATTCATCGATGCGGATATACCCAACGATCCACACTATCTGATGTGGGCGCTAAAGTTATCCCGCCCGGGTAGTCTGATTGTCGTGGACAACGTGGTCCGTGCTGGGACCATAACCAGCGCCAGCAATTCGGATGTGCGCGTTCGAGGCGCCCGCGGGTTGTTGGAAGTACTTTCCAACGAGCCGCGCCTGAGCGCAACGGCCATTCAGACCGTAGGAAGCAAGGGATACGACGGCTTTTTGATCGCGCTCGTCAATGGAGACGCTTCGTCTCGTAGCCCATGACCACGTTTGTCCTACATTCGACAAGCGCCGTGGCCGGTGGATTGCTAAGAACCAGGGCAATCGAGCCGCCGACACTCGGCTTTTAGCCCTGCTCGGATTGGTCGCAGCGGGCCGAGTGGGATCAGCAAGCACTTCGCAATCGATGGGAGATCAGACCCCCTTTCAGTGATGGGCGCCACTCCGGGATATATCCCGGACACCGGCAGCAACCCCCAAAGCGCGGATCAATATGGTGTCAATTTGCCCTTATTGCTCCCTTTGGTGCTGTTGCATCGCGAACGGAACTGAAATCAAACGTCCACTTGCCAGCGCTAACGGTCCCATTTTTTCCTTCCGCCGTCACAGTTATTTTTGAACCGCAGCAATTCGCAGGCATAAAAGTAAGCGTCTTGTCTTGTGTCACAGACGGACAGACTGCTCCCTGCTGCTCCTCGCTACAATCACGTGCCGACACTAATCGATTGATTTAGCGAGAGATACGGAAAGCAGCGCGGCGTGCCGAAGTGCCCGATTGAGTACTTTGGAGTTAGTTACTGCACTGAATTTGCACTGAGTCTCCCCGATATCGCGAGGGTTCATTGCCTGCGAGAGAGTCTAGGGCGGCTGGCTTCGGGTGTCTGATCCAAAAAATTCCCTTACGCCCCCTTTGCAGCCACCTTCAATCCAAAGCTGCCGGATATGACAGTTGCTCGCGCGTTCAATCTGGCGGAGGCTGGCGGAGGCTGGCGGAGGTCTAGCCGCATTGACCACAAACCTAGAAGGCGGATAGAACGGGGAGATTCGATGAGCGACACGAAAGCGTGCCCATACTGTGGTGAGCAAATCCTAGCCGTCGCCGTGAAGTGCAAGCACTGTGGATCGGCACTCGATGGCGCCGCGCCGGCTGGCGTCAAGAACCCACACTCCATACTGCCTGGCCTGCGAACCTTGGGAATCATCGTGCTCGCGCTCGTCGCCGCAGGCTTGCTATACACCTGGTATAGGAATGGTGTGCTACCCGGCCAGGGTTTCACCGATGCGGATATCACACGAGTGGAAAACGATATTAGGACCCAGTTCGCTACGCGCGAAGGCTGGAAGATTGAAGAAGTGCAGATGATGAGAGAATCGCCGAGGAAGTTGACGGGCTTTGCGAAAGTTAAGGTACCCATTTTGGGCTCGATCAATAAGTCGTGCACGGCCACGTACGGCGACAGCAGCAAGGGCAGCCAATACATTTGGGAATGTAAGTAGGACTGGCGCAGGGGGGATTCATTTGCCGCGCGATTGGGACGCAGCGTTTGAAAGGTGGGCCACGCCACCGAGCCAAACAGAAAGGGATAAAGCCGATAACGCAGTTAACGCAGTGCGCAACGCCATCGATGCCAGCGCCGCGCTGGCGCAGCGAAGTGTTAGCGTCTTTCCACAAGGATCTTATAGAAATCGCACCAATGTCCGCGCTGATAGCGATGTTGACGTCTGTGTTCACTGTACGGACACGATGTATTACGAACTTCCGGAGGGTGCAACGCCGGCACAATTTGGCATCAAACCGCCAGCCACATACACCTATGTGCAATTCCGGGTGGACGTTCAAAATGCGCTGCTGGCACATTTCGGCAATAGCTCCGTGCAGGCTGGCACGAAAGCGTTTGACGTTCATGCCAACACCTACCGCATCGATGCAGATGTGCTCCCGTGCTTTACCTACAAGCGTTATTGGGGAGTTGACTCGGAACCAACCGTTGGAACGGCGTTTCTTTCCGGGGGCGCACTCATACACAACTATCCGCAGCAACACTACGACAGTGGGGTAGCGAAGAACAAAGAGACAGGCCGTCGTTTTAAAGGGATGGCTCGCGTGCTCAAAAGCTTGCGCTGCGAAATGGTGGATTCTAAGAATGCGTCGGCAACAGGCATGACATCGTTTCTTTTGGAAAGCTTGGTGTGGAATGTGCCGACGCCAACCTTTAATACCGACGAATCCAATCGCTTGCTTTTGCGCTCAATCATCATTTATCTGTACGACAACACTGCAACCGACAAATTGTGCGAAGAATGGACCGAAGTGAATGGCATTAAGTATCTATTCCGCTCCACCCAGCCGTGGGCTCGGGAAGCTGTGCGAACATTTCTCAGCGACGCCTGGCTATATGCCGAAATGACTCAGCTATGATCGAACGTCTACACCTCTCAGTAATATTGCTCGTAGCCGCTGCACTATGGGGGGTTATTCTTTTATTCGCGGGTGTTGATGTCTCAACGCAATGGTTTCAGCCATTCTCGAAAGTTTTGGGCACGCTCATGATTTTGTTATCGCTATTCGATATGTGGCTCTGGAAGTGGCGCATATTTCATCCGTGGCTCGTTAAGCGCCCGGTGCTGAATGGCACGTGGCGCGCGGAACTGAAGTCAAATTGGATAAATCCGGCGACGGAGCGGGGCATTCCGCCAATCGCTGGCTTTATGGTCGTACGGCAGACATTTTCTCGCCTGAGCTTGAGGCTAATAACGCAGGAATCTGGTTCTGAAGTGGTAGGCGCTGAAGTGATCCGATCCGATGATGGCATGTACAGCGTATTCGGAGTGTATCGAAATGAGCCGCGCCAGAGTGTTAGACACAGAAGCGCTATTCACTACGGAGGTATGGTCTTAAAGGTCGCGGGCTCACCGCCGGATACTATGGAGGGGCACTATTGGACAGACAGAAATACAGCTGGAGAAATTATTCTCACGGAGCATAACGAAAAACACGCCGGCAATTTCTCCTCTGCGCAAAAGCTTTATATCCAGCGTTAGCCAATGGGAGGGAGCTGATGAGCTAAGATCGGATGGTTGAACGCAGACCTTTCCACTCAGTACTTGAAAGCCATCCCGAGCATGTGCAGGCGCTCGGGATGGTCCCGGTTGAACTTGCAGATTTGGAATTGTTTATGGGGTACGTGCTTGGAGCATTAAGTGGAATCAACCCGCATCTTGCAGAAATAATTTAGATTACACTAAATCCTGGCTACTCCAGGTCCCGATCAACCTTGTGCAGTTCGGACGTGAGAACAGAGCACCGCCAAAAAGGTAGGAAGATAAGGAGCGGCGCGGAGGGCGAGAGCAAGATAAAAGGCGCCGGCACGCGGCGCTCCTAAGCGAATGTCTGCACAAGGGCTTTCGCGGCACGTCCCGCTTGCGCGACCGTGCCGATGTCGGCAAATACGATGGCTTTACCACTGCTTACCGCGTGCCGGCTGGACCTGAAATGGCCTGAGTTCGCTCGGGAGTTCCGTGAGACGCAGCGACGATAATCGATTTCAGCCGCGTTTAGAGCCACCTCGCGATTGACGCAGACGAGGTGCCTCGTTCTTGAATCGCCTTGCTCGTGCGACCGCTAAGCCGGGAGCAAAACCGGGCCGCAAGTTCTGGACCACGCCTTATATGGCCGTGGTAGTTTGACGGTCCGGTTCGAACAGCGCACGCGCCACGAGCATCGCCGCAACAGTGCCCGCGAACTGCGCGACGATGAATGTCGGGACGTCAGCCGGGCGAATGCCCGCAAAGGTGTCCGAGAGCGAACGCGCGATGGTGATGGCCGAATTGGCGAAGGAGGAGGACGCCGTGAACCAGTAGGCCGCGCCGATCCACGCCGCCACCATCTAGGGCGCGTCGCGCGGCCGCTCGTGCCCCAACACTACGAGCAGCAAACCGAAGGTCGCTACGAACTCCGCCAGCCACTGCGCGGCTCCGGTACGGAGGTGGCCGGAGCTTTGAGCCAAGGGGAGTGCGAACATCGCGTGCGCCAGCAGTGCCCCCACGCAGCACCCAATCACCTGTGCCGCGGCGTACGCAGCCCCCGCCGGCAAGGGCATGCGCCCGCGCAGCGCCATGACGGCGCTGACGGCGGGATTGAAGCGCGCTCCGCTGACCGGCGCGAAGAACGCGATCAACGCGGCGACGGTCGCGGCCGTATTCGCGAGAGACGCGACCGCGAGATTCCTGCCGGCGAGTCGCTCGGCCATGATCCCGGAACCGATGACGGTGGCCGCGAGCAGCAGCGAGCCGAGTACTTCCGCGGCGAGCTTCCTGCCCATGTCAGCCGCCGGTTTTCCCGATCTCGGCGAGTCGCTGCGCCAGCGTCATGCCCTCGAGCTTCTCAATCGGTATGGCGGCGAACAGCTTGATCCGCGCTTCCAGCGCGCGGAACGCGGACCAGAACGCCTCTTCCTTTTCAGCGTCGCTGCTTTCCACGGCAGGTGGATCGGACACGCCCCAATGCGCAGTTAGCGGTTGCCCCGGCCAGAAGGGGCAAGCTTCGCCTGAGGCGTTGTCGCAGACGGTGAAGATAAATTCCATGCCCCGCGCGGCGAATATACCACCCCGAGTGCCTTGCGGAATACACTCGAACGCGGAAAAGAGCCTATTGGCAGCACCGGACAAAATCGCCACAGTTCCGGGAGACTGAGCGGGAAACAGCGCGTGGTTATAGGAAGCTGAAGTGATACCGGGACAATAGGATCATGCCACTCTCACTCAAGGAAACGCGCGCGACTACTGGACTTGTCGCGGTTCTCAATGACTTCCTTCCCGGCTCAGGACATACCGCATGGAAAGGGCACATAAATTTCGGGACAGTTGCGGCCAAAGTCGGATTGGCCAGCTTTTGGCCGGGCGGCAGCAAGAAGCCGGCTATCACGGCTCTATTGTCTCAGACGCTTGAGCATCGGCGCAGTTTGTTCCAACCGCTGATTCTAGAGATTGTACGTAGTGGCATCGCTTATCGAGAGAAGCAGGGCAAGCCCATCACGCTGGCGGAAATTGACACATTAAACGGCCACATCTATGACATGGGGTTTAAGTTTCCAGAACTGTGGGACAAGAGCTTTCGCGATTCGCTGCGGCAAACCACAGCTGAGCGCGCCGAAGATGTGCTGAAGCAGGCCCAATGCGAACTTCAACAGCAGAGTGAGAAGTCGCGGCGCAGCGAGGCCTTGCGGCGGCTCAATGACCAATTTGTTCGGCTAAGTCTCGAAGACGATCGCCAGAGAGCGGGACTTCAGCTTGAGAAATTGCTCAACGAGCTCTTCGCGTTATATGACCTTCTTCCCAGGTCCGCCTTCCGAGTTGTTGGAGAACAAATAGACGGGTCCCTCGTTCTGGACGGGAACATCTATTTGGTCGAGGCGAAATGGGAGAAAGCGCCGCTGCCCGAAGCACCCATGCTTGTTTTTCGCGGAAAGATCGAAGGCAAATCTACGTTTACGCGCGGCATATTCATCGCGCTGAACGATGTTACCTCCGAGGCTAAACAAGCAATTACCCGGGGGAAATCCCCGTCATTCTTCGTGATAAACGGCTATGACCTGATGATGGTATTGACTGAGTCAATAGGTCTTCCAGAACTTCTGAGAAAGCGCGTTCGTCTACTTGCAGAAGAAGGTAAGGTCTGCGTGCCGTACGGCGAGCTTTACTAAATCTCCGCAGGGACACTACCGGATAACTTGACGTCATCTGGCCCGTAATACGTAAGTTGTACGATACCCTTGGATTTTCCGACCCGGCCGAGCAGAAGGCCTGACCACTGAGGAATTGAGGGAACTAGGACTCCAAGCGGCTCATACCTTGGTGTCAGTACAGTCGTTTCCTTTTCTTCATTCCGAAGGCGGACCACCGATCCCTCCGGCGGCAACTTGTTCTCATCGGTCCAGTGGACCTTTGCGACGCCTGCCTTCTTCTTCCACACCCTTGAATTGGGGGGCGAATAACTGCTGCGAAAAGATTTCCAAAGTCCCGCCGATGTCGGAGTGGGCCAATCGTCAAGAGCGCTACGCGCAACTATCTCATCTGAATTGAGCCATGTCTGCAGTTCGTGGCCATTTCCAAAGGTTGCCGCTGTCTCCTCGACAGCACGAATAGCAGCGCTGCGCAATGTGAATCCCGCCTGTATAAGAACTGTTGCAGACCGATTGAGCGTACCCGTCTCTACGGCGGGCGCAGCTAGACCGATTTCGAAATCGTCAATCGTCAATCCCAGCCCCAATCCCATGACGTCTTTATTTGCTTGTGCCCTGACTCGTATTGCCTCCATTGCCCACGGCAACTTATAGATCAGCCCGTTCTCAACGAAACGGAGCGTATCGCCTGGGTTAACGACGTCAGCTGCTGAATGTACTTCTTGTCCTAAGAGCCATCGCCGCAGGACTTCCTCCCAATTCGAAGGCAATGGATCGGGTACGAACGGATGAATCGGGAAAACCTCATTGGCCAGCGATGTCAGAGCCTTAATGGCCTTCTCGTGCTCACCGCTTACGATGCGGGCATTAGCCTCGACAAGTAGATCGTTCGCAACCTTGGCGATCGTGTCCAGTTGCTGTCCTGAGCGAAGCCCCACTCCAGCGAGAAAGTATCCCTTGCGCTGCATGGCGTTGCTTGCCGACCAAATTGTATTTGCTCGTGCCTTTAGCGCGGCGTCAACTAATACTTTGGCCGAATCCGATTTCATGCGAGCGACATGGCGCTTCCATAGTGAACCTGAAAGCACTTCATCTAGTGCCTTACCGATCGCCTCCGGCTCAGCGGTCTTGTCGCCAACCAGACTTAGAAGTGCCGTGTCTAAGGTTGCCAAATAGCGGTCCCACTCATCTACGGCTTTAGCCCGCGCATCCGCATCCTCGTCTTTGATCTGCGGGAAATCCCACGCGGTGGCATTGTTGACAACGTACTCCACCATGTCTTCCAGCGACAGTTTCGAGGAAGCCTGCATGCGCACAAGAAGGCTAACAACCAATCTCAATAGCCCGCTTCGCATTGAGAGCATGCTAGTGTTTGCAATAAGTCCATTCCAATCCGCTAGGCGAGCCGCATGACTTTCAAATATTGGAAGAAGCACGAGCCCTTCGACATCGATGAATGCTCTTCCTGCGCGTCCGACGACGTTCTTGAATTCTGTCGCTGGAATTAACGAGCCGTTTCTGTGCAGAGAATGGACGATCAGGGCCGTCGCGGTTAAGTTTAGACCCTGAGCAAGCGTCGGAGAGGATACTGTTATCTTTAGAATGCCCTCTCGCAACAATCTCTCCATCTCCTTTCGAAAAGGTGTCGGCAATGCGCCATGATGGACAGCTACTCCCAACTTGAGGCAAGCAAGGATGGGGTGATCGGTTCCGAGCCACTCGGCCCCTATCACCAGCGCCGTGTTGAGAACTTGCGCATCGCATGTCAAAGCGGACGCAAGCAAACCGCGCTCGTAGAGATCAACAATCGTCTCCGCAAAGGGTTCCACTGACCTCCGTTGCGGACAATATATGAGAACCGACTTGCCATCTTCGAGCAGGCGCCACGCTGTGGCGAGCACAAGCTCGCGCTGATCTCTCGGGAAGGCCTGCTTCCGCTTGCTCTTTGGCGGGACACGTGCAGAGAGAAACTGCGGGACGAAGGGCTGTTCCTCATCAACGCGAAGCTGCAGTCTTCCATTTGTGCCGTTCCAAAGCACTTCGCCAAAGCGGATTCGGGTAGGTCGCCAATCGGAAACAACCGCGGAGCCCGGCACGTCCCGACGAAGCCAGCCCACGAAATCGTCGAATTCCTGCCCGCTTGGCAAGATAGCCGAGAGGCAGACAATCCTTCGCTGATCCGCATCACTGCGCCTCAATAGACGTTGAATCTGTGCCTCATAGCGTACTTCGCGCTCGCCGAGGCCAATCATATGGCCTTCGTCAAGCACAATCAGCCCGACATCGTCGATCAGGGCTGGTTCACTTCTAAGCGCGAAGTCCAGTTTCTCGGGCGTTGCGACAACTATGTCTCTCCCCTTCAGGGTGTCGGCATCGAAAGGACTCGTGCCTATACTTCCATACACGGATGAAATCGTCTTGCCCAAAGGCCCGAATGTGCGGTGGAGATTCGCTTCCGTTTGCGCGGATAACGCGCGCAAGGGAGTTACGAAAATGATGCGCTTACCTTCAGACAACGTTTTTAGGATGCAGAGCTCTGCAACGCGCGTCTTTCCGGCGCTAGTCGGGAGAGAGACCACAAGGTCGTCATGGCTATCAACAGCGCGCTTGGCAGCGTCCACCTGGGATGGCCACAATTCGATCTCTGCCCGGTTTCGCCTGATTAGCAACGCGATGAACAGCTCTCGCAGCGACCTCCATTGCGCAGCGTCGCCATTCGGCGGGATTTCAGGCAAGAGAGCGTGAAATGTCGCCGCCCAGAGGTCATCAAGCACGCGTATGGCAAGGCGATAGCACCACCATTGAGGGACAAGATTGAAGCTTCCGCAAATGTCTAGACCGCTGCGGAGCGAGTTAAGAGCCGCGGCGGCAAGTTCAGCGGCTCCGCTTTCGAGGGCGCTCAGGTAGGTCCCCAAAGAGCGCAAGAACGTTTCGGTCAATATCGTATCCAGCGCGCCAAACGACACGGGATCGGCTTCGTCTTCATCAGCGGAGGAGCCCTCGTATAAGGCCCCGAGAGATGCCGTTAGAGAATCGTCGGAGGCAGGGCCTTTCAGGTAGCCAGCGATTTCTAGCTCAAGCTCCTCAAATGACCGGAGGATAAAGAGCGCGAGCGCTCGCTCAATGGTCGAGAAGTTCGACTGCGCAATAATATTTGTCAACAGCGAGAACGCGCGCGCAGAAAATCGGCCCAAGTGGAATGCACACGCGGCAAGCAGGCGATGAAAACCGCGCTCAGGGTTCGATGGATCGCCTCCAGAAATTGTGGCTTCCAGAGCATTCGCCGCATGTTCGAAAGCTGTGCGGTCCAGTGGGGTACTCCCATCTTGCTCGCTATGACGAAGGGCCAATAAAAGCAGGGAGTACGCATACGAACGAAGGTCGTATGTGAGCGTGCTCGAAAAACGTGGTGCATTTGGCGGCAGTTCCCCGTTGCGCCAAATCATTGACCGAGCCTGGCCTCGCGCGAGCAGGCGATCGCGAAACGCGGGTGCTACCGCGGCTTCGATGGCCGACGCTATCTGATTAGGTTGCATGCCTGGCTTTAACGGCGTCAAACACGGCTGCTATAAAGTCCTGATGCTTCTTTATGCGCAGGCCGGCGGCTGACTGCTCAATACTGCCCTTGTATGCCGATAGGTCGGCATGAAGAAAGCTATCGGGTGCGTTACCCGAAAACGTGAACAAGAGGTGCTTTACTTGCTTCGCGGAAATTCCAGTGAGCATGGCTAGGGTAATCGCGTCGGAAAGCTTCTCATCACCGAGTTCTTGTAGACGATCGGCAACAAATTCGAGTGCGTGCGGAGACGGCAATCCGCCCTCGCCATTGAGAGCCCCTCTGGCCTCAGTGATGGTCTGGGATGCCAAGGACGCACGGCTTTTAACTTCTGCCTTGAGAAAGCTCACCGACTGCGACTCTGCTGGCAGCTTGACAGCAATTACATCGTCTCCGCGCATTGACATTTCCCTATGGTCTTTCCACCGTAGTCGCTTGATGGGCGCTTTGTAGCCGGTGCATTCGTCGATGTATTCTGTCCCGAGAATTTCTCCGAGCGCACCAGATCGCTCCTTGGTCGAAGTGGGAAGCTTCTCAAGCAGATAGGCAGCGGCTTTTGTTTTGCCGAACCTTTTAAGAAGATTCGCAATTCTTTCCGGGGAGAGATAGTGATGTGAGACGGCTTCGACAGCTGCCGCGCAGGCTGCCGGAAAGTCTGCTTCGTCCAAGATAAGCAGTCTTAGGTTGTGTCCCTTGACGGTTTGATTGACTGTGGCGCACAGCTCGGTGATTTTTGTCATGTTTTTCAGAACCGCCACACTCCGAAACTGCGATTACAGCTAAAGGATGCTTTTCGCTGTTTTGCGAGCGCTTGTCTAGAAAAGCGGTATCGGCAAGATATCGGTACATCTCCTGTAACCCATTGATAGCCAATCAAACCCGGCCTTTCAAGATATTTCCTTCAGATAATTGCCCAACCTTGTCAGGTGCGCTTTGATGGCGCCCCTGATTGGAACCCTTACGTAGAATGGCGAGCGTGGCAGGCGATATGAAACGCGAATGGGTGCTCCTGGGACGATGGTGGGCGGCGCTCGCTCGGACGCGACGTTCAATTGCATCGCCAGGCATGTGGCGAAGGCGGCAACGCAATTCGATGCCGTCAACGCAGACCGGTCGGCCCTGAACCTGCTCCTCTTCGTGAATCACGATACTCACGCGCATTTCGCAGACTTGCGCGAGACACTGACGGGGATTTTCCACGCTGAAGGCGGGGAGCGCTTCCCAACCATGCCGCATATTTCGGAGCGATGGATTGGGCAGGTAAAGCTGCGCATTGACCTGTTCGCCTGGATCAGCGCGCGCGATCGGCGTGTGGAGGGCTACATGTTCAATGAGCGGGACGAGGGGCGCGTGAAACGGGTGTGTGATCTCCTGGGAATCGACCGTCTTGCGATTCAGGCTTAATCCGGATGTGTGCCACCACATATGCGACGGGCGTGCTGAAAAGACCCCTCACCGAAGCTGAACTTTCGGTCTGTATGAGCATTATCGAAAAAGGCGAGGCCGTGGAGTTGGGGTCGGTGCGGCGAGAGCTGCCCAGGGCAACGTTTATAGCTATTGCGCGCCTGGACGGCCAGATAGTTGGCGTTGGCGCTATTAAGCGCCGGCGACCGACCTATTCAGAGATAATCTCGAAAAGGGCAGGCTATTCATTTCCGGCAGAGACGTTAGAGCTTGGTTATGTCGCGGTCGATCCCGCGCATCGGCGGCGACGCCTGTCATACGCTCTTGTCACGGCTCTGCTAACTGGTCGCGACGACTTGCTCTTCGCCACCACCTCCAGCGACCCGATGAAGAAGTCCCTCTCAAAGGGTGGGTTTGTCTGTAAAGGTAAGGAGTGGGAGGGTAATAGCTCGCGATTGTCTCTTTGGCTTCGCCCGCCTCAGCTCCCCAAGTGATAAATCGGATTATCACGTGCCTCAATGTCTGCGCCCGTTTTCTGAAAGTGTCCAGTCCAGGAAGATGGTCCGGCGAGCCCGAGTTCGGTTCGTTCGCAATGTCTAGCCGCGGGCTCACATATTATTTGGCGTAGCCGAAATTCGGACAAAAGTGCCCCGGGAGGATATTCATCAGGATAAGTCCCGCTCGCCTCGTCCTTTGGGTGGATGGCGCGGCCCAGGGGTCAAACTCTTTGCCCACTCATGTCGGTAGCAGTACCGGCTCGTCAAGCCTATGCGCTTGCCGGAGCCTTGATCGATCGCCGCGGAACCCTGCAGAGCACGTTTGGTTGGATCTACGAGAATTGCTGCGCCAGGTTTTCGCTTCGGTGTCGCATCTGAAGTTCTCGGACAGTGCGCCGATATTGGACTCGAATTAGCACGGGAGTACATCAATACAAGCTGCTTGACCGACATCGGGATCGGGATTACAAATACATTATAAATAATTGATTTTATTGGCTCCCCGGGTTGGACTCGAACCAACGACCAACGGATTAACAGCGGCCCGGGAGCACCTCTTGGCACACCGCAGCACCAATTAACTCAAAGACTTAGTGGTGCTGTGTCGCGGTAATCCGTGCCGTTTTGAGGCCCGAGGTGTGCCAATACTGTGCCAAGAAATGACCTCTTCAGTGGTGCACATATTGCACCGGTGCAGTGAGTGCACTAGCATAAGCTATGCCTACGGTCAGGCGCTTTAGCCGAGCCCGGATTGCGATGTATTTCGCCGATCATCCGCCACCGCATTTCCACATCATCACGGTCGCCGATGAAGAGGTCATCCATCTCATCGAAACGCTCGAACTCCGGGATGGAGAGGCTGACCCACGGGACACGGCCGAGGCGCTTGCCTGGGCTGCCGCGAATCGAGCCGAATTGTCGGCGCGGTGGCGCGAGTACTCGGAGGAGGAAAAGACATGAGCGAGGACAGCAAGAGCCAGGTACGTGTTGCCAGTGTGAAGCCCACTGGCGAGTACGCGCTGCGCATTCAGTGGGCAAACGGAAAGAAGCTGCCAGTCGATCTCCGGGACATCGTGCATCGTCTCAAGGGTTTGCGCGCGCTGCGTGATCCCGCGGAGTTTGCGCGCGCCGCCGTGGGCGACGGTGGTCGCAGCGTTGTGTGGCCGGGCGACTTAGACATCGGCGCCACTCGTTTGCTGGAACTCGGCCTCGAGCAGGACGGCCGCGCTGACGCCGTCGAATTCATTCGGTGGCGCTGGCGCAATGCGCTCTCACTCACCACAGCGGCCGAGGCACTTGGTCTGTCGCGCAGACAGATCGCCTACTACGCCAGCGGTGAGCACGAAGTGCCTCGCTACATACTGCTGGCGTGTCGGGGCTGGGAAGCTGAGCGGCACGCGGCTGCCTGATGAGATAGCCTCACGAAGATATGGTCGAGAGTCTGCGTGTCGATCCGGCAATCTGGCGTGAAGAAATCAGTTCGAACTCAACGCCGCTGATTCCGAGACCCTCGAACAGGGCGGTGAAGTCCTCGAACAGAAGGGGCGCCGCAAGCAAGCAGCCACCGCATATCGCGACCAGCTGCCGAATGAAGGTGAAATGATCGGTGAACTGCAAACCCCGCGCCACCTTGTCTACCAACGGAGTCGTCCTCGCGGCAGATCCATTGGTAATCACGACGTGATCCATAGCGATACAGACCGCATTCCTTTCTGGGTGGCATTACCCCTGCGCTATTTGATCACAAGACCTACTACATCCGACGACACTTCTTGGGGACCTGCTGCAGGATCTTCATGAAATCTGCGATTTGTGCTCGTGATGCGCGATCCAAATTGGCTCTAGCCGATGCCTTGAGCGTCTCGCCGATGAAGCGCGAGGAGGAGATTCGCCAATATTGCATCTTGAGCGTTATGGGCTCGAAGATCGCACATAAGTTCAATTGGCCAATGGGAAATGAATCTCATGACATCGTCGATGCGATCTACGAACCGGATCGAGGCGCGCGCGTGCGCCTTTTGGGCGATTGGGCTGGGGCTTGATCCAGGGTGCGGAACAGCGCCAAGGCGTATTCATCCGCCGCCTGCCGAACGAACTCCCGACCTATCAGAAGCACAAACATCAACATATATGCCAGGTCGGAAAGCAATAGCGCGGGAAGGTAAGGATAGGTTGTGATGGACCTTTCGAGGCCCTCCATGTTGATGGGCTTCGGCAATTCCGCCAACCACACGAGCCCCGTGGCAATAGCCGAAAGGCCAGCGACGGCGATTGCTACCACCTTAAGCCCGAATAGATTTCGCCGGAAGCCGTACGAGGCGTTTTCGTCCTCGACCATTTGGAACGTCTTGCCTCGACGGAGTTCGATGAGCCGCCTGGTCGCGGAACGATAGGCGTGGTTGGCGTCGTTGGGCGCGGCGATTTCCTGCGCTTCTGTTGGTAGCACGCCCAACTTGCCCACTTCAGCAAGGGCTTGGTGATACCGAGCCTTCGTAATCGGATCGATGGTGGTATCGCGATGGCGCAAAAGCAATGTTGTCGGCCAGCCACCCCAAAGCGCGATCAACTCCCGCTCCATTGATTTTCCGCGCGAGCGCGCCAAGCTGGCCAACAGATAGAACATGCACCCGACTGACAGCGTAGAGGCCGCTCCCAACCGGACATTTGAAGTCAGGCGCGGAAACAGAACCAGCGCGGACCACAAGGCGGGAGCCAGCGTCAAGAGCGCTGGATAGACTCTGGCAATGAGCGAATAGTGATTAAGGAACTTACCCATGAGCTGATCAGTCGTAAGCCTCTACACTGCTGGAAAACGGGAGCGGCTCTACGATTGAATAGCCGCTCCGAGGCGGAAATCCACCCCAGTGGACCTTGTTCGACCCCTGCGTGGCGATTACTCGCCCGCCGCGGCGCATGAATGCATTGAGCACAATCTTGCGGGGATGCTGATTGTCGTCCTTCGGTGCGGACACGAACGCCGTATACCGGCTTGGTGAGCTCTCGAGTTGGGGTAGACCCAGTAGTTCGTTGAGAACAGTGGGCCCGACGTTTCGACGGCTTCCATGGTGTGGTATCTGCACAAAGCTGAACTGCTGCAGCACGTGCCCGTTGCCCTTGGCATAGTTGATCGCCCACGTGAGAGCATTGACCCCGGCATCTCCTGTGAGGAGTACCCGGTTGCCATCTCCTAGATTGCCGTACAGAACCACGCTGCTTTCGTTGCTTGCGCTCGTCTGACCGCCATCCTTTAGGCGCTCGAAGCTCCAACTTTCGGGCACCCAGTTTGACACCTTAGCGGCCGCTTTCTCGAGCATCTGTTGCCAAAGGCCAGCCGTCGCTGCCTTCCCGATCCACATGTTCGCAGCCTCCAAGAGTTGTTGATTGGGTTCGGGTGTCTTTTCAAACTGCGGTAGCAGGCGGAGGTACGTGCTCTTGCTTGGCGACAAAACAGTGAACGGGCCGATCTGTGATCCCTGAAAAGGATAATGGATCCTCTGCGTGGTCTGAGCTGCGAGCGCCAGGTCGACAATCTCAGAGACGATGTCGTATTCCTTCTTTATAGCAGCCGAAAGTCCGTCCTTGGACCAGTTGCCGTTGAAGAAATGGGCGACCTCGCCAGCCAATGCCCACGGGGCGTGCAGCCACACATTGGCTGCAGGAATCTCGCGCAGGACTTCTCGAAGGCCAGACGCATGATCGGCGTCCGAATGCGTGAGCACAACGTGCTCGAGGGTAACGCGTTCACCAAACTGCGACTTGAGGTGATACACCAGTTTTTCGCCGGTTTCAGCTGTGCCGCCGTCGATCACCATCAGCTTGTATGCGGTCGCATCTCCGTAGCGAACGACGATGGCGTCGCCGGCTCGGCTACCTTCCCCGACCGCAAGAAATTCGATTTCGCATTGCATCGAAGACTCCTCGAATTGGCTTTACCCTCGCGGCGCGGGGAGGGGGCCACCCCCGCCCTCGATCACCCAGCTGCTAGCCCTCATACCCGCCGGCAAACTCGCCGGCGGGTATGAGGGCTCTTCAGGATCTTACCTCCGTTTGTACCCGAATCCAAATTGATCCATACTGCGCGCCGGCAAGTTTGCCGGCGGACCATGAAGAATGCCGTCATGTTTCCCATAGCTACTGCGTCGGGGCCATCAGAGCGCGCCACGAGACAAGGATTTCGGTTTGGTGCCAAGGGCACCCACACCAGCCGAACGATGATGCTCGAAGAGCTCAAAGCGGTACTCGCGGCGGTGCCCGATGTGGCATCGCGTGAGGACTATGCGGCAGCGATCATCGAGGGTAACTGCGTGGGCAAGACGACTGCAGCCACCAGGCGGCTCACGAACCAACGGCTCGGTGAGCTCTATGGACTGGACCCTCGGATGCCGCTTTTCCGCGTCCTACGGCGACTTTGGTCGATCGACGTACCGGGCAGGCCCTTGCTGGCGCTGCAGTGCGCGATTGCACGCGATCCGCTGCTCGCCGCGACCGTCGCGCCTGTTCTAACGCTAACACCGGGCAGTGATCTACAGCGAGACACGATCAGGGTGGCCTTGCGCGAAGCTGTCGACGAGCGCCTCAGCGAAGCGACCTTGGGCAAAGTGATTCGCAACGTGGCCAGTTCTTGGGAACAGGCCGGACATTTGGTCGGGCGAACCTTTAAAAAGCGGGCCGCTGTGCGAGCCACCCCAGGTAGCGTTGCTTTCGGTCTATATCTCGGGCACGTCGTTGGGTTTCGCGGCGCGCCGCTCTTTGCGACAGGCTGGATTTCGCTTCTCGATTGCACTCCTGCCAACGCGCGCGACCTTGCGCTCGAGGCAAAGCGAATCGGCCTTATCGATCTTAGGATCGCAGGCGAGGTTGTGGACCTGGTACTCGATCGGCTTGATCCCACCGAAGGACGGACTTGACATGGCCCGTATCGAAGATCTGGCAGAGCGATTCGGGCGGCATATCGGGACGCCGTGGCAGCGAACCGTATCCGGTGCGCAGCGCGTGGTCATGCTCGTCTACGACAAGGAATTGGAGCGGACGCTGCGGGCACGAAAGGTTGCGTTCGAGACGGCAGCGCGGCAGGCTGGCCACGATTGGCATGAGATGGACATTTCTGATGCATTTGCCGTGTGGATGGCCGCCGACGAATACCGCGAAGAGTACTTCGCTGCTCCGGAAGACCTGCTGCTGAAGTTGCAGGCCGAGTTTCCTGGGTACTTGGCCGACAGACTGCGCAACTTCCTTAGCCGCGACGAGATTACCGACGACTCGGTCGTTGCGCTGTTCGGGGTGGGCGCGCTGTTTGGCTTTGCGCGCCTGTCACACATCTTGAAGATGGTCGAGGCCGATATCAGAGGACGTCTCGTCGTGTTCTTTCCAGGGCATCTCGAACGAAGCAACTACCGTCTGCTCGATGCGCGAGACGGCTGGAACTACATGGCAGTGCCGATCACGCTGCACGGCGACGGAGGAGCGCTATGAAAATCAAGGATGTCTTGCAACGGGATCCCGGCACCTTCCCGCTGGTCAATCAGGGTCAGGCGAGGATCGTCGATAGCCACAACGAAAAGGCGCTCGAAGAACTGCGCGGCGAACTCTGCACGTTCGTCTGCGAGGGTCAGTACGCGGACGGCGTGCAGAAGATCATCCGCTCTTACCTCGACAGCACCGGCAAGACCAACCAGAAGGCGGCATGGGTCAGCGGCTTCTTCGGTAGCGGCAAATCACACTTGCTCAAAATGCTGTGCCACCTGTGGCAGGACACCGTCTTTCCGGACGGCGCGACTGCCAGGGCTATCGTTCCCGCGATGCCGGATGAACTTCGGGAACTGCTGCGTGAACTCGATACGGCGGGCCGCCGTTCGGGTGGGCTTCTTGCAGCTGCGGGTTCTTTGCCGAGCGGAACCACGGACCAGGTGAGGGTCACAATTCTTGGCATCCTGCTGCGGGCGGTCGACCTGCCGGAGCAGTATCCGCAGGCGCGGTTTTGCCTATGGCTCCATTCGCAGGGCTACTTCGACAAGGTCAAGGCCTCGATCGAAGCGGCGGCTAAGACGTTCAACAAGGAACTGAACAACCTGTATGTCAGTGGCCCGATCGCGAAGGCGCTCCTGGCTTGCGACAGCAGCTATGCATCGAGCGAAGCTGAGGCGCGGCAAACACTCCGGGCGAGCTATCCGCCCTTGGCGCGCGACATCACCACCGAAGAGTTCCTGACCACTGTCAAGGAAGCACTCAAACTCCACGGCCGCGATGGGCGTACTCCATGCACGCTGCTCGTCCTGGACGAAGTCCAACAATACATCGGCGAATCCAATGATCGGTCGGTCCTGGTGACCGAAGTTGCCGAGGCGGTCTCCAAGCAGCTCGATAGCCAGGTCATGATTGTGGGCGCAGGCCAGAGCGCGCTCACCGACGTGCCTCTGCTGCAGAAGTTGATGGATCGCTTCACCATCCGCGTGCCGTTGTCGGACGCGGAGGTCGAGCAGGTCACCCGCAAGGTTCTCCTGCAGAAGAAGCCGGCATCGATCGGCGACGTTCGGAAGCTTCTCGATGCGAACGCCGGTGAGATTTCGCGACAGCTACAGGGCACCCGTATCGGCGAGGTAGTCGAAGATCGCGCAGTCATCGTCGAAGACTATCCGCTGCTGCCGGTGCGCCGGCGGTTCTGGGAGAACTGCTTCCGGCAGATCGATGCGGCCGGCACCCACAGCCAGTTGCGCTCGCAGCTTCGGATCATCTACGACGCCATAAAAAAGATCTCTGGGAGACCGCTTGGGGCCGTCGTGCCTGGCGATGAACTGTTCGAGGCCCTTGCGCCGGAAATGGTCAACACCGGCGTGCTTCTGCGTGAAATCAACGAGCGCATCATCCAAGTCGGCAAGTCGGACGGTCCGCTGGCTCAGCGCGTTTGCGGCCTGGTCTTCCTGATTGGCAAG
>DASXDL010000013.1:0-191739 GCA_036490715.1 Steroidobacteraceae bacterium | reverse complement strand
CAACGCCGCAGTATGAACCGGCGCTGAAGACGGCAGTGAGTGCCGGCCGCCCTATAGGGTGGGTGAATCGTCCTGCAGCAGCGCGCGCCGTACCAGCTTGATCGGCGGAAAGCCCTGTTGCATGAAATCATCGTGGAACTGCAGCAGGCTGAAGGAGGCACCCTGCCGTGCCTGCAGATCGGCGCGCAGCTTCAAGATCTGCAGCTTGCCCAGCGTGTAATACAGATAGGTCGGGTCCGAGGTGCCGCGCTTGACCTCGACCAGACCGACGTCACGCGACTCATAGCCCTCATCGACGAAGAATTTCACCGCCTGGTCGAAGCTCATCTGCCCGGTGTGCAGCTTGATGCCGACGATATAGCGCGCGTCGCGCAGTAGCGCGTCCTGCAGCTGGCCCAGACGCAGCAGCAGTGCCGGGCGCTGATCGCCGCCGGCGTCGGGCTGCCCGTAACCTTCATCCAGCATCATCTGCTCGCAGTAGTGCGCCCAGCCCTCGGCGTTAGTGTTGGATCCGAGCAGTTTGCGCACGCGATCGTCGACCCGATGCATCCACAGAAACTGGACGTAGTGCCCGGGAAGGGCCTCATGCACGACCAGATTGTTGATCAGCGGATAGTTGAACTCCGCCATGAAGCCGGCAACATGCTCGGCGTCCCAATCCTTCTCTGGCAGCGTGACATTGAAATAGGCTTCAGTCGCGGTTGGCTCGAACGGGCCCGGCGTGTCCATCGACGCAAACGTGGTGGCGCGCGCAAATGCCGGAGTCTCGCGCACGATCGGGCGCACTAGCGATGGCAGCGTGATGATCTGGTGATCGATGATGAACTTCTGCAGCGCGTCGAAATCGGCGCGCACCGCATCGAGCAACTGCCCCGGGGGCGGATGATCGAGCGCCAGCTGTGCCAGCACCTGAGCGACGCTCTTGTCGGGATCAAGCTGGTGTGCGACCCGGGCAAAGCTGGCCTGATTGCGGCGCAGATCGGCCATGCCGATGTCGAGCAGACGATCGAGCGGGGTGTCGACCATCTCGTCGTAGAGGAGTTTGGCGCGGAAGGTCTGCGCGCCGAGCCGGAAATCCCCGTGCGAGCGCGCCAGCAGTGTGCCGCGCAGCCAGGCCTGATAGTCCTGCAGCGCGCCGATCACCCGGGCGTTGACGGCGGCGAACTGGTGCTGCAGTTCGTCATTCCTGACGGCGGCGAATGCCGCCGGCAGCTCGCTTTTAAAGAATTCCACGATGTCCGGCAGTTGCTCCAGCGCAATCTCGGTATAGATGCGCGGCGGGTTGACCAGGTTGCCGCGCGCTTCGCGCAGCACCGAGGGCATCAGCCGCTCACGCGCGATGATCAGGCCAAGGCGCTCACCGGCGCTGGCGAACTCGCGTAGCATGATCACGTAGACGGCGTTGCTGATGCCGTCGACGTAGAACCCGGGATCCTTCTGCCACGGCTTGATGGTCTCGAGCGTCAGCAGCGTGCTGCGGACGTCCGACAGCAGCAGCTCACGATCACCGCGCACGCGCTCCGACAGCTTGGACGGATTGACCGCCTCGAACCGGCGCTCATAGCGGTGCAGCCCCTGCACCTGGCGCTGCAGCTCGCTGCGACTGTAATCCTCGAGGCGATCATCAAAGCGATGCACGCCGGCGGCGGTGGCGGCGCTGGGATTGGTCGGGAAGTAGAATTTGTCGAAGTAGTCGTCGGCCAGTGCCATCAGCGCGGCATCGGCGGTATCGTCGGCCGCGGGCTCGGCCGGTGCGGTCGGCGGCCTACCGGCCGCAGCCACCAGCACCGTGCCCAAGCACAGCAATACCGATGCGAGCCGCGTCATCGGCGCTGGTCAGTGAGACAATCGGCCGGCCAGTGCCGCCAGCACCGGTGCGGTGTCGGGACGCACGCCGCGCCACAGCAGGAATGACTCGGCGGCCTGCTCGACCAGCATGCCCAAACCCATGTGCGCGCGCGCCGCGCCGTGCGCGCGCGCCCATTGCACGAAGCGTGTATCACGGTCTGCATACACCAGATCGTAGCAGATCGTTTCCGGGCCAATGACCTCGTCCGGCACCGCCGGCACCTGATCCTGCAGACTGGCCGCGGTCGCATTGACGATCAGGTCGAAACGCGCCGCGCCCATCGGTGTCAGACCCACTGCTCGCACCGGACCGCGTCCGGCGAACGCGTCGGCCAGAATCTGGGCGCGCTCGGCGCTGCGATTGGCGATCACGAGCTCGCGCGGTTCCAGCTCCAGCAACGGCGCTAATATGCCGCGCGCCGCGCCGCCTGCCCCCAGCAGCAGCACGCGTCGCCCGCGCACCGCGACGTTGAGGTTGCGGGTCAGATCGCGCACCAGTCCAGTGCCGTCGGTATTGTCCGCGAGCAGCCCGCCGGCGTCGGCAATGAGCGTGTTGGTCGCGCCGGCGATACGCGCCCGCTCGCTCAAGCGGGCGGCCAGCGGCTGCACTGCCTGCTTGTGCGGTACCGTGACGTTCAGACCGCGGCCGCCGGCGGCGAAGAATTCGTGCACGCGCGCGGCCAGTTCCGCCGGCGCGATGTCGATGGCACCGTAGCTGATGTTGTGTCCGGTCTGACGCGCGAACAGCGCGTGGATCTGCGGCGAGCGGCTATGCGCGATCGGGTGACCGATCACCGCGTAGCGGTCAGGCGCTGGCATGATCGACGCCGGCGTCGCTCACCAGCCAGGTCAGCGAGCTGCCGCCGAGCGCTGCCTTGTCCAGCAGTGCGTGCAGCTCGGCTTGCCAGAGCGCGGCGCGTTGCTCGAACTGATAGGGGGGATTGACCAGCAGCAGACCCGAGCCATTCAGAGCGACGCGCGAGTCGCGCGGGTACAGCCACAGCTCCAGGCTCAAGCAAGGGGCCGGCAGGCGCGAATTCAGGCTGGCCAGCCACGGCGTGACCGTGCGCTCATCCTTGATCGGATACCACAGCAGAATCACGCAATTCGCCAGCCGCTCAAGTGTGCTGAGAATGATCTGGGTGGCGCGCTCGAACTCGGCCGCCGGCTGCTCGTACGCCGGATCGATCAACAGCAGGCAGCGCCGCTCGCGCGGCGGTAGCAGCGCTCGCAGCTGCTGGTAGCCATCGCCGCACTCGACGCGCACGCGCCGAAATCCGCCCAAGGCCCGTTCCAGCGCCCGGCACTCGGCCGGCAGCAATTCCCAGCAGATGCCGCGGTCCTGCGCTCGCAGCGCGCGAGCCGCCAGCCATGGCGAGCCAGGGTAAACGTTCGGGTCGCTAAGCTCGTGACGCAGCGCGCCCACGGCCGCGCGATAGTCGGCGATCTCTGCGGCTGCGTCCGCGGCCGCGCTCGCCGCCAGATTCATCAGTGCGGTGACACCGTGACGCGCCTCGGCGCCGTGATTGGAGCTGGCTGCGGCCAGATCGTAGCGACCAGCGCCGGCCTGCAGGTCCAGATAGAGGAAGCCCTTGTCCTTGCGCTGCATCGCCTGCAGCAGCGCCAACAGCGCGACGTGCTTGTGCACATCGGCAAAATTCCCGGCGTGGAAACGGTGGCGATACTTCAAGCGGTCCCTGCCGCCTTCTTCCTTCCCGGCGTACGGGTGCCGGAGCGTGAGGCGGTCTTGGCCGGGGATTTTAATCCGGTTTTCGCCACGGCGGGCGCGGCGGCTTTCTTCTTGGCTGCGGCCGGCACGGTGGCCGCTGACGGCTTGGCGCTTGGCTTGGCGGTCTTGGCGGTGGCTGTGGTCTTAGTGGATTTTGGCGCCTTGGCGGTTACCGCGCTGGTGCTGGCGTCGGTGGCGGCGCTCTGCGCGCTACCCGCGGCGGCACCGGCCGATTTGGCCGCGGTGGTCTTCTTGCCGAAGCGCCCGCGACCGCGCACCGGGGCGGCTGCCAGCAGCGCCCGGCTCTCCTCCAGTGTCACCGTCTTGGGATCGCGGTCCTTGGGGATGCGGGCGTTCTTCTCGCCATTGCTGATGTAGGGGCCGTAGCGGCCGTTGAGCACCTGAATGCTGTCGACGCCGAAGTCCTGGATGATGCGATTGGCATCGGCGAACTGCTTGGCGCGGATGCACTCGAGCGCGCGCTCGAGGGTGACGGTGTACGGGTCGTCTTCCTTGAGCGAGACGTACTTGGCGCCGTATTTGATGTAGGGCCCGAAACGCCCGACGTTGGACAGCACCGGGTCACCTTCGGCCGTGGTGCCGAGCGTACGCGGCAGTACGAATAGCGCCAGCGCCTGCTCGAGTGTGATGTGGTCCATCTTCTGCCCGGGACGCAGCCCGGCGAAACGCGGTTTCTCGGCATCATCCTTGGTGCCGATCTGCACGAACGGACCGAAGCGACCCATGCGCACCGTGATCGGCTTGCCGGTCGCCTCGTCGCGCCCGAGCTCGCGCGCCTGTGCGACCTGTTCGCGCGTTACTGTCTTCTCGATGGTGTCGACCTGGTGAATGAACGGCTTCCAGAATTTTTGCAGCGGCGTGGTCCAAGGCTCCTCGCCGCGCGCCACCGCGTCGAGCTCGTCCTCCATCGAGGCAGTGAAGCCATAGTCCACGTACTTGTGAAAGTGCTCGGTCAGGAACCGATTGACGATCTTGCCGATGTCGGTGGCGGTGAAGCGTCGACTCTCGATCTCGACGTACTCGCGATCGCGCAGTGTCGAGATGATCGAGGCGTAGGTTGATGGTCGGCCGATGCCGTATTCCTCCAGCGCCTTGACCAGCGAGGCCTCGGTGAAGCGCGGCGGCGGCTCGGTGAAGTGCTGCTGTGGCTCGACACTGAGAAGCTTGACCGCATCGCCGGCCTGCATCGATGGCAGCACCTGATCGCTGTCGTCGTCGGTAGCATCGTCGCGCCCTTCCTGGTAGACCGCGATGTAGCCGGGCTTGACCAGCGTCGAGCCATTGGCGCGCAGCACGTGACGTTGCGGGCCGTCCGCGCCGGCGAGAATGTCGACCGCGACGGTATCGAACAGCGCATGTGCCATCTGGCAGGCGACCGCACGTTTCCAGATCAGCGAGTACAGCTTGAACTGGTCGGCGTCCAGGTGACGCTCGATATCGGCCGGCACGATGCTGGCCGACGTCGGCCGGATGGCTTCGTGTGCTTCCTGTGCATTCTTCGACTTGGTCTTGTAAACCCGCACTTCCTCGGCGACCGCCTCGGCGCCGTACAGGCGCGCGATCACTTCGCGGATTTCCTTAACCGCTTCGGCCGCCAGTGCCACCGAGTCGGTACGCATGTAGGTGATCAGGCCGACGTTGCCTTCGCCGGTGTCCACGCCCTCGTACAGCTGCTGCGCCAGTCGCATGGTGCGCTGGGCCGAGAATCCCAGCTTGCGCGACGCTTCCTGCTGCAGGGTCGAGGTGGTGAACGGTGGCGCCGGATTGCGCCGGCGCTGCTTGCGATCGACCTGCAACACCGTCAGCTTGGCGCTGTCGCCGGCCGCGCTGCGAATGCTGTTCTCGGCATCGCTGGCCGCGGCCTGGTCGGTAAAACTGAACTGCTCGACCTTGGCGCCACGAAATTCGACCAGCTTCAGCGGGAACGACTGCGCGGTGTGTTCGCCTACCGCGTCGATGGTCCAATACTCGCGCGGCACGAACGCGGCGATCTCGGCCTCGCGCTCGCAGATCATGCGCAGCGCCGGGCTCTGCACCCGGCCGGCGGACAGGCCGCGCCGCACCTTCTTCCACAGCAGCGGCGACAAATTGAATCCGACCAGATAGTCGAGCGCGCGGCGCGCCTGCTGCGCATTCACCAGATCGAGCGACAGGTCGCGCGGTTCCGCGACCGCCTGTCGCACCGCGTTGCGCGTGATCTCGTAGAACACCACGCGCCGCACGTTCTTGTGCTTGAGCTCGCCGCGTTCCTTGAGGATCTCGTGCAGGTGCCAGGCTATGGCTTCGCCCTCGCGATCCGGGTCGGTGGCCAGATGCAGCGCCTTGGCCTTCTTCAGTGCCTTGGCAATCGCCTCGACGTGGCGTTCGTTGCGTTCGACCAGCTGGTATTTCATCGCGAAGCTGTCGTCCGGATCGACCGCGCCCTCCTTGGGCACCAGGTCACGAACGTGACCGTAAGACGCCAGCACCTCGAATTCGCGGCCGAGGTACTTCTTGATGGTGCGGGCCTTTGCCGGCGATTCGACGATGACCAGATTGTCAGCCATGCCACTCCCGAATGACGGAGCCAGAAACGAAAAACCGCGGACGGACCGCGGATGGTTGCCTAGTAGATGCGGACGGAATCAATGCGGACGCTGATCGGGTGCGTCGAATACCAGATCTTCCATGCGCGCGTAGGCCAGTTCCTGCCCCGGCTGGCTCGACAGCACCATCAGCACCACCCATTTGACCTGTTCCAGATCGAGCTCCTCGGCTTCCAGCGCCAGCACACGTTCGATGACGATTTCGCGTTGGTTGGGTGAAAGTATTCCTTCGGCTTCGAGCGACGCCAGCAGGCCGCGCGACTGCGCGTCCAGGCGCGCCAGCTCCTGCGGCGCATACACCCGGTAGCTGCCGTCGCCGCGCAGATGCGGGCGTTCGCGTTGGGCCGCCAGATCCGCCAGCCAGTCCAGCGCGCGCTCGACGTTGTCCTCCTCGAAACCGACGCTCTCCAGGTCACGCGCCAGCCACTCGCGCTCGGCGCTGGGCGGCAGTTCTTCCAGCATGTAGCGGTCGAATACGTAGATAAGGATGTCGAATACGCTGCTGTCCATGATCACTCGTGATCCAGATGGGGCCGCTAAGGGCGCACGTAGCGGCCGCCCGACTGCAATCCCACGACGTCCTCAAGCTCCAAAAACAGCATCATGGAGGCCACGGATTGGCTTGGAAGGCCGGTTCGCGCCCCCAGCACATCGAGGCTGGCCGGCTCAAACCCGCCCGCATCTAACAGGATTTTGTAGCCCTTGTCCAACCGTATGCCCGCGCTGACCGCTTCGCCGACTCGCCTCGCGGCGGCGGCAAGCCATTGTTCTGAAATAGAAAATCCTGGAGCGTAGGGACGCTTGCGCGCTCGCCCCTGATGGCGCGCCGGCCGCGAAGGGCAGGCCCGCCGCCTGCCTTGGGATCGCAAAGCGGTTCAGGCAGCACAGGCGCTGCGCCCCAGGGGACGGCGCGCCTTGGCGGCGGCCAGATCTGAAACGTGTCCCAGCGAGCGCTGACGGTTGGTGCCGACCATTCGCTCGTGAGCATAGGCCACGCGCCGCGCACCAGGCGCGGGCATTTATCGGCAGAACGCGCGGATTGTGCCGGCCGTCTAAGGATTGCGCACGTGATCGCCGATGTTGATCGGGACCGTGTCGCTGAGAATGAGCGCGTAGCTCATGCGGTCGTAGGCCTTGAACACCAGCAGCGTGCCCGAGGTTTCGGTCGGCAGCCGCACACCGTGCCGCACCCAGCAGCTGCTCTCGCCGTTGATCTTGGCGCAATGATCGCTGACGGTACCGCCGGCCAGATCCACCGTCAGCACCGTGCCGCGGTCGAGGCCGTCCTGCGCCCCACGATTCAGCGCCACCACTTCGTACTGGCCCGCAAGCAGCACGTTATTGACCACCGCGATGATGCGGCCGTCCACTGCCTGCCTGGGCGAGTGCGGCGCAAAGTCGCCGGTCGGGCTGGTCTCTTCGGCGACCAGCACGTCGCCTTCCAGGGTCTCGCGCGCCGCGTCCGTCAACGTCACCTTGGCGACAGGGCCCGGGTGCGTGAGCTGGGCGGTGCCGGTATAGATCGCAAGGTAACCGAGCTTGCGGCCACTTTGCGGGTCGCGCAGCGGCTCATCCACGTGCATCACGCTGTAACGCGCACCGGGCTCGCCATCGAGCCTCTTGACGTACAGATCGTGACCAGTGCCGGCGACCTGGTGGTCATCGCGCAGCGCGACGATGTACGGCGCAGCCTTGATCTCTTCGCCAGTGAGCACACCGGGGCGCGACAGAAATGCCGCGATCATTGAATAAGGAATGGTCGCGATCGCAGACTCGAGCGGGGTGCTGCGCAGCATCGGCTCCAAACGCGTGCCGCCAGCGCCACCGCGCACGATCTGCAGTGAAGTGCTGCCATCGCCGTTCAGGGCCAGGTGTACGGTATCGCCGGGATAGATACGGTGCGGGTTGTGGATGTCCGGATTGATGTACCAGATCTCAGGCCACAGCCACGGATCGCGCAGGAAGGTATTGGCGATGGCCCAGAGCGTATCGCCGCGCTTGACCACGTAGTTCTTGGGTGCGGTGGCATTCAGGGCCGACCCGGCATTCTGCATCACCGTGGTCGTGCCGCTGGTCTCGTCCGCGGACGGCTCGGCAGCCGCCTCGGTGACCGTCTGCGGCCCACTGGCCTCGGGCGTGGACTCGCTGCTGGCGCTGGCGACCGGGGGCGGCGCGGCGCTGGCCATATCCTGATCGCGATGAGGGTGGAACAGGGCGCAGCCGCCCAAGCCCAGCCCAATGGCGACCGCAAGGCTGGCCGTGGCGGCCTGCCTGACTGTGAACGCACGATTCAAATACATCCCTGCTACCTCTTAGGGTCGGGTAGGGCTTCTGGTCCGGCTGTTATAAACTCAACCCCGAGTAAACGCACATGGTTACATGCCAACTTTGTGCACTGGGTCACGTGATCGCTCGCCCAGGCCCTGTTCCTTGAAATCTTGGCATATTTCCCCACGATTAAGTACTTCTAAAAGAGAGCATCGATGGCACTGCTGCCAATCCTGGAATTTCCCGATCCGCGCCTGCGCACCCGCGCCGAGCCGGTGCGCGAATTCGATGCCGCACTCCAGCAGTTGATCGCCGATCTGTTCGAGACCATGTACAGCGCCCCCGGTATTGGCCTGGCCGCGACCCAGGTCAACGTCCACCGCCAGCTGCTGGTGATGGACGTCGGTAACGAGCACAAACAACCGCAGGTGTTCATCAACCCGCAGATTCTGACACGCGACGGAGCGGAGGTGACCGAGGAGGGTTGCCTGTCGGTGCCGAACGTGTTCGAGCCGGTCGAGCGCGCCGCACGCGTGCGGGTGCGCGCCCAGGGCGCCGACGGCGTCGCGTTCGAACGCGACCTGGATGGTCTGGCGGCCGTGTGCCTGCAGCACGAAATGGACCATCTGGCCGGCAAGCTGTTCGTCGACTACCTGTCGGGACTGAAGCGCGAACGCATCCGCCGAAAACTCGAAAAAGAGCGCCGCGATCGCGCCAGCGGGACCGCCAAACCGGCCGCACGCGCGGCCGCGCGCGTCATATGAGCCATGCTGCGGATCGCGTTTGCCGGCACGCCGGAGTTCGCCGTGCCGACGCTGCAGGCCTTGGCGAACTCATCGCATCGGCTGGTTGGAGTCCTGACCCAGCCTGATCGGCCCTCCGGCCGTGGCCGCACCCTCGGCGCAAGTCCGATCAAACAGCTGGCGCTGCAGCTGCAGCTGCCGCTGTCGCAGCCGCCGGATCTGCGCGACGCCGCGGCGCGCGCCGCGTTGCAGTCCTGGGCGCCGGAGGCACTGGTGGTGGTGGCCTACGGCCTTATTCTGCCGCCGCCGGTATTGACCTTGCCGCGACTCGGATGCATCAACGTGCACGCCTCGCTGTTGCCGCGCTGGCGCGGCGCGGCCCCGATCCAGCGCGCCATCCTCGCCGGCGACACCGATTCCGGCATCACCATCATGCAGATCATCCAGCAGCTCGATGCCGGACCGATCCTGGCGCAGCAGTCATTGCCGATCGATCCGCAAGCGAGCGCGCAGCAACTGCAGGATCAACTCTCGAGCTTGGGCGCGGGGCTACTGCTGGCGACCCTGGACGAGGCGCAGCAGGGACGATTGAAGCCGCGGCCGCAGCCCGAGCACGGCGTCAGTTACGCGCCCAAGCTCGACAAGCGCGATGCCGACATCGATTGGGGCAGCAGCGCGGTCGATATCCATCGCCAGATTCGGGCGCTCAACCCTGCCCCGGTGGCACAGACGCTGTTGCAGGGGCGGCAGCTGCGAATCTGGGAGGCACAGCTGATCGACGGCGGTGCCAGCGGCGTTGCCGGCGAGATTCTCGGCCTGGAACAGCAGCAACTGCTGGTCCAATGCGGTGTCGGACGCCTCGGTCTGACCCGGCTGCAGCTCGCCGGCCGTCGCGTGCTATCGGCGCGCGAGTTTTGCAGCGCCCAGGGGTTGGCCGGGCTGCGTCTCGGGTGAGCTCTTCGCCGCCATCGGCGCTGGCCCGGACGCTGGCTGGCGCAGCCGGGGCCGTGGCCGGCGTGGCATCGGCCGGCCGCTCGGCCGATGAAACTTTGATGCGTGCAACTTCCGGCGCAGCGCAGACCGCCGCCATTCGCGCCATCACGCTCGGATCATTGCGCTGGTATGGTCGCCTGGCCGCGATCACCGACGCGCTGCTGGCGGGGCGCACGTTGGCACCGACGCTGCGGGCCCTGCTGGTCGTGACTCTGCATCAGCTCGAGTACGCGCGCACCGCGCCGGAACTCACGGTCTCGAGCGCCGTGGACGCTGCCCGCATGCTGCGCCAGCCGCGCGCCGCCGGTCTGATCAACGCGCTGTTGCGACGATTCCGGCGTGAGCGATCGACTTTGCTGGCGCATGCTCTGGCGGACGAAGCCGCGGCCAGCGCGCATCCGGCCTGGCTGCTGCAGGCACTGCAGAACGCGTGGCCCGAGCAGTGGCCGCAGATCGTGGCCGCCAATAATGAACATCCGCCGATGACGCTGCGCCTGGATCGCAGCCGCGTCACGCGCGCGGACTACCTGGAGCAGCTGGCACAGCGCGGCATGTCGGCACAAGCGCTCGACTGGCTGCCCGCCGCGTTGATTCTGGAGCAGCCGGTCGCGGTCGAGGCGCTGCCGGGGTTTGCCGACGGCCTGGTCTCGGTGCAGGACGCCGGCGCGCAGTTCGCGGCGCAGTTACTGCAAGTGCGGCCGGGCGAGCGGGTGCTGGATGCCTGCGCGGCGCCCGGCGGCAAGACCGGTGCGCTGCTGGAGGCGGTGGACGGCGAACTCGACCTGACGGCGGTCGAGCTGGACCCTAAGCGCGTGCCGCGCATCGAGGCCAATCTGGCGCGCCTGCGCCGTCAGGCCCGGGTAGTGACCGCGGATCTGCGCGCAGCCCCCCACTGGTGGAACCAAATGCCGTTCGATCGCATTTTGCTCGACGCCCCGTGCTCGGGTTCCGGGGTGATCCGGCGCCACCCGGATATCAAGCTGCTGCGGCGGCCGGCGGACATCGAGAGTTTTGCCGCGTTGCAACAATCGCTGCTCAGCCGCTGCCTGGGCCTGCTGCGGCCGGGCGGATGCTTGCTCTATTGCACCTGCTCGGTGCTGCCGAGCGAGAACGAAACCGTGGTGCAGGCCGTGCTGGCGCAGCAGCCACGCGCGCGCCTCGCGCCCCTGCCGTCGCTGGCAGCGCCGGGTCTTTTGCCTCGCGTCTGCGGGGCGCAGCTGCTGCCAGGCAGTGCGGCGCGAACCGACGGGTTCTATTATGCTTGCCTGACAGTGACTTAGAACTGTGGCCTAAAAGCAGCGGCGCTCGTGGCGGCGCGACGTCGACGAAACGCAACACCTCAAGGCCCGGTCCAAGGTATCCGTGAAAACGCTCGGCAGTCTAGGTGTCGCTCTGGTGCTGCTATCCGCGGTGCCCGCTCCCCAGGGCGCGCGCGCGGCCGGCTCGCTGGCCGGCGACTTTCAGATCCGCTCGGCCTTCATCGTGGTCGATCATGGCGTGCTGCAGCTGAGCGCGCACATCGAGTATCCGGTCAATGATCGCATCCGCAGCGCCCTGCACGACGGCGTCACCCTGCAGTTCGACCTCGACGTCAGCATCAGCCGCCATCGACGGCTGTGGATGAACGCGACGCTGCTGGAGATGACACTGCGGCGCGAGCTGACCTATCACGCGGTCACCGACCGCTACGTTCTGCGCAATGAGGCCGGTATCGAGCAGGAGAGCTTCAGCACGCTGGAGGCCGCCATCGACAAGCTCGGCCGCATCGAGGATCTGCCGATCCTGGTGCAATCGCAGCTGCGCGGCGAGGCGCCGTGGGAGGCGGCGGTGCGCGCCGGCGTGCGCCGCGGCCGCATGCCCGACGCACTGCGCGGACTGCTGTTCTGGACCGACGACTGGCATCGCACCACCGACTGGTACACATGGATGCTGACCCTATAAGGCGCTTCGCCGTGCGCACCCTGACCGCGGCCGCATTCGCTGCCGGGGTCGCGGCGTTACTGCTGCTGGCCGGCAGCGTGGAGAATTCGGCGCAGTTCTCGCGCTGGCAGCCGTACATCCTGCTGGTGAACATCTGCGGCGCGATGGCGCTGTTGGTGCTGCTGGTGCGCAAGTTCTGGCAGCTGTACCGCGATTTCCGCGATCACGTGCCCGGTTCGCGCCTGGCGATGCGCACGGTGCTGATCTTCGGCGCGCTGGTGATCGCGCCGCTGGTGATCGTTTACCTGTTCTCGCTCGACTTCCTCAATCGCGGCATCGACAGCTGGTTCCGGGTCGAGATCCGGCAGGGACTGAACGACGCCGTGGTGCTGTCGCGTTCGGCGCTGGACTTGCGCCTGCGCGAGCAGGCTCGGCGCACCGATATCTTTGCGCGCTCGCTGCGCGAGCTGCAGGGACCGGCGCTATTGCAGCGGCTCGACGAGGAGCGCCGCGCCACCGAGGCCAAGGAGATCACCGTCTACGACGCCAACGGCCGGGCGGCGGCAGTCAGCAGCGCCACGCCGCTGGCGCAGCAGCCGACGCCGTCGCCGCCGGACGTGGCGCTGCAACTGGCGACCGGGCGCAGCTACGCCAGTCTCAATTCGCTGCCCAACGGCCAGTACACCATCGAGACCGCCGCGCCGATCACCGACGTGGTGTCCGGCCGCGCCTCGCGTCGTTACGTGCTGATTCACTACGAGGTGCCGCAGGAGCTGTCGGCGCTGGCCGAAGGCGTGCAGCGCACCTCATCGCAATACGGTGATCTGTCCGCGGTGCGCGAGCCATTGAAGATCAGCTTCCGACTGACCTTGTCGCTGGTGGTGCTGCTGACGCTGCTGGCGGCGGTCTACGGCGCGATCTTTTCGGCGCAGCGCCTGACGCGACCGGTCCAGGATCTGATCGCCGGCACGCGCGCGGTCGGCAAGGGCGAGCTGGGCACGCGCCTGCCGCTATCGTCGCGCGACGAGATGGGACTGCTGGTGCATTCGTTCAACGACATGACCAAGCGACTGCGGCGCGCCAGCGAGGAAGCGATGCGCAGCCGCCAGGCGGTGGAGCGCGAGCGCGAACGACTGGCGATCATCCTATCGCGCCTGTCCACCGGCGTGATCGTGACCGATCGCGAGCTGATACTGCACAGTGCGAATCAGTCGGCCGGCACCATCCTGGGCATGAGCTTCGACGGTGCCGGCGGACAGCCGCTGGCGCAGTTGTCAGTGCGCAGTGCGCGCTTCACGACTTTCATCGCCGAGGTGCGCTCGCGCCTGACCTCGGGCTGGGACGAATGGCGCGAGCAACTGTCGCTGCCGGGAGAAGCCGGTGAGCGGGTGTTGCTATGGGCTTGCAGCCGCCTGCCGGACGAACGTGAGCTAGGCGGCGTAGTGATCGTGTTTGACGACATCACGGCGCTGCTGGCGGCGCAGCGCGACGCCGCCTGGGGCGAGGTGGCGCGCCGCCTGGCACACGAGATCAAGAATCCGCTGACGCCGATCCAGCTGTCGGCCGATCGGCTGCGCCGCAAACTTCTCGGCGCGATGAACGCCGAGGACGCACAGCTGCTGGAGCGCGCGACCCACACCATCGTGCAGCAGGTCGACGCGATGAAGCAGATGGTGAATGCGTTTTCGGAGTACGCGCGCGCCCCTGACATGAAGCTGCAGCACTTCAATCTGAACCAGCTGGTACAGGAAGTCGCCGAGCTGTACCGGTTGCAGGATCCGGCCATCGAAATCCGCCTGGAACTGGACCCGGGCATGCCCGAGATCGAAGCCGACCGTGGTCGGGTGCGCCAGATTCTGGCAAATCTGATCACCAACGGCATCGAAGCGCTGACCGGGGTGGCGCACGGCTGCGTCGAAATCAGCACCCAGCAACAACGTGCAGAAGGGGCTGCGACAGCGGTAATCTGTGTACGCGACAACGGCCCGGGGTTTAGAAAGGAACTGCTGGGCCGGCTGTTCGATCCGTACGTTAGCGGTAAGCCGCGCGGTACCGGTCTCGGCCTGGCCATCGTCAAACGAATAGTCGAAGAACATGGCGGCCGGGTCGAGGCGGAGAATCGGCCGGAAGGCGGGGCGAGAATACTGGTCTTTCTACCGGTCAGCGATCAGGATAGAGCGCTGCTTGCCGGTGGAGAGCGACGCATGGAAATGCGGAGGGAGCGAGCATGAATACCAGCAGAATCCTGGTAGTAGACGACGAGTCGGACATTCGCCGCCTGCTGCAGGAGATCCTCACTGAAGAGGGTTACGACGTCGAAGTGGCGGCCGACGCCGGCCAGGCGCGAGCGGCGCGCGCGCGGCAGACGCCCGATCTGGTGCTGCTCGACATCTGGATGCCCGACACCGACGGCATCACGCTGCTGCGCGAGTGGTCCACCGACGCCAGCGATGCCTGTCCGGTCGTGATGATGTCTGGTCACGGCACGGTCGATACCGCGGTCGAGGCCACGCGACTCGGCGCCTACGACTTCGTCGAAAAGCCGCTGTCACTGGCCAAGCTGCTGCGTACCGTCGAGCGCGCGCTCGACGCGCGCGCACGCCGACCGAGCGGCAAGTTTGTCAGCAGCGGCGCATCGGGCGTGACCGCACCGGTGGGTCGCAGCCGCGCCGTCGCCCAGCTGCGCGGTGAGCTCAGTCGGCTGGCGGCCTACAGCGCGCCGCTGCTGTTGCTGGGGGAGTCCGGCACCGACCGCGAACAGCTGGCGCGCTTCGTGCATCAATCCGGACCGTCGGCCGCCGGGCCGTTCGTCGTGGTCGATTGCCGCACGCTGCGCGAGGACACCGCGACCGCGCTGTTGCTGGGGGCGGATGCCGCGCATCCGGGGCTGCTGGAGCAGGCCCGCGGCGGCACGCTATTCCTCGGCGATATCGAAGATTTGCCCGAGTCCACGCAGCGGCTGCTGAGCGGGCTGCTCGAGACCGACCGCTTCACCCGCGGCGGCGGCGAATCGGTGCCGTTCGAGGCTCGCATCGTCTCCTCAGCCCGTCCCGGCATCGTCAATCGGGTGCAGGCCGAAGGGTTCCGGCGCGACCTGTACGCGCAGCTGTCGGTGCTGATGGCTCGGGTGCCGTCGCTGCGCGACTACGCCGAGGATGTGCCCGAGCTGCTGCGTCATCACGTCGACGTGTTGACCGAGACCGAAGGCCTGCGGTTTCGCCGCTTCAGCGTCGCCGCGCAAAACCGCTTGCGCAATTATCCGTGGCCGGACAACGGCCGCGAGCTGCGCAATCTCACCCGCCGCTTTCTGCTCAACAGCGGGCCGGAGGAGATCGGACTGGAAGAAGTGGAGCGCGAGCTGCAAGCGCAGACCCCGGCGGACGAGCCGCTGGTGAAGCACGACCTGCTGGCGTTGCCGCTGCGCGAAGCGCGTGAGCAGTTCGAGCGTGCCTATCTGCAGCAGCAGCTGATGCTGTGCAATGGCAAGGTCGGTCTGCTCGCCAAGCGCGTCGACATGGAACGTACCCACCTGTATCGCAAGCTACGCTCGCTCGGCATCGAGATCGGTCACGTCGCCGAGGAATAGTCCGCGGTGCTGCTGATCGGCATGTTCGACTCGCCGTTCGTGCGGCGGGTGGCAGTGAGCATGCAGCTGCTGGACATCGGTTACGAGCACGCCAACTGGTCGGTCGGTAAGGATCTCGAGCGCATCCGGCAGTACAACCCGCTGGGCCGGGTGCCGACCCTGGTGCTCGATGACGGCGAAGTGCTGTGCGAATCGGCCGCCATCCTCGACTATCTGGATGAGCGCGTCGGAGCGGAGCGGGCACTGCTGCCGCGCCGCGGCCCTGAGCGTCGCACGGCCTTGCGGCTGACGGCACTGGCGATCGGCGCCGCCGAAAAAGGCCGCGAGCAGATTTACGAGCAGGCGTTCCGGCCGCCCGCCAAGCGCCACGAGCCCTGGGTACAGCGCTGCCGTGCGCAGATGTTCGGCGCGCTCGATGACGTCGAGCGTTACTGCACCGGAGTCACTGGCCGCGCGTGGCTGCTGGGCGAGTCGCTAGGCCAGTCGGACATTACGCTGACCTGTGCCACGACCTTCGTGCGCGAGGCGCTGGCGCTGCAGGATCTGCCGACGCGCTATGCGGCCCTGACCGCGCGAGTCGATCGGTGCGAGGCGCGGGAGGAATTTGCGCGCACGCACGTGCCGTTCTACGAGCCCGGCGGCTAGCAGCCGCTCGCGTCCGCAGGCGTAACACTATTGATCGACGCGAATTACCAGTGAGTCCAGATCGCTGGCCTGCAGCTGCTGACGCAGCTTGTTGAGCTTGGCCAGATCGTTGATCGGGCCGACGCGTACCCGATGCCAGACGTCGGCATCGACCGCGACGCGCTGCACCGTGGAATCAATGCCGAGTTTGGCGAGCTGGGCGTGAATGCGATCGGCCACGTCGACATCGCGATACGAGCCCACCTGAAGAAAGTAGATGCCAGGCCGGTCGACCTGCGCCGCCGGCGCCACCCGGCTGCCGCGTTCCTTCTCCGGTACCACGACTTCGAATTTCGGCAGCATCTGGTAGAAGTCATACTTGCCTTCGCCGCCGACAGTGCCAGTGGTACCGGCAGTCGCAGCATCGGCGCTGTCCACCGCGATAGTCTTGTGCGGCGTCGGTCGCGGCGCCTCGGCCGTTGTATCGGCTCTGCGGTGATCGGCGATGTAGGTCAGACCCGCGACACACAGGCCGGCGGCCAGTCCGAGCCCGAATATCGGCAGCTGCGCCAGCTGCACCCCGAAGCCGCTGCGACGTGGGCGCTTGAAGTCCCGACCGGTGAGGCGGCGCGCGCTCACATGCTGTCCGGCGCGGACACGCCCAGTAGATCAAGGCCGTTGCGCACTACCTGGCGCAGCCCCAATGCCAGCGCCAGACGCGCATTGCGCAGCACTGCATCATCCACCAGAAACGTGGCCGCGTTGTACCAGGTGTGAAAGGCGTTCGCGAGCTCGCGCAGGTAGTGCACCAGCGTATGCGGGGCACGCGAGCTCGCCGCCAGTCGAACCACGTCCGGGTAACGCGCCAGCTCGCGCAGCAGCGCCTGTTCGTGCGGGCTGTCGAGGCGGCCGAGGTGCTCTAGCGCCATGGTCGCATCGTACTCAAGTTGACGGGCCGCGAGCTGCTTCATGACGCTGGCAACGCGCGCGTGCGCGTATTGGATGTAGAACACCGGGTTGTCGTTGGTGCGCGTCTTGGCCAGCTCGAGATCGAAGTCGAGCTGCTGATCGTGGCTGCGCATCAGGTAGAACAGCCGGCAGGCGTCGTTGCCGACCTCCTCGCGCAATTGTCGCAGCGTAACGAACTGCGCCTCACGCTTGCCCATCGGGATCTTGTCGCCGCCACGAAACAGGCTGACGAACTGCATCAGACAGGCCTCGAGGCTGTCGCCCGGCTCGCCCATCGCCACCAGTGCACCGCGCACGCGCGCCACGTAGCCGTGGTGGTCGGCCCCGAGCACGTCGATCAGACGCGTAAAGCCGCGCTCGCGCTTCTGCAGATGATAGGCAATGTCCGGAGCGAAGTAGGTCTTCTGGCCGTTGGCGCGCACCAGCACCCGGTCCTCGTCGTCGCCGAACTGGCTGGCGCGAAACCATACCGCCCCATCCTTGTCGTACAGCGCGCCGCGCGCTCGCAGCTTCTCGAGCGCATGTTCGACCGCGCCGCTGCGCACTAGCTCGCGCTCCGAATACCAGCGGTCGAACAGCACCCCAAAGCCGGTCAGGTCATCGCGGATATCGGCCAGCATCACCTGCAGTGCCAGCTCCAGCACCGTGTCGAATCCCTGCGTTCCGAGCAGCTCGCGCATGCGCTCGATCAGCGCATCGACGTGCCGATCCTGGTCGCCAGCCGGCGCATCCGGCGGCAGGCCACGCAGCAGCTGGGCCGCCGGGCGCTGCAGCGCCGCGCCGTGATCGCGCTCGAGCGCCGCGGCGATCTCGCGCACGTAGTCGCCGCGATAGCCGTTGGATGGAAACGGCAGCGTCTCGCCGCGCGCTTCCAGGTAGCGCAGCCAGGTGCTGAGCGTGAGGATGTCCATCTGCCGCCCGGCATCGTTGATGTAGTACTCGCGATGCACCTCGTGGCCGATGGCGGCCAGCAGATTGCCGAGCGTTGCGCCGTAGGCGGCCTGCCGACCGTGGCCGACGTGCAGCGGGCCGGTCGGGTTGGCCGAGACAAACTCCAGAATCACGCGCTGGCCGCGCCCGACATCGGATTGCCCGTAGCGCTCGCCTTGCTCGAGCACCCGGCGCAGCACGGCGCTGTGAGCATCGCCGGCGAGCATAAAATTGATGAACCCGGCTCCGGCCACGCCGACCCGCGCGATCTGCGCACTTGGCGGCAGGGCGGCGACGATCGCGTCCGCCAGCTCGCGCGCCGGGCGACCGACGCTCTTGGACAGGCGCAGCGCGATGTTGCTGGCATAGTCGCCGTGGCTCGGATCGCGGGCGCGCTCGACCGAGATCCAGGATGGATCCACCGCCTGCGGCAGCATCGAACCGGTCAGCGAGGTCAGGGCCTCGCCAATCAGGCGCTCCAACTCGCTCTTCAATTCCAAGGCCCCTACGCTGTGATAGCGGCGGCGAGTCTAACTGGACGCGTCACTGAATATCGATCGGATCGACGTCGAGCGCGTAGCGCACACGGCCGGCGCGCGCCAGCGTGTCCACCTGCGGCAGCCACTGGTCGAGCAGCCGATGCAGCGGTGCGCGCTCGGCGCTCTCGATCAGCAGCTGCGCGTGGTAGCGGTCGGCGCGCTTGGCCATCGCCGCCGCCACCGGTCCTAGCAGCCGCACGTCGCCGGTGACTGGAGCACATTGGCGGGCGGCGGCCAGGAACTTCAGGGCCGCGTCGGCGGAGCGCGCCGATGCGCGCAGCGCCGCCAGCCGCGCAAACGGCGGCCACTGGGCCGCGGCTCGCTCGGCCAGCGCGGCCGCGGCGAAGCCGTCGTAGCCGCCGGCCAACAGACTCTGCAGCAGCGGGTGCTCCGGATATTCGGTCTGGATCAGCACCTCACCCTGCAAGTGTTCGCGCCCGGCACGTCCCGCCACCTGCACGATGGTCTGAGCCAGGCGCTCGGCGGCGCGAAAGTCGGTGCTGAACAGGCCCTGGTCGGCATTCAGCACCACCACCAGCGACACGCCGGGAAAGTGGTGGCCTTTGGTGATCATCTGCGTGCCTACCAGAATGCGCGCTGCGCCCGACAGTACGCTGGCAACGATGGCCTCGCTGCCGCCGGCACGCGCGGCACTGTCACGATCGAGCCGTACCAGGGCGTGCTCGGCGAACAGCTCGCGCACTGTTTCCTCGACGCGCTCGGTGCCCTGGCCGACCGGCTTGACCTCGTGCCCGCAGCGTCGACAACGCGCCGGCAAGGGCTCGAGTCGGCCGCAGTGATGGCAGCGCAGCTGTGCTTCGGCGCGATGCACCGTCAGGCGCGCATCACAGGCCGGGCACGGGGCAATCCAGCCGCACGCCGTGCACAGCAGCGTGGGCGCATAGCCGCGCCGGTTGATGAACACCAGCACCTGACGGTTGGCGGCCAGGTGCGCTCGCATGGTCTCGATCACCGGGGTGGCCAGGCCCTGATGCAGGACGTGGCTGCGCAAATCGACCAGCGCCAGTCGCGGCGCCGGCGCCTGATCGTCACGACGCGGCAGCACCAGACCCTGGTAACGGCCGGCCTGCAGATTGTGCAGAGTCTCGAACGATGGTGTGGCCGAGCCCAGCAGCACCGGGATTGATAGCTGACGGGCGCGTACCAGCGCCAGGTCGCGGGCCGAATAGCGGCAACCGCCGTCATATTGCTTGTACGAGCCGTCGTGCTCCTCGTCGACGACGATCAGCCCCAGTGGCGAGAGCGGTGCGAACACCGCCGAACGGGTGCCGAGCAGTACCCGCGCGCTGCCCTGGCGGCAGGCGCGCCAGGCGCAGAGCCGCTCGGCGTCGCTCAAGCCCGAGTGCAACACCACGACCGGAACCTGTAGTCGTTCGCGACAGCGCTGCACCAGCTGCGGCGTCAGGCCGATCTCCGGAACCAGCAGCAGCACGCTGCGAGCACGCGCCAGCGTGCGCAGCGCGCATTGCAGATAGACCTCGGTCTTGCCGCTGCCGGTTGCACCGCGCAGCACCCAGGCGGCGAACTCGTGCGCCGAGCCGTCGATGCGGGTCACCGCCTGTTGCTGCGCCTCCGACAGTGGCAGGGCCGGCGCCGGTGCAGTGACCGGCTGCGGCAGCGACTCATCCGCCGGGCGCTCGAGGCGCTCGATCCAGCCGCGCGCGCGCAACGCGCGTGCGGCCTCGCGCCAGCCGGCGACCTGGCGGCCCAGGTCCTCGGCGTCGATGCCCTCGGCCGCACCGCTCATCATGAGCAGCAGCGAGCGTTGTCGCGGTGCTCGAGCCAAGGCGGCCGCAGCCAGCGCCGCGCGTCCGTCGCCGGTCACGCGCCAGCGCTCGATCAGCGCCTGCGCCGGGCCACCCTGGCGCAGCGCCGGGGGCAGCGCTGCAGCGATCACTTCTCCGAGCGGGTGATGGTAGTAGCCGGCCGCCCACTCCAGCAGCCGCATCAGCGCGGGGTCGAGCAGCGGCTGCGGGTCAAGCAGCTCGCGCACCGCCCGCAGCGCGCTGATGGCGACCGTTGCTTCAGCGGCCGGCTCGATGACGACGCCGATGGCCTCGCGGCGGCCCACCGGCACCCGCACCCGCGTGCCGGGCAGCACGCTGTCCGCGCTCACCCCCTCGGGCGGCAGATACTCGAGGGGACTACACAGGCGTGCATGGATGGCCACCCGCAGTACCCGCGGGACGGGCTCGCGGTTTTCCACAATTACTGTGGATAAGTCTGTGGACAAGGGCGCACGAGGCAGCAGCACGAGCGTTATTTATGGGCCTTTAAGCGGATTTGGTTAAATATTGAACAATCGCAAATATCGATCATTATCAGTCACTTTGGTGCCCCACAGGCCGTTGGCCCGGCGCCACCCCGGAGCGGGACCTCGACGCCATGCCGCTTCAGCGCAGCAAGTGGATGATTTCGCGGACTTCCACCGCGGCAATGGCCGCCAGATCAGATGTCAACCAAATGCGTTTCTACACCGTTGTTCAGGCTAAGTGTCGGTCTGTAGGTCGCTTCCGACGGGTGTGGATGCCGTTGCATGGCTGCGTTTGCTAGTCTTGAGTATCAAACGGTTGCTCTGATCCCGCCCGGGAAGGCCCATTTGCGTGATTCGACCCAGGACGCGGCGCGCGCACTTGATGCATTTCTGGCGAGCGTAGAACGCAAGGCATTCAGAATCGCACAGATCGCGCTGCGTCACGAAGCCGATGCTTTGGATGTGGTGCAGGACGCGATGATGCAGCTGAGTTCGCGCTACGGCTCGCGGCCCGCTGCCGAATGGAAGCCGTTGTTTTACCGCATTCTCGAAAATCGCATTCGCGACGTGCAGCGCCGCCGCAGCGTGCGCGGCCGGGTGATGTCCTACCTGCCGTGGCGCAACGACGACGACGAGGACATCGCCGACCCGATCGAGCAGGCCGCCGACCATTCGCCGCAGCCGCCGGCGCAGCTCGAGGCGGACGAGGCCATGAAGGTGCTCGAGCAGGCGATCACCGCGCTGCCCGAACGGCAACGGCAGGCGTTTCTGCTGCGCAATTTTGAAGGGCTGGACGTCGCCGAAACCGCGGCATCGATGAAATGCTCGCAGGGCAGCGTCAAGACACACTACTTTCGCGCAGTCCAGGCACTGCGCTCGAAGCTTGGAGACTTTCGGACATGAACGGTGACCCGATCGAAGACGGCAGCAGCGATTTCGAGCGCCGCACGCGCGCGCTGCTGCTGCAGAGCGCCGATGAACTGCCGGGCGCGGTACGCTCGCGGCTGACGCAGGCACGGTATGCGGCGGTGGCGGCGCCGGCGGCGCGCGGCTCGTCGCTGGCGTTGCGCTGGCTGCCGGCCGGTGCGGCGGCCGCGGCGATGATGGCACTGCTGGTGATGTATGTGCCGCTCGGCAAGAGCACCATGGAGAACCCGGTCACCAACGCCGGTTTCGAGGACATCGAGATGCTGACCGACACCGACGCCGTGCCACTGAGTGGCGATCAGGAAGTCGACTACGACTTCTATGAATGGGCGGCCGCCGAGGCCGGTGACGGCGGTGCGGCGCCCTCGGTCGGTTCGTGAAGCTGCGTGACTACGCCGTCATCGTCAGCTTGGGCGGTCTGTCGATGCTGCCGTCGGTACACGCAGCGGACAGCGCGGTCGATGATGGCCTGCTGGAGTTCCTGGGCTCGGTCGACACCGAGGACAAGAACTGGCATCAGTACCTGGCGGACACCGATATCGACAAGGTTGCACGCCGCGCCGGACATGCCCGCGGTGATCCGAACGTGAACCCGCCGCCCTCGACGCCACCGGCGAACAGTGCAGCGCCCAGTTCACCGCCGGCCGGCAGCACCCCGCCCAGCAGTCCGCCGGGGCCCAATGACACAGCGCCGGTGCCGCACTCATGAGGTGGTCGCTGGCATTGCTGTGTGCGAGCCTGCTGGCCGTGGCCGTGCCTTCGCTGGCGCAGCAATCCGAGCCGCCGGCGAGCGGCCTGGCCTGGTCGTCGCTCTCGGGCCAGCAGCAGCAGTTACTCGGAAAGTTCCAGGGACAGTGGGATCAGCTGCCGCCGCAGCGCCAGCAGGCGCTGGCCCACGGCGCCGATCGCTGGCTGTCGATGTCGCCGGAGCAGCGCGACAGCGCCCGGGAGCGCTTCCAGACCTGGCAGCGCCTGCCGCCCGACCAGCGCTCGCTGATCCGCCAGCGCTGGCAGCACTTTCAGAGCCTGCCGCCCGACGAGCAGCGCGAGGTACGGCAAAACTACCGGTTTTTTTCGCGGCTGCCGCCGCAGCAACGGGCGCAGCTGCGCGATCGCTGGTTGCGCGCGACGCCGATGCAGCGCCAGCAGATGCTGCAGATGCAGCGCGCCCGCGCGCACGGGCGCGGGCGCTGATCCTCACACCGACTTGACCGCCGCGATCAGGGCTGAGGCCGCGGCCTGGCCGTCGCCGTACAGCATGCGGGTGTTGTCGAGGTAGAACAGCGCATTCTCGATGCCGGAAAAACCGGCACCCTGTCCGCGCTTGATCACGATGACGTTCTTGGCCTTGTCGGCATTCAGGATCGGCATGCCGTAGATGGGACTGGACTTGTCGTTACGCGCCACCGGGTTGACGACGTCGTTGGCGCCGATGATCAGCGCGACATCGGCGGTCTCGAATTCGGCGTTGATCTCGTCCAGGTCGGCGATCAGATCGTACGGCACCCCGGCCTCGGCCAGCAGCACGTTCATGTGGCCCGGCATGCGTCCGGCGACCGGATGAATCGCGAAGCGCACCGTCACGCCCTTGTCGATCAGCAGCTGGCACAGCTCCCAGACCTTGTGCTGGGCCTGCGCCACCGCCATGCCATAGCCGGGCACCACAATCACCTTTTGCGCAAACGCCATCATGACACCGGCATCGGTGGCCTCGATTGGCTTCAGGCTGCCGGTGACCTCGCCGGCGGCACTGGCGCCAGCGGTATCGCCGAAGCCCGAGAACAGCACGTTGCCGAGCGAGCGGTTCATGGCCCGGGCCATCAGCTGCGTCAGCAGCGTGCCGGCCGAGCCGACCACGGTGCCGGCGATGATCATCGCCGCGTTGCCGAGCACGAAGCCTTCGAACGCGACCGCCAGGCCGGTCAGCGCGTTGTACAGCGAGATCACCACCGGCATGTCGGCGCCGCCGATCGGCAGCGTCATCGAGAACCCGAGCAGCAACGCCAGAGCAAACAGCGCACTGACCGCGCCGGCCGACTCGTTGACGCCGCCGGCGACCACGCCGCCGAGGATCAGTGCGCCGGCGAGGATCAGCAGATTCAGGATCTGCTGGCCGCCAAAGCGCAGCGAGCGGCGGATCAGGCCCTGCAGCTTGCCGAACGCGATCAGGCTGCCGCTGAACGACACCGCGCCGATGATGCCGCCGACCACGGCCAGGGTGGCACCGGCGGTGCTCTGCTGGCCACCACGGTACAGCTCGACCGCGGCGATCGCCGCCGCCGCGCCGCCGCCCATGCCGTTGTACAGCGCGATCATCTGCGGGATGTTGGTCATCGCGACGCGCCGGCCGCTGACCCACGCCAGCGCCGAACCGACCACGATCGCGGCGATGATCAACGGGAAGTTGCCCATGCCGGGGAAGAAGAAAGTCGCCAGCGTCGCCACCAGCATGCCGGCGCCGGCCCAGATGATGCCGCTGCGCGCCGTGACCGGCGAGCTCATGCGCTTCAGGCCCATGATGAACAGGAACGCGGTGAGCAGATAGCTCGCCTGGATCAGCGCGTCGGCGCTGAGGGTGAACGGCATCAGTGCTTCCCCTTGGCGCCGCCGCCGCGCGCGCCGCTGGATTTGAACATCTCCAGCATGCGCTCGGTGACCGCGTAGCCACCGACCGCGTTGCCCGCGGCCAGCAGCACGCCGATGAAGCCGATGGTCTTCTCGAGCGGCGTGCTGGCGGCACCCAAGGCCACCATCGCACCGACCAGCACGATGCCGTGCACGAAGTTCGAACCCGACATCAGCGGCGTGTGCAGGATCACCGGCACGCGCGCGATCACCTCGTAGCCGGTGAATGCTGCCAGCATGAAAATATACAGAGCGACGATACCGGTCATGTGCCCTCCACCTGCTTGCGCGTCGGCTCGTGCTTGATCGCGCCGGCGTGCGTCAGGCACGACTGCGCGAACACCTCGTCATTCCAGTCGATTGCGAGCGAACCATCCTTGGCGATCGCCGGCTTGAGAAAATTGTAAAGGTTGCGGGAATACATTTCGCTGGCATGGAACGCCAGCTGCGCCGGCAGGTTCACCGGTCCGACGATCTTCACGCCCTGATGTTCGACGATCTGGCCGGCCTGGGTCAGCTCGCAGTTGCCGCCGGACTCGGCCGCCATGTCGACGATCACCGCCCCGGCCTTCATGCGCTCGACCGCGGCGCGGCTGATGATGCGCGGCGCGCGCCGCCCGGGTACCGCGGCGGTGGAGATCACTGCATCGGCGAGCGCGATGCGCGCTTCGAGCACTTCCTGCTGCTTGCGCTTCTCCTCGTCGGTGAGTTCGCGGGCATAACCGCCGGTGCCTTCGGCCGACACTCCGGTCTCGATGAACTTGGCGCCCAGCGATTTGACCTGTTCGCGCGTGGCGCTGCGTACGTCGTAGGCCTCGACCACCGCGCCCAGGCGCTTGGCGGTCGCAATCGCCTGCAGGCCGGCGACGCCGACGCCGATGATCAGCACCTGTGCCGGGCGAATGGTGCCGGCGGCCGTGGTCAGCATCGGCAGGAAGCGATCGAGCGTGTTGGCGGCAATCAACGCCGCCTTGTAGCCGCCGATCGCGGCCTGTGACGACAGCGCATCCATCGACTGCGCGCGCGAGATGCGCGGCACGAACTCCATCGCGAACGCGGTGATCTGCCGGTCCTTCAGGGCACGCACCAGCTCGGCCTGGGCGTGCGCCTGCATGAAGCCCACCACCACGCTACCGGCCTTGAGCGTCTGCACCTGCGCGATGGTCGGCGGCTGCACGGTCAGCAGCACGTCGGCGGCGCGCAGGATATCCTCGGCGCGCTCGTTCCACTCGACCTTCTTGAACAAGGCATCGGGAAATTGCGCACTAACGCCGGCGCCGCGCTCGAGCAGCACGCGCGCCCCGAGCGCCGCAAACTTGTCGGCGATCTCGGGCACCAGACTGACGCGCGTTTCTGCCGGCGCGCGCTCCGTCAGCCCGCCGATCGTGACTGGCATAGTGCTCTCCCTACTGTGGCCGCCGCCCAACGGGGGCGCGTGTGCGTGCTGAATGGCGCACACAGTTCCTTAATCGTTGAATTCTCGCACAATCCTGCCTTATCTTACACGTCGTGAGTGACGCGATCGCAACAGCCGAGACAGATCTGACCTTTCTGGTGCCCGATACGGCGATCCATGGCTTGTCGCAGATGGTCCTGCGTACCGATGTGGCCGGCATGCCGCTGGAGTGGATCGACTATCGCGAGGCCGCGCGCCTGTATCACCAGCAGCAGGTCGCCTATACCTGCGGTTCGCTGCTGTATCGGCTGTACGGCGGAGTCAATGCGCTCAGCGGCCAGCGCACGGTGCTGGAGGTCAGCTCGATCGTGTCCACGGTCGGTCATACCGGCAATCCCGGTAATACCCGCCACGATTACGTGCCGCCGCTCAACAACGAAACCCTGTTCCGCCGTGACGCCTTCCTGTGCATGTACTGCGCCGAGCGCTTTCCGAGCCGCGAGCTGTCGCGCGATCATGTGCGACCGTTCAGCCAGGGTGGCAAAGACGTCTGGACCAACGTGGTCGCGGCCTGCCGCCGCTGCAACAACCAGAAGGCCTGGCGCACGCCCGAGCAGGCCAAGATGCAACTGATTGCGGTGCCGTTCACGCCGACCTACGCCGAATACATCTTCCTCAAGGGCCGGCGCGTGCTCACCGACCAGATGGAATATCTGCTGGCGCATTTCCCGCGCCACAGCCCGCTGCACGATCGCATCGCCCGCTGGCTGAGCTGACCGGCACGCGCTGCCCGCCGGTGGTCTACCTCATCGATGCCTCGGTCTACGTCTTTCGCGCCTGGCATTCTTTGCCGCCCAATATCGCCGATGGCGATGGCAACCCGACTCAGGCGCTGTACGGATTCGCCCGCTTCCTGACCGACGTGCTGGAGCGGCGACGGCCACAGCAGATCGCGGTCGCATTCGATGAAAGCCACGGCCGCTGCTTTCGTCACCGGCTGTACCCGCCTTACAAGGCCAACCGCGAGCCGGCGCCGGCCGCGCTGCGACGCCAGTTCGCGCTATGCCGCGAGTTCTGCCGCCATATCGGGGTCGCCGATTACGCCAGCGAAGACTACGAAGCCGACGATCTGATCGGCACGCTGGCGCAGCTGTGCCGCGCCGAGGGCGTGCGGATCACGGTGGTGTCATGTGACAAGGATCTGGCGCAACTGATCGGACCAGGCGATGTGTTCTGGGACTACAGTGCGGCCACCGAGTATCGCTATGAGGACATCGCGACGCGCTTTGGCGTGTGCCCGGAACGCATGGCGGACTACCAGGCGCTGCGCGGTGACAGCGTCGACAACGTGCCCGGGGTGCCCGGCATTGGCCCCAAGACCGCAGCCGCTCTGATGGGACTGTTCGCATCACTGGACGAACTGTTCGACGGTCTGAACGCGGTGGCGCAGCTGCCGCTGCGCGGCGCGGCCAGCCTGCCAGCGCGCCTGCAGCTGCACCGCGAGGCGGCCTATCTGGCGCGCTCGCTCACCCGTATCGTCTGCGATGCGCCGATCGGTGCGGTCAGAGCCGATCTGCAGCGGCGCGCGCCGGACCTGGAACGCATCACCTCGTTCTGCGGCAGCCACGGTTTCGGCCCCATGCTCAGCCGTCAGGCCGAGCGGCTGGAGCGCGCGATGCGCGCCGCCTGAAGGCTCAGGCTTTCTTTACCCAGACCTTGCACCAGCCGTTGGCGTTCACCAGCTTGCCGGCAAAAATATTACACGGCCGGTACGGATCGCCGGCCTTGCCCTGCAGCTGCAGGCAGGTGTTGCACATCTGGCCCGGCTGGTAGGTCGGAAACTGCTTGGCATCGACCGTCTTGGCATCCTCGTGATACGACAGCGCCTGCGCGGTCGGATCGGTCGGCTTCACATGTTCGGCTTCGGCCGCCTGCGCCGTATCGACGGCGCGCAATGCACCGGCCGCCCCGCATAACAGCACAAACTGTTTGAGGGCTTTGCGACGTGACTGGGAAATGGGTTCGCTCATCGGTGCATCCTCTTTGGCCGGCGGTCCGGGCGCTGTTATGGGAATAAATATAGTGTCACCAGTTTTTCAGCTTGGCGGTCGTCAACGCGGCGCTGCCGTCCGGTCGATCCGTCCTACAGCGGCGTGATGCGCGGCGCTATGGTCGCATATCGGCTCGCGCAGCTTCCAGCCACGCCCAGCGTTCGCTCATGCTGGATAGCATTCATTCTCATTCTCGTTTTGCTGTCGCTGAGCGCCTGCCACGTCGCGCCGCGCGCGCATGCGCCAGCGGGCGCTGCGGCGGTGCCGGCGGCGGGAGCCGGCGCGCAGCTCGCCATCGATCCGGCGCAGTCGCAGGTGCTGATTTTGGTATACCGCGACGGCCGCATGGCCGCGCTCGGCCACAACCACGTGATCGCCGTGCATGAATTATCCGGCCGCATCAGCGCCGCGGCCGATCCGGCCCAAAGCAGCTGGCAGCTGTCGTTTCCGGTCGCGGCGCTGAGCGTGGATGAGGCGCCGCTGCGCGCCTCGCTCGGGCCGGATTTCCAGAGCCACGTGGACGAGGCGGCGATCGCAGGCACGCGCGATCACATGCTCGGTGCGGCATTGCTGGATGCGCAGCACTATCCGCGCATCACGCTCGAGGCCGCGGGCGTTCAAACCGGTAGCGACGGCTTGCACGTCACCGCCCGCATCACGGTGCGCGACCACGTGACCGAGGTCGAGCTGCCGCTCAGCCTGCAACGCACCGACGCTCAGATCATCGTCAGCGGCGAATTCGATCTGACGCACGCCCAGCTCGGCCTGACACCCTACAGCGTTGCGTTGGGGGCGCTGCGCGTGGCCGAGCGCATGCACGTGCGCTTCCGGCTGGTCGCGCGCTAGTCGGCGCTCGCCCGCAGCAGCGTGGCGGTGCCTTCCGGCGCCAGGATCAGCACGCCATCCCGAGCCTGCACTCCGCACGGCAAGCGTGTCGCCAACGGCACGCTCAAAGCGCTGAGGCGAGCGCGCACCGCCGCAAGATCGGCGCACTCGAATACCAGCAGTGGCGCATCGAAGGTCTGCGGTGCATGAAACGCCAGATCGAGGTGATCGCTGGTCAAGGGCAGGTGCGCAAACGGCGCCGCCTCCTCGTCCAAGGCCACGAAGCCGGCGCGCTCCCAGAACTCGCGCGCACGCTCAAAGTCCGGTTGCGGCAGGCTCAGGTGCGAGAAGTATCCGCACAGCGAACCGGCCTGCGCACCGCGATGCGCCGGCGAATAGGTGCGCGCTTCCAGCAGCGTGACGGCGTGACCGCCAGGATCGCGCAGCCGCAGCTGATGCAGGGCGTCGTCGCCGAACTGTGCCAGCTCCGGCTCGAAGCCGTGATCGCGCAGCCGCCGCTGCGCGTGCAGCAGCTGCGGCAGTACGAAGGTCAGCGTCGGCGAAGGCGTGGCGTGCTCGTGCAGTCCCAGCGGCACTCGGCCGTCGCTCAGCACGCCGTAGCGGTGGGTGAAGGCATCGCCGGTGAGCAGCTGCGAGAAGCCCAGGCGCTCGTAGTGCTGCACCGATGCCGCGATATCCGGCGTGGCGATGCCAAGCTCGAGAAAGCGGCCGAACACGTCAGTGGCTCGAGGAGACCGCGGTCCAGTCGGGGCTGCCGCGCACGATCAGACGCGCCAGCGCCGCGGCATGATCGGTGCGCGCGTTGAGCGCCGGCACGTAGTCGAAACGCTGGCCGCCGGCCTGCAGGAACTGATCGCGGCCGGTGATCGCGATCTCCTCCAAGGTCTCGAGACAATCGGCCGCAAAGCCCGGGCATACCACGCTGACGGCGCGGATTCCGCGCCGGGGCAGTTCGCGCAGCGTGCGGTCGGTGGCCGGCGTGAGCCAGCGATTGGCGCCGAAGCGCGATTGGAAGCTCAAGGTCCAGTCGCGCGGCGCCAGATCGAGTGCCGCCGCCAGCTGCACCGCAGTCTGACGGCATTCATCGGCGTAGCGATCGCCGCGGGCGACGAACGCCTGCGGGATGCCGTGAAACGACATCAGCAGGTGGCTGTCGCGGCCGTGGGTGCGCCAATGATCGGCCAGGCTGGCGGCCAGCGCGCCGATGTAATCCGGATCGGCATGGTAGCCGGGGATGCAGCGCAGTTCGGGCAGCGTGCGCCACTGGCGCAGTGCGCGTCCGACCTGATCGTAGACCGCGCCGGTGGTGCTGCCACTGCTCTGCGGAAATAGCGGCAGCACGATCAGGCGCTGCACGCCGGCGTCGCGCAGCGACGCCAGTGTCGGCGCGACGTACGGTGGCGAATAAAGAAATGCCTGCTCGACCCGTACCGCCCCGCGCAGCGCCATCAGTTCGCGCTCCAGCGCGGCGCGCAACCGGCTGGTGTGAATCAGCAGCGGCGAGCCCTCGTTTTGCCAGATCTGACGGTACTTGTGCGCGCTGCGCCGGGCCCGCAATGGCAGCACCAAGCCATACAGCAGCGGCCACCAGACAATGCGCGGCAGCTCCACTACCCGCCGGTCGGACAGAAATCGGCGCAGAAAGCCGCGCACCGCCGTGGTACGCGGCTGCTGCGGGGTGCCGGTGTTGACGATCAGGACGGCGGTGCCGGCGGCAGCGCTCGGGGCGACGCTCATGGCACTCGACGCATTCACACCGCGGGCAACGGGGGCCTGCGGCTAGCCGATGTGCTGCGCCAGAAACGCGTTGGTGTAGCTGCGTGCCTGGGCGGTGGCGGCCGCATCGTAGTGCTCCGGGCGATCATCGTTGGCGAACGCATGCCCGGTGGGATAGATGTGGTATTCGCCCTGCGGGTAGGCCTGGCGTACCGCCTCGACTTCGGTGGGCGGAATACTCGGGTCACGCTCGCCATAGTGCAGCAGCGTCGGACACGCCGGGACCTTGGGCAGCAGCGCCGCAATGTGGCCGCCGTAGTAGCACACCGCCGCGGCCATCGGCACCTCGCAGGCCGCCGCCCAGCTGAGCATGCCGCCCCAGCAGAAGCCGATGCTGGCGACACGGCCGGAGCGGCTCGCCACCGCCACGCAGGCGGCGATGTCGAGCAGCGCCTTGGCGTTGTCGATCTGCTTGCGGGTGCCCAGTCCCCGCTCCATGTCTTCCTTCGAGTAGCCGAGCACCAGCTTGCGCCGCACGCGGTCGAACAGCGCCGGCGCCATGGCCAGATAGCCGTCGGCGGCGTAGCTGTCGGCGGTACGGGTCACCCACGGGCTCAGTCCGAAGATTTCCTGCACAATCACCACGGCGCCGCGCGTGCGCGCCGGCGGGCTGGCGATGTACACCGACAGCTCATGGCCATCGCGCGCCATCAGGGTCTCGTAGCGACTCAAGCGCGCTCCAGGATCGCGGTCACGCCCATGCCGCCAGCGGTGCAGGCCGAGGCGATGCCGCGCTTGGCCTGTGGATCGAGCGCCAGCAGCTTGCTGAGGGTGCCGAGGATGCGGGCGCCGGTAGCGGCGAACGGATGGCCGATCGCGACGCTGCCACCCTTGACGTTGAGTTTGGCCGGATCGATCGCGCCGAGCGGCTCGGCCAGTCCCAGCCGCTCGCGGCAATAGTCGGGCGACTGCCAGGCCTTGAACAGGCACAGCGGCACCGCCGCGAACGCTTCGTGGATCTCGTAGTAATCGAAATCCTGCAGCTTGAGACCGGTATCTTTGAGGATCGAGGCCACCGCGTAGGCCGGCGCCATCAGCAAGCCTTCCTTGCCGCTGGCGAAGTCCACCGCCCAGGTCTTGCCGGCGCGCATGTAGGCCAGCACCGGCAGCTGATGCTCGGCGGCCCAGCTTTCAGAGGCCAGCAGCAAGGCCGCCGAGCCGTCGGTCAGCGGCGTGCTGTTGCCGGCGGTCAGACTGCCGCTGCCGCTCAGGTCAAACACCGGTTTGAGCTTGGCGAGCTTGTCGGGCGAGGTGTCGGCACGCACGTTGTTGTCGGTCTTGAGGTCGCGGTACGGCACCACCAGGTCGTCGTAGAAACCGCCGTGCCAGGCGGCGGCCGCCTTGACGTGGCTCTCGTAAGCCAGCTGGTCCTGCTCCTCGCGGCTGATATTCCAGGTCTTGACCATGAGCTCGCAGCTCTGACCCATCGACAATCCGGTGCGCGGCTCGACCACCGCCGGCAGCACCGGCCTCAAGTCGCGGCGGCGCAGTCCCAGCCACGGTCCAACCCGCGCGCCGAAGCTGCGGCCGCGGGCGCTGCGCAACAGCCGCTGCTGGAACGAGCGCGGATAGACCACCGGCGGATCGCTCAGGTCGTCCACGCCGGCGGCGATGCCGGCATCGATCTGCCCCAGGGCGATCTTGTTGGCGATCAGGATGGCCGCCTCGAGGCTGGTGCCGCAGGCGCGCTGTACATCGAGACCGGGGGTCTCCGGATCCAGGCTGGTGGCCAGGACCGATTCGCGCGTCAGGTTGTAGTCCTTGGAATGCTTGATGACCGCGCCGGCGATCACATCGCCAAGCCGCTTGCCCTGCAGATCGTAGCGCTCGACCAGCGCCCGCAGCGACGCCGTCAACAGCTCCTGGTTGTCGGTGCCGGCGTAGGCCGTGTGCGAACGCGCGAATGGGGTGCGCACGCCACCAACGATGGCAACGCGTCTGGGGCTTGTTCCGATCTGCATGCGATCGCCTCTCGCGGTCTGATTCAATGCTCGGCAGGTCACTAGAATGCCACGCTCCGATGGGCGCGGTCACTCACGACCGCGGCAGCGCATTGCGGCGCCTGCTGGCGGACAGGCAAGATGCCGCGTTGGCCGGCCAGCAGCGCCGTGGCCACGGGCGCACAGCCCGCCAATCACTGGAGTAGACGTGGCAGACAGGATGGTCGATCGCGTGCATGAGCGGCGTGTGGCAGCGCTGGTGAACAGCCGCGAGCACCGGCTGATGCTGCGTGGTCGGCGTGGCCTGGAACGCGAGTCGCTGCGGGTGACTGCCTCCGGCTGCATCGCGCAGAGCCCGCATCCGCGCGCGCTGGGCTCGGCCCTGACCAACCCGCACATCACCACCGACTATTCCGAGGCCTTGACCGAGCTGGTGACGCCGACCTTCGAGGACAATCAGCAGCTGCTGCAGTATCTGCGCGACCTGCATCAGTTCGTGTACGCGCACCTGGGCGATGAGCTGCTGTGGGCGACCTCGATGCCGTGCATCGTCGGTGGCGACGACGCGGTGCCGATCGCCCGCTTCGGCGATTCGTTCCAGGGCCGGGTCAAATACATCTACCGCCATGGCCTGCTGGTGCGCTACGGCGGCATGATGCAGGCGATCTCCGGGGTGCACTTCAATTACTCGGTGCCGGAAGGCTTCTGGCCGCTGTACGCCGAGATCTGCCAGCAGCGTCCAGGCCAGGACTTCATCTCGGCGCGCTATTTCGACCTGCTGCGCAACTACCGCCGCCACGGCTGGATCGTCACCTACCTGTTCGGGGCATCGCCGGCCCTGTGCCGCTCGTTCCTGCAGGGACGCGATGCCGGTGATCTCGAGCAACTGCCGAACGATACGCTGGTGGGACCGGAGGCCACCTCGCTGCGCATGAGCGACATCGGCTATCGCAACCGCTCGCAGGCCGCCGAGGCGGTGTCGTTCAACACGCTGGAGCAATATCTGCGCGACCTGCGCCGCGCCGTGCACCAGCCGCATCCGCCGTTCCTGGCGCTCGGGGTCAAGGTCGATGGCGTGTATCGCCAGCTGTCCGGCAACGTGCTGCAGATCGAGAATGAGTACTACAGCTACGTGCGTCCGAAGCGCGCGCTGCGCGCCGGTGAGCGCACCATCCATGCGCTGGCGCGCGCCGGGGTCGAGTACGTCGAGGTACGCACGCTCGACAACAGCGCCTTCGACCCGGTCGGCGTCAATCTGCGCAAGCTGTACTTTCTGGAAGCGCTGCTGCTGCTGCTGCTGTTCAAGGACAGCCCGCCGATCGACGATCGCGAGGAGCAGGCGATCGATCGCAATCACCTGCTGGTGGCGCGCTATGGCCGCCGGCCGGGACTGATGCTGGAGCGTGACGGCCGCGCGCTGTCGATGCACGACTGGGGCGCCGAGTTGCTGGACTGCATGCAAGGGGTGTGCGAACTGCTCGACGCGGGCCATCCGCAGCGGCCGTACACCGGCGCGTTAAAAGAGCAGCGCGAAAAGCTCGCGGACGTGGACCAGACCCCATCGGCGCGGCTGCTGCACGACCTGCGGGCGGCCGAGGGCTGCTTTGCAACGCTGGCGCTGGACATGTCACGGGCGCACAAGGAGTTGATGCTCGGTTCGATGCCGCGCAATCAGTCTCGCTGGCTCGAGTTCGAGCAGCAGGCGCAGGAATCGCTGCTGGCGCAGCAGGCGCTGGAGGCGGCACGGCGTGGAAGCTTCGATGACTATCTGGCCAAGTACCTGGCCGATTGACCGCCACGCTTAGGAGGGATCCGCGTGCATAGGATTCATCGGCTGCTGGTCGCTAACCGGGGCGAGATTGCGGTGCGGGTCATGCGCGCGGCCAATGAGCTGGCGATCCCGACGATCGCGATCTACGCGCTGGAGGATCGCTTCAGCCTGCATCGAACCAAGGCCGACGAGGCCTACCTGGTCGGCGAAGGCAAGAGCGCGATTGACGCCTATCTGGACATCAGCGACATCCTGCGGGTGGCGCGCGAGGCCGGGGCCGACGCCATCCATCCTGGCTACGGCTTTCTGTCCGAGAACCCGGAGTTCGCTGCCCGCTGCGCCGAGGCCGGCATCCTGTTCATCGGCCCCTCGCCCGACACGATGCGACTGCTCGGCAACAAGGTCAGCGCGCGCAACCTCGCGGTCAGCGCCGGCGTGCCGGTGATGCCGGCGACGCCAGCGCTGCCGGCCGACATCGGCGAGTGCCGGCAGCTGGCGGCCGCGGTCGGTTATCCGGTGATGCTCAAGGCCAGCTGGGGCGGCGGCGGCCGCGGCATGCGCGTGATCGAGGAGGATGCGCAGCTGGCCGAGCTGCTGCCGGTGGCGCGGCGCGAGGCCCGCACTGCGTTTGGCAACGACGAGGTGTATCTGGAGCGACTGGTGCGGCGCGCGCGCCACCTGGAGGTGCAGATCCTCGGCGACCGGTACGGCAACCTGGTGCACCTGTTCGAACGCGATTGCACGGTGCAGCGACGCAACCAGAAAGTGGTGGAGCGCGCACCGGCGGTGTTCCTGAGCGAAGCTTCACGCGCGACCCTGTGCGACGCGGCCCTGCGCATCGGGCGGGCGGCCCACTACAGCAACGCCGGCACGGTCGAGTTTCTGCAGGACGCCGACAGCGGCCAGTTCTATTTCATCGAGGTCAACCCGCGCATCCAGGTCGAGCACACGGTGACCGAGTGCGCCACCGGCATCGATCTGGTGAAGGCCCAGATCCGCATCGCCGACGGCGAACGCATCGGCGATGCCGCCAGCGGCGTGCCGCCGCAGGATCAGATCCGCATCGTCTCGCACGCGCTGCAGTGCCGGGTCACGACCGAGGATCCGGAGAACAATTTCACTCCGGACTACGGCCGCATCACCGCCTATCGAACCCCGGCCGGATTTGGCGTGCGGCTGGATGCCGGCACCGCCTACACCGGCGCCATCATCACGCGCTGGTACGACTCGCTGCTGGTGAAGGCCACCACCTGGGCGCCGACCCCGGAAGAGGCGATCGCGCGTATGCACCGATCGCTGTGGGAGTTTCGCATCCGCGGTGTCACCACCAACCTGCGGTTTCTGGACCAGATCATCACCCACCCGCGCTTTCAGCGCGGCGAGTACACCACGCGCTTCATCGATCAGACCCCGGAGCTGTTCAGCGCGCCCGAGCGGCTCGATCGTGCCACCCGCATCCTGAGCTTTCTGGCCGACACCGTCGTCAACGGCAATCCGCAGATCAAGGACCGCAACGTACCGGCGCTGCTGACGCTGATGCGCACACCGCGCCTACCGGTGGAATTGCCGCGTGGCACGGTGCCGCCGCCGGGCAGCCGGCAGCGACTGCTGCAACTCGGTCCGGAGCGCTTTGCCAAGTGGATGCGTAACGAGGAGCGCGTGCTGCTGACCGACACCACGATGCGTGACGCCCATCAGTCGCTGCTGGCGACCCGCATGCGTACCGCCGACATGGTGGCGGTGGCGCCGGCCTATGCGGCGTTGCTGCCGCAGCTGTTCTCGGTCGAATGCTGGGGCGGGGCCACGTTCGACGTCGCCATGCGCTTCCTGAAGGAGGATCCGTGGGAGCGCCTCGAGCGGCTGCGGGCAGCGATGCCGAACCTGCTGCTGCAGATGCTGCTGCGTTCCGCCAATGCGGTCGGCTACACCAACTACCCTGACAACGTGGTGCAGTACTTCGTGCGTCAGGCGGCCGATGCCGGCATTGATCTGTTCCGCATCTTCGATTCGCTCAACTGGGTCGACAACATGCGGGTCGCGATCGATGCGGTGCTGCAGACCGGCCGGCTGTGTGAGGCGGCGCTGTGCTACACCGGCAACCTGTGCAATCCGAACGAGCGCAAGTACACGCTTGACTACTATTTGAAGCTGGCGCGCGAACTCCAGCGCGCCGGCACGCACATCATCGGCATCAAGGACATGGCCGGACTGTGCCAGCCGCGTGCCGCCTATGACCTGGTGAAGGCGCTGCGCGACGATACCGGCCTGCCAGTGCATTTCCACACCCACGATACCAGCGGCATCGCCGCCGCCAGCGTGTTCGCGGCCATCGCCGCCGGTGCCGACGCGGTCGATGGCGCAATGGATTCGATGAGCGGGCTCACCTCGCAGCCGAACCTCGGCTCGATCGCCGAGGCACTGCGTTTCAGCCCACGCGATCCGGGGCTCGACACCGGCCACATCCGCGCCCTGTCGCACTACTGGGACCAGGTACGCAAGGCCTACGTGGCGTTCGAGAGCGATAACCGCGCCGGCGCCTCGGAGGTCTACGTGCACGGCATGCCGGGCGGGCAGTACACCAATCTGCGCGAGCAGGCGCGCGCGCTTGGCATCGACGACACCCGCTGGCCGGAAGTGGCGCGCACCTACGCCGAGGTCAATGACATGTTCGGCGACATCATCAAGGTGACGCCGACCTCGAAAGTGGTCGGCGACATGACACTGATGATGGTCACCAACTCGCTGAGCCGCGAGGCGGTACTGGATCCAAACACCGAGATCGCCTTTCCCGAGTCGGTGGTGCAGCTGTTCCGTGGCGATCTGGGCCAGCCGTACGGCGGCTTCCCGCCCGACCTGCAGCGCAAGGTGCTTAAGGGTGTCGCCCCGCGCCGGCAACGTGCCGGCGCCGAGTCACCGCCGGCCGACCTTGAGCGGCTGCGCGCCGAAGCGGCCGAAAAGGCCGAGCGCACCCTCACCGACCATCAGTTCGCCTCTTATTTGATGTACCCGAAGGTGTTCCTCGACTATGCCGCCGAGCGCCGGCGCTACAGCGATGTCGCGATCCTGCCGACGCCGGTGTTCTTCTACGGTATGGAACCCGGCCAGGAGATCAGCATCGAGCTGGAGCGCGGCAAGACCCTGATCGTGCACTACGTCACCAAGAGCGAGCCGCACGAGGACGGCACCCGCACCGTGTTCTTCGAGCTCAACGGCCAGCCGCGCTCGGTGCGCGTGACCGATCGCAGCCAGGTGCCCTCGCGTCCGCCGCCGCGCAAGATCGACCCGGGCAATCCGCATCACGTCGGCGCGCCCATGCCCGGCACCGTCGCCACGGTCCCGGTGGCCGTGGGCCAGAAGGTGCGGCGCGGGGACGTGGTGGTGACGGTTGAGGCCATGAAAATGGAGGCCGGCGTGCGCGCCGAAGTCGACGGCGAGGTGGCCGAGGTGCTGGTCCAGGCCGGCTCGCCGATCGATGCCAAGGACCTGCTGCTGGTGTTGCGCTAGCTCGCGTACACTGCAGCAGGCACTATGCTCGTGCGAAATTAGGTACAACCGGCGCCGAATTGGTGCCATCGGTGACACGGTTGGCGCCCGATAGGGCGCCGCGGCGGCGAAAATGGGGCGCGGCGGCCGTGGCACGAAAGCTGCACCCGTCGGAAGCGTCCACGGCCGATGCAACAAGAATGCAGTTGGGAGAGCTCGTATGAAACTGATCACCGCGATTATCAAGCCCTTCAAGCTCGACGACGTGCGCGCGGCGTTGTCGGAAATCGGCGTCTCGGGCATGACCGTCACCGAGGTCAAAGGCTTCGGCCGGCAGCGCGGTCACACCGAGCTCTATCGCGGCGCCGAGTATGTGGTTGATTTCGTGCCCAAGACGCGGGTCGAAGTGGCGGTGCGGACCGATCTGGCCGATCAGGTGGTCGAGGCGGTGCTCAAGGCCGCGAAAACCGGCAAGGTCGGTGACGGCAAGATCTTCATCACCGACATCGATCGCGTGATCCGCATTCGTACCGGCGAAACCGACAACGCCGCACTGTAACGGCGCGCGCCGGTTTCGCACCGGCGGCAGGGCAGGCGGCCGTCGCGGTGGTACATTCGGCTGCAGGCCGGAGCAGGAGCTCGAATGCAGCCCGAATTCACCAACGCGATCGTGTTCCACGAGCACGGCAGCGCCGAGGTGCTCAAGTGGGAGCGAGTGCCGCTGAAAAAGCCGGCCCGCGGCGAGCTGCAGCTGCGACACAGCGCCATCGGCGTCAATTTCATCGACATCTACGACCGCAGCGGCCTGTACCCGCGGCCGCTGCCGGAGACGCCGGGGCGCGAAGCGGCCGGGGTGATCACCGCGCTCGGCGCCGGTGTGCGCGGCTTCAGGGTCGGACAACGCGTCGCCTACGTGCTGGCAGCGGCCGGCGCCTACTGCGAGCGGCGCAACGTGGATGCGCGCCACGTGGTGCGTCTGCCACCGGCGATCAGCGATGAACAGGCCGCGGCGCTGATGCTCAAGGGCCTGACGGCCGAGTATCTGCTGCGTCGTACCTATCGTGTGCAGCGCGGCGACTACGTGCTGATCCATGCCGCCGCCGGCGGTGTCGGCTCGTTGCTGACCCAATGGGCACGGGTACTGGGTGCCAAGGTCATGGGTATCGTCGGCGCCGAAGCCAAGATCGCACTGGCCAAGCGTCAGGGCTGTCATCAGGTATTCGTCGCCGGCCGCGACGACATCGCCGACAGCGTGCGTCGCTACAGCCGCGGCCGCATGGCCGACGTGGTCTACGACTCGGTCGGCAAGGACACCTTTGAGGAGTCGCTCAACTGCCTGCGCCCGCGCGGCATGATGGTCAGCTTCGGCAACGCCTCGGGACCGCCGCCGCCGATCGCGCCGCTGGCGCTGGCGCGCCACGGCTCACTGCTGCTGACACGGCCGTCGCTGTTCGATTACATCGCTACGCGAACCGAGCTTGAGGCCGCGGCGCGCGCACTGTTCGCCCAGGTGCGCGCGCGCAAGCTGCGCGTCCACATCGGCCAGCGTTACGCGCTGGCCGATGCCGCGCAGGCGCACAACGATCTGGAAGCGCGCCGCACGGTCGGCGCCAGCGTGCTGATTCCCGGCGCTACCACCGCCTGACGGTAAACTGTTCGACGCTCACTCCACCACGCGCAGCACGCGGGCGCTGCGACTTAGGCCGAGCGCGCCGCTGCGGGCCACCTCGCACAGCTCGGCATTGGCCGCCAGATCGCGGATGAAGCCATTGACCTCGGCCTCGCTGCCCAGCAGCTCGACGATGAAGCACTCGCTCGACGGGTCGAGCACCCGTCCGCCGGTGCGCACGACGTAGCCGCGCACCGCGTCGCGGCGCGAGGGCTCGACCCGCAGCTTGAGCAGCACCAGCTCGCGCTCGATGTGTTCGCCGCGGGTCATGTCCTCGACACTGACGACGTCGATCAGTTTCTTGAGCTGATTGGCGATCTGCAGGATCACGGCCTCCGAGCCGCTGGTGACCAGAGTCAGGCGCGACACGGTCGGATCGTCGGTGGGAGCGACCGACAGTGACTCGATGTTGTACCCGCGACTGGAAAACATGCCGGCGACGCGCGTCAGGGCGCCGGCCTCGTTCTGCAGCAGGATTCCAATGATGTGGCGCATAAGTCGCTTAAGACAGTGGATTTCAGGCCCAGAATAGCCAATTGCAGGCCGCCTCGGCTATTCTCGAAACTTCATGTCCGTGAAAGAACTCGCCAGTACCGCCGCCGCGCCCAGCCGGCATCCTCTGGCCGGCAAGACCATGACCGGCGCGGAGATGGTCGTTCAGGTGCTCGCCGACGAGGGGGTCGGAGCGATCTTCGGCTACAGCGGCGGCGCCATTCTGCCGACCTACGATGCGATTTTTACCTTCAACGAAGCCCGCAAGAGCGATGGCGGGCAGCAACTGCCGCTGATCGTACCGGCCAATGAGCAGGGTGCCGGCTTCATGGCGGCCGGCTACGCCCGCGCCAGCGGCAAGGTCGGGGTGTGCCTGGTGACTTCCGGTCCGGGCGCAACCAACACCGTGACGCCGGTGCGCGACTGCATGGCGGACTCGATTCCGATCGTGGTGATCTGCGGCCAAGTGGCGCGCGCGGCCATCGGCACCGACGCCTTCCAGGAAGCACCGGTGGCATCAATGATGGGGGCGGTAGCCAAGCACGTACTGCTGGTGACCGAACCGGCCCGGCTCGAGGCCGCCATGCGCACCGCATTCGAGATCGCTCGCAGCGGCCGCCCCGGGCCGGTGGTGGTCGATCTGCCGAAGGACGTGCAGACCGCCGCCGGAGTGTTTCAGGGCGACGGACGGCTGCCGATTCCGGGCTATCGCGCGCGCCTGCGCGAGCTCACCGACAGTGCGCTGAACGAGTCCGCCGCCGATGCATTCCTGCAGCTGCTGGCCGAATCCAAGCGACCGCTGATCTATGCCGGCGGCGGCGTCATCAACGGCGAGGCGGCCGGCGCCCTGACCGAGTTCGCGCGCGCCTTTGGTATTCCGGTGGTCACCACGCTGATGGGCATCGGTGCCATCGATACCACCGATCCGCTGTCGATGCGCATGCTCGGCATGCACGGCGCGGCGTTCGCCAACTACGCCGCCGATGACTGCGATTTTCTGATCGCGGTTGGCGCGCGCTTCGATGATCGGGTCGCCGGTGATCCACGCAAGTTCGCCCGCAACGCACGCCGCATCGTGCAGCTCGACGTCGACCAGGCCGAGATCAACAAGGTCAAGATCGCGCACTGGAGTCACGTCGGTCTGCTGCCGCAGGCGCTGCGGATGTTGCTGGCGCGATCGGCACGCACCGGCTTCAAGGCCGACTTCAGCGCCTGGCGCTCTGCGGTCGCAGCGCTCAAGCAGCAGCACGCGATGAACTATGACCGCAGCAGCGAGCTGGTGCAGCCGCACTATGTGATCGAGGAGATCAATCGCCACACCCGCGGCGAGGCCATCATCGCCACCGGCGTCGGCCAGCATCAGATGTGGGCGGCGCAGATGTTCGATTTTCGCGAGCCCAGGCTGTGGCTGACCTCGGGCAGCATGGGCACGATGGGCTTCGGGCTGCCGGCGGCGATCGGCGCGCAGGTCGCTAATCCCGGCCGGCTGGTGATCGACTTCGACGGCGACGCCAGTATTCGCATGAACATCGGCGAACTTGAGACCGCGACCACCTACGACCTGCCGATCAAGGTCGTGGTGCTGAACAATTTCGGCGACGGCATGGTCAAGCAGTGGCAGAAGTTGTTCTTCAAGGGCCGCCTGTCCGGCAGCGACAAATCGCTGCACAAGAAAGACTTCATCCGCGCGGCCAGCGCCGACGGTTTCCAGTGGGCGCGGCGCCTGGATCGAAAGCAGGACGTGCCGGCGGTGGTGGCAGAATTCCTGTCGTTTGCGGGCCCGGCGTTCCTCGAGGTGATCATCGATCCGGATGCCGGCGTGTACCCGATGGTCGGGCCGGGGCTGGGCTATGACGCGATGATCACCGGCGACTACATCGTCGCGCGGCCGCAGGATGCTGCCCCCGGCGAGATCGATCCATCCGGGATGTTCTGAAGCGGTCGCTGCGGCCGGCGTCGCCTTAGAAACTTTGCTGGGTACTGACCAGCACCTGCAGCGGGCTGATGTGTACGCCCGAGCTGCGATCCAGCGGCACTGCCAAGTCGATGTGGATCACGCTGCCAAACGATGAGCGTGCATTGCCAAGCCGCAGCCCCACGCCCAGATCCTTCAGCAGTCCGAGCTGCGGTGTAGGTACCAGCGTCGTACCCCAGGTGCGGCCCATGTCGTAGAACGCCGCCGCGCCCAGGTTCACCAGCCGAAATAGATAATAGTTGGTGTACAAGCGCTCCTCGAGCGTGAATAGCGCGCGCTGGTTGCCGTTCTGGTAGCGCAGCGGATAGCCGCGCAGGCCGGTGTCCCCGCCCAGCTGCAGCGTGTGGTCACCGTCGAGGTCGTGGCCAGCATCACCCGACAGCCGCGCGACCATGCGGGTGTTGTCACTGGTGGTCTGGTAGAAGGTCGCGATCCAGGTCGCCATCGCGTCGTGCATGGCGCCGTCCTCAAATCGCGACGCCAGGCGGCTGGTCAGGAACATCTGCTGCTCGTCGCTGAATTCCCAGCCGTAATTGACCTCGGTATCGGCGATCACCGAACGACGATCGGAGCCGAACTGATGGTTGGCGAATCCCAGGCCGACACTGGCGTCGAGCCCGAAGTGCACGTCCTCGGTGCGCGCGATCAGATCCAGATTGCGCATGGTGTCGTAGCGGTTCTCGAGCCATTGCATGCGTGCGAACGGATACGAAAGATCGCGATCCTGTGGCAGCGGCGCCAGCAGCAGGGCGTTGGGCGAGGGACTGAAGTGGCTGCGATCCACGTGCCAGCCGAGCAGCAGCCGCTCGGTCCACAGATCGCTGACCTTCAGCGCCTGTCCGTAGAACAGGTCGGCGACCCGGGCATCGTCGTCGTAGGCGTCATAGGTTTGCCCGAGCCGGTAGCGCGTGACCTTGGAGTGGCTGTCGCCGACGTTGCCGCCGGCCGCGGTCGGCGTCTCGAGCGAATAGAACGGCAGACTGCCGCCCACGCCCCATACGGTGCCGTCGGAATTCTTCGAATACAGCGCGCCGTCGTTCCAGCGGCTGCCCCAGACATTTGGATCGGTCCATTGAAAGAAGGTCGAGCTGCGATCCACATCCTCGCCGTGGCCGACTTCGATCGCCTTGCCGAAACCGAGGAAGTTGCTGTCGGAGAAATTCACCCGAGTAGCATTCTTGCCGCCGCTGCGCCCGAAGCTGATGCCTGGCTGCAAGGTCCAGACATCGTGCGTGATGACGACGATGTCCACGATGTTGTCGTGGTAGCGGATCGGACGGATCACCGGCTCGCGCAGGAACGAGGAGTTTTCGCGGATGTTGCGCGCGGTTTCATCCAGCAGCCGGCGCGAGTACAGATCACCGCGATGGAACAGCAGCTGGGCGGCGATCGCCGACACGCGGGTGCGCACGTGCAGATGGTCGGCGGTGCGAAACAGCCAGTTGTTATCTTCCGGATTGCTCAGATCGAAGATCTGGACCGAATCGACCTCGATGCCGCCGATGCGGGCGTGGCGTGCCTCGAGCTCTGCATCCGAGGGCAACGGCCCTTCCGGCTCGTGCTGTTCGCTGGCGGCCGCATTCGGATCGGAGGTGGTCAGCTGTGCCAGGGCCGGAGCGCAGGCGCCGCCGACCAATACGGCAAAAAAAAACCAGCGCACGACGACCATCGCAGCATCCGAACACCCGTCATTGCACCACGTCAACCGGACGACTCCTACGATCGACAGCTTGCTTCGGCAAATGTAGTCGTTGCAAAGTACCGACGACCGTACCGGAATCACGCCAAGCCAAATGAGCACCAATCAGCAATCCGACACCCCGAAGTACGCAACGTAATGCCGCCCATGGCGATTTCCCGCCGACAGCTGGTGGTGAGCGCGCTGGCATCCGGTTTTGCGCTGGCCGTGCGGCCGGTGCAGGCCCAGAGCGTGATCAGCACCGACAGCGCCGGACTGGTCGCCGGCGAGATCAAGATCCCGACCGCGGATGTGGAACTGCCCGGGTATCGGGCCATGCCGGCCAAGGGCCGCAACTTTCCCACCGTGCTGGTGGTGCAGGAAGTGTTCGGGCTGCACGAACACATCAAGGACCTGTGCCGGCGATTCGCCAAGGCAGGCTATTTCGCCATCAGTGCCGAGCTGTATGCGCGCCAGGGCGATGTGCACAACGCTCCGGATCTGAATGCGCTGCTGCCGATCGTGAAGTCAGTGCCGGACCAGCAGGTGCTGTCGGATCTGGACGCCTGCGTCGCCTACGCGCGCGCTTCGCGCAAGGCCGATGTCGACAAGCTGGCGGTCACCGGCTTTTGCTGGGGTGGCCGTATCGTCTGGCTGTACGCCGCGCACAATTCAGGGCTCAAGGCGGCAGCGGCATGGTACGGGCACGTGACCGGTGAGCCCACCGAACTGCAGCCACGCTATCCGATCGACGTGGTGAACGAGCTCAAGGCGCCGGTGATCGCGTTCTATGGCGGCAAGGATCGCGGCATCACCGCCGACAGCATTCAGCAGATGCGCGCCGCGCTCGAGAACGTCGCCACCAAGACCGAACTGGTGATATTTCCCGACGCCGAACACGGCTTCAATGCCGACTATCGTCCGAGCTACAACGCCCAGGATGCCAAGGCGGCCTGGACGCAGATGCTGGGCTGGTTCAAGCAGTTCGGCGCCGCCTAGGCGCGCATCAGCGCCGCCACCGAGATGCGCGAATTCGGAAAATACGAGCAGCTGTCGGAGCCGCTGCTGCGCTGGCCGCGGTTTCTGCGGCGCGTGGCCTGGAACGCGGCGATCGGTTTGCTCGGCATTGGGGCATCGCTGCTGCTCGGCATGGCGGGCTACCACTGGCTGGTGCGACTGTCCTGGATCGATGCCTACGAAAACGCGGCCATGATCCTGTCGGGCATGGGACCGGTCGCGAACCCGGACACCTCGGCCGGAAAGATCTTTGCCGGTAGCTATGCGCTCTACTCCGGCATCGCGGTGCTGGCCACCACGGCGGTGGTGTTTGCGCCGGTGGTGCACCGGTTCCTGCATTACCTGCACGCCGACCCGGATCAGAAGCGACCGCACTGACCGTCGGCATTAGGTTATATTTCATAAAGTTATGTTCAAGTGGCCGCGGCCGCGGGCCTGGCGCGCCGGGCCTTCGCGCCGGTGCTGGCGGTCGCCGCCGGTCGGTGCCAGTCTTGGGGTTGCGGGCCAGGTCCGGGCATATCACGGAAATTAGGTAATGGGTCGCATGGCGGCGCAACCCGTTGAGGAATAATGGACACGAACAGCTGTCACGCGATCGACAGAGGAATTCGCAGCTAGTTTGGCGGCCTGCGGCTGCGCCAGCGGCCGCGAGCGTGCGGCCCGGCAGATAAAGGGTGACTCGCAGAATGAATAGAGCTCAACGTGCCGTATTTCCCGCTCCGTCCGAGCCGCGCGTGCGACGCGCCTACTTCGACTGCCGTTACGGTCAGCTGCACGTGCATTACGCCATTCCAGCCGGCGGCGGCTTTGACGAGGCAACGCCATTGCTGTGTATTGCCGGGACCCCTGGGTCCGGCCGCTTTTTCCAGCCGTTGCTCGCGCCACTGGGGCGCGACCGCTGCGTCTACGCGCCCGATCTCCCCGGCAGCGGCGAGTCCGACCCGGTGCCGTCGCACCCGACCAGTGCCGATCTGGCTCTGGCACTGGGTGATTTCCTTGACTCGATGCATCTGCGGCACATCGATCTGCTGGCGCACGAGAGCGGCGTCGCGATTGCGCTGGCACTGACGCAGCAACGCGCGGCGCAGGTCGGGCGAGTGCTGCTGTCGCCCGATACCGAATCCGTCCGCGGCGAGGCTCGCAGCCTGCGTCAGCCGTCGCTGGTGATCGACCTGCGCTCGACCGACGCCGGTGGTCACGCGGCCGCCGAGTTTGAACGCCACGCCAATCAGCTGCGCGTGTTTCTGGGGCTGGCTTGAGCTCGGGACGTTAAGGTGCATTGATGGCAAAGCAACACGAAACTCACACACCGGTCGACCTGGAGGAAACCGCCGAGCTGCCGATGCTGCCCGGCATGTCGGCCGCGGTCGCCACCGATGAGGCGCTCAGTTCCACCGATACCTGGATGATGTCCGCGGCGCAGCTGCGCTCCGATGCGACCGCCAGCGCCCGCGCCGCCGAGTCCAGCCAGCGCGACGAGGCGACTAGCGAGCAGCGCATGGCGCAGAGCCTGAAGGACGCCGAGATCGGCGCCCTGCGCTCGGATTTGGCGTCGGTGACCGAGAGTCGCGGCCAGCTCGAATCAAACCTCGGCAACCTGACCAACAATCTGCGCGAGCTCGAGCTGCTGCTCAATCGCAAGAGCGAGCAGCTGTCGATGTTCGAGCGCGAGGTCGGGCAGCGCGACCGGCGCATCTCCGAGCTGGAGTCGCAGCATGCCACCGTCAGCGGAGAACTGGCCGCGGCCAGCTCCGAGCGCGACACGCTGCGCGCCGATCTCAGGGCGGCGCGCGACGATGCGACTGCAGCGCACGCCGCCATTGAATCGCATGATGCCTCGGCCAGTGCCAATCTCAAGGAGCGCCAGACGCAGGCGCGACGGCTGCGCAGCGCCGAGAGCGATCTGGCGCAGGCACGCGGCTACGCCGAGCGTTTTCGCGAGAACCTGCAGTCGCTCGAGGGCCGGCGGCAGGTATTCGAGGCCATGCTCGGCGATCGTGAAGCCGTTGTCAGTGAGCGCAACCTGCGCGTCACCGCGCTTGAGCGCGAGGTGTCCGAGCGCATCCAGCTGCATGCCGGCCGCGAGGACGAACTGGGCGGCCAGATCCGGGCCGCGCAGGAGCGTGCGGCACAGCTGCTAGCGGACATCAACGTGCAGCGTGCGGAGAACGAGCAGCAACAGGTCAATGCAGCGGCGGCGGACAAGGCCGCGCTGGAACGGCACGTCGCCCTGGAAAGCGAAATCCGAACGCAGGCACAGGAAATCGGTGACCTGCGCGCGCAGCTGGAGGCGGTGCGCAATTCGCTCGAGCAGCGCAACGCGCTGATCAAGCGGCTCGAGACCGAGACCGCCAGCAGTGCCGCCGTGCTCGGCAGCATTCAGCAGAACCTCGAGCACCTGGGACACGCCGAACCGACCCGCATGCTGGTGCGTACTCAGGGCGAGACCGGAATCGTGCAGCTGCTCGGCCGGCGTACCACCATCGGCCGCACGCCCGACAATGACATTCGTATCGATGCCGAGTTCATCAGCCGCCATCACGCGGTGGTGCTGTTGTACGGCAGCAAGACCGTCATCGAGGACCTCAACAGCACCAACGGCACCTACGTCAATGCCGAGCGGGTGAATCGCCGCACGCTCAAGGAAGGCGACATTGTCACCCTGGGCAAGAGCGAGTTCCGCTTCGTGATCCGGCCCGCGCCCGAGCGCACCGGCGGCGATCGCAGCTGATCGATCGCCGCACCGGCCCGCCGGGCCGGTGTTCTTGCCAAGACCGCCCAATAGCTTAAGCTCGCGCGATGAGCGACGACTACCTGCAGCGCGTGCTCAAGGCGCGCGTTTACGACGTCGCCGTGGAATCGCCGCTCGAGCCGGCGCCGCGGCTGTCGCGCCGGCTCGGCCATCGCATTCTGCTCAAGCGCGAAGACCTGCAGCCGGTGTTCTCGTTCAAGCTGCGCGGTGCGTACAACAAGATCGCCCATCTGTCGGCCGCGACCGCGGCACGCGGCGTGATCTGCGCGTCAGCCGGTAATCACGCCCAGGGCGTGGCGCTGGCGGCGCGCAAGCGCGCGGTGCCGGCGCTGATCGTCATGCCGCAGACCACGCCTGCCATCAAGGTGCAGGCGGTGATGGATCTGGGGGGCGAGGTGGTGCTGCACGGCGACGTCTACGACAGTGCCTACGAGCACGCGCTGACGCTGGCGCGCGAGCGCCACCTGGTGTTCGTGCACCCGTTCGATGATCCGGACGTGATCGCCGGCCAGGGCACGGTCGGGATGGAGATCGTGCGACAGACCGCCGGCGAGATCGATGCGATCTTCGTGCCGGTGGGCGGCGGCGGCCTGATCGGCGGCATCGCCGCCTACGTGAAACAGTTATATCCGCGGGTCCGGATCATCGGCGTAGAGCCGGAAGATGCGTCCGCGATGTATCAATCGCTGCAGGCGGGCAAGCGCGTGACCCTCGATCGCGTCGGTATTTTCGCCGACGGCGTCGCCGTGCGTCGTGTGGGCGAGGAGACCTTCGAGCTGGCACGTCGCTACGTCGATGAGATCGTGCTGGTCGATACCGATGAGATCTGCGCCGCGATCCAGGACATATTCGAAGACACGCGCGCGATCGTGGAGCCCGCGGGTGCGCTGGCGGTCGCCGGCGTCAAACGCTATCTGGAGCGCGCCGCCGCCGGAGCCGCCGTGACCGGATCGGCAGCCGCGCACGAGTTACGACTGATCGCGATCAACAGCGGCGCCAATATGAATTTCGACCGGCTGCGCCACGTGGCCGAGCGTGCCGATCTGGGCGCCGAGCGCGAAGCACTGCTGGCGGTGGAGATCCCGGAACGACCGGGCAGCTTTCTGCAGTTCTGCGAAGCGCTGGGCCAGCGCAACATCACCGAGTTCAACTACCGCTACGGTGGCAGCGAGCGCGCGCGAGTATTCGTCGGCTTTGCGCTCGGCGCCGGCCACGGCGAGGCCAACGCGGTGAGCGAGCAGCTGCGCGCCGCCGGCTATCAGGTCATCGACATGAGCGGCAACGAGGTGGCGAAACTGCACGTGCGCTACATGGTCGGCGGCCACGCACCGGGGATCGACGGCGCGGCCGCCGACGAGCTGCTGTATCGGTTCGAGTTTCCCGAGCGGCCCGGTGCGCTGCTGCGGTTTCTGAAGTCCGTGGGCACTTCTTGGAACATCAGCCTGTTTCACTACCGCAATCACGGCTCCGATTACGGCCGGGTGCTGGCTGGCATCCAGGTGCCCAAAGCCGATCGCCCCGAGTTCCTCCGACACCTGCAGGAGCTGCATTACAGCTACACTGATGAAAGCACGAATCCCGCATATCGGATGTTTTTAGCGCCCTGATCGCCGAGGATCGTCGCAATTACTGCGGGCAGCTGCGTGCACAGGCCACCGTTCGCGGTCGGGCGATTTACCCCGATACTGTATATATGTACAGTATCTGCCATGGTGCTCTACAAAGGTCGCGGCGCGCTCAGCAATCCGACTCCGCGGTTCCTCGAACGCGAGCAGCAGGCCGTCGACGATGGCTGGTACCAGGCCGAGCTGCCCGAGTCGATCGCCACCCAGGTGCGGCCCGACTCGGCGCGTTCAATCATTACCCGCAATGATTCGCCCGACATTCCGTTCGAGCAATCGATCAATCCGTACCGCGGATGCGAGCATGGATGTGTCTACTGCCTCAGTGGCGATACGCCCATTCTGATGGCGGATGGCAAGACACGACCGATTGCCGATGTCCGTGCAGGCGATGAGATCTTCGGAACTGTCAGGCAGGGTTGGTACCGCCGTTACGTGCGCGCGCAGGTGCTCGCCCACTGGAGCGTCATCAAGCCGGCCTGGCGCATCACACTCGAGGACGGTACCAAAATCGTGTCAGGCGCCGACCACCGCTTTCTTACTGAGCGCGGCTGGAAATTCGTCACCGGCGCGCAATGCGATGCCGCACGCAGAGCGCATTTGACGACCGGAAACAAACTCATGGGCACCGGCGCGTTTGCCGCGCCGCCCGTGCACGACGACGACTATCGGGCCGGGTATCTGTGCGGACTGATTCGCGGTGATGGAATGCTGGCCGAGTACTCGTATTTTCGCGTCGGAACAGGCCCTAGCCCGCAATATCAGTTCCGGCCGGCGCTATGCGACGGGCAAGCGCTTCAGCGCGCCACGGACTGGCTGCGGCTGGCGGATGTCGAAACTGACCTTTGCGCATTCTACGTGGCTTCGGAAAGACGCCGACCGATGCAGGCGTTCCGCACCCAGGCACGCCTGAAAGTGCAGCGGGTGCGTGAGTTGATCGCGTGGCCCACCGCTCCCACGCGTTCATGGAGTGCCGGATTTCTCGCTGGCATTTTCGATGCCGAGGGCAGCTATAGCGGCGGGATTCTTCGCATTTCCAATACCGATCCCGAGATCATCCGCTGGATCGTGGATTCGCTGCAGACACTGGGTTTCGAACATGTCGTCGAGCGTCGGCATCGCGAAGCGACTAAGCCGATCGATGTCGTTCGGCTGCTCGGCGGTCTGCGCGAGCAGCTGCGCTTCTTCCACATCGTGGATCCCGCGATCACGCGCAAGCGCGATATCTCGGGGCAGGCGGTCAAGAGTGAAGCACGGCTGGGCGTGGTGAGGATCGAGCCGCTTGGCGGCGCGATGCGGCTGTATGACATCACCACCGGCACCGAGGATTTCATAGCCAATGGCGTCGTCAGCCACAACTGCTACGCCCGCCCGAGCCACGCCTACCTGGACCTGTCGCCCGGCATCGATTTCGAAACCCGCATCTTCTACAAGCAGGACGCCGCGCGCTTGCTCGAGGACGAACTGGCCGCTCCAGGCTATAAGGTCAAGCTGATCACGCTCGGCGCCAATACCGATCCGTACCAGCCACTCGAGCGCGACCTCAAGGTCACGCGCTCGGTGCTCGAGGTGCTCGAGCGCACCCGGCATCCGGTGAGTCTGGTCACCAAGGGCACGTTAATCCTGCGCGATCTCGACCTGCTGCGATCGCTGGCACAGGATCGGCTGGTGCACGTGTTCGTCAGCATCACCAGCCTGGACGTCGAGCTGAAACGCACGCTGGAGCCGCGCGCGGCGTCGCCACAGGCCCGGCTGCGTGTCGTTCGCGAGCTGTCGGCGGCCGGCGTGCCGACCGGTGTACTGGTGGCGCCGGTGATTCCGGCCGTCAACGACTGTGAGGTCGAGGACATTGTCGCAGCGGTGGCTGCGCACGGCGCAATCCGCGCCGGCTACGTGCTGCTGCGTTTGCCGCACGAACTGCGCGAGCTGTTCCGTGGCTGGCTCGATCAGCATCTGCCGCAACGGGCGGAGCACGTGATGTCATTGATTCGCTCGGCGCGCGGTGGCCGCGACAACGACCCACGCTTCGGCAGCCGCATGACCGGCAATGGCGCCTGGGCCAACCTGCTGCGCGACCGGTTTGCGCTCGCCTGCCGGCGCCACGGCCTGTCGAACGGCCGCATGCGTGAGCTGTCGTGTGCGCAGTTTCGCGCCCCGACGCGCGGTGGCCAGATGTCGCTGCCCATTTAACACCTGTCTGGCATTCCGCGGCGCTCAACCGTAAGCTCGATGCATGGCTGATAGCGCAGGGAGAATAGCGCTGGTCGCCGGCGGCAGCGGCATGGTCGGCAGCCGCCTGCTGCCGCTGCTGCTGCAGTCACCCCAGATTGCCCGCGTGCATGCGCTGTCCCGTCGGCCGCTGCCGATCGATCATGCCCGCCTGGCCAATCGCGTGGTGCGATTCGAGGCATCGCTGCAAGCGCAGCTCAAGGGCCTGCAGTGCCAGGACGCGTACTGCTGTCTCGGCACCACGATCCGCGACGCCGGCAGTCAGAGCGCGTTCCGGGCCGTCGACCTCGACCTGGTGCTGGAGTTTGCCCAGCTCGCTCTCAACTGTGGCGTCGAGCGGCTGGTGGTGGTGTCGGCGGTCGGTGCCAACGCCGCCTCCAAGAATTTCTATCTGCGCGTCAAGGGCGAAATGGAGAAGGCCCTGGAGGCTCGGCAGTTTCGCTCGCTCGATATCCTGCAGCCGTCGCTGCTGCTGGGTGCGCGCCGGCAGCTGCGCGCGCTGGAACTAGGCGCGCAGCTTGCGATGCGGGTGGCCAACCCGCTGTTGCTGGGGAGCTGGGCGCGCTTTCGCGCGATCGACGCGGCGACCGTCGCCGCGGCCATGTGCGGCGCCACGCGCAGTGGCCGCCGCGGCCTATACCGCTACACCTACGCCGGCATCCGTCAGCTGGCGGGCGCCGCCACCGCCAAGTGAACTTGGCGTCTGTGACGCAGTTCGCACTATCGCCTGCGGTGCGATGCGGGGAGTTTGCGCCAAGACACTGAATCAAAATGGTTCGTAGCGTTAAATCGATCGTTACCGATCAACGATCGTCCAATAAATCGCTACTCAAGTTCCCTTCGAATGAACGCTGCTGTACAGGCGAGGCCGCCAGTGATGTGGCGGCGCATGGCGCTGGTCATTGGCTGCGCCGTGCTGGCCGGGCTTGCGGCCGCGAGCTGGATCCGCGTGCACGAGGTAGCCGGCGAGCGCTACATCATGACCAGCGAGCGACTGGCCGGCAGTGCCCAGAGCTTCGCCCGCGAACTGCACGGCCGACTGGAATCCGCCGACGCGCTGGTGCGCTATCTGAGCGCGACCGATGCTGGGGTCAACGGCAGCCTGTTGCAGGATCGGATGCTGACCGCCGAGGCCTTTCACGGCGTGGTGGTGCTGCCCTACCCGGAACTCCCGGCCGATGCCGGCAATCCGGCGGACCCGACGACACGACTGACTGGGCTCAGCGCCGATGACCGGTTGCGGCTGCAGGGCGGCCAGAGCCTGATCCGTGCGCTGACACCGGCCACCGGTGGCACGGTTCTGTATCTACTGCATCAGGTCAACAGCAGCAGCACGCCGCGGCTTGGGCTGTTCGAGATCGATCCCGGCTGGCTGTGGCAGGGCGCCGCGGATCTGCCGCGCCAGCAGTCAATGATCGTGATCGATACGGCCGATCACCTGCTGTTTGAAGGCAGCGCCCTGCCTCCGGAGATCGCGCGCATGGTCGCGCGCACGCCGGCTGAGCGGCCGACATTGTCTGGCCAACCGTTGCTGCGCGACTGGCAGCAAAACGGCGTCGCCTGGCGCGGCGCGGTGGTGGGATTGGATACCCGCATCGGCCGGCTGAGCGGCCCGGTCTGGAGCATTGCAGTTTACGGCCAGCTGGCATCGCTGCCGGTCGCCGTCCGCTCGATCACCGATGATCTGCTGCCGCTGTTGCTGCTGGCTGCGGCCGCGGTCGCGCTAGCCACCTGGTACCTGTGCGGCTGCTGGCAGCGGCCGCTGCTGCGGCTCGAGGCCGCACTGCAGGCGCTGCGACAGGGACAGTTTCGGCGCGTGAACCTGAGCGGCAGCACCGACACGCCGCGCGCCATCGCGCAATCGTTCAACCTGGCGATAATCGGGCTCGAGAGTCGCTACGGCGCCCAGGAGCTACTGTCGGAAATCGACCGCCTGCTGCTCGAGGCCAGCGATCTGGAGCAGTCGATCGAACCGATCCTGTTGCGGGTGTGCACCGTGACCGAGGCGCAGGTCGCCGCCATGGCATTGCTCGATCGCGATGCGCCGGCGCATGCGCGCTCGTTCATGGCCGGTTGCGATGGCGCGATCTGTCCGGTGACACGCATCAACCTCGAGCCGGAGACCACGCTGGCGCTGCAGGATGCGCCGCAGGGCCTGCTGGTGCCCGCCCACCAACTCGATCGCTACGGTTTTCTGCAAGCGCTGCGCGAGCGCGGCGCCGAGATCTGTCACGTCTGGCCGATATTGGCCGGCAGCGAGGTCGCCGGCATGCTGTCGGTCGGCTACCGCGGCAGCATGGAGCCGTCCGCGCAGCTGCTGCGTTACGGCGCGCAGTGCGCCGCGCGCCTGCAGATCGCGCTCAGTAATCGGGACACCGATGCGCGCCTGTACCATCAGGCGCACTTCGATTCCCTGACCTCGCTGCCGAACCGGGTGCTGTTCCGCGACCGGCTGTCGCAGGAACTGGCCGGCGTCGGCAGCGGTTCGCCCGGCGGCGCGCTGCTGTACGTCGACCTGGATCATTTCAAACGCGTCAACGACACCGTCGGTCACGGCGCCGGCGATCAGCTGCTGACGATCATCGCGCAGCGGCTGCGCTCCTGCGTCAAGGACGGCGACACGGTGGCTCGTCTGGGCGGCGACGAGTTCACAGTCATCCTGCGTCAGGTGCCCTCGGCCGAGGCCGCCAGCGAGATTGCCCAACGCATCATCGACGCGCTGCAGCGGCCGGTGAACATCGGCGGCCGCGACCATCAGGTACGGGCCAGCATCGGCATCACCCGCTTCCCCGACGACGGCAGCAATATCGACGAACTGCTGCGCAACGCCGATCTGGCGATGTACCAGGCCAAGGACAGCGGCCGTTCGTGCGCGGTATTCTTCGATCGCAAGATGGCGCGTGCTTCGGTGCAGCTGGCCGAGAGCGGCCTTTTTCGCGCGGTACGCCGGCGCGAGTTCGCGCTGTACTACCAGCCGCAGTTCGCGCTGCAAAACGGCGAGCTGGTGGCGATGGAGGCGCTGGTGCGCTGGCAGCATCCACGCGAAGGCCTGCGCTTCCCGAAGGACTTCGTACCGGCGGCCGAGCAGAGCGGCCTGATGGTCGAGATCGGCACCTGGGTGCTCGAGAGCGCCTGCCGCCAGCTGATGCTGTGGCGCGAGGAAGGCATCGCGCCGGGACGCCTGGCACTCAACGTATCGCTGCAGCAGCTGCGTGCCTCCGACTTCGTGCAGTTGCTCGACCAGACGCTCGAACGCGCCGGCCTGCCGCCGCAGATTCTGGAGCTGGAGGTCACCGAGGCGGTGTTCGCCGATGAAGACGCACGCGTCGCGTTGCGCAAGGTCGCCGCGCTGGGCGTGCGCGTGGCGCTCGATGACTTCGGCACCGGCTACTCGTCACTGAATCATCTGCGCCAGCAACCGGTCGATGCGATCAAGATCGATCGCTGCTTCATGAGTGAGGTGCCGGACAATTATCAGGCGACCACGCTTTTGGCCACGATCATCGACATGGCGCACGCGCTCGGCAAGCAGGTGATCGCGGAAGGCGTCGAGACGTTGCCGCAGCTGGATCTTCTGCGCCAGCGCGGCTGCGACATTGCCCAGGGCTTTGTGCTAGCGCGACCGCTACAGGTGGCTGATGCGACCGAGCGGCTGGCTCAGCGCAGCGCTTCTACCGCGCTGCTGCGGCGCGCCGGCTGAAGGGCGCCGGCATTTAACGGAATGGCATTTGACAGAACGGCGCGTTCGAACGGGCGCGATGTGTTTCTGTGCAAATTGCGCGCAATGCGGCCTTGACGCATTTTCGAAAGATGCCAGACTCGCGACGTTAATTAATGGGCAAACCTGTCGTAAGGCAGGGACGCAAAGCCACCGGTCCCGAAGCTGGGTAGGGATAGCGGGGTTGCCACGGGGCCGGTGATCGCGCCGCATCGGGCGTCGTCGGACTCGCATGTCAACCGCGCTCCTTGTTTTCGGGTGCCACTACAGATCAAGGCCCAGGGCATCGGGGAACACAGAATGCAGCCAGCAGATTCCACGGAGCAATCGACGAGTGACACGGCCGCCACGGCACTGCCGGGCGCCGCTCCGTCCAATGCGTTCGTCATCAATCTGTGTTCATCGACCTCGCCGGTCGCCCTGACGCCGCCCGATCACGCCGGCCTGAAGCGCTTCTCGTTTTTTGTGTCGCGCCGGCGCGAGGAACAGCGCGAGCGCTTCCGACTGCATATGGGCTACTTCGATACCCAGGAAGAGGCCGAGAAGCTGCTCGACATCGTGCGCGAGATCTACCCGGGTGCCTGGGCCGGTCTGGCGCCGGGGCAGCGGCTGCGCTCGGCGGTCGCAGCGGTTGCCGCGCCGGCGCTGGCGCGCGAGGTCGCTCCGGCAGAACTGCCGCCGCCGGATTGCTCGCCGATTGCCGCCGGCCAGGCGATGGTGCCCGCATCGCTGCCCTCGGCTGTAGCGACCGCAGAGCATGCCATTGTCAGCGTCCCCGCGGCGGCTGCCGATGTCAGCGCTGCCACCACGGCGGTTGCCGAGTCCCTGACGCTGCTGCCGGATGCGCCACGGGCGTTGCCGGAGCACCACGCATCCGAGGCCACTGCCGAGAACGAAGCCGCCGCCCGCTCACTCAGCGACGTGCGGGCCGCGATCGCCTCGCTCGATGACACCAGCGAGCGTACGCCGGTGCTGAAACCGATCCCGGAGCTCAAACCCGCGCCGCGCGCACAGCCGGCAAAGAGCGAACCCGCCGATCCGATCAGTGACCACAAGGCGCTGGCGGTGCTGGAGCAGGGCGCCGCCCAGGCGCGCGAGCGCGCTGGCGCCGCTGAGGAGGTCCAGCCACAAACCGAGAAGCCGTACTACGCAGTGCAATTGATGTGGTCGGTGCAGCCGCTCGAGATCGCGCAGGTGCCGCAGCTGGCGATATTCAGTGCCTACACGCTGTATGGCGCCGAGGGCAACCGCGACGGACGCCGCTGGTACGGCCTGCGGCTGGGGTTTTTCACCGACGCGGTGTCCGCCAAGCAGGTGGCGCACTACGTGCGCTCCGAATTCTCCACGGTGTCGGTGGTGCCGGTGACCGCGCGCGAGCGCGAGCGCGCCAAGCTGGCCGCGGGTCGGCCGGCGGCCGAGCCGACGGTGAATGCCGGGGCGCCGACAGCCGCAGCGATCGCCCCGATGGCCGCGCCGCCTGCCACGCCCGGCAAGACCGAGTTCGAATTCATCGAGGATCGCGAGTCGGCAGCGGCTGCGCGTGCCAAGACCGCAGCGAGCGGCGCCCGCGCGCCGCGCGCCGCCCCGGGCAAGCGCGCCAAGCTGCGTACCCAGGGTGCGGTGCAGGGCCGGGCCAAGACCAAGCCGCTGACGCTGGAAGAAACCCTGGAGATCCTCGGCGCCGGCGAACTCAAAATGGACGACGGCCGCACGCCGCTGATCAACGAATCCGGCAGCGCCCTCTCCAAGGCCAAGTCTGCGCGCGCCAAATCCTCGCGCCTCGGGCGCTTGTTCGACCGCCTGTCCGAGCGCATGGGCAACTAATAGCGTTGATCAGCAAAGCGGGGCAGTTGTCATGGGCAACACCTGCTGCTAGCGTTCCGCCGCCCGCCGTAGCCAGGGACCGCGCGCCGCGTGCTTCAACTTCGATCCAGACGCCTCCTGCAGATGGGCATGGTCATCGTGATCATGCTCTATGCCTATGCGCTGCATCATTTTTCCGCGGCCGGCTGGGGCCATTTCTTTCCGGCCTCCACGCAGGATGGAGCGGCCGAACTTGCGGTCAAGCGCGAGTTCCAGCCGCAGCCTCAGGCCAACGAACGACCCTACCGGGCGTTGTTTCAATACTTCCTGTCCGGGGTGGTGCGCTTCACCGACGCGATCGGCTCGCGCATTCACTACCCCGGCGCCCCCAGCATCGGCGGCTATCAGGGCACCGGTCTGGAGGGGTTTGCACGCACCGGCACGTTGCTGGCCGCCTGGGTCGCATCCGGTCGTAGCACCGTTCTGCAGGATCAGGACAGCGGCACCTCGATCGACCTGATCGCCTACTTGCGGCGCGGTCTGCTGGCCGGAACCAATCCGAGATCCAAGGGCTACTGGGGCCGGTTCGGCAGCTGGGATCAGCGCATCGTGGAGACCGCGGACGTGGCACGGATCGTGTGGCTGACGCGCGATCAGATCTGGCTGAACTTGACGCCCGCGCAGCAACTGCAGATCACCGCGTGGCTGCGGCAGGATGAGGGCGCGCAGATGCCGGCCAACGTCTGGCTGCTGTCACCAGTGACGGTGCGCGTGGTGCTGCATGCCCTCGGCGTGCCGGGCGTGAGCGCCGATGCCAACTCGGATGACAACTATCAGCGCTTCAAACGCAATTACGTCGGCAACGGCTGGTTCTCCGATCCGCCCGAGGGCGTGGACTTCTACAACACCTGGGGCATGAGCTACGAGCTGTTCTGGATCTCGTACATCGACCCGCAATTCGATCACGACTTCATCCGCAGCAGCCTAAACCAGTCGGCGGATCTCACCGCCCACCTGATCGGCACCGATGGCGTGCCGATCATGGGTCGAAGCATCTGCTATCGCACGGCGGTGCCAGTGCCGCTGCTGGCGGCGAACCTGCTCGACGACCAGTCGATGCAATCGGGCATGGCGCGCCACGGACTGGACCTGATATGGCGGTATTTCGTCAGTAACGGCGCGTTGCAGGATGGCGCGCTGACGCAGGGCTACCGCGGCGCCGACCTGCGCTTCCTGGATTACTACAGCGGCCCCGGCAGCTGTCAGTGGGGCTTGCGATCGCTGGTGCTGGCGATGCTGCACGGTCCGGAATCAGAGTTCTGGCAATCGCCCGAGCAGCAGCTGCCGGTGGAGCGCGGCGATTACCGCATGGTGTACGACAAGCTCGGCTGGATCGTGTCCGGCCGGCAGGCCGATGGCAGCGTGACCATCGAGATCCCACGCAACGCCGGACACAGCCCGCAGCCAAGACCATATTCCTGGTGGCGCAGCTGGCTCGAGCCGATATTCCGGCGGCCGTTCCGGCCGCCGCAGCAAGACACCGAATACAACCGAGCGGTCTACAGCTCGGCGCTGCCGATGGTCGGCGACGGCGACTAGGACTTGCCGCCGAACAGCTTGTCGAGCTCGGAACGGGAATGCTCCACAGCCGCGGCCTGCGGCGCGATGTAGGCTCCCGGACGCGGCGCAAAGTAGTCGCAGAAGTTAGCCCGCGTCTTGTCGCTGACTTCCTCAGCGATCGGCTCGCGGCATTTCTTGGCGACGTGCTCGTCGTAATCCTTGCACATCCGGCACACGTGCAGCTCGGCGCGGCAGTGGCGACATTCGTCACGGCGTGACAGTGGCAGCGTGAGCTCCGCCAGATCGGCGCCGCATTTCCAGCACACCAGGTTGTGTTGCATGATCAGGCCGCGCGCTCGCGCAGGAAGCGCGCCAGCGCCGCGCCAGTATGCGAGCGCGCCTGGCGCATCGCAATTGCGGCCGGCGGACCGGCGGCCACGACCCGACCGCCGCCGGCGCCGGCTTCCGGTCCCAGATCGATGATCCAGTCGGCCTCAGCCATCACATCGAGATTGTGTTCGATCACGACCACCGAGTGGCCGGCGTCGACCAATCGGTGCAGCACGGCGATCAGACGCTCGACGTCCGCCATGTGCAGTCCGACGGTCGGCTCATCTAGTACGTACAGCGTGCGCCCGGGTCGCGCTCGCGGCGCATCCGACAGCCGCGCCAGTTCGGCCACCAGCTTGATGCGCTGTGCCTCGCCGCCCGAAAGCGTCGGACTGGGCTGTCCGAGCGTCAGATAGCCCAGCCCGACGTCGGCCAGCAGCCGCAGCGGACGCGCGATGCGCGCGTGCGCGGCGAAAAATTCCACCGCGGTTTCGACATTCATTGCCAGCACGTCGCCGACCGACTGGTCGCGCCACTTGACCTCGAGCGTCTCGCGATCGAAGCGCTTGCCGCCGCAGCGTTCGCACGGCAGCTTCACATCCGGCAGAAAGCTCATTTCGATGGTGCGGGTACCGGCACCTTCGCAGTCGGGGCAGCGGCCGCCGCTGGTGTTGAAGGAAAAGCGGCTGGCGTCATAGCCACGCACGCGCGCCTCGCTGGTGCCGGCGAACACGCGCCGGATGTCATCCCAGAAGCCGACGTAGGTCGCAGTGCAGGAGCGCGGGGTGCGGCCGATCGGCGTCTGATCCACTTCCAGCACGCGTCCAATCTGATCGGCGCCGCGCAGCGCGCGGGCGCCGATCACCGCCTGGCGCGTCTTCGCTCCGACCAGGCGACGCAGGTTGGCGTAGAGCACGTCGCGCGCCAGCGAGGACTTACCTGAACCCGATACTCCGGTCACGACCACCAGCCGGCCGAGCGGAATGCGCACGTCGATGTCGCACAGGTTGTGCAGATTCGCGGCATCGATCTCGAGCGCGGCGCTGGTGCTGCCGGTGGGCCGGCGCGGCGTGGCTGGATGGCGCAGCGGCTGTGCGAGGAACCGTCCGGTGACTGACTCGGGACGGCGCTGCAGCGCTTGCGCGTCGCCGGCGGCCACCATGTGGCCGCCGCGCACGCCGGCGCCTGGACCCAGATCGATGATGTGGTCGGCGCGGCGGATCGTGTCCTCATCGTGCTCCACGACCACCAGCGTATTGCCGGCGGCCGCCAGTTGATCCAGCGCCTGCAGCAGCATGGCGTTGTCGCGCGGATGCAGCCCGATGGTTGGCTCGTCCAGCACGTAGCAAACGCCCTGCAGATTCGAACCGAGCTGCGCCGCCAGTCGGATGCGCTGGGCCTCGCCGCCCGAGAGCGTCGGCGCGGCGCGGTCGAGCGCCAGGTAACCCAGTCCGACCCGCTCGAGAAATTCCAGCCGGCTGCCGATCTCGGTCAGCGCATCGCGCCCGATGGCCTGCTCGCGCGCGCCCAGCCGCAGGCGCGCCAGCCAGCTGCGCAGCTTGGCAATCGGCAACGCCGTGAGCTCGGCGATCGAGCGCTCGAACCAGCGCAGATGCAGCGCCACCGGGTTGAGGCGTGCGCCGGCACAGCCCGGACAGGGCACTGCCGTCCCAGACGCGTTGTCGTTGCCGCCAACTCCCGACCATTGCGACTCCTCGCCGGTCTGCTCGGAATCGAAGTCGGCGACCTGCTGGCCGGTGCCATAGCAGTGCTCGCACCAGCCCTGGCTGGAATTGAACGACAGCAGGCGTGGATCGGGCTCAGGAAAACCGCGCCCGCACTCGGGGCAGGCGCGTCGAGTGGAGAACAGCTGCATGCTGCCATCGGCGGCGTACGCATGCATGACGCCCTTGCCGTGTTCGAGGGCGCTGTCCACGGCGACGCGCAGCGCGGACTCCTGGCGTGGCGTGCAGGCAAGCTCTGCCACCGGCAGCTCGATGTTGTGCTCGACGAAACGCTTCAGGCTTGGAAATGGATCGGTCGGCACCAGCTTGCCGTCGACCCGCAGCTGCGTCGCGCCGCGCGCGGCCGCCCAGCGTGCCAGCTCGCGATAGTGGCCCTTGCGGTGCGCGACCAGCGGCGCCAGCAGCCGGATCGTGCTGCCGCGATGCGCGCGCAGCAGCTGCGCGACGATCGATTCCGCGCTCTGCGGTGCAATCGCGACATTGCAGTCGGGACAGTGCTGGGTGCCGAGACGCACGTAGATCAGACGCAGGAAATGGTAGATCTCGGTCATTGTTGCCACGGTGCTCTTGAGACCGCCGCGGCTGGCGCGCTGCTCAATCGCCACGGTCGGCGGGATGCCATAGACGGCGTCCAGATCCGGCCGGGCGGCCGGCTGCACGAACTGGCGCGCGTAGGCGTTGAGCGATTCCAGGTAGCGACGCTGGCCCTCGTTGAACAGGATGTCGAATGCCAGAGTTGATTTGCCCGAGCCCGATACGCCGGTGACCACCGTGAAGCGATTGCGCGGAATGTTCACATCGACGTTTTTCAGGTTGTGCTCGCGGGCACCGCGAACCACCACGCTGTGGGCATCGGCACGAGCCTCGGCGCGCTGGTAGGCAGCCTGCGGCTCGGCCACCGCGCTGGCCACGCCGTGTGTGGCGGCATAGTCGGCCAGCGCGCGGCCGGTGTGTGAATGCGCCACGCGCATGAGCGCCTCGGGCGTACCGCTGGCGATGATCTGGCCGCCGTGTTCGCCGCCTTCGGGACCCAGGTCGATGATCCAGTCGGCCGCGCGGATGACATCCAGATTGTGTTCGATCACCAGCAGCGAGTGGCCGGCCGAGAGCAGCAGCCCGAACGCGCGCACCAGCCGAGCGATGTCCTCGAAATGCAGTCCGGTGGTCGGCTCATCGAAGATCAGCAGCTTTCCCAGGGGCGTGTTCGCGCTGCGCGCGCCGCGGGTGCTGGCTTTGCCGAGTGCGGCCTCGGCCAGGTAGCCGGCGAGCTTCAGCCGCTGGGCCTCACCGCCCGAGAGCGTCGGCACCGGTTGGCCGAGGCGCACGTAGTCCAGTCCCACGTCGACCAATGGCTGCAGGCGCGCGCACACCGCCGGTTGATCGGCGAAGAAGGCCAGCGCCTCGGTCGCGGTCATCGACAGCACCTCGGCGATATGGGCGCGCCGGCCGGTGGCGCCGGCGATGCGGATCTGCAGCGTCTCGGGCCGATAGCGGCTGCCGTTGCAATCGCCGCAGCGCAGGTACACGTCCGACAGGAACTGCATCTCGACGTGCTCGAAACCGTTGCCACCGCAGCTGGGGCAGCGGCCGTTGCCGGAGTTGAAACTGAAGGTGCCGGCGGTGTATTTGCGCAGCCGCGATTCGGGAGTGGCGGCAAACAGGCTGCGGATCTGGTCGAACGCGCCGACGTAGCTGGCCGGATTGGAACGCGTGGTACGTCCGATCGGTGTCTGGTCGATCAGTACCGCGGCTTCGATCAGCTCAGCGCCGTGCAGGCTCTGATAGCGGCCCGGCGTCTCGGTCGGCTTGCCGTGCGCCTTCTGCAAAGCCGGATACAGCACGTCCTGTACCACCGTCGACTTGCCTGATCCGGATACACCGGTCAAACACACCAGCTGTCCAAGCGGCAGCGTAAGATCGATTTGCTTGAGATTATGTTCGGCCGCGCCGGTCAGACGCAGCTGCCCGACCGCCCGGCGCGCGGTCGCGGCCTCATCGCTGGCCCGCAGTGGCGGCAATCGGCGCCGGCCTGCGAGCCAGGCGCCGGTGCTCGAATGCGGATGTGCCATGACTTCGGCCGGTGTGCCGTAGCACACGATGCGACCGCCGTGTTCGCCGGCGCCCGGCCCGAGATCGAGAATGCGATCGGCCTCGAGCATGATCTGCGGATCGTGCTCGACCACCAGCAGCGTGTTGCCGGCGTCGCGCAGTCGCTGCATGACGCCGATCACGCGTCGCATGTCGCGCGGGTGCAGGCCGATCGACGGCTCGTCGAGCACGAACAGCGTGTTGACCAGCGAGGTGCCCAGGGCGGTGGTGAGGTTGATGCGCTGCACTTCGCCGCCCGAGAGCGTGCGCGACTGCCGATCGAGCGTCAGGTAGCCCAGGCCGACGTCGCACAGGTACTTCAACCGGGTGCGCAGCTCGCCCAGCAGCAGATCGGCGGCCTGATCGAGCGCCCCGGGCAGGCGCAGCTGCTCGAAGAAGGCACGGCAGCGCTCGATCGACAACTGCATGACCTCGTGAATGGGCAGACCGGGCAGATCGGCGGCCGGCTCGGCACCGAGTCGCCACAGCAGGGCGTCGGGTTTGAGGCGTGCACCGTGGCAATCCGGGCACAAGGCGTAACTGCGGTACTTGGACAGCAATACCCGGATGTGCATCTTGTAGGCCTTGGTCTCCAGCCAGGCGAAGAAGCGCCGCGTCCCGTACCAGACCTTCTTCTGCCACGGTCCCTCGCCCTCGACGACCCACGCTCGCTGCTCGGCCGACAGCTCGCGCCACGGCACGTCGGCCGGAATGCCGCGCTTCTTGGCAAAGCGCAGCAGGTCGTCCTGGCACTCTTTATATGAGGGGGTCTGCCAGGGGCGCACCGCGCCCGCGGCCAGCGATTTACCCGGGTCAGGTATGACCAGCCCGTAATCGATGCCAATCACACGACCAAATCCGCGGCAGGTGTCGCAGGCGCCGATCGGGGAGTTGAACGAGAACAGGCCCTGGCTGGCGTCCTGATAGTGCAGGTTGCACTCGGCGCAGTGCAGATCGCGCGAGTAGCGCAGCACGCTGCGCTCGCTGCCGTCGGCACCCAGCACGTGGATGCTCGCCAGGCCGTGGCCGGAGCGCAGCGCTCCCTCGAGCGCTTCGATCAGGCGGCTGCGGTCTTGCGAATCGGGGCGCAGACGATCCTGGATCACGGTCAGCAGCCGCGGCGTTTCCTGATGGATGCGCACGTAGCCGAGCTTGGCGAGTTCGGTGCGCAGCTCGGCCAGCTTCATCTTTGGCGGCAGCGGCACCGGAAAGCACACCAGCAGCAGCGGCGGCTCGCCATCGGGCAGCGCAGCCGGCAGCGCGTCGGCGATGCTCTGGGCGTCATCGCGCCGCACCGGCCGGCCGCACTGCCGGCAGTACAGTCGCGCGGCGCGCGCGTACAGCAGCTTCAGATGATCGTTGATCTCGGTCATCGTGCCGACGGTCGAGCGCGAGGTGCGCACCGGATTGATCTGGTCGATCGCGATCGCCGGCGGGATGCGTTCGATGCGATCCACCTGCGGCTTGTCCATCCGGTCGAGGAACTGGCGTGCGTACGGCGAGAAGGTCTCGACGTAGCGGCGCTGCCCCTCGGCGTACAGCGTGTCGAATACCAGCGAAGATTTGCCGGAGCCGGACACGCCGGTGACCACGATCAGGTGGTTGAGCGGCAGCTCCAGATCAAGATTACGTAGATTGTTCTGACGCGCGCCGCGCACGACGATCGCGTCATGCGCATTTCGGCTCATGAGGCAGCAATTTTACCATGGCGGTCAAGCCCACCCGGGCGGCACGGGCCCTGCCGGTATAATGGCCGGCCATGCTCGCCGCCCCCGATCTGCGTCAAGCGCCGCCGCGCCCGCCGCCCGCGGCACCGTTCCTGCCCATGTCGCGCGCCGAGATGCGCGCGCTCGGCTGGGAGCAGTGCGACGTGATCATCGTGACTGGTGATGCCTACGTGGATCATCCGAGTTTCGGCATGGCCGTGATCGGGCGGGTGCTGGAGGCGCACGGATTTCGCGTCGGCATCATCGCCCAGCCCGACTGGCACAGTGCCGAGGCATTTCGCGCGCTCGGGGCGCCGCGCCTGTTCTTCGGCATCACCGCCGGCAACATGGATTCGCTGGTCAACCGCTACACTGCCGATCGCCGCTTGCGCAGCGACGATGCCTATACGCCCGGAGGCGTCGGCGGCCGCCGTCCCGACCGGGCGGTGATCGTGTACGCGCAGCGTGCCCGCGAAGCGTTTCGCGAAGTTCCAATCGTCATCGGTGGCATCGAGGCGTCACTGCGCCGGATCGCCCACTTCGATTACTGGTCGGAGAAGGTGCGCCGCTCGATCCTGCTGGACGCCAAGGCCGACCTGCTGGTGTATGGCAACGGCGAGCGGCAGATCGTGCAGCTGGCGCAGCGTCTGAGCGCCGGCGAGCGCATCGAGGAGATCCGCGATCTGCGCGGCACCGCGCGCGTGCGTCACGCGGATGCCGATCGATGGATCGAGATCGATTCGACCCATCTGGACGCGCCCGGGCCGCTGGCAACGCCGATCGATCCATATGCGACCGCTGCGATGACGGGCGAGCGGCCGGTGAGTGCCGATGTCGCGAGCGGCGACCATACCAAGGTGGTCCGGTTCATGCGCCGGGTGCCCAATGCCGAGCGCGAACGCAGCGTCATCCGCATGCCATCACACGAACAGGTGGCGCAAGATCCGGTGCTGTACGCGCACGCCTCGCGCATCCTGCACATCGAGTCCAACCCGGGCAATGCGCGCTCGCTGGTGCAGGCTCATGGTGATCAGGACGTGTGGATCAATCCGCCGCCGCTGCCGCTGGCCACCGCCGAGATGGATTGGGTGTACGACCTGCCGTTCCAGCGTCGACCGCATCCGGCCTATCGGGACGAGACCATACCGGCCTACAAGATGATCCGCTTCTCGGTGGCGATCCAGCGTGGCTGCTTCGGCGGCTGTACCTTCTGCTCGATCACCGAGCACGAAGGGCGCATCATCCAGAGCCGTTCGGAGGCATCGGTGCTGCGCGAAATCGAGCGCATCCGCGATCAGGTGCCCGGCTTCACCGGTGTGATCTCCGACTTGGGCGGTCCGACCGCCAACATGTACCGTCTGGCCTGCAAGAGTCGCGCGATCGAGACCGCGTGCCGCCGGCCCTCGTGCGTATATCCGGCCGTGTGCCCGAATCTCAACACCGATCACCGGCCGTTGATCGAACTGTATCGCAAGGCGCGCGCGCTGCCGGGCGTGCGCAAGGTGCTGATCGCTTCCGGCGTGCGCTACGACCTGGCGATCGAATCGCCCGAATACGTGCGCGAACTCGCGCAGCACCACGTCGGCGGTTACCTGAAAATCGCCCCCGAGCACGTGCGCGAGGGTCCGCTGTCGAAAATGATGAAGCCGGGCGTCGGTGCCTACGACCGCTTCAAGCAGCTGTTCGACCGCTACTCCAAGGAGGCCGGCAAGGAGCAGTACCTGATTCCGTACTTCATCGCGGCGCACCCGGGCACCACCGATGAGGACATGCTGGAGCTGGCACTGTGGCTCAAGCGCCATGGGTTCCGCGCCGATCAGGTACAGGCGTTTCTGCCCTCACCGATGGCAACCGCAACCGCGATGTACCACAGCGGCCGCAACCCGCTGAAGCGCGTGACGCGCTCCAGCGAGAGCGTCATCGTGCCCAAGGGGCTGCGCGTGCGCCGATTGCACAAGGCCTTTTTGCGCTACCACGATCCCAACAACTGGCCGCTGCTGCGCGAGGCGATGCGACGCATGGGGCGCGCCGATCTGATCGGCAGCGGACGCGGACAGCTGGTGCCGGCGTATCAGCCCAGCGGCACCGGCCGGCCGGTGGCCTCACGGCCGATACGCACGCAGCACACCGGTCTGCCGCGGGTGCCGCGCAAGACGCGACCCCGCGCGCGCTAGCGAACGGCGGCCATGGATAAGGCGCGCTCGGAGCAGGATCTGCGGGAACTGTGGCGGCGCTGGCTGCTGCCGGGTGTGTCACTGCTGATCTTCGCCGGGGTGGCGTTCGCGCTGCGGCGCGAGCTCGAGCAGTTCCGATTGTCGGGCGTAATCCGGCACCTGCGCGAGATACCCGAATCCGCTCTGGCTCTGGCGACGCTGTGTACCGCGGCCAGTTACTGGCTGCTGGGTTTCTACGACGTGCTGGCGCTGCGCTATATGGGGCGGCAGCTGGCCTACGGACGCACGCTCTTCACCGCCTTCATTGCCTATGCGTTCGGCCACAATTTTGGCATCGCTGCCTTCACCGGCGGCGCTGTGCGCTACCGGCTGTACTCGTCGGCCGGACTGAGTGGCGCCGACGTGGCCACGGTGGCCGGTTTCTGCACCGTGACCACCGCCATCGGGCTGGCCGCCCTGGCCGGCGCTTCATTCGCGTTCGCGCCGCATCAGGGCGTGAGCCCGCCGCACCTGAACCATCACATCGTGCAGGCGCTGGGGGTGCTGCTGCTGGTGCTGATCGGCGCCTACGCGCTGTGGTCGATCATCGGACCACGCGAGATCGAGCTGAGCGGCTGGGCGCTGCGGGCGCCCTCGCCGTGGGTGGCGATGCCGCAGATCGTGCTGGCGGTGGTCGACCTGTGGCTGTCGGCGCTGGTGCTTTGGCTGCTGCTGCCCGCGGGCAGCGTCGGCCTGCTGGTGTTCATCGGCGCGTATTCGACCGCGATCACGGCCGGCGTCATCAGTCATGTGCCCGGCGGGCTCGGGGTATTCGAGTCGCTGATCGTGCTGGCACTGCCCGCCGTGCCGGCCGATCAGCTGCTCGGTTCACTGCTGGCCTGGCGCGCCATTTACTACGTGTTGCCGCTGCTGGTGGCGACCGCACTGTTCGGCGGCCAGGAACTGCGCGTGCAACGGCCGCGGCTGGCGCGCATCGAACAGCTGGCGGCGGCCTACATCGCCCCGATCGTGCCGCAGATCAGCGGCGCGCTGGTGTTTCTGGCCGGCTTCCTGCTGCTGGTGTCCGGCGCCACGCCGAATATCGATCAGCGCCTGTCGGTGCTGCGGCACATCCTGCCGCTGGCGGTGTTCGAGGTGTCGCACCTGGCGGGCAGCCTGATCGGTCTGGCGCTGCTGATCCTGGCGCGCGCGCTATTCCGGCGCCTTGCGGCCGCCTACCAGCTCACGGTCTGGCTGCTGGTCGCCGGCATGGTCACATCGCTGCTGCGCGGCCTGCAGATTGAGCAGGTGCTGATCCTGGGGTTGATCCTGCTGGTACTGTGGCTCGGCCGGCGCGCGTTCTACCGACCGGCGCAGATCCTGGCGCAGCGCTTCTCACCGATGTGGATCGTGAGCCTGGCAATCGTGATCTCGACTGCCATCTGGATCGGATTCTTCGCCTACCGCCACGTCGAGTACTCGCATTCGTTGTGGTGGACGTTCGCGTTCGAGGCCGGGGCGCCGCGCATGCTGCGCGCCTCGCTGCTGGTGGTGCTGCTGGCGGCGGCATTCCTGGCCATGAATCTGTTGCGTCCGGCGCGGCCGGAGCCGGGGGTGGCATCGGACGAAGACATCCAGCAGGTCCGTCCTCTGATCGGTGGCTGCTCGCAGGCGGTCGCCAACGCCGCACTCAGCGGCGACAAGCGGCTGTTGTTCAGCGCTGCCAATGATGCGTTCGTGATGTACCAGATCAACGGCCGCAGCTGGGTGGCGCTCGGCGATCCGATCGGCGCACGTGAGTCACACGAGGAGCTGGTGTGGCGATTTCGCGAACTGTCGGATCACCACGGCGGCTGGACCGTGTTCTATCAGGTCAGCGCCGAACGGTTGCCGTTGTATATCGATCTGGGACTGGCGGTCATGAAGCTCGGCGAGGAAGCGCGTGTACCACTAGCCGATTTCTCGCTCGACGGCAGCGCGCGTGCGGAACTGCGCACCCAGAGGCGACGTGCCGAGCGCGATGGGGCGACCTTCGAGGTCATCCAACCGCAGCAGCTGGCGCCGCTGCTGCCGCAGCTGCAGGCGGTGTCCGACGCCTGGCTGCAGGACAAGGCGGTGGCGGAAAAAGGCTTTTCGGTCGGCGCGTTTTCGCAGCACTACATCGGTAACTTTCCGGTGGCGGTGGTGCGCTGTGGCAACGGTCCGGTCGCCTTTGCCAGCCTGTGGATCGCCGGCACCGGCGAGGAGATCGCGGTCGACCTGATGCGTTTCGGACCGGATGCACCGCGCGGTGCGATGGACTTTCTGTTCGTGGAGTTGATGCTGTGGGGTCGCACCCAGAATTATCGCTGGCTCAATCTGGGCATGGCGCCTCTGGCTGGACTGGAACGCCATCCGCTGGCTCCAGCCTGGCATCGGGTGGGTAATTTCGTTTTCCGCTACGGCGAGCATTTCTACAATTTCGACGGCCTGCGTCGCTACAAGGCGAAATTCAATCCGGTGTGGGATTCAAAATACCTGGCTTCGCCGGGGGGTCTGGCGCTGCCGCGCGTGCTGCTGGACATCTCGGTGCTGATCTCAGGTGGGGTAAAGGAACTGTTTGCCAAGTGAATCCGCAGCGATCGAGCAGGCGCGGCAGCATCCGCTGGCCGTCGCGCTGCGCGGCGCGCTGAGCTCGCACCGCGACGCGGTGCTGCAGGCGCCGCCCGGGGCCGGCAAGAGCACGCTGGTGCCGCTGTCACTGCTGCAGGGCGAGCTGATCGGGTCGCGCAACATCATCATGCTCGAGCCACGGCGCCTGGCGGCGCGCGCCATCGCCGCGCGCATGGCATACCTTTTGGGACAGAATGTCGGCGACACGGTCGGTTACCGCATGCGCCTGGACACCCGGGTGTCGCGCGCGACCCGCATCGAAGTGGTGACCGAGGGCGTGCTGACACGCATGCTGCAGGAGGACCCGGCGCTCGAGCGGGTCGCATGCCTGATCTTCGATGAGTACCACGAGCGCAGTCTGGCGGCCGATCTGGGTCTGGCGTTCGCGCTTGATGCGCGGCGTGAACTGGGTGCCTCATTTCGCATCCTGGTCATGTCGGCGACGCTCGCGGGCGAGCGTGTGGCCGCGCTGCTTGGCGATGCCGCCGTGGTCGACGTGCCGGGGCGCGCCTTTCCGATCGAGCTGCACTACCTGGGACGCGGCCCGCCGCTGCTGCCATCGGCGCGCTCGACCGGCGGCCCGACCGGCGAGGAGTCGATCGAGCGACTGGCGGCCGCGGCAGTGCGTCGGGCGCTGGCCGAATCGGCCGGTGACGTCTTGGTTTTTCTGCCCGGTGTACGCGAGATCCGGCGCCTCGAATCCATGTTGAAAGCCGCCGAGCTGCCCTCCGGCGTGCGACCGATGTGCCTGTATGGCGATCTCCCCGGCGCCGCGCAGGATGCGGTGCTGGCGCCAGCGCTCGCCGGTGAGCGCAAGATCGTACTGGCCACCAACATTGCGGAGACCAGTGTCACCATTCCCGGAGTAACCGCGGTGGTGGATGCCGGACTGGTGCGCCGCGCGCATTTCGATCCGACCACCGGCATGAGCCGGCTGGAAGTGGCGCGCATCTCGCGCGCCGCCAGCGAGCAGCGTGCCGGGCGCGCCGGGCGCGTGGCAGCGGGAGTCTGTTACCGCCTATGGAGCGAAGGCGCGCAGGCGAGCCTCATGTCGGCGACGCCGCCCGAGATCGTCGAGGCCGATCTGGCGCCCGTGGCGCTCGAGCTGGCGCGCTGGGGCGCCGACGATGTCGCCCGACTGTCGTGGCTGGACCAGCCGCCGGCAGCATCGCTGCAGCAGGCACGCGATCTGCTGCTGCGGCTCGACGCGCTGAATGCTCACGGACGGCTGACGAGCCTGGGGCGCGACATGGCACGTCTGCCGGTGCACCCGCGTCTGGCGCACATGCTGCTGGCGGCCCGCGGCCTGGACGCGATCACGCTGGCGGCGCAGCTGGCGGCCCTGTTGTCCGATCGCGATGTGCTGCGCCGGGGCGCGGCCAGCGGCGCGCACGACCCGGATATTCGCACCCGCCTGGAGCTGCTGCGCGCCGACAACGTGGCGGTGCCGATGGCCGATGGCATCGAGCGCAATGCCCTGGAGCGAGTGCGCCGTGCCGCCAAGAGCTTGCAGGCCGCGGTGCTGGCGCTGCCCGGGGCAGCCCATCCGCCACGCCGGTCGGCGGCGCGCCCCGACATGACCGGAGGCCTGCTGGCACTGGCCTACCCGGACCGCATCGGACAGCGGCGCAGCGGCAGCGGCGGCCGGTACCTGCTCGCCAATGGACGCGGCGCTGCGTTTTTCGGCCAACCCGGTCTGGCGCGGGAGGAATTCATCGTCGCGCTGGAGCTCGACGATCGCGAGCGCGAAGCGCGCATCGATCTGGCCGCGCCGCTATCCCGCGCACTGCTGGAAGAATTGTTCGCCGATCGCATCGTGACCGAGGAGCGCTTTGGCTGGCAGTCGCGCGCCGAAGCGGTGGTCGCGCAGCGGGTACGACGCCTGGATGCCCTGCTGCTGGAGGAGCTGCAGTTGCCTGCGGCCGAGGATGATCGCGCGCTGCCGGCGATGATCGAGGGCCTGCGGCAACTTGGCCTTGAGGCTCTGCCGTGGGACCAGGACAGCCGCACGCTGCAGGCGCGCATGGAGTTCGTGCGCACGCTGCAGCGCGCGGATCTGGCGGATTGGCCGGCCAGCGACGACCACGCGCTGCTGTCGACCCTGGAACACTGGCTGGCACCGTATCTGACCGGGATTACGCGCCGCGAGCAGCTGGCACGCGTGCCGCTGACCGAGGCGCTGCGGGCGCAGCTCGGCCCTGTGCGCCAGCGTGTCCTCGATACGCTGGCGCCGCGCGAGCTTTGCGTGCCTAGCGGCTCGCAGGTGCGCATCGACTATTCCGACCCGCGCGCGCCGAGCATCGCCGTGCGACTACAGGAAGTGTTCGGCCTGGCCGCGACCCCGCGCATCGCCGCCGGATCCATCGCGATTACCTTCCGGCTGCTGTCGCCGGCGCAGCGGCCGGTACAGGTCACCAGCGACCTGGCCGGATTCTGGCGCAGCAGCTATGCCCAGGTTCGCAAGGACCTGCGCGGGCGCTATCCCAAGCACGAATGGCCGGAGGATCCGCTGCTGGCGGTAGCCACCCGCTCGGCCAAGCGCCGGACCGGGGGCGCGCCGCGCGGCCGCAAATCGTGAATTTTGCTTAACGCAGAATCGCCGGTCTTGACGCGGGCAGCGGTTGAATGGAAGGCTTTCGGGCCCATGGACGCGCGTGCGATCTGCCTGGGTCTGATGTTGGCGCTTACGGCTTGCCACAAGCCACCGTCGCCGCACGCACAGCACGCGACCCATGCCAACGAGCCACGCGACATCGCCTGGTTCGACGGCAGTGTCGACGGCGCCTTCGTCGTCGCCAAGCGCGAGAATCGCCCGGTGCTGCTGTACTGGGGTGCCGAGTGGTGCCCGTACTGCCACACGCTGAAATCCAAGGTTTTCTCGCGGCCCGACTTCATCGCCAAGAGTCATCTGTTCCTGCCGATCTATCTGGATGGTGACGACGATGGGGCGCAGAAATGGGGCGAACAGTTCGGCATCCAGGGCTATCCGACGTTGGTCGTGCTGGATCCGGATCGGCACGAGATTTTGCGGCTCGGGGCAGGACGCGACGTGACCCAGTACGCGGCGGCACTCGATCTGGCGCTGGAGAACGTGCAGCCGGTCGAGGCCCTGCTGCAGGCCGCCGCTAGCGGCGAACTCAAGCCAAACGAATGTCGGCGGCTGGCGTACAACTCCTGGGAGCTCGACGCCCTGAAGCCGGATGAATACGGCGAGCGCGCCGATCAGCTGCAGGCCGCGGTCGCGCATTGCCCGCAGGAGCTGCAGCAGGAGCGTGCCAACTTGACGATCGTCTCGGCCTACTACGCCGCCAATGCCGAGAGCGCCGCACTCTCGGCGCGCCTGGTGACGCTTACCGACCAGGTGCTAGCCATCGCGTCTCAACACGATCTGGCGCTTTCGAGCGCCGGTGCTCTGGTGATTCTGGATGACAGCTTCTTTCAAGCCGCCGCCGCGCGCGGAACCAGGTTCGCCAGCAGCATGCGCGACAGCTACGTTGCAGCGATGGATGCCGCCGCCAGCGACGATCGCTACGCCACGGCCGATCAGCTCGGTTTCGTTGATGCCAAACTGCGAGCTCTGAAAGCGCTCGGCGGCGCCAAGGCGAAACTGCCGCCTGAGGCACTGGCGGCGGCCAATGCGCGCATCGATCAGGCGCTCGCGCACGAGCAGGATCCCTGGGTGCGCTCGGGTCTGGTCAACGCGGCGCTCAATATTCTGGAGGACGTCGGGGACTATCCGAGGGCCTACCAGATCGCCAAGGCTGAGATCTCGCGTTCCAACACGCCGTACTACTACGAAGCCGATCTGGCCGAAGTCGCCGAGAAGATGGGGCAGAAGGACGAGGCGCTGGAACTGCTCGATCAGGCCTATCGCGAGTCGCAGGGCGCGGCAACGCGCTTTCAGTGGGGCGAGCTGTACGTGAGCGGCTTGCTGCGCATGTCACCCAGTGACAGTGGCCGCATTCAGCAGGCCGGTTCGTCGGTACTGGGCGAACTCGACGGCGAGGACCGCATATACCGCCGCGCGCGCATCCGGCTGGCGACACTCGATCGCGAGCTGCGCGCGTGGAATGATGCCTCGAAGGGGCAACATGCCGACGTGCTACAGACCCTGCACACGCGTATGCAGGAGATCTGCGTAAAGATTCCCGATGCTGACCCGGCACGCGCCAGCTGCGATGCATTTCTGAAATCGGCCTGAAGCTCGCTTAAGATTGCCAGACTCGGCGGGCCTGTAGCACAGCGGTTAGTGCAGGGGACTCATAATCCCTTGGTCGAAGGTTCGAATCCTTCCGGGCCCAGACCCCTCTCTTGTCGCGTACAAACGCGTCGCTTTGGAATCGCATGGAAAAACCATTTGAAGCCGTCGACCGGTATTTCGAGTCGCTCTACACGCCCGGCGACGAGGCGACGTCTGCGGCGCTGGCCGCCAATGCCGCTGCGCGCCTGCCGGCGATCGATGTCAGTCCAGCGCAGGGCAAGTTCCTGCAGATTCTGGCGCGCGCCGTCCGGGCGCGGCGCATTCTCGAGATCGGCACGCTGGGCGGCTATAGCAGTCTGTGGCTCGCCGGAGCGCTGCCTGGCGATGGCCGGCTCATCACGCTTGAGGTCAATGCGCGGCACGCGGCCGTGGCGCGCGAGAATTTCTCGCGCGCGGGTCTCGCCGACCGGATTGAGCTGCGCGAGGGGCCGGCGCTCGAGACGCTGGCACAACTGGAGTCCGCGGGCGCCGATCGCTTCGATTTCATTTTCATCGATGCCGATAAGCCCAATAACCCCCAGTACCTGAGTTGGGCAATTCGACTATCGCATCCCGGGACGTTGATCGTGTTCGACAACGTTGTGCGGGACGGTACGATTCTCGATGATCGCAGCCGGGACGCAGCGGTCCAAGGCACGCGCCGACTGCACGAGCTGCTGGCTGCCGAGCGACGCATCTCGGCCACCGCAATCCAGACCGTCGGCGTCAAGGGCTACGACGGATTCGCGATCGCGGTGGTCGTTGATCCGTAGCGCCGATCAGGCCCGGCGCCCGCAAGCCCGATGACCGACGCCGCCTTGACCATGTCGGAGGCATCCGCGCTTCGCACACTAGCGTTGGTACGTGCCGACCACGGCGCCTCGCGCCAGGATGTGGCCATCCAGCGCGCGAAGCAGTTCTGATCCGCGCGTGCTGGACGGCAATCCCAGCTTGGTGTCGAGCGCGTAGATCGTGAATGCGTAGTGGTGCGTCGCACCGGGCGGCGGGCACGGGCCTGCATAGCCGGTGCCGCGGGTGTCGTTGGTGCCCTGCTGGCCGCCATCCGCCAGGGCTTGGCCCGGCAGTGCCTCGGTCAGTTCGCGCCGGTCAGGTGGCAGATCGAACGCCAACCAGTGGACGAAATAGTGACGATGCAGATGGCCGACGACCCCATCCCTGTCGTCCGCCAGCAGAGCGAAGCTCTGGGTGCCAGCCGGTGGATCGCTCCAGGAAAGCTGGGGCGAGCTTCCGGCGCCTTTGCATCCGCACCGATCCGGAATCGCGCCGGCATTCAGGGTCGAGCTGGATACCTGCAGCGATGAGGTCACCTGCTGCTGCACGTGTTGTGGATCGCACGCGCCGAGTAGTCCTGCCATGGACACCAACGACCATGCAAGCTGACTTGAGCGCACTTTGCCTCCGGCCATGGGCTTTTGGCAAAGTCTACGTGCGGATATAAAGGGCTACAAATCGGGCCAGTCTGTCTCCCGGCAGGCTGCGTTATGGCATATCCGATGGGCCCGGGATACGGTCAAGGTCAGCACGGTAAGTCGGGGACGGCACATGAGGAAGAAAGACACGGCCGCGCTCGGAAAAACTCCCAGGCGCTGCCGCTGGGCCGCGCACAGCGATCCGCAGATGCAGCGCTATCACGACCGCGAATGGGGTCGGCCGGCGCACACGGAGCGACGCCTGTTCGAGATGCTGATCCTCGAAGGCGCCCAAGCCGGGCTGTCCTGGTCCACGATCCTGCACAAGCGCGCCAACTATCGTAAGGCGTTTGCGAACTTCGATCCGCGCAAGGTGAGTCGCTTCGGCGCTGAGCGCAAAGCGCGCCTGCTGCGCAATCCCGGCATCGTGCGCAACCGTCTTAAGATCGACTCCACCGTCAGTAACGCGCGGGCGTTTCGGCAGCTGCAGCGGGAATTCGGGTCATTCGATCGCTACCTGTGGGGATTCGTGCAGGGGCGTCCGCTGCGCAATCGCCCGCGCACCGCGCGTGCCGTCCCCGCTCGCAGTGTCCTGAGCGATCAGATTTCGAGCGATCTGAAGATACGGGGATTCCGCTTCGTCGGCACGACGATTGTCTACGCCTATCTGCAGGCAGTCGGGGTGATCAACGATCACACCCGCGACTGCTTTCTCGACCGCGATCTGTAGACCGGTCGAGCCCTTAGCCGGCCACGCGCTCTGTGACCGGGCGGGAAACCGGCGCGCGTAGCGGTGCGTTCTGGCGGCAGGCAACCAGATGGCCTTCGAACTCGTGCGTACAGGCGTCCCAGCCGGACTGCAGAGCACGCTCGCGGCAGGCGCGCGGGTCGATGCGCAGGGCGCGCTGCGCGGCCCGCGCAAGATCCGTATCGAGCGCGCCGGTCACGCCGTCCTGTACCACGTCGATCGGGCCGGTGACCGGAAAGGCGGCGACCGGAACCCCACAGGCCATGGCCTCAAGATTGACCAGGCCGAAGGTATCGGTGCGGCTCGGAAACACCAATATGTCGGCGGCCGCCAGGTGCGCGGCCAGATCCTCACCGAATCGGAAGCCCGCATATACGGTCTGCGGAAATTGAGCTTGCAGTCGGGCGCGCTCCGGACCATCGCCGATCACGACCTTGCTGCCATTCCATTCCATGCCGAGGAAGGCATCGATATTCTTCTCCACCGCCACCCGGCCCACGTAGGCGGCGATCGGGCGCGGCAGATTCAGGAACGACTTGTCTCGAGGACGAAAGAGAGCAGTGTCCACGCCGCGGCGCCAGCGCACCAGATTTCGAAATCCGTGCGCGGCCAGCTCGTTCTCCACACTCTGGGTGCTGACCATGCAGTTCTGGGCTGCGCCGTGAAACCAGCGCAACCACCGATACGAAAACAGCAGCGGTATCGGCAGACGCGATCGCAGGTACTGCGGAAACTGAGTGTGATACGAAGTGGTAAACCGCAAGCCGTGGCGGCGGCAATAACGGCGCGCCGCAAGCCCGAGCGGACCTTCGGTGGCGATGTGCAGCGCCTGCGGACGAAAGCCGTCGATACGGCGCGCGAGCTGCCGGTACGGCAACACCGCGACGCGGATCTCCGGGTAGGTCGGGCACGGGATGGTCTGGTGATCGGCAGGAGTTGCCAGACGTACTTCGTGGCCGAAGCGACCGAGCCAGGCAGCGGTCTGTGCCAGTGTGTTGACGACGCCGTTGGTCTGGGGGAACCACGCATCGCTGACGATCATTATCCTCATGCGTTGCGTTCTATCGCAGCAATCACACCTGTGACTGTAGGCGGTGTTCTATACCCCAATGCTCCTCCGGCGGTAATACGCTGCGCGCAATCATTACCGTGTCGTATGACGGTCGCATGAACGATAGACAACGTATTTCTTGCCGCCGCACGCGGCTCGAACGCCGATGAGTGTCTCGCCAGCCCGCTGCGCGCTCAGGTCATTGGTCACTGGTATCGACTGTGAACCACGTCACCAGCCCGCACGTCATGGTGCCGCTGTCATGCTGTGGTCATCATTTTCATATATTTGCTTCATGCCTAGATTTGTGGGCAGTCATCGAAGGCAACCCGAATGCAAAGCTTCCTGGAGGCGCTGAAGACGCAACGCTGGGACGATCACCGCTATTACCATCACAGCCGCATCAACCAGTCGCTGCATCTGGTGAGTGCGCTGAGCTTCGTCGTGGCTTATTGCAGCATCTTTACCAATCCGGTGGCCTCGGCGCTGATTGGCTGGCTGGTCGCCATGGTGAGTCGGCAGGTTGGACATTTCTTCTTCGAGCCCAAGGGTTACGACGACGTGAATCACGCAACCCACGAACACAAGGAAGACATCAAGGTCGGCTACAACCTGCGCCGAAAAATCGTGCTGTTGTCGCTGTGGGCGCTGTCACCGGTCATTCTGTGGCTCGATCCGACACTGTTTGGAATCTTTCCCCGCAGCATCGGCGATGCGCAATTCCTGCGTCACATGGGCCAGATCTGGCTGACTCTGGGGATGGCGGCATTGGTGTTCCGCACGGTGCAGCTGTTCTTCCAGCAGAACGTTCAGACCGGGCTGGTCTGGCTTACCAAGATCGTCACCGATCCGTTCCACGACATTCTGCTGTACTACCGCGCGCCGCTTTATCTGCTGCGCGGCGAGCTGATCGATCCGATGGCAGATGTGTCCCAGCGCGCCTGAAGCAGCTCGCGCAGCACGCGCCGTTTGATCGTCTTGTCGGTGAGTTGCTCACCTTCCCACCACCAGCCGTCGCGCAACATCGACGCGGCCGCCGACACGATGCGGTCGGTGACCGCGTCGAACTCGGCGTCGGTGTAGTTGAGGCTGAAGATGAGCCGTCCGGTCCCGACCCAGCTCAGCGCCAGGCCGGCGGCGCGCAGATAGTACTGCAGCATCCAGTTGTAGCGCGACGGTCGAAGATAGCTGATGGTGCAGATGGACGACAGATTGGATACCTGCAGCGGCAGCTGTGCGGCCTGAAGTCGGCCGTTGAGCTGCAGCACGCGCCGGTTCCACAGCGAGTCGAGATCGCGGTAGAGATCGCGCACCGCCTCCGTTTCGAGGTACTGCAGAAACTCGTGCATGGCGCCCATCACGTACGGATGGGAATTGAACGTGCCGCGAGCAAAGCAGACGTCGGCCGGCCGATCGTCGCGGTAGCGCTTCATCAGATCGGCGCGGCCGCACACCACTCCGACCGGCAGCCCGCCGCCCAGGGATTTTCCGTAGGTGACCATGTCGGCGCGCACGCCGAAATATTCCTGGGCGCCGCCCAGTGCGATGCGGAAACCGACGAAGATCTCATCGAAGATCAGCACGATATTGCGCTCGCTGCAGATCACGCGCAGCTTGGTCAGCCACGCGGTATAGGCGGCGCGATCGAAGTGCGCGCTGCGAGAACTGTCGACCAGTGCGGAATCGCCCGGCGCGCTGGCGTTCGGATGCAGCGCCTGCAACGGATTCACCAGCACGCAGGCGATGTCGCGCCGGCTGCGAAGCACACGCAGCGAGACCTCGTCCATGTCCCTGAGCGTGTAGGTGTCGCGAGCCGCGAGCGGATTGCCCACGCCCGGTTGCACATCGCCCCACCAGCCGTGGTAGGCACCGCAGAACCGCACCAAGTAGCGCCGCTTGGTGTGATAGCGCGCCAGCCGCACCGCCTGCATCACCGCCTCGGTGCCCGACATGTGCATCGATACTTCATCAAAACCGGAGATCTCGCGCAGCCGCCGGACGTTGTACTGCATGAGCGGGTGATAGGCGCCGAGCACCGGCCCGAGATCGCGCACTCGCGCGGCGCCGCGCTCGATGCAGCCCTTGTAGAAGTCGTAGCCGAACAGGTTGACGCCGTACGAGCCGGTCAAGTCGAACAACTGATTGCCGTCCAGATCGGTCACCGTCACGCCGGACGAGGACTGCAGGAACGAGCCGCCACGCAGCTGTTCGCGCACCAGGCGGCTGAACTGGAACGGTACCCGATAACGCGCCGTGAACTGCAAGTCGGGGAGCGAGTCGCGCACCTCGTCGGTCAGCGCCGAAGTCTTGGGAAAGCGATCGGCATACAGCGCCGCCAGCTGCATGAAGCCGGCACGGCGCCGCTCGGCGATCTCCGCCGGGGCGTCGTCAGCATTAAAGAATCGCCGTTGGTCATACTCGTAGAACGGCATCAGGCCGGCGATGCGACGCGCCAGTCGGGCGTGGCCGCTGACCGAGGGGTGCTTGGCGCGCGAGAGCCTGAGCCGCTGCCAGGCCTTGGGCAGCAACAGCGCCAGAATCAGTGCCGCGGGGACATACCAAAGCATGCGGAGCCGCAAACTATTGCGGTTCGGTGACAGTTGCATGACACCGCGAGCCATTATCGCCAGGGTCGTACAGCAGGAACGGGTGAACTTCCTGCTGACCAACCGTTTGCCGCGACGCTGGCTGACACTGTTCGCGGGCTGGCTCAGCCGCATCGAGCAACCGCTGGTGTGTCGGCTGTGCATCGCGATCTGGAGACTTTTCACCGAACTCGATCTGAGCGAAGCGCGCAGTACGCGGTTTCGCAGCCTGCACGAGTGCTTTACCCGCGAACTCAAGCCGGGCGCGCGCCGCATCGATCCCGATCCTGCGGTGCTGGTCAGTCCATGCGATGCCATCGTCGGCGCCATGGGCCAAGTGAACTCTGGGGCGGTGGTACAGGCCAAGGGCTTCCCGTACACACTGATGGATCTGCTGGCCGATGAGGAGCTGGTGGAGAGTTACCTGCGCGGAAGCTACGTTACGCTGCGGCTGACAGCCGGCATGTACCATCGCTTTCACGCACCGTACGACTGTCGTGTCGAGCAGGTCACCTACATCTCCGGCGACACGTGGAACGTCAATCCGATCGCGCTCCAGCGCATCGAGCGGCTGTTCTGCCGCAACGAGCGGGCCGTGATCCGCTGCCGGCTGCCACAGGGTCAGCTGATCACGCTGGTGCCGGTTGCGGCCATCCTGGTCGCCAGCGTGCGCCTGCACTTCATCGACGTGCTGCTGCATCTGCGCTACCGTGGCCCGAACACTATCGTCTGCGACGCGCCGCTGACCAAGGGCCAGGAGATGGGTTGGTTCCAGCACGGCTCGACCATCATCGCGTTCGCTCCGCCCGGAGTGTCGCTGTGCGAAGAATTACAGATGCGGCGCGTGATCCGCATGGGCGAGCCGTTGCTGCGGCTCGGAGCTTGAGCGCGTGCCGCGCCTGGCGCTGATCACCGGTACCACGCACGGCATTGGCCGTGTCACGGCGCGTGAACTGGCACGCGCCGGCTGCAGCCTAGTGATGCTGTGCCGGGACCTGGAGGCAGCGCAGCGGGTGCGCGCCGAAATCCAGGTCGATACCGCCGGCGCCGAGGTGAACATCGTGCGCTGCGACCTGGCCTCGCTGGCTTCGGTGCGGACTGCCGCTGAAGAAGTGCGCGGTCGCTTCGGGTCGATCGATCTTCTGATCAATAACGCCGGCATGGTCAGCAGCCGGCACCGTATGTCGGTCGACGGCTTCGAGCTGACCTTCGCGACCAATCACCTGGGGCCATTCCTGCTGACCGAGCTGCTGCTCGATCATCTCAGGGCTGACGCGCACATCATCAATGTGGCCTCGCGCATTCACTACCGCGGCCAGCTCGACTTGGCATCCATCACCGACCCACGCGCGCGCTATCGCGGCGTGGCCGCGTACGCGCAGTCCAAGCTGGCCAATGTGCTGCATACGTTCGCGCTCGCCCGCCGGCTGTCAGGCACCGACCGAACCGCCAGTTGCCTGCACCCCGGCGTGGTCGCGAGCAACCTGTTGCCAGGGTGGCTGCGACTGCTGAAACCGCTCATCAGCCGGGTAATTTTCGACTGCGAGCGCGGGGCTCGCACCACGCTGTATCTGGCGCTGTCGGCCCGACCCGGTGACACCAGCGGACGCTATTTCGACGAAAATCAGGCGCCGCAGCCGGCGGCGCCGTTGGCCAACGATCTGGCTGTGCAGGAGCGACTGTGGCAGACCAGCGAGCAATGGGTCGGCCAAAGCGGCCCGGCCGCCGCGCTACTCAGGGTCTAGCTCATGGCAATGAGCCCTTGAATCCCTTAAGATTCTTCGAAGCTCGACCGGCAGGGATGCCACCGGGCCGCGCGAGCCAGCGGCGGGTGGGGCCCGTCGCCGGGGAGGCCACGTTTTTCTCGCTTCGGCCGATTCCGTCGGCGGGGCGAAATGGACTATACGAATTCATCGACGCGTGAGACTCGCCATGAGAAAAATGACCCGGTCGGAGTTCACTGAAAGACTGCTGTTCGCCGCCAATTTTCTGCGTCACCCGTACATGCTCGGCTCGATCATCCCGAGCTCGCGCTTTCTGGTGAATCAGGTGCTGCAGCCGATCGACTGGGATCGGGCGCGCGTGATCGTGGAATATGGGCCCGGCGTCGGCACCATCACCCAGGAAATCTTGCGCCGGATGCATCCGGACGCACGCCTGATCGCCATCGAAACCAATAGCGCGTTCGTGCGATTCCTGCCGACATCGTTGCCCGATCCGCGCCTGCACGTGGTGCACGATTCGGCTGCAGAGGTACAGGCGGTGCTGCGACGGCTCGGCTACGCGCGCGCCAGCTACATCATCTCCGGCATTCCGCTGGGCAGCATGCCCGAGCGACTGCGCGCCGACATCGTGGCCGAGAGCCGCGCGGCACTCGAGCCCGGCGGCGCCTTCCTGGTCTATCAGTTCACCAGTCGGGTACTGCCGGTTCTGCAGCGCACCTTCGGCGACGTGCGGCGCGGATTTGAGCGGCGAAATCTGCCGCCAGCGCAGCTATTTGTCTGCGCCACCGAGGGCGCTTGAACCGACGCCGCTGATAGCGATGTCGACCTGATCGCCGCCGGTCCAGAAGCCGTGCGGCAGGCCGTAGTCCGAGCGCTTCACGTGCGCATGCGCGACGAAGCTGCAACGCTCCGAGCGGCTGATCTGCGGCGCGCAGTTCAGCTGCGTGATCTCCAGTCCCACCGTTCGTGTCAGACCGTGCAGCGACAGCTGGCCGTGTGCCAGCGCCTCGCCGTCGCCGTCGAATTCCACCTGATCCGAATGAAACGACATCTGCGGGTAGCGCTTCACGTCGAGCCAGTCGGCCGATCGCAGGCGTTCGTTCCAGCGCGGATCAATGCAATCGACGCTGGCCATCTGCACGCTGACATCGACCCGGCTCGATGCCCCACGACGATCGAGTACGAAGCGACCGCTGAAGGTGGGGAACCGCGCGCTTACCCACAACACCCCAAAGTGCCGGATATTGAATGAAATGGTGGTGCTGGACGGCTCCAGCCGATAGACGTTCTGCGCGTATGCCGGCCAGACGGCGAACACCAGCCAACACCACGATGCGCCCCGCGCGAGCATGTCCATACGCCAGTGAGTGCCGCGGCGGCGGCGCGCGGTTGGGGCCGGTGGCCGCTGCCGCTCAGCGGCGCCGTCGGGCGATTCGCGTCGGCATCGTCACCGTGGTCCGAACCGGCGGCGAGTGGCCGACGTCGCGCCAGGAGTCGACGTCGAACTTGAAGCGTGCCACCGCGCAGGTGGGCAGCTGATCGATGCGATCGCATAGCCGCTGCGCCAGCCTGCTGAGCTCCGGGTTGTGCCCGAATAGCATCACGCGCTTGAACTTATCGTCGAGCGCCTGCACCACGCGCAACAGCACGCTCGCCGTGCTGGCGTACAAGCGCGGATGGATGACGATTTCGCTGCGGCGATAGCCCAAGCCGCGGGCAAAGAGCTGCGCGGTGCGCAGCGCCCGCAGCGCGGGACTGGACAGCAGCAGCTGCGGCGGCCGGTAACGCCGCGCCAATCGAGCCGCCATCGCCGGCGCGTTACGCCGGCCGCGCGCATTGAGCGGTCGTTGCTGATCGCTTAAGGCCGGATCGGACCAGTCGGACTTGGCGTGCCGCACCAGGTACAAGGTTTTCATCGATCAACCCGGATCGCGTCTGCCTGGGAATGCGGCATGCTGCTGGCAGGGTAGCATCTCCCGCGCGTCGATCGCCATGCAACATACTGATTTGCCGTGACATTCCGCCCCAATCGACGCGGCGCGTATGATCCCTTGCGACAGCAGTTCCGAAGCGTTCGTGGGGGCCTTAGAGCGGAAAACGGTGCGTACCGTCGGCACCATCGCAGCATGCCTGGTCGTTGTCGCCGGCTGCACACCGGCGCCACGCTCCGCGAAGCTGCGCGTCATCGTTCCGCCGTTCGATGATGCGCCGGTGTCGTTCGTGGTGGCTGGTCCGCGCTTCTCGCCCGGCGAAGTGACCATCGTCAAGGTATGCCTGGCGCCGGATCGCTCGATCATCAGCGTGAATTTACTGGCATCATCCGGCGATCGCCGTTTCGATGACATGGCGCTCAACTGGGCGCGGCAGGTAAAGCTGCGCAGCGCGCCTGCCCCGGCCGGCGCACTGATGCTTCGCTGCGGCGAAGTGCGGGTCGAGATCCACCAGCCGACCGAGCCGCGCGTGATCGAAGGTCCCGACAATTCCCTGAGTTAGAGCTGCAGCCGCACGGCCAGCTGCAACTCGCGCTCGGCGGCATTCACCGGCTCGCCGATCTGGCTGCGCGATGCCAGGCTGCTGTCGATCTGCAAGGCCTCGAGCGCCACGCTCCAGTGGCGGCTCAAGTCGCGCTCATAGGCCAGCGTCCACGCGTGGCCGCGATTGCGGTTGAAGAAATCGTCTGACTCGTTCTGATGCATCTCGAAGTCATCGTAACGGGCGGTGAGTCGATCCGGTCCGTGCTGCCAGCTAGCCAGCAGGAAAGCCGCGTGAAATTCGTAGCGGTAATAGTCGGTCAGGATGTTGTTCTCGAAGCCTGAGTCGCCGACCATGGTGATGCCGTTGATCCATTGCGCAATCACGGTCCACTGCGCGGTCGGCGTCCACCGCACGCCGGCACTGTTGAACCAGGTGCGCCAGCCGAAGTCCTGCTGGCTGAACGAGTACGCCTCGGTCTTGGCCTCATTGTCATAGTGCAGAACACGCAGCTCGAGCTGATCGCGGTACTCGGCATTCAGTCCGGCGTAGTAGCCCGGACGCTGATCGGCATCGGTGGTGAATTCGCGCAGGCCACCCACCGGCGGCATGTTGGGTTGCCCGATCAGGCCGAACAGCGTGGTCTGGCGATCGTGAATCGCCCAGCCGCGCTGCGACAGCAGCTCACCGGAGTAATCGTTCCAGCCGAACACGGCGGCCGTGGCGCCGAACCCCCAGTCGTGCCCGCGCTGGCGACCGAGCCAATCCAGATCATATTCGGCCCCGAGGGTGCGCAGCTCCTCGCCGATCCAGGTATTGATGGCGGAGGGCGATATGGAATACGCGCTGCGCCAACCCTGCAGACGGTTCTCGAGTGAAATCGGCGCATAGAAAGCGCCCAGCTTGTAGCGCGAGCGCCAGCCGTTCGACGGGAACGGACGCAGCTCGGCGAAGATCTGGGTCAGGTCAACCAGGTTACGATCGTGATCATCGTAGGCCACCGCGTCCACGTTCACGTGCACGATGTCGAAGAACGCGTGGTTGTAGAACAGCGACACGCTGCCGAGTCGCAGGCCGTCGTGCTGATCGTCGAAGCGCAGGTCGCCCAGGCCGCCATCCAGGAACGAGGTCAGACCATCGGCTGCGACCGCACGCAGATCGATCACGGCACCAAAGTCGGACGCCGCCGCGGCGACCGGCGCCAGTACCGCCAGCAGCACAAGGGTGCCGAGCCGCTGACGCGCGAATATCAGTAGTCGGCCCACCGCGTGTCTCCGGAGTGGGGCGCCTCGGTGTGCACCGGGTGGCTCAGATGGAACGCCGGTGTAGCGCGAGTGTCCTCGGCCAGCACCACGCGCAGCGTCAGCGAATTGCCGCCGGACTCCTGCATCTGCGGATGCCAGGCGGTCAGCGTGTAATTGCCGGGCGGCAGACCATGCAACTGCAGTTTGCCGGACGAGTCACTGCGACCGAAGAACGGCGAATCGGTGACGTAGATGTAGCCAATCATGCCGTCGTGAATATTGCATCCGAGCGTCACCAGTCCGGCCCGGTCGAACACCACCGGCGGATACTTGTGGCCGGCATACAGCGACAGCTTGAAGGTCTTGGCCGCAGAGAATGAGTAAACCTGATGCTGAATCTGATCGCTGTTCGGAAAGTCGACCGCGGTGCCGGTCTGCACCACCAGGATCCGCGGCTCGAACTGCATGTGCTGCTGATCCATGATCGCGCTGTGCGGCACGTGCTTGTCGGGCGGCGGGCTGTCCGATTGGGCGATGATCACCACCCCGGCGACCGGTTGTCCGGTGCTGTCGACCACCGAGGCGGTGATGTCCGCGGCCGTTGCAGGTCGGGCCGGCAGCGCCGACAACGCGCACAGCGACAATGCCGCGACCATGCTGCGGCCAGTACGGGCAATCCTGGCCCTGACAACGGTGGCGGACGGGTTCATGTTAGGGAGTCGGCGAAGCGGTAAGGGAATCATGTAGCTGCGACCCCGCTAGGGTTGCGCACTGGGCCGCTGGCGGCCACGCCACAGTTCACAATGCAGCACGCGCGGCCTGTCCTCGTCGGTTTTGGAACGTGACCGGTTTGGCATTATCCCGGCAGCGTCGCGCCAATGTCGCGCGTGACACCGCTTGAGTAAGTGCCCGGCACTCGCGCCCTGGTTGTGGAATCAGCGCGGAGCGCGCTTTTGGCGCGCTCCGCGCCTCATGGCCAAGGCTCTAAGGGGCGGCCGCCTCGATAACGATCTCGAGCGTGACCTCGTCACTGACCAGTGGCACGGCCTTCGACATGTTGAAATCGGAACGCTTGAGGGTTGCGGTCGCGTCGGCGCCGATGGCGTCCTTCTTGAGCATGTTCATACCATGCTTGAACGACGTCACCGTCAGCGTGACCGGCTTGGTCACGCCCTTGAGGGTCAGATTGCCCTCGATGGTCGCCGGCTTGTCGCCGTTGAACTTGACCGCGGTCGACTTGAAGGTCGCGGTGTCGTACTGCGCGGTATCCAGATAGTCGGGACCCTGGATATGCTCATTGAACAGATCCGAACCGGTGTCCACCGACTTGGTCTTGATCACGACGTCGATCGAGGCGGTCTTGGCTGCGGGGTCGTAATTGACCGTGGCATCGGTGGTGTTGAAGCGCTGCTCCTGGGTCGAAAATCCCAGGTGGTTATAGGAAAAGCGCACGAAGGTGTGATTGGCATCGGACTTGTAAGTCGTCGGCGCCGCGTAGGCTGCGCTTGCCAGGGCCACGGACATCACGGCAGCGGCAACTGCCCGCTTCACTGCATGCATCGGATCGTCTCCGGCGGTTGGGGGAACGGCATCTTAGGGCCGCGCGCGTCGCGCCACTAGTCCTCGCTGAAATCCCACTGCGGATCGACGTCTACCGGCACGTCGGCGACCGACTCGAGCGATTTGGCCAGGTCCGCCGGCATCGTGCCGTAGCGCGCGAACCAGGCCTCGGCGCGGGCACGATCGCCGCTGGCTTCCTGCTCGAGCAGTTCGCGCGCCAGATCGGCCACCGCGGCCGGCATGCGGTCCAGCTGCAGCGCGTACCGGCCGCTGGCTGCATCCCGCACCACCACGCCGTGTTCGGCGAAGTAATTGAATTCCATCATCTCGGCGCGCGAATGGGCTTCGGCGACGCCGAAGCGCACGGTGCGAAATATTCCGCCGACGTACGACACGTAGTAGCTGTTGAGCCGGTCGGCAGACACCACGCCTTTGTCGACCAGCCACTTCAGCCCATAGAGGCCGACGATGTCGGCCTTGGCTTCCTCGAGCCCGGAGAAGACCGGCCCGAGCGATGCGCGGATGTCCTGCTTGACGCCGGCGACGTGCGCGAACGCCGGCCCGAGCCCGTGGCCGATCTCGTGCATTACGGTGGTCGCGAGGTAGCCGTCGGCCGAAGCCAATGTCGCCTGATCGGCACGCAGCAGCCGGCGCGCGATCGGCAGGATCACGACATTGACGCGCGCGTCGAGAAAGTTCTTGAAGAAGATCTTCTTCGAGCCGCGCTGTTCGTGCACGCGCGCATCGTTGGGAAGATTGTCGGCCACGGCCTGATAGCCATGCAGCAGATCGCCGCTTCGGAACGGCGCCTCCATGATCTCCATCGGCGAGCGCAAGCCCTTCTTCGACGGTCGGTCACTCTCCGGCAGCGGCAGCGTGTCCTGGATGTCGGGCACATACTGCTGATAGATCTCGAGCTTGCGACTCTCGACATCGTTGCGGACCAGGATCGCGGCTCCATACGAGGTGCGGAACCCGAGCAACTCGTCGAGGTAGGTCTCGTACGGTGCGAAGATCACGTCGATCTTGGGGTTGTCCAGATCGAGCCACGCCAGATCGCTGGCGAAGTAGTCGTCGCTCAGCAGCGCGTCGGCCCGCAGCCGCAGAAATTTTGCGAATGCCGCATCGTCCGACAGCGCCGCAGCCTCGCGCAACAGCTTCGCCATCGGCACTAGCCAGCGGCTATAGGCGACGTGATACGGCACGGTCCGCAGCGCGCCGCCGCTGCGGCGGACCACGCTCCAGGGGTTGTAGAGCGCGCTCTTCTGGTCCGGATGAGCGGCTACGTAACGCTCGAATTCATCGCGCGTCAGATCGGCCGGGTAGAGCGCGTGGCCCGGCGGCTGGGGCGTGGTGCCGACGAATGGTGCATTGTTGCGGATCAGGTCGAAGCGGCCGCCGTTGATGCGCAGAAAGCGCCGCAGATCCTGCGCCTCCTTGCCCTGCTGGCCGCGCAGGCTTTGATACAGGCGCCAGCCCTGCGGATCGCTCTGTTCCCAGTAGACACGGTCGAGCAGGCGCGAGGCGGCGACCAGCTTGTCGATCATCGCGCGCTCGCGCGCCGTCAGCCCGGCGCCGTCGTAGCGCATGTGCACCGGCTGGAACTTGGCCAGCTCGCCTGCCAGGTCGGGTGCGATCTGCAGGCTGCTCAGAGTGGGGGCAGCGCCACCGGCGGCCGACCACAGCGCAGCACACAGCAACAGCGTCAGACAGCCGGGCAGCAGCCGCTTCATGTCAGAACGCAAACGCGAGATTGCCGCTGGCGGCGGTGCGTGCTGAAGCGATGGCACCCTCAATGGTGAGCAGGCGCAGCTTGGTGGTAACGCCGCCGGGCGCAGAAAATCCGCCGCTGCGGCCGCCGGCTGCGAGTACCCGGTGGCAAGGCACAATGATCGGAATCGGATTGCGCGCCATCGCCTGACCGACGGCCCGCGCCGCCTGCCGGTCACCGCACAGCGCGGCGACCTCGCCGTAGCTGCGGGTGCGCCCGGGCGGGATGGCGCGCACGACCTCATAGACCTGCCGGTGAAACGGCGGCACGGCGCTCAGATCGAGGCGCGCCTGGCGCAGGTCGCGCGGTTCGCCAGCCAGCAGCGCGACAATATCGTCGATGACGCGCTGTCGGGCCGGGTCCGGCCGCTGCAGGCGGGCCCCCGGATGGGCGCGCAGCAGCCGCGCGAGCGTGGCCGACTGCGTGCTCGCGGGCAGCTGCAGTGCGACGATGCCGTCGCGGCCCCAGGCGATGCCGCAGCCGCCGATGGCGGTCTGGAACAAAGCGTACGAGTGCTGTGTCATCCGCCAATTATACCCTCCGGCGGCGCGGCTCGGGTGGGGCGCGAGCAGCCTTGCAGGCGTAGACTCAGGCCATGCCCCTCGAGCAGTTTCACCCGGCGGTCGCGAGCTGGTTCGCGAAGCATTTCTCCGAGCCGACGCCGTCGCAGCGCGCCGCCTGGCCGGCGCTGGTCGCCCGGCGGCATGCACTGATCGCCGCGCCGACCGGGTCGGGCAAGACGCTGGCGGCGTTTCTGACCGCGATCGATGCGCTGGTGCGCCGTGCGGTCGCGGGCGATCTGCCTGATGCCACGCAGGTGGTGTACGTCTCGCCGCTCAAGGCGCTATCGAACGACGTGCGGCGCAACCTGCAGCTGCCGCTGGAAGGCATCGCGGCAGAACTGCAGGCCCTGGGAGTGCAGGCGCCGCCAGTGCGCGCGCTGGTGCGCACCGGCGACACAACCACCGCCGAGCGTGCCGCCATGCGGCGCTCGCCGCCGCACATTCTGGTGACCACGCCGGAGTCGCTGTACCTGTTGCTCACCAGTCAGTCCGGGCGGCAGATGCTGTCGACCACCGAGGCCGTGATCGTCGATGAGATCCACGCGCTGGCGCCGAGCAAGCGCGGCGCGCACCTGGCACTGTCGCTCGAGCGGCTCGCCGGCCTGTGCCCGCGACCGCCGCAGCGCATCGGTCTGTCGGCCACGCAGAAGCCGATCGAGCTGGTGGCACGCTTTCTGATGGGGACCGGCGAGCCGGTTTCCAACTGCACGGTGATCGACGAGGGCCACGTGCGCGCGCGCGACCTGGCGCTGGTGCTGCCGGACGCGCCGCTCGAGGCCATCATGTCGAACGAGGTGTGGGAGAACCTCTACGATCAGCTGGCAACCCTGATCCGGCAGCATCGCACCACGCTGATCTTCGCCAACACCCGCCGCATGGTCGAGCGCGTCACCCGTCACCTGAGCGAGCGAATCGGCGAGCAGGATATCGCCGCGCACCACGGCAGCCTGGCGCGCGAGCAGCGTCACGACGCCGAGCAGCGCCTCAGGCGCGGTGCGTTGCGGGCGCTGGTGGCCACGGCATCACTCGAGCTCGGCATCGACATCGGTGAGGTCGAGCTGGTGTGTCAGCTTGGCACGCCGCGCTCGATCGCGACGCTGGTGCAGCGGGTGGGCCGGGCCAATCACGCGGTCGGCGGCGTGCCCAAGGGGCGATTGCTGCCGCTCAGCCGCGACGACCTGGTGGAATGCACCGCGTTGCTGGATGCGGTGCGTCGCGGCGAGCTCGATGCGCTGAGCATTCCGCCGCAGCCGCTCGACGTGCTGGCGCAGCAGCTGGTGGCCGAAGTCAGCGCCCGCGACTATGCCGAGGACGAATTGTTCGAACTGGTGCGACGCGCGTGGCCGTACCGCGAGCTGACGCGTGCGCAGTTCGACCAGGTGCTGCGCATGCTCACCGACGGCTTCAGCACCCGACGCGGCCGCCAGAGCGCCTATCTGCATCGCGACGCGGTCAACCGCCGGCTGCGGGCGCGCCGTGGCGCGCGCCTTACCGCCATCACCTGCGGCGGCGCGATTCCTGACAACGCCGATTATCAGGTCATCCTGGAGCCGGCCGGTACCTTCATAGGCACCCTGAACGAGGACTTCGCGGTCGAGAGCCTGGCCGGCGATGTGTTCCAGCTGGGCAACTGTTCCTACCGGATATTGCGGGTCGAAGCCGGCCGGGTGCGAGTCGAGGATGCCCGCGGCCAGCCACCAACGATGCCGTTCTGGCTGGGCGAGGCTCCGGCGCGCAGTGCGGAACTGTCGGCCGCGGTATCGGCGCTGCGGCTCGAGGTCGAGGCTGCATTGCCGGTGGTCGACGCTGCAGCCATCGAAAGTTGTATCGCGCACATCATGCAGCGCTATCAGCTGCAACGGCCGGCCGCCCGCCAACTGGTCGAGTACCTGGCGGCCGCGCAGGCGGTACTCGGCCACCTGCCGACGCAGCAGCGCGTGGTGTTCGAGCGCTTCTTCGATGAGGCCGGCGACATGCACCTGGTGATTCACGCGCCGTTCGGGGCCCGCATCAATCGCGCCTTCGGCCTGGCGCTGCGCAAGCGCTTCTGCCGGGCGTTCAATTTCGAGCTACAGGCCGCCGCCACCGAGGACGCCATCGTGCTGTCGCTGGGCGAGACCCACAGCTTCGAGCTGCAGCAGGCGACCCGTTTCCTGTCGAGCGCCAGCGTCGAGGGAGTCCTGGTACAGGCGCTGCTCGATGCGCCGCTGTTCACCACCCGCTGGCGCTGGAACGCAACCATCGCGTTGGCGATTCGGCGCGCACGCGCCGGCAAGAAGACGCCGGCGCCACTGCAGCGCATGGCGGCCGAGGATCTGATCGCGGTGGTGTTTCCGGAGCAGCTGGCGTGCGCCGAGAATCTGGCCGGCGAGCGCGAGATTCCCGACCACCCGTTGGTGCGCCAGACGCTGTTCGACAGCCTGCACGAGGCCATGGACGTCGATGGTCTGGTGGCACTGCTGGCCGCCATCGAGAACGGCCAGGTGCAGCTGCTGCTGCGCGATCTGCCGCAGCCCTCGCCGCTGGCGCAGGAAATCCTGCGGGCGCGCCCGTACGCCTACCTGGATGATGCGCCGCTGGAGGAGCGTCGCACCCAGGCGGTGTCATCGCGCAGCTGGCTCGACCCGGAGAGCGCCGCCCGTTTCGGCCAGCTGGACCCGGCCGCCATCGAGGCGGTTCGCAGCGAGGCCTGGCCGGTCACCGACAGCGCCGATGAGCTGCACGATGCATTAATGCTGCTTGGTGTGCTCGATCCGCAGCTCGATGCCGATCACGCTGCCGCGAGTGCGTTCGCGGACCTTCGGGCCGCCGGGCGCGCCACGCTGTGGCAGATCCCCGGACGCGATTTCTGGATCGCCACCGAACAATTACCGCAGGTAGCGGCCGTGTACGACTCGGGTCGGGCGAGCCCGGCGGTGCAGGTGCCGACCGAATACGCGCAGCGCCACTGGCAGCCGGAGCAGGCGCTGCGCGAGCTGCTGCGTGGCCGCCTGCAGGCCTGCGGCCCCACCGATGTCGAGCATTTGGCGCGCCAGCTGGCGCTGCCCGCGGCAGCGATTGATGCCGCGCTACGTGCGCTCGAGAGCGAGGGCTTTGCGCTGTGCGGCCAGTTCACGCCCGGCCATGCCGGCACCGAGTGGTGCGAGCGCCGGCTGCTGGCCCGTATTCACCGCTACACGATCAAATCATTGCGCGAACAGATCGAGCCGGTGGCCAGCGCGGATTTCATGCGCTTCCTGCTGGAATGGCAGGGCCTGACGACGCGGCCGCGGCCGCAGGGTGCGGCCAGCCTGGAGCGCGTGCTCGAACAGCTCGAGGGCTTCGAGGTGCCCGCGATCGCCTGGGAGGCCGACGTATTGCCGGCGCGTCTGCAGGACTACGACGGCAGCTGGCTCGACAGCCTGTGCCTGTCGGGGCGCACGTTCTGGGCGCGCCTGCAGGCGCCGGCGCGTGCCACCGCAGCGCCGGTGCGCGCCACGCCGATGGCCTTGCTGACGCGGCGCAATCGCTCGTTGTGGCAGCAGTTGCGCGGCGGCGGACGCGAGCCGACCGCGCTGTCGGCCGGTGCGCAGGCGATTGCCCAGTACCTTCTGCGCCATGGGGCGTCGTTCTTCGACGAGATCGTGAGCAGCGCCGGACTGCTGCGCGCGCAGGCCGAGACCGCGCTGGCTGAGCTGGTGGCGGCCGGCGTGGTGAGTGCCGACAGCTTTGGCGGCCTGCGGGCGCTACTGCTGCCGATGCAGCGCCGGCGCACGCTGCGGGGCCATCGCGGCGGCTCCTTCGGCCTCGATGAGGCTGGGCGCTGGAGCCTGGTGCATGCAGCCGCCGGCCCTGAGGACACGACCTCGACCAGCGCTGTCGCGCCGTCGCCCGAGGCGCTGGAGGCGCTTGCCTGGTTGCTGCTGCGACGCTACGGCGTGGTGTTCCGGCGGCTGCTGGCGCGCGAGCCCGACGCCTGGCCGGCGTGGCACGAGCTGCTGCGCGCCTATCGGCGGCTCGAGGCCCAGGGGTTGATCCGCGGCGGGCGCTTCGTCGCCGGCATGAGCGGTGAACAGTTCGCGCTGCCGGACGCCGTCGGCACGCTGCGCTCGGTGCGCCAGCGCGCCCGCGACGGCACGCTGATCGCGCTCAGCGCCGCCGATCCGCTCAATCTGGCCGGCATCATCACGCCCGGCGCGCGGCTGACCGCGCTGGCCGGCAATCGTCTGCTGCTCGAGGATGGCATTCCGATTGCGAGCCTGGTGGCCGGCGAAGTCCAGTTTCACCAGCAACTGCCCGCCCAGCGGCAGTGGCAGGCGCGCGGCGCGCTGGTGCGCAAGCCGGCGCGTGCGCGGCTGGCACGGGCCGGCTAACGGCCCACCGGGCGGGTAACGCCGGAGCGCACCAGATCGAATTCCCAGCGCCGCGCCCAGTGACGCTGCCGCGCGGCGTCGATCACCGCGTCCGGAATCTCGCCGTCGATACCGACGCCGACGCCCCGCGGCAGCGGCTGTGATGGCAACTCGGACAGCCGCTCGAGTACCGCGCGCGTCGGATTGCCGGGCTGCTGGCACAGCGCCGGGTAGTCGCCCAGCGAATACACCTGGTCGCCGTGCGGATGCAGGTTGGACTCGAACCACAGGTACGGCGAATCCGACAGGAACGCCGCCAGGGTGCTGAACGAGGAAGTCGAACACACCAGAAGATCACAATCGGCCAGCGCCAGTACGTCCGAACAGTCGCCCGGTGCCAGATCATTGGTGGTAATGCAATGCCAGTGCTCGGTGAGCGGTCGCAGCTGCTGCTCGGTGCCGTCCGTGATCAGCAGCAGCTGCCAGTCCGCGTGCAGCGCGCGATCGAGCGCGCGCGCCAGTGCGCACAGCCATTCGATCGGCAGTGAGATATTGGAAGCATTGCGATACTGCTCGGGCGAAGTGGCGGCACGAAAATCGCCCATGCGCACGTGCATGCCGACCAGCAGCCGGCGCCGGTCCAGGCGTGCCCGCAGCCGCAGCAGGTTGCCGGGCGCGTAGCGGCTCTGATAGAGCGTGCTGCGGATGAACTGGCGCGCGGCCTCGACGTGGTGGTAGCCGCCCCACAGGCCGTGCGTCACCAGCACGTAGCCGCGACGCTGCAACAGCCCGTGCGCGCTGGCAAAGCTGCGCAGCGCGGTCACCGCATCGCCGCCGCCGTGGGCCAGGTAGTCGGATTCGGTGAACTCGACCACCGGCAGCAGATATTCAAGCGCGCGATTTCGGATCCAGTCGTCCGGTGCGCTGCCGAAGTGCCACCAGTAAGCCCGCCGGTTCATGCCGAACGCAGGCGGCAACAGCGTCGCGTCCAGCACCTGCGCCGCCAGAAACGCCCGCGCCCACGGCAGCATCTCGTTGCCCAGACCGTAGCCGCGGTTCTTGACCCGCGACAGGCAGTAGCGCAGTAGCAGCCGGTTGCCGCGCCCGATCGGATGCATGATGCCTCAGAGCATACCGGCTGGCGCTTACCGCGGGTGGATTGTCGCGGCGATGGTTTCTGGCGTACGGTTGCCGCCATGCTGGTGCACCTGCGCAATCATGACTTCAACGTGGTCTCCGGCCGCAACGACCGCTACTGGCACGGCATCACCTCCGGCGCCTGGGAGCCGGAGACCTATCCGATCTTCGAGCGCTTCGTCGATCGCGATCATTCGTACATCGACATGGGGGCCTACATCGGACCCACGCTGCTGTACGGCTGCCAGCTGGCGAAATGCGTGTACGGCATCGAGCCCGATCCGATCGCCTTCGACGAGCTGCAGCAGAACGTCAGCCTGAATCGCCCGCTCACCGACAACGTGCAGCTGTTCGAGGTCTGCATCGCACCGCGCAGCGGCGAGGTAGCGTTCGGCAACTGCGGGGCGGGCGGGGATTCGGTATCGAGCCTGCTGTTCGGGGATCGCAAGACCCATTGGATCGTCAAGGCGCTCACTTTCGAGGACTTTCTGCGTCAGGCCGGCGTCACCGACTGCAACTTCATCAAGATGGACGTCGAAGGCGGCGAGTACCGGCTGTTGCCGAGCATGCTGCCGTATTTGAAGGCGCATCGGCCGACGCTGCACCTGTCGCTGCACCCCTGCCATCTGGGTAAACGTGGCATCGGTCTGCTCGGCAAGCTGGTGGTGCGCCTGGTCTCGACCTTGCGGCTGGCGCCGTGCGTGCGCCTGTACCGGCACATGTACGACAATCACGGCCAGCCGCTGACATTCGCCAGCCTGCTGTGGCAGTCACGCGCCAAGGTCACGGTGGATGTGGTGCTGACCGACCGCGAATGGGAGCGGCCAGCGGCCATTCCGGCCACGCCTCAGGTGGGCAGCTCGAGCTGACGCTGACTGCTCCATTCACCGCCCTGCAGATCGATCGGGACACAGCGCTCGATGAATTCCGGTCCGGCCGCCGCGCGCAGCGCGGCAGGATCGTAGATGATCTGGCCAAGCTGCTCGACCCGCTGTGGCAGCGATCCGCTCAGGGCGCCGGGCCGGTTATAGCCATAAAAGCCGGCATCAAAGGCGCGTGGCACGCAAGGATAGGCAGTGGGACAGCCGCAGCGCTCCTGGATCCGGCGCAGCAGGCCATCCTGTTCGACGAACCCTAAGCCCACCGCACTGTCCGGAAAGCATCGGCGCACGTAGTGCTTCGGCCGGCGAAAATAGGACATCGTCACGTGCGGCGCGATCAGGCGGCGCAGGATGCGCTGCTCGAAGCACACGCCCATGGAACTGAAGTCGCCGGAGCTCAGGTAGTAGCCGCCGGCATCGGCCGGCGGCCGTACCGAGCGATTGGGATTGGCGATCGCGATCGAGCAGAATAGCCCCGGCGTGGCTGCATGCACGGCCCGGTGCCAGCGAAAGAAGTCGCGCGCGATCATCGTGTCTTCTTCCAGCAGATACACCAGCTGGCGCGTGCGCACCGCCGCCTGCAGATACGCCAGCAGCAGGTTGGCGCTCTGCTTGGTGCGGCGATAGGGGCAAGGCACCGGCAGGCTGATCTCAAAGCTCGGCAGGCGCTCGGCGAAGGCGCGGATCACTTCGATGTTGGCCGGGTCATGGCCGGTGTCCGGGCGCAACACCACGTGCACGTCCTGCAGGCCTTCGGCCCGGCTCAGGTTGTCCAGGCAGTGCCAGAGGAATTCCGGGCGCCGCCAGCAGGGCAGCACCAGCACATCGCGCCGGCCGGCGGGGGCATTGGAGACGGTGGCGGCGCGCGTGGCCTGAAGCACGGCCCGCCGGAATTTCCACCAGGTACGCACGTCGATGCGATCATACCCGGCACGCTGCGTCCCGGGGTGCGGCCGCCGCTGCGGTATTCTTGCCGCACGCCCCGACACCGGCGCCGGGTTGCTAGGACTCATTGTGTTCAGCTTCGAACACGTCACCAAGCGCTTCGGCGCACTCACCGCCCTGGAGGACCTGAACCTCGAGTTCCAGGCCGGCACGGTCAATGCAGTCATCGGCAGCAGCGGCTCGGGCAAGTCGACGCTGCTGCGACTGCTGCTGGGGCTGGAATGGCCCGACAGCGGCCACGTCCGCATCGCTGGTGACGAGCTGACGCGCGCGGCGCGTCTGGCAATCCGGCAACGCATCGGCTATGTCATCCAGGAGGGCGGCCTGTTTCCGCACCTGCGTGTGCGCGACAACCTGGCGCTGTTGCCGCGGTATCTGCGCTGGCCCGCCAGCCGCATTCTGGCGCGCACGCGCGAGCTGCTGGAACTGATGCAACTGCCGGCGAGCGTGCTGGAGCGCTATCCCGGCGAGCTGTCCGGCGGCCAGCGACAACGCGTGGCGGTGATGCGCGCACTGATCACCGAGCCGCCGGCGCTGCTGCTGGATGAGCCGCTGGGCGCGCTCGATCCACTGGTGCGATTCGACTTGCAGCAGCGTCTGCGCGAGCTGTTCGCGACGCTCGCCAAGACCGTGATCGTGGTGACCCACGACCTGGCCGAGGCCGCGTATCTGGCGCCGCGGCTGGTGCTGATGCAATCCGGCCGGGTGGTACAGGACGGCACCGCCGCCGACTTCATCGAGCGTCCGCGCAGCGATTTCGTGCGGCGCTTCGTCGCTGCCCATCGCAGCCTGCCGGCGGCAGCGCCGGCGGCGGACGGTTGACCATGCGCGCCGCTGTGCTGCTGTGCTTGTTGCTGTTGACTGGCGGTGGCGCGAGTGGGGGTCAGCTTCGCATCGGCTCAAAAAATTTCACCGAGTCGGTGATCCTGGGCGAGCTGCTGCGCCTGGACGCACAGCGCCACGGACTGGTGCTCGAGCATCGTCGTGCCATGGGGGGCAGCGCGATCCTGTGGCGAGCGCTGCTTGAAGGCAGCATCGATGCCTATCCGGAATACACCGGCACGCTGACGCAGGAGCTGTTGCACGCCGCCGGTGGCAACGCGTCGCTGGTCGATGAGCTGCGGCAGCGGGGCCTGGGGATCAGCGCGCCACTGGGCTTCGAGGATCGTTACGCTCTCGGGGTGACCCAGGCGCTGGCTGAGCGGCTGCAGCTGTCGACCCTGTCGGAGCTGAGCTCACATCCCGAGCTGCGCTTTGCGCTGTCGAACGAATTCATGAATCGCGCCGACGGCTGGCCCGGCCTGCGCTCCGCGTACGGCCTGGCGCCGGCGAGCGTCCGCGGCGTGGACCACAGTCTGGCCTATCGGGCCTTGGCCGATGCGGTCGCCGACGTGGTCGACTTGTACACCACCGATCCGGAGATCCAGGGCTACCACATCCGGGTGCTCACCGACGATCGTCATTACTTCCCCAGCTATCAGGCGGTATGGCTGTATCGGCTGGACAGCGCGCGCCAGACGCCCGGGCTGCTCGCCGCGATGGGCGATCTGGCCGGCCGGATTTCGGAGGCTGCCATGCAGCGCATGAACGCCGCCGCGCAGCTCGAGCACCAGGACGAGGCCGCGGTCGCGCAGCAGTTCCTGCAGGCGCAGATACCCACCAGCGTCGCCCCGGTGACGGCTGCGACGACACGCGCGCCGGGACTGGCGGCGCGTGTAGGGCGGCGCACACTCGAGCACCTGCAACTGGTCGGGGTGTCGCTGCTGCTGGCGATGCTGATCGGGCTACCGCTGGGCGTGGTGGCGGCGAAGCGACCGCAGCTCGGCCGCGGCGTGCTGGTGGTGACGGTGATTTTGCAGACGGTGCCGTCGCTGGCGATGCTGGTATTCATGATCCCGCTGTTTGGGATCGGCGCGCGTCCGGCAATCGCAACGCTGTTTCTCTACAGTCTGTTGCCGATCGTGCGCAATACCGTCACCGGTCTGAACTCAATTCCGGCCTCGCTACGCGAATCCGCGGCATCGCTCGGCCTGCCGTGGCACGTGCAGTTGCTGCGGGTCGAGGCGCCGCTGGCGGCGCGCACCATCATCGCTGGCGTCAGTACCGCAGCCGTGATTAACGTCGGCACCGCCACGCTCGGAGCGCTGATCGGTGCCGGCGGCTACGGCGAGCCGATTCTGACCGGCATCCGTCTGAATGATCTGCCGCTGATTCTCGAGGGAGCCATCCCCGCGGCATTGCTGGCGCTGGCCGTCATGGCGGCATTTCAGGGGCTGGAACGGGTGCTGACGCCGCGCGGCTTGCGGCTCAGCTTCGACGGCTAAAGGCGAGCGCCAGGGCCGGCCACCGCCAGCGGTGGCCGGTCCCGTTCTCTAATTAAGTGCGTTGCGTTCAGCGCTCCCAGTGACCGCGCACGTAGTGATAGTGCGGGCCGTTGGACACCCAGGCGTCGGGCACCCAGTGGTAGCCGCGGCGCTCGTGAATCCAGCGGCCCGCTACCCACACGTGCTCACGACCTCGCCACGACCAGTACCCGGGTGCCCAAACCCAGCCCGGGCGCGCCGCAGGAACGACTTCCACACGCGGCGCCGGCGGCGCCACGTCGATGTCGACGTTGACACCGGCCGAGCTCACCGCGGGCGCCAGGCTGGCCGCCGCAGTCAGGCACAACGTTGCGAGCAGTAATTTGCGCGTAGCCATTGATCGATACTCCTTGGTGCAAATCCAAAATCCGTATCAGGTCAGCGGCATTGCCGCGACCGCGCCGCAAATCTCATAGCGTCGCTATGCCGCTGTCAACGCCATGCGGCCCGGTTTGGTTGACCCTTGTGAACAAGGCCGCTGTTTGCGTTACCGGCGCTGGCGCTTCAGCTCAGGTTCAGTGCCACTTCAGCGACTGTTCAGCACCTGGCGCCCAGACTGGCAGCCAGAGAAATGAGGGCAGTCCACATGATCATGCGAGTCGCCATTCCGCTGTTGCTGTTACCGCTGCTGGCACTGCTGCTGCCGATGATCTTTGGGCTGGCCTGGGTGCGCGAGGCGCTGGGCGAGCGGGCAGAAATGCTGCCGGCCCGTCGGCACGATTCGCATCGGCAATTGGCCAGCATACGCGGCGCGAGCCAGCGCGCCGGTAGCCTGCATCACCGTCGCCTCTGAGGCGCGCAGAGACGATAGTATCTATAGCGATACCGTCAAGCGAACAAAACGCCTTACCGTCTCCATAGAGTTACAATAATCGAGGCTCAAGGGCTGGGGAACTGCGCCGCTTCGCCGCGGATCCAGTCCGAGAACGCAAGAAATGACGACAGCGACTGGACCCGCGCCGGGCTTACCAGCCAGTAACAAAACTTGATGCGCGCCACGCGCTCGCTGACACGCACCAGCTGGCCACTGGCAATCTCATCGGCCACCAGACTCCAACGCGACAGCGCCAGACCGGCCCCCTGCAGAGCCAGGCGCACCATCGGTAGCGCGGCATCGAACACCGGTCCGCGAATTGCTCCGGGCTCGCCGCGGCCGTCGCCGTCGAGCAGCCAGTCGGTCCAGGGCTCACTCAGGCTATGTAGCAGTGGATAACGACGCAGGTCGTCGGTGTCGCGCACCTTCCCGAATTTCTTGTAGAGCGCCGGTGAGCACACCGGCAGCACCCATTCGTCCAGCAGCTTGACGCAGTGCAGGTTGGGATAGCCGCCTTGGCCATAGCGCACCGCGGCATGCATGTCGTCGCGCACGAAGTCGGCCAGGTCATCGGAGGTATGTAGGTGCAGGTTGACGTTAGGGTGGGCGCCGCGAAAGCGCTCCAGCCGCGGCAGCAGCCACTGCTGCAGGAACGACGCCAGGGTGCTGACCCGCACCTGCCCGGCGCCGCGTTCGCCGCGCACATCGTCCACCGCCTGTTCCAGCTGTTCCAGCGCCTGGCGCACGCGCGGCAGCAGCCCCTCACCCTCGGCGGTGAGACGGACCTGGCGGCCGTTGCGACGAAACAGCGGTCGCGACAGGTACTCTTCCAGCGAGCGGATCTGCAGGCTCGCGGCGCTGGCACTCACGCCGAGAGCGTCGGCGGCGCGGGTGAAGCTCAGGTGCTGCGCGACGGCGATGAACACGCGCAGGCTGCCCAATGGCAACCTGCGCAACCCGGCCGGTGAACGCGCGGGTGCGGCCCGCGCGCGCCTGCGCGTCTGGTTCCTGGCGGCGATCAGCTCACTCCCCGCGCACCCGGCGCTGCGAGACTTACGCGATGGTAAGCGCTGTGGGCAGGCTGATCCACCGCGTCGGCGCCGGGAGCGTTCGCGGCACTGGCCACGAACAGCGCGCCCTCGGCTACGCACAACAGCACGGCAATCAGCCCGGCAACCAGGGTTCGAGTGACATGGATATGGTTCATTGCGGCTCTCCTAACGGGTCATTCCAACTGCGGGTAAGCATGCGCGCCGCATCGCTGAGCGGGTTGCAAAGCCCTCATGCAGCGTTGAGATTTTCTCAATCGAATCCGCCGGCCTGAAAGCGCGCGGGTATGATCGGAAACGCCATGACGCTCGAGCCCACGCCGACCCAGAGCCGACGCATTGCGCATCTGGACATGGATGCCTTCTATGCATCCTGCGAGCTGCTGCGCCACCCGGAGCTGCGCGGGCTGCCGGTGATCATCGGCGGCAGCCGCCGTGGTCAGCCGCCGGCGCGCGATGGCGCCGAACACGCGCGCCTTGGGGACTACGTTGGCCGCGGCGTGGTGACCACCGCCACCTATCCGGCACGAGAATTCGGGGTGCATTCGGCCATGGGGCTGATGGCCGCGGCGCGCCTGTGTCCACAGGCGATCCTGCTGCCGGTCGATTTCGAGCAGTACCGCAAGTATTCGCGCCTGTTCAAGAGTGTGATCGCGGAGCTGGCGCCGGTGGTCGAGGATCGCGGCATCGACGAGGTCTACATTGATTTCAGTGCCACCGACGGCGGCAGCGAATCGGGCGGCCACACGCTGGCACTGCGCATCCAGCAGGCCATCCACGAGCGCTGCGGCCTGACCTGCTCGATCGGCGTGGCGCCCAACAAACTGATCGCCAAGATCGCCAGCGAGCTGCAAAAACCCAACGGCATCTCGATCATCTTCGAATCCGATCTGGGCGAGCGCATCTGGCCGTTGCCGTGCCGCCGGATCCACGGCATCGGGCCGCGTACCGGCGAGCGGCTGCAACAGCTCGGCATTGGCACCATCGGCGAGCTGGCGCAGTGCGAGCGCGGGTGGCTGATCGAGCAGTTTGGCCGCAGCCACGGCGACTGGATGCATCGGGCCGCTTGGGGCCGCGACGAGCGCCCGGTGGTAACCGAGAGCGAACCGGTGTCGATGAGCCGCGAAACCACCTTCGAGCGCGATCTGCACGCGGTTCGCGATCGCGCCGAATTGCGCGCAGTGTTCACTGCGCTGTGCCAGGGCTTAGGCGAGGATCTGCAGCGCCACGGCTACGTTGGCCGCACCATCGGCGTCAAGCTGCGCTACGACAACTTCCAGCGCGCCACGCGCGAGCAGACCATCGATGCCTATACCTGCGATCCGAGCGTGATCCGGCGAACCGCCGGCCTGTGCCTGAAACGCGCGCCGCTCGAGCGTCGATTGCGTCTGTTGGGCGTGAAGGTCTCGAGCCTGGTGCGCGCGCAGTGCGCAGCGAGTACCCTAAGGTCAGCTGCTGCGCCGGCCGAGCTGCCGCTGTTTCAGGAGCTCGAGCCGCGCTGAGGTCGCTTCACTGGGCAGTGGACGCCGTCCACACCGGCTCGATGGCGATCTGCGTGATCACCGAGTTGGCGATGTAGCACTCTTCGTGCGCGCTGTGATGCATCGCCTCGACCTGCTCGCGGGTCGGCAGCGAATCGCCGGAAAACTGCACCTCTGGGTGCATCGTGACGGTGCTGACGAAGTACTTGCCGGCGGCGTTCTTTGACAGCACGCCGGTGGCCTGGTCGCGATATCGGTCGACGCGAAATTTTCGTTTGCCGGCGATGGCGAGAAACCACAGCATGTGACAACTGGACAGCGCCGCAATCAACGCCTCTTCCGGGTCCGCGGCGGTCGGGTCCGACAGCGGCACTGGAACGGAGTGCGGTGAAGAGGAACCCGGCACTTCCAGGCCGCCGTCGAAACGCCAACGGTGGCGGCGCGAATAACGGTTGTCGGTGAACGCGGCGTCACCGCGCTCCCAGATCACCTCGGCCGAATACTGAGCCATCGCGGTCTCCTCGTTTTGCGCCGGCGCGGGTGGCAAGCTTAACGCACCGGCGTGTCGGCGCGCCGAGCGTCGGCCGGAGCGGCGAACTCCTGCACCCAGAAGATGCGCGGCGCGCCGCGGCTGTTGGCGGCGTAGGCGATGCCGGATTCGGAGAAGCGCGGGTCCATGATGTTCTCACAGTGCCCGGGGCTGGCGAGCCAGCCGGTGAGCGCCTCGGCGGCGGTCTGCGGGCCGGAGGCCAGATTCTCGCCGACGATGCGGTAGGCGTAGCCGCTGGTGCTGATGCGTTGCGCCGGCGTACTGCCATCGCTGCCCTCATGCTCGAAGTAGCCATGCGACAGCATGTCGAGCGCATGCCGCTGGGCGGCCCGGTTCAGCAGCTGGTTCAATCGCAGCGCCGGCGCCGGCGGAAACGAGCGGCTGCCGCAGCGCTGCGACTTTGCACGCGCGGCATTGATCCGCGCCAGCAGCTCCGCAGCGATACGATCAGCGTCCCTTTGCGCCGGTGCCGTGAAGGGACTGGCGAGAATCAGCCAGGTGTCGTTGCCGCGCTGGCTGACGCCCAGATCGACATAGCTGTCGGTGGTGAGCGCCTGGCACAGGCGCTGATCCAGAGACTGCTTCAGCGCGACGGCGTCGCCGCTGACGTGCAGCGCGGCCGAGGCCTGCTCGCGATAGCCGCTGTCGACGATGGCGGCGCGCAGCTCCAGCCCGCGTGACCACTGCACGGCCGCCTGATTCAGCGCGCCGCTGGCGCGCAGCGGCGCGTGCACGCCGCGGTGGCCGTCGCAGCCGGCGCGGCGCAGCTCACGCGCCATCTCGAGAGTGGTCACGCCGGTCGTGGCCGGCAGTGCCATCGAGCCGCCGATGCCCGGTGTCAGCGCCAGGCCGAGTGCGCCCAGCAGCAGCCGATAGCGGCGGCGCCGGCGATCAGCGTCCGTAGCGAGCCGTCAGGCTGGCCTTGGCCAGAGCATTGGCGTGAATCATGTAGCCGATCATGGCGGCACTGGCATCGTCGGGCGCCGAGATCTTTTCGGTTTTCAGCGCGTAGATCGTAAAGATGTAGCGGTGCGCCTTGTCGCCCGCCGGCGGACAGGCACCGCCAAAACCGGAGGTGCCGAAATCGGTGTGGCCCTGGATCGCGCCGGGCGGCAGCTTGCCCCCCGGACTGCCCGCTCCTTCGGCCAGCTCGGTGACGGTGGCCGGGATGTTGTAGACCACCCAGTGCCACCACCCCGAGCCGGTGGGCGCATCCGGATCGTACAACGTGATGGCGAAGCTCTTGGTGCCGCTCGGCGCTCCGGTCCACTTGAGCGCCGGCGATATATTGCGACCGCTGCAGCCGAAGCCGCTATAGACCTGGTCGTTCGACAGCGTGCTGTTGGCGGCCACGGTCGCGCTCTGCAGCCGCAACGAGTTCGCGCCGGCGGCGCCGGCGTCCGCGGCACTGAACGCCACAACGGCGCCGGCGGTCAGCAGCAGGATACGCAAAATGGAGTGCTTGTCAGCCATGACTGGTCTCCGTGCCCTATAGGCGCCGGGCGGCGCTCGATCGATGCTATCACTTCAAGACGCTCGTGCGAGGATGCGGGTATGCCACTGATGCTGACCGGAATGGTGCTGTTCTTCGCTGCGCATTCGATCGCGGTGGTGGCGCCGACTTGGCGGGTGCGCATGCGCCTGCACATCGGCCCGGTGACCTGGAAGGTGGTGTATGCGCTGCTGAGCGCCATCGGTCTGACACTGATGCTGTTCGGCTATGCACACGCGCGCGGCGCGCCGACGGTGCTGTATGCGCCGGCGGCATGGCTGCACGCGGTCACCTGGATCCTGATGCTGCCGGTATTTCCGTTGCTGTTCGCGGCCTATCTGCCCGGAACGATCCAGCGCGCCTTTACGCATCCGATGCTGGCCGCCGTCAAGCTTTGGGCCACCGCGCACCTGCTGTCCAATGGCACGTTGCCGGACGTGCTGCTGTTCGGCAGTTTCCTGCTCTGGGCGATCATCGTGCGCATCTCGCTTAAGCGCCGCGCGCCCGAGCGGGCTCCCGGCGCTCCGTCCTCGCCATACAATGACCTGATCGCATTGGTGCTGGGCCTGGCGCTGTATGCAGCGTTCATCGTGCGATGGCACGCGCTGGTCATTGGCGTGCCGTTGCTGCCGCCGAGTTTCTGACCAAGGAGTTCACAGCAGCCACGGAATCAGCGCCGCCGTGTGCTCTCGATAACGCCGGTAGGCATCGCCGAAGGTCTCGGTCATAAAGCGCTCTTCGAGCCGCAGCTTGCGCCACAACGCCACCAGTACGATCACGACCGCGACAACGCCGCGCCATTCGCCGCGCGCTATCGCGGAGCCGATGAACATCAGCAGCAAGCCGGTATAGATCGGGTGGCGCACCAGTGCGTAGGGTCCGCTGGTAATCAGCTCGTGATCCTGTTTGACGGTCACGGTGCCACTCCAGTTGCGCCCTATGGTCCTGCGCGCCCAGATCGAAAAGATAAGACCGGCCACCACCAGCGCGACTCCGCTCCAGTAGGCCTCAAAACTGCGCGCGATGAAGCGCTCGAACAGCACCCCGCCGTCGGCAATGCGACGCATCCATAACAGCAGGCCGGCGACGATCAGCGGCACGAAATGTGCGGCGCGCGACAGTGGTGATTCGACGCGGGCGATTGGCTTGACGCCCGCGGCCGACATTCGCCAGTAGATGAACCAGGCAATCCACAGCGCAGGGATCAGCTCGCCGTACCACTGCCTCATGATCGATAGACGTCGCCGCGGCGCTCAGTAGGCGTAATACGGGCCCATGGTGCCGGCCGCCGACTTGCCCTCGATCGCGGTGTAGACGCTGCGACCGTAGAAGAACGGCACGCCCCAGTCGAAATACGAGCCCAGCATGGTATTGGTGGCGGCGGGGCCACCGATACTGGGCACCGCATAGAAGCTATTGCTGATGCTATTCAGGTTCGAGACCTCAAACGAGACGACGCTTTGAGTGCCGTCCTGGCCCTGATTGGTCGCCTGCAGCTGCTGCAACGTGGTCGGGCAGTAGAAATCGCTGGCGCTGGGGTTGCTCTGAGAATTGGTGCAAGCGGGGATCGAGCTGTCCGGGAAATACAAACCATTCGATCCTGAATCGAAGAAGCTGTCGGACAGCGTCTGGCTTTTGTAAAGGGTGATGATGTTACCGGCGCTGTCGGCCGTCAGAACCTTGGCGCTGCCCAAGGCATTGTCGGTCTGCGTGCCGATACCGAAGGTCAGCGTGCCACTGGCGGTGGTCTGCCCGGCTGTCGGGACGCTCGGCAGCTGCAGTATCACGCCGTTGTTATCGACTGCGAACTGTGTCACCGGATTTCGGACCTGTGAATTGACGGCGACCTGAGCGAGATTGCACTGATTGCCCGTGTTGGCGCAGCTGTAGTAGATGTCGTAGCGGGTGGTACAGCCGCCGGAGAAGCTGGCGCAGATGGCGCACGAAGGTCCACAGTCCTGATCGAAGGTGCCAACGCCCAGTACGCCATTGGCGTCGAAGGCGCTGACGCTGTTCAAGGACATGTTCATGCCCGAGCTGGCGCAACCGGAGGGCGCGGCTGTGAACGTATGCCGGTCATCGATGATGTTGATCGAGATGCCGTGGGCGGTCTCGCCCGCCATCATGACATCGACATTCGCCAATGGACCCCAGGTGTAGCCGTCGGCAAACGGCAGACACTCGGCCAGGGTGTTGTTGGCATTGGCCGGATCGGCCTCACTCGGCAGATTCAGCCCGGCGGCCTGCAGCGCCGATGCCATCAGACGCAGTCCGGAAGAGCCGGTGTCCACCAGCACGTTGGCGATGGTGGCGCAGGTGCTGGTGCCGGCGATGCAGACTGTGACGCTGGCGTAGGGAATGTTGAAGGTTCCCCCGTGGGCGGCGGGCGGTCCCGAGTTGACCGTGACGGCGACGACATTGGCGGTGCTGCCGCTGGAACTGCCGCTCGAGCTGCCGCCGCTACTGCTACTGCTCGAGCTGGAGCTGGCGCTATGCATGGCGCTCGTGGCGCTACTGCCGCTGCCGCCACCACCACCGCAGCCGACGAGGGCAGCGAGGCCGACCAGAATCAGGTAAGCGCTGACGCGGTTCATGCGGGCCTCCTCATCGCAGATCCGCGATCGACAGGCCGGCGGGCATCAGACTTTGAACATACGCTTTGCCGCCATAGGAGCGCGGCCGCGCGCTCACCTGGACCACCAGATCCCCGACGCTGACCTGAAGTTGGCGATGCATTCCGGGCCGGGGATGAGCGGTGGCCGCGGCCTGATACGGCTGGTAGTAGGTGCCGAACAACTGCTGCAGGTCCGGCGGCAGCGCTCCGCGCCAGGTCACCGCAAACACGGTGCCCTGGGGCGTGGCGTATTCGCGCACCTCGCCACCGCTGTCGCTGTCGATCTCATGCACGCTGTATTGCTGCGTCGCTACGGTGCGCAGCTGCGCATGGAGCGCCTGGCGGTCGGACTCGACCGAACTGGGATCGCCGCCCAGATGCGCCTGGGCCGGGACTTGCCACAGCAGCGCTAGCAGCAGGCTACTCACGCCCAGGGCGATCGTCGGCCGCGATTTGGGTATCACCGGTTGAACCTCTGCCGCCTGGCGTTTGCGTATATCAGCTTGACAGAATAAGGCCGGCAATCCTGAGACGGAACTCACTGTGTGGGAATTCCGTCAACTGATCCCAGCACGAGCCGACCGAATTTCGTCATAACGCCTCAATCGCCGATCCGGATGACGGCCTTGCCGCGCACCTGGCCTGCCTGGCTGTACTGCCATGCCGCGAGCACCTGCGGCAGATCGAAACTGCGGTCGACGTTGACGCGGAAGCGGCGCGCGCTGGTCCAGTCGGTCAGTTGCTTCAGAACCGTCCGAACCGGGGTCGCTCCCTTTGCCCGACGTAGGCACGTGACCCCGCGGGCCAGGCACTGCGCCGGCTCGGGGACGCCGACGGTCGAGACCAGGATGCCGCCGCGCCGAACCACAGCCAATGCCCGATAGGCGTTGTCCAAGTCGACGGTGTCGATCGCGACGTCAACGTCACGTAGCTGGTCTTCGAAATGCTGCCTCGTGTAGTCGATCACGCTGGTCGCACCCAGGCCGCGCACGTAGTCCGCATTGCGCGCCGATGCGGTGGCGGTGACGCGCGCGCCGCGTGCGACCGCGATCTGCACCGCCGCGGAGCCCACGCCGCCGGCGCCGCCCAGGACCAGCACCGTCTGCCCGGCACGCACCTGGGCTTGGTCCACCAGCATGTCCCAGGCGGCCAGGCCGGCATGTGGCAGCCCCGCCGCCTCGGCAAACGGCAGCGCCGCAGGTTTTAGCAGCACGGCACCGGCCGGTACCGCGACATACTGTGCGTAGGTGCCGCGGCCTTGCGACCACAGCAGCACCGGATCGCCGACGTGCAATCCCGACACCGAGCGGCCCAGCGCGCTGATGGTGCCGGATCCCTCGACCCCCGGGATGCTCGGCGCCGTGACGGCGGGTGCCGCGCCCGGCTCATCGGCAGCGCCGGCCGGGCTCTTCCAGTCGACCGGGTTCACGCCCGCGTACTGCAACCGCACCAGTACCTGGCCCGGGCCGGGGACCGGCCGCTCGACCTGCAGTACCTTTATACGACCGGCTGCAACCACGGCCGCCCGCATGTGATCGGCGGCCTGCGCTGGCAGCGCCAGCAGCAGCGCGAACAGCAACGGAAGCCAGCGCATCGGGGAGCCCTCACAAGCGATTCAGCGCCGGCGCGGTGCGGCCCCCAGAAAATAGCATTAAGATGGCTGCGCCATGACCCGATGCCGCGCCGAATTCTGGCTGCTGTGGTTGCTGCCGCTGCTGGTGATGCGGCTGCTGCTGCCCACCGGCGTGATGCCCGCACGCGGCGATCATGGCTTCGCGCTCATCCTTTGCAGTGTCGAGCATCCGCACGCCGCGCCCGATTCCGGCCGCGCCCATGCCGATGCGCCGTGCCCGTTCGCGGCCGCCGCGACCCTGGCCCCGCCCGCCAGCGTTGCTCTGACGCCGTGCGTGCTCTGGTCCGGCAGCGAGCTGGTGCTCGCACCGGCGCCCTGCAGCGCATCCTCCGTCCTCACGCGCAGCCAACAGGCGCGCGCCCCGCCTTCGTTCTCCTGATCTGCTCGAAAGCTCGAGGCGCCGCGCGCAACGGCGGCGCCGCGTGGCACGCGAACGCGTGCCGTCGATCAGGAGAACGTCATGTGGATACGGTTATTGCGCCACCCCTGGGGGCTGCTGGCGCTGGGGCTGGCCATCGCAGCGCCACCGGCGGCATGGGCCTGCGCTACCTGTGGTTGCACGCTCAGCGCCGACGGCGCCATGGGCTATGCGGTCGGCGAGGGCTGGCGCCTCAACTTCGAGTACGACTACATCGATCAGGATGAGCTGCGTCGCGGGACCAACGCCGCGACCGCCGAACAGATCGTCGATCAGCCGTCGATCGCCGCGCTCGGCGGCGGCGAGATCGAGCACCAGACGCTCAATCGCTATTTCACCGTCGGCGTGGGTTACAGCCCGAACGAGGACTGGAATTTCGACCTGCGCGTGCCGTACGTGGTGCGCCCGCACACCACCTACGGGGTGCAGCTGCAGCCGTTTGAGCCGTCTGAGACGGCACCCGATCAGCTCAGCAGTGTGCGCGTGTCCGGCCTGGGCGACGTGCGGCTGATCGCCAGCTACCAGGGACTGCTGTCGACGCACAATTTCGGGCTGCAGCTGGGCGTCAAGCTGCCGACCGGCAGCTACGGTACGGCGGTCAAGTTCGCCAGTGGTCCGAATGCCGGCGCCCCGCTGGATGCCAGCCTACAGGCCGGCACCGGCAGCACCGATGTGATCCTGGGCATGTACTATTATCGGCCACTCAGTGCGAGCTTCGGCGCATTCGTCAATGCACAGTTCCAGGCGGCCCTGCTCGAGAAGCAGAATCGACCGGGGGACGACTTTCGACCCGGTAACGCCACCACCTTCAGTGTGGGGCTGCGTTACGAAGCCAATCCGAAATGGGTGCCGCAGTTGCAGATCAATCTGAGTGACAAGCTGCGCGATCAGGGAGCGCTGGCCGATCTGCCCGACACCGCCGGCAGCGTCGGTTATCTGAGTCCGGGCATCAGCGTCGAAACGCTACCGAGACTGCGCCTGTATGCGTTCGTGCAGGTGCCGTTCTACAGCAACCTCATCGGCTACCAGCTGTTCCCGCGCTGGACCGCCTCGATCGGCGCCAACTATGCGCTTTAGGTCCATCACACTCGCCGTTACCGCACTGACTACGCTCGCCGCGGCGCCGGGTCTGGCCGCCGATCATGCCGCGGCGCTGCAGGTGCGCGATCCGTGGGTGCGCTGGCTGCCAGGCAATCTACCTGCGGGCGGCTACCTGACGCTGGTCAATGACGGCGACCAGTCCGTGAGTCTGGTGGCCGCGTCCTGTCCCGACTACGGTGCCGTGTCACTGCATCGCAGTGTCAACCTCGGCAACACCAGCCATATGGCGGCGGTGGATCACATTGCCGTGGCAGCGCATTCGAGTCTTGAGTTCGCCGCCCTGGGCTATCACTTGATGCTCGAGCAACCCAACCATCCGCTCAAGCCCGGCGATCATGTGGCCATCACACTGCGCTTTGCAGGCGCGCCGCCGCAGACAGTGTCATTTCAGCTGCGTGCGCCCGGCGCCAGTGATTCGATGCCGGCCATGCCCGGGATGACGCAGTGACCGACGCGAATCAGCCGCAACTCGCGGTGCGCCAGTTTGGCGATACCGCCGCCAACTATCTGAGCAGCAGCGTGCATGCTCGAGGCGCGGATCTGGAGCGCCTCGAGCAGCTGGCCCGGCGATTGCTGCCCGCACGCGCTCTTGATCTGGGCTGCGGCGCCGGACACAGCGCCTTCGCACTGGCGCGCGGCGGTGCGCGCGAGGTCATTGCCTTCGACCCATCGCCGCCGATGCTGGAGGTCGTGGCCGGTGAAGCTCGTGCCCGCGGGCTGAGCGCCATCCAATGCCGGCTCGGGGCGGCCGAACGGCTGGAGTTCGAGGACGCGAGCTTCGATCTGGTAGCCACGCGCTTCTCCGCGCACCACTGGTCGTCGGTGCCGTCGGCGCTGCGCGAGATGGCGCGCGTGCTCAAGCCGACCGGCCGCCTGGTGGTCATCGATGTGATGGCACCGGAGGCGGCGCTGCTGGACACCGCGCTGCAGACACTGGAGTTGCTACGCGACCGCTCGCACGTGCGCAATTACCGCGCCTCGGAATGGCAACAGATGCTGGCAAGCGCCGGCTTGGGCCAGATCGACAGCCACGGCTGGAAGCTGCCGCTGGAGTTCGACAGCTGGGTGCGCCGTATCGCCACTTCCAGCCGGCGCATCGACGCCCTGCGCGCCGTGATCGAGGATCTTCCGAGCGAGGTACGCGGCTACTTTGCGGTGAGCGCCGATGGCTCCTTCACCATCGATGCCGGCTGGATCGAAGCCGTGCCGGTGCTAGGATTTAAAGCCGAATAGGCCCTCGCACAGGCTCTGATCCAGCGGCCGCCGATCATTCGGCTGTTCGCGACTGCGCAGATCCTCCAGCAGCTGATGCGGGTCGCCCGGTCGACCGACCACGACCATGGCGTTGACCTGAAAGTCGGCGGGTATGTGCAGCTCGCTGCGCGCGCGCGAGTAATCGAAACCCTGCATGCCGTGCACCACCAGCCCGCGCAACGACGCCTGCAGCGCGAAGTTCTCCCAGGCGGCGCCGGTATCGAAGGCGTGCGTTACGCTCAGCGTCCCATCATCGCGGGTCAACTTGGACAAAAACAGCACCAGCGCCGCACCGTGCTGCGCCCAGCTGCGGTTGCGCTCGCTGAGCAGACTGAGGTAGAGCGGCCAATGCGGCGTGTCCCGCCGCGCGTACAGCATGCGCCACGGCTGGTAATTGAACGAGGACGGCGCCCAGCGCGCCGCCTCGAACAGCACCATGAGCTCATCGATGGACAGAGCGGCCCCGGACATCGCGCGCGCCGACCAGCGATCGAGGAACAGTGCATCGACCGGATGGGTCGCGCGGCGGCTGTGACTGCCTTTTTTCATGGGGTGCGAACCTTGTGGCATCGAGAATCGACGGGTAATGTGCGTTGCAGTCGGGTTGCCGTCAATCGCTCGCGAGGACGATGCCATGGTGATGACCCAGTCACGTATGCTGGCGCTCGGGACCGTGGCGCCGTCGTTCTCACTGCCGGACCCGGCCGGCAAGCAGCATGCCCTCGAGGACTTTGCTTCGGCCAAGGCGCTGCTGGTGGCATTCATCTGCAACCACTGTCCGTATGTGAAACACATGATCGACGGCCTGGCGCAGTTTGCGCGCGACTACCGAGCGCGTGGCGTGGCCGTGGTGGCGATCAACGCCAACGATGTCAGCCGCTACCCGGATGACAGCCCGCAGAACATGGCGCATCTGGTGTCGCAGAAGCGCCTGGATTTTCCTTATCTATATGATCAGTCGCAGTCGGTGGCGCGCGCCTACCAGGCGGTATGCACGCCGGATCTGTTTCTGTTCGACCAGCAGCGCCGCTTGAGCTATCGCGGCCAGTTCGACGCCAGCCGACCCGGCAACGGCAAGCCGGTTACCGGAGCCGACCTGCGCGCCGCGGTTGACGCAACCCTGGCCGGGCGCGAGATCGGGCAGCAGATCGCCAGCGTCGGCTGCAATATCAAGTGGAAGCCTGGTCAGGAGCCGGACTGAGGATCAGGCGGCGAATTGGTCGCGGCATACTCGGCCGGCCAGCGCACGTATACCAGGTCGACGTTTTCCTTGCGCACCAGCTCCAGGATGCGCTCGACGTCGGCGTCCGCGACGATGAACTCGGTCACGACCGGCAGCTCGCCGGCGAGCTCGAAGTAGTGTTGCTCGTGCAGCACGCCGTGGCGACCATATCCGGCCAGCGCCCGAAACGCCGAGCCGCCGGGAATGCCCAACTTGCGCGCCTGCTCCAGCAGCCATTCGTACAACAGCATGCCGTGAAAGCGCCGACCTTCATGCATGTACAGCCGCAGGACCGTGGCCTTCATGCCAGACCCTTCGAGCCCAGCAGTGCCCGCACGCAAAATATTCCGGCGACGGTCAGCAGCACCGATCCGATCAGGTGCGCGCCGATGATGGTGGCTGTCCAGAAATAATCTCGGCGCAGCAGCAGATCGGCGGTCTCGGCCGAAAAGGTCGAGAAGGTGGTCAGACCGCCGAGGAAGCCAGTGGTTGCCGCCAGGCGCAGCTCCGGCGGGACTGCGGCGGTGCGGGCGAAGTACTCCATGCACAGGCCCATCACGAAGCCGCCAATCAGGTTGGAAGCCAGGGTGCCGAACGGAATGGTCGGAAACACCGCGTTGAACCACGCTCCCAGGCGCCAGCGCAGCAACGCGCCGAGTGCGGCGCCGACGGCCACGGACAGTGCCTGCCAGACCATGCGATTACCCCGGACTTGCCAGCCAGACGCTGCGCACGATGCTCGGGGATTGATCGGCGCTTGGCAAGCCTGAGCCGCTGTTCGACGACCAGGCGCCGGTCAGTGCGCCGGTACGCCGCGATCGGCCTGATTCAACTGCGCTGCGTTCCAGCCGCCACCGAGCTGCGAGATCAGGTCGACGCTGCCGACCAGGCGCTGGCTCCGAATGTTCAGCAGGTTGATCTCTGCCACCAGCCGCGTGGTCTGCACCGTGATCACATTGGAATAGGCCACGACGCCGGATTTGTACTGATTGAAGGTCAGCTCCTCGGATTGGCGCGCATCGCGCACCGCCGATTCCTGCAGGGTCGATTGCTGCTCCAGCACCCGCAGCGTCACCAGGCTGTCCTCGACCGCCTGGAATGCCGACAGCACCGTCTGGCGGTAGCTTGCAACCGCCTCGTCGTAATTGGCGCGCGCCTCGCGTACCTGCGACAGCGTCGCACCGCCATTGAAGACGTTTTCCGCCAATGACGGCCCGAACGACCACAGCGCATTGCTGGCCTTGAGCAAGCCCGGCAGTCGGGTGGAGGTAAAGCCGTACGATCCGGTCAGGTTCAGCGTCGGAAACCAGGCCGCCTCGGCCACCCCGATCAGCGCGTTGGCGCTGGCGACGTCGCGCTCGGATGCCGCGATGTCCGGCCGCCGCTCCAGCAGCGTCGAGGGCACGTCGGTCGGTACCACCGGCACCGTGCGGGTGAAGTTGCCGTCGGCGATCGAGACATCGGCCGGCGCGTTGCCGGTCAGCACGGCAATCGCATGCTCGAACTTGGCGCGTGTCAGCTCGACGTTTACCGCCGCCGCCTGCGTGCTCTCGAGCTGGGTTTGCGCCGCGTACACGTCCGCCAGCGTCGTGGTGCCGGCCTTGACCTGGTTCTGCGTGATACGCAGCGCCTCCTTGAAGTCGTCGATCTCGGTCTGATAGAGCCGTGTCTGCTCGTCGGCGGCGCGCAGCTGGAAGTAATCCTCGGCCAGCGTGACCTGCGCCGACAGGCGCGCGGCCGCTACGTCGGCGGCACTGGCTTGCGATTTGGCGACGTCGGATTCGACCAGCCGGCGGATGCGACCCCAGACATCGATCGACCAAGTGGCCTGGGCGCCGGCACTATAGATGGTGTGCTTGCCGGAACCGCCCGGACCGGTGGTGATCGAGGTGCCGTTGGCCGTGGTGATCGCCTGGCTGACGCCATTGGCGCTGCTGCTTCGGGTCGCCCCGCCGGTGACCCCGATGGAGGGGAACAGCGTGCCACGATCGACACCGACCGCCGCCACCGCGGCGCGGTACGCGGCTTCGTTCGCCTTCAGCGTCTGATTCGACACTTCGACCTGCTGTTCCAGAGTGTCGAGCACCGGATCGGCGTAGATCGACCACCAGTGCTGGTCGCCGGGAATCTCCCCCGGCGTCGCCGGTTTCCAGTCCTTGTTTTCCTTGTAGGCTGCGGTGCTGGTCACGTCCGGGCGGTGATAGTTGGGACCGACCGCACAGGCGCTCAGCAGTAGCAGCGCCGCGGCGATCATGGATACGACTCTCATAGCGGCACCTGCGGCGCCGGACCGCCGATCGCCGGGCGCGCCGCGCGCCCGGTCAGAGACAGCAGCCACAGCCGGAAACGGTCCAGGTAGATGTAGACCACGGGAGTGGTGTAGAGCGTCAGCATCTGGCTGAAGATCAGGCCGCCGACGATCGAGATGCCCAGTGGCTGGCGCATCTCGGCGCCGCTGCCGGTGGTCACCGCCAGCGGCACCGCCCCCAGCAATGCCGCCATCGTGGTCATCATGATCGGCCGGAAGCGGATCAGGCAGGCGTCGTATATCGCGGCCGACGCCTCGATGTTGTGTCGACGCTGCGTCTCCAGCGCCACATCGATCATCATGATCGCGTTCTTCTTGACGATGCCGATGAGCAGGATCACGCCGATCAGCGCGATCAGGCTGAACTCGGTATTGAACAGTTCCAGCGCGATTACCGCGCCGACTCCGGCCGACGGCAGCGTCGACAGGATGGTGATCGGATGCACGTAGCTCTCGTACAGGATACCGAGGACCACGTACACCGCCACGATCGCCGCCAGGATCAGCCACGGCTCGTTCGACAGCGATTGCTGAAACACCTGCGCGGTGCCGGAGAACGAGCCGTGCACCGAGATCGGCACGTGAATGCTTTGCATGGTGCGCTGGATCGCGCCGATCGCAGTGCTGAGCGATTCGCCTTCTGGCAGGTTGAACGAGAATGTCGTGGCGACGAATGGCCCTTGGTGATTGATTGCCAGCGGCGTGGTGCTGGGCCCATAGGTGGCAAACGCCGCCAGCGGCACCGTGGTCTCGCTGCTGGTGGCGACCGAGGCACCGGTCGAAGCGCCGCCGCGGCCGCTGTTGGTGAGCTGGTTGAGCGCCAGGTTCTGCGCCGCGGCCGCCGGCGCCTGCGACAGGGTACTGCTGGCCGTGAGGCTGGAAGCAGCGGTGCTGCTGCCGGCGGCGGTCGCGGACGAGGAGCCGCTCGTGGAACTAGCGCTGCGCGACACGCTGGGGGTGGCAGCACTGGCGCTGATCAGCGGCGCACTGGGGGTGGCGGCCGCACTGGATCCCAGCGCACTGAAAGCGCTGACCGCGCCGGCCGTGGCCTGGGTGCCGCTGAGGGCGCCACCCGAGGTGCTCACCCATATTTCCTTGAGCGTCTCCGGGCTTTGCCAGAAGCTCGGATCCACTTCCATGACCACGTGATACTGGTTCATGTCGTTGTAGATGGTCGACACCTGGCGCTGGCCGAACGAGTCGTACAGCGTGTTGTCGATCTCGGACAGATTGACGCCGAGGCGAGCGGCGGTGTCGCGGTCAATGTTGAGCGCGACGTCCAGGCCGTTGTCCTGGCGATCAGAATTGACGTCGGCGAGTTCCGGCACGGGACGCAGCGCTTCGGTGATCCTGGGCGTCCACAGGTTCAGTTCGCCCAGATCGTCACTGAGGATGGTGTACTGATACTGGGAGTTGCTCTGCCGTCCTCCCGACCGGATGTCCTGCACCGCCTGCAGGTACAGACGCACGCCGGTGATGTCGGCCAGCTTGGCACGCAGCCGGGCGATGATCCGGTCGCTGTTGACCTTGCGCTCCGACAATGGCTTGAGGCCCACGAAGATGTTGGCGGTATTGGTGGCGCCGCCCCCACCGCCGCCGCCGCTGAAACCGACCACGTCCTGGATCGCCGGATCGGCCTGCACGATCGCCATGACATTGCGCAGTTTGACCGACATGGCCTGAAACGAAATGCTCTGATCGGCGCGCAGATTGCCCACCAGCGTGCCGGTATCCTGCTGTGGGAAAAAGCCTTTCGGTATATTGGCGTAGAGATAGAAGTTCAGCGCCACGGTGATCGCCAGCACGAGCATGACGGCGCGCGGATAGCTCAGCGCCGAGCGCAGGCTGCGCGCATAGAACGAGCGCATGGCGGTAAAGCCGCGATCCAGCAGCCGCATCATTCGGTTCTGCTTTCCCGTGTCGGGGCGCAGTACGTGCGCGCACATCATTGGCGTCGTGGTCAGCGACACCACCAGCGAGATCAGTATCGCAATCGACAGCGTCAGTGCGAATTCGCGGAAGGTGCGGCCGACGATGCCGCCCATGAGCAGGATTGGCAGGAACACGGCGATCAGCGACAGGCTCATCGCCAGCACGGTGAAACCGACCTCGCGCGCGCCCTGCAGCGCCGCCTGCATCCGCGGCATGCCTTCCTCGACGTGACGCGAGATGTTCTCCAGTACCACGATGGCGTCGTCCACCACGAAGCCGGTGGCAACCGTCAGTGCCATCAGTGACAGGTTGTCGAGGCTGAAGCCGAGCAGGTACATCGCGCCGAACGTGCCGATCAGTGACAGCGGCACCGCGACGCTGGGTACCAGCGCCGCGCGCGCATTACGCAGCGTGGCAAATACCACCAGCACCACCAGCGCGATGGCGATGGCCAGCGTGCGCTCGACGTCGCGCAGTGAGGCGCGGATGGTCTCGGTGCGATCGTTGGTCTGAATGATGCGGATGCTGGCCGGTATCGAGGCGCCGAGTTCCGGCAGCAGCGCGCGGATGCTGTCGACCACGTCGATGACGTTGGCGCCCGGCTGACGATGCAGCACCACCAGTACCGCCGGCTTGCCGTCGGCCAGGCCGAGATTGCGGATGTTCTCCACGCCGTCGCTCACTGTAGCGACGTCCTGCAACCGCACGGCGGCATTGTTGCGATAGGCGACGATCAGCGACTGGTAGTCGATCGCGCGCTTGGCGGTATCGTTGACGTAGATCTGGTAGCGCTGCTCACCGACGTCGATACCACCCTTGGGGCTGTTGGCGTTGGCCGCCGACAGCGCCGCGCGCACGTCCTCCAGCCCGACGCCGTACTTGAACAGCGCCCGCGGATTGAGCTCGACCCGTACCGCCGGCAGCGAGCTGCCACCGATCGTGACGTCACCGATGCCCTGCACCTGCAGCAGTTTCTGCTGCAGCACGGTCGAGGCCGAGTCATAGATCTGGCCCGCTGTCAGCGTGTCCGAGGTCAGCGCCAGGATCATGACCGGGGCGTCCGACGGGTTGAGCTTGCGATAGGTCGGATTGCTGCGCAGTGAGGTCGGCAGGTCGACGCGCGCGGCCTGAATCGCGGCCTCGACGTCGCGCGCCGCGCCATCGATGTTGCGGCTAAGGTCAAACTGCAAAGTCACGCGCGAGCTGCCGACCGCGCTCTGCGAGGTCATCTCGGTGACGCCGGCGATCGTGCCCAGATGCCGCTCGAGTGGAGTGGTGACGCTGGTGGCCACGGTCTGCGGGCTGGCGCCTGGCAATGTCGCCGACACCACGATGGTCGGAATGTCGACGCTCGGCAGCGGCGCTACCGGCAACAGGAAGAACGCCACACCGCCCGACAGCGCCAGGCCGATGGTGAGCAGCGTGGTGGCGACCGGACGGCGAACGAATGGCTCGGAAATATTCATTGCAGCTTCAGTGGGTCTGCGGTGCTGGGCCGCGCGGCCCGGCCAGCGGCGGCGCGTCAACGCTGCCCGCAGCGCCGCGCCACTGCGCGAAGCGCAGCGCCAGGCGGTCGAAGAACAGATAGATCACGGGCGTGGTGAACAGCGTCAGCAGCTGACTCACCAGCAGGCCGCCGACGATCGAGATGCCGAGCGGCGCGCGCAGCTCCGAGCCGGTGCCGCTGCCCAACATCAGCGGCAGCGCGGCGAACAACGCCGCCATCGTGGTCATCATGATCGGCCGGAATCGCAGCAGCGCCGCCTCGTGGATCGCATCGCGCGGCGCCTTGCCGTGCTCGCGCTCGGCGGTGAGCGCAAAGTCGATCATCATGATCGCATTCTTCTTGACGATGCCGATCAGCAGGATGATGCCGATGATCGAGATGATGTTGAGATCCAGTCCGGCGATCATCAGCGCCAGCAGCGCGCCGATACCGGCCGACGGCAGCGTCGACAGGATCGTGAGCGGGTGAATGTAGCTTTCGTACAGCACGCCCAGAACGATATAGACGGTGACGATGGCGGCCAGGATCAGCAGCACCTCGTTGCGCAGTGATGACTGGAAGGCGAGCGCGGCGCCTTCGAACGTGGTGGTAATGCTGACCGGCAGGCCGATGTCCAGCTCGGCCGCGCGGATCGCGTCGACGGCATTCTCGAGCGAGGCTGAGGCTGCTATATCGAAGGAGAACATCGCCGCCGGGAATTGCCCCAGATGGTCGATCTCCAGCGGTGCGTCGCGTACCGAAATGCGCGCGATCGAGCCCAGCGGCACCTGCCCGCCGTTGCTCGAGGTCGCCGACGGCACGTAGATGTCGTTCAGCGACTCGATCGAGCTCTGCATCTTCGGGTCGCCCTCCATGATCACGCGATATTCATTCGATTGCGTGTAGATGGTCGAGATGATGCGCTGGCCGAAAGCGTCGTACAGCACGTTGTCGATGGTGGCGGCGGTCACGCCGAAGCGCGCCGCGGTGTCGCGGTCGATGTCGATCTGCACCGTCAGGCCGGTGTCGACGAAGTTGGTGGACACATTCGCCAGCTGCGGCGCCTGCTGCAGGCGCTGCAGCAGCTTCGGCACCCACGGCTGCAGCGTGCTGCTGCTGGCAGCCTCGAGGATGAACTGATACTGCGCGCGCCCCACGGTCGAGTCGATGGTCAGGTCCTGTACCGGCTGCAGGTACAGCTGGATGCCGCTGACCGAGCGCGCGGCCCCGATCAGGCGTGCCATGGTTTGCTCGATGCTGTCGCTGCGCTCGCTCTTGGGCTTGAGATTGATCAGATAGCGGCCGTTATTGAGCGTGTTGTTGGAGCCGTCGATGCCGACGAACGAGGATAGGCTGTCGACGTCCTGGTCCTTGAGTATCAGGTCGGCCAGAGCCTGCTGGCGCTCCACCATGGCCGCGAACGACACCGACGGTGCGGCCTCGGTCGTACCTTGCAGAAAGCCGGTGTCCTGCTGCGGGAAGAAGCCTTTGGGAATGACGATGTAGAGCAGCACGGTCAGCGCCACGGTGCCGGTGGCGACCCACAAGGCCAGGGTTTGACGGTCGAGTACCCACACCAGCAGCCGGTCATAGGTGGCGATCAGCCGCTGAAATGCGTGCTCGGCGCGGCGCGCCAGTGCGCCCTGACCGCGCGCCTCGGTCTCCGCGCGCGTGCGCAGCATCTTGGCGCACAGCATCGGCACCAGTGTCAGCGACACAAACGCTGAAATCAGAATCGCGATCGACAGCGTGATGGCGAATTCGCGGAACAGCCGTCCCACCACCTCGCTCATGAACAACAGCGGTATCAGCACCGCGATCAGCGACACGGTCAGCGACACGATGGTGAAGCCGATCTCTTCCGAGCCCTTGAGCGCCGCTTGCAGCGGCTTGTCGCCCTTCTCGATGTAGCGCGAGATGTTCTCGATCATCACGATGGCATCGTCGACGACGAAGCCGGAGCCGATGGTCAGAGCCATCAGCGACAGGTTATTGAGACTAAAGCCGCACAGGTACATCACCGCAAAAGTGCCGATCAGCGACAGCGGCACCGACAGGCTCGGAATCACGGTCGCCGGCACGTTGCGTAGGAACAGGAAGATCACCAGCACCACCAGCGCGACTGCCAGCGACAGTTCGAACTGCACGTCGTTAACCGACGCGCGGATGGTATTGGTGCGATCCGACAGCACCGTTACGTCGACGTTGGCCGGCATCGAGGTGCGGATTGCAGGCAACTGCGCCCGGATCTGCTTGACCACCGAGATGACGTTCGCGCCCGGCTGGCGCTGGACGTTGATCAGCACCGCCGGCTGCCGGTTCATCCAGCTGGCGAGCTTGTTGTTCTCGGCGCTCTGGGTGACGGCGGCGACGTCCGACAGCCGCACTGGGTTGCCGTTGCGATAGGCGACGATGATGCCCTTGTACTGGTCGGCGCTCGAGATCTGGTCGTTGGCATCGATCGAATAGGCGCGCGCGGTGCCATCGAAGCTGCCCTTCGGAGCGTTGGAATTGGCGTTAGCAATGGTGGTGCGCAGGTCGTCGATGTTGAGGCTGTAGGCCGCCAGTGCCTGCAGGTTGGCCTGGATGCGCACCGCCGGGCGCTGCGCGCCATTGATGCTCACCAGCCCGACGCCGGACAGCTGCGAGATCTTCTGCGCGATGCGCGTATCCGCCAGGTCTTCGATCTGGGTGATCGGCATCGAGCTCGACGTGGCCGCCAGTGTCAGGATTGGCGCGTCCGCCGGATTGACCTTGGCGTAGATCGGCGGGGCCGGCAGGCTCTGCGGCAGCAGGTTGCTGGCGGCGTTGATCGCGGCCTGCACCTCCTGCTCGGCGATGTCGATGTTGAGTGACAGGTCGAACTGCAGCGTGATGACCGAGGCACCGGCCGAGCTGCGTGAGGACATTTCCTTGAGCCCGGGCATTTGGCCGAACTGGCGCTCGAGCGGCGCGCTCACCGTCGAGGTCATCACCTCCGGGCTGGCACCGGGCAGGAATGTCTGTACCTGAATGGTCGGGTAGTCGACTTCAGGCAGCGCCGAGAGTGGCAGGAACAGGTAGCCAATGGCGCCGACGATCAGGATCGCCGCCATCAGCAGCGAGGTCGCGACCGGCCGGACGACAAACGGACGGGACGGATTCATGCTGGTCGCTCAGGGCGGCGCTGCGCCACCCACATGACCGCTGCTGCTGCCTCCGCTGCTGGCGCCGCTGCTGCTGGCGCTGCCACTGCTGCTGCCGCCGCGCGCGCCGAAACCACCGGCGGCGTAGCCGCCGCTGCCACTCGAGCTGGCGCCGGCATGATGGTGTCCGCGGCCGCCGCTGGATGACCCCGAGGCGCCGCCCGGTCGGGCACCCGGGGCGGGTACCACCACGCGCGCGCCATCGCGCAGCTGATCGGCGCCGTCCACCACCACGCGCTCGCCGACCTGCAATCCCTTGGTCACCTGAATGAGGTCGCCGCTGCTGGGCCCGGGCTGGACCGCACGCATGCTGACCGTGCTGTCGGCATTGACCACGTAGACGTAGCTGCCGGATGCACCCTGCTGCATCGCCGCTCCCGGCACCACGATCACATCGTGCAGAGTATCGAGCAGCAGGCGGACATTGACGAACTGATTGGGAAACAGCTCGAAACTGGAGTTATCGAACATCGCACGCAATTTGAGCGTGCCGGTGCTGGTGTCGATCTGGTTGTCGGCATTGGAGAGCGTGCCGCTGGCGATCTTGTTGGTCACGCTGCGATCGTAGGCGTCGACGTCGAGCTTCTGGCCGTCGCGCAGGCGCTGCAGGATATTGCGCAGGCCGTCTTCGGGAACCGTGAACAGCACCGACATCGGTTGCATCTGCGTCACCACCACGATGGTGCTGCTGCCCGCCTGCATCAGGTTGCCGACATCGACCTGCCGCAGTCCTACCAGGCCTGCTACCGGCGAGGTGATACGACAGTACTCGAGGTTCAGCTGCGCGGCTTCGAGTGCGGCCTTGTCGCTGGCTACCACCGCCTCCTGCTGCGCGACGGTTGCGACCTGGGTCGCGTAGGTCTGATCGGAGACCGAGTTCTGTGCCAGCAGAGTCTTGTAGCGATCGACATCGACCTTGGCATTGGCCAGCGATGCCTGGTCGCGTTTGAGTTGGCCATCGGCCTGATCGACCGCGGCCTGGTACGGCCGCGGATCGATCTGCACCAGCAGATCGCCGCGCTTGACCATTTGACCCTCGGTGAAGGCGATCTTGATCAGCGGGCCGTTGATTTGCGGGTGCACGGTGACCGTGGCCAGCGGCGTGACCGTGCCGAGCGCATTGACCGTGATCGGTATGTCGCCGTTGGTCACCGGAGCGACGCCCACCGCCATGGGCCCGTTGAAGGCATTGCGGCCGGTGGCCTTGGTCGTCGAGGCGGCGCGATGGTGCGCCAGCCACACGATCAGGACCAGCAGCACGACGCCACCGGCGACCCACCAGATCGTTCGACGACGTCCCGAGCCGGGCTCGCCGAATGCGCCTGCGTCTTCGGGCGAGGTGTGTAGAGTCATGGAGCGTGCCTGCGATGCCGATCAACCGCCGCGATAGTTAACCGGATGTATCGTAAATCATTGATTCGTTAACAACATTTAATATCGCCGCCCGATTATAGACCGGGCCGCGTGACTCTCAGACGGCTGGCGCGCCGAGCAGTCGCCCGGTGATGAACACGGCAAGCGCCGCCACCAGGCAGTAATAACCGAACAGGTGCCAGCGCCCGTGCTCGAGCCAGCGTCCCAGCCACTTCAGTGCCAGCCAGCCGGCGATGAAGCTCAACAGCATGCCGGCCAGCGACGGCCACAGCGGCCCGAGGTCGTGCGCCGCAAGACCCGCGGCGTGCTGCGCTTTGTACAACCGCGCGCCTTCGCGCAGGATCACCGCGGGCGTCAGCACCACCGCCAGTGCGAAGCTGAAGTCCTCCAGCAGGTCCTTGCGCAGGCCGCGAAGCAATCCGGTCGAGATGGTCGCGCCCGAGCGCGAAAAGCCGCGGAACGGCAGACACAGCCCCTGGATCGTGCCGATCCAGACCGAGTCCGATAGCTGCAGATCGGATTTCCCGTCGACGCTCTTCGACCGCAGACCCGACCAGATGATCATCACTCCGACCAGCGCCAATGCGCACGCGATCAGCGTCATGTTGCCAAACAGCTGCTCCACCGCCGCGCCCGGTGCGCCGCCAAGCAGCACACGTTCGATCAGCAGCGTGAGCCCGAGACCGAGAACGCCGGTGCATACCGTGGCGATGATCACGTTGCGGGCAAACGCCATGAATGCCGCCGCCGAAGAGAAGAACCGGCGGCGCCAGGTGTTCCAGAAGTAACCGATCACCGCCAGCATGGTGCCGGTGTGCAGCATCACCAGCAGAAACGTCATCGCCGGCGTGGTGGGGTCGAGCCCCATGAGCTTCTCGGCCAAAATCACATGCGCCGAGCTGGACACCGGCAGCAGCTCGCACAGACCTTGCACCACCGCCAGCACGAACACCTGCAACACCACCGGCATCGTTCATCCTCATCGTCGGTTGAGCGCCGACTATACCGTGGCCGTCCCGGTTGCTATAGCTCCTTCGACAGGCCGGCAAACAGTCCGCGGCGCGGGCCAAATTGCGGCGCGCCCACGCCGATGCCAGTGCCGTTGCGTATCTGGTAGCGACGATCCAGCAGATTGATGACATCCAGGCGCAATGTCAGCGCGCCACTGGCCAGGTGCACTACGTGACTGCTGCCGAGGTTGATCTGCACGTAGGTCGGCAGATGATCGCCGTTGGGGATCGAACTGCCGTCAGCCAGCAGCAGATCCGAGCGCAGTCCGGTGCCCAGCAGCATGTCGGCGCTGAAGCGGGTCTGCCGCCACCGGTACGAGGCGCCGGCCGAGGCGGTGACCCTCTGTTCATGATCAAGATGAATGTAATGGTCGGCGATGTAGGCCAGGTCGTCGGCCGAGAAGTTGAACAGCGCCGTCTCGATGTCGCGCCCGGTGGCAGTCTGGAACGCCAGGTTGGTGTAGGCCGACAGATTGTTGGCGGCGTAGTTGCCGGTGAATTCGATGCCCTCGATTTTGCCTTTGAGGTAATTGAAGGGCGTCAGGATGATCGGGGCGCCGAACTGACCCTCGTCGAGCAAATTCTGCGAGCGCCGATAGTAGCTGTCGACGCCAATGGTCCAGGCCTCGCGCAGCTTCTGCTGCGCACCGATGTCGAAATAGTTGCTGCGGTCGGCCAGCGGCGGCGCGGCGTTGGTCACCTCCGGTGCCGCGGTGGTGCCGATGAATCGCGCGATGGTCTCGCCCCCCACCAGCTCAAACGGTGGCGGCGTGAAGTAGCGCGAGTAGCCGGCATGCAGCGTGGTGCCGTTGAATGGCTGCCACACCACGTTGACTCGTGGGCTAAGCTGCGTGCCGCTGGTGAAGGCCTGGTAGTGATCCAGTCGGGCGCCGTAGTTCAAGGTCAGCGGCGCGGCGATGGTCCACTCATCCTGCAGATACAGGCTCTGCATCCACTGCGTCTGTGAGCCGTTGTCGATAATCGACACCGGTATCTGGCTGGTCTGCGCGCCGCTGGCGTCGACCGCGAGCACCTGTGAGCTGGTGTCGCTGGTGGCCTCGTCGTGCTGCAGGTACAGGCCGGCGCGCACCGTGTGCCGGTCATTGAGCTTGTAGGAGGCGTCGGTCTGCCAGCCGACCGCGACGTCGCGCTTGTAGGCCCACTGCGCGATGCCGTCGTACAGCAGGTCGCCCAGCGGATCCGGTGTGAAATTGAGCGATGAGTAGCGGCCGGTCAGCGAGCTCTGCCAGTCGAGCGCGCCCTGGGCGTGCTGCCAGCTCAAGATTCCGTAGTTGGTGAGCTCGCGCTGATTTTCGTTCAAATCGGCGCTGGGGAAGTCGGTCTGGCCATTGACGCTCAGACCCAGCGTCGGCGTAAGTCCGATCTGATCTGGAATCTGGAACTTGCCGTTCGAGCTGCCCAGGATCAGCGACAAGCGGTCGTTGGCTCCGAGGATGTCCTCGAAATAGCCGAAGCCATGGAACTGCGTGGTGTGATCATGCTGCGGACTGGAGCTGCCGTCGGGCGACTCGATGCCGAGATCACTGCGCTGAAAATCCCCGGACACGAAGTAATTCAAGTTGCCCGAGCGACCGCCGTAGTCGAAGCTGGGTTCGAAGGTGCCGTGACTGCCACCGTACAGCGAGATCGAACCGCCAGGCTCGAGTGCGCCGCTCTTGGTGGTCATGTCGACGATCCCCGCGGTCCGCAGTCCGTACTCGGCCGGCAGTGCGCCGGTGATCAGCTGCATTGAAGAGATCAGCCGTGGACTCAAGGATTGGCCGAACACGCTGATGCCTTCGGGCAGGATGATGCCGTTGAGGCGGTACTGCAGGTCGTTGTGATCCCCGCGCACGTGAAACTGGCCGAACGAATCCTGCGCGACATCCGGTGCCTGCAGGATCACCTGATTGAGCAGCGTGTTGTCGCCGCCGGGCGTGGCAGCGATGGCCGCGTCATCGATGGTGTAGGTGGAGGCGCCGGTCTGGGTCTGAATCCCGGCGCGCTTCTGATTCAACAGCTCGGCGGTCACCACCACCGTCGGCAGCGTGATATCGCCGGTGCCGACAGTGGCGTCGACATCGGTGCTGTCGGCGGCGTGCACGCCGGTCGCGAGCAGCGCGCAGCCGACTGCGGCGGACAGTCGTAGACGTATATAGGTATGACTCATTGATTGGATCCTGAATAAAGCCAAATGAAAACCCATACGGCGCATCCGTATGGCGTTGGCGATGATGGAATGCCCGCCAACTGCGGCGGGCGATCAGGATCAGATCAGGGGTGGGCCGCGGGCGTCGTAACAGACCGCCTGCGCACGCCGCGGTCGTGCGGCGATCAGCAGCGTGACCGCAACGGTGAGCGCAAACACCGGCGGGGCGTAACGCGGCAGCTCCGGTGGACCGGCCGAGCGATCCGCGTGCATGCACAGCAGGCATTGCACGTGGGTGTCGAAGCCGCGCGCACCTTCGTTCTTGTGATAGTGAGCGGCCTGCGCAATGCCGGCGCCGAACACCGCGCACACCGCCAGCAAGGCGAGCAGCCGGCGCAGTCGCCAGGTTCGCAGTCGCTGCAGCGTCGCAGTGCCCATGGTCAGCGGAAGAATAGCCTAGTTGGCCGCAATTCAGGTAACCGGAGCGCGCAGTCCCGCTGCATCCCTGGCCAGGGACTCGATCCGGCCCCAGTCGCCGGTCTCAAGCGCCGTGGCCGGCGCCACCCACGAGCCACCGACGCACAGCACGTTCGAGAGTGCCAGGTAGTCGGCGGCATTGTCGCGGGTGATGCCGCCGGTTGGACAAAACACCTGGTCGGGGAACGGGCCGGCGAGCGCCTTGAGCATGCCAATGCCGCCGGCCTGTTGTGCCGGGAATAGCTTGCAGGCCGTGAAGCCGGCGGCGCGCGCCGTGATCAGCTCGGTCGGCGTCATGATTCCGGGCAGCAGCGGGAACGGCGCCCGCGCCGCCGCGGCGATCAGCTCGCCGGTCAAGCCCGGGGTCACGGCAAATTGCGCATCGACGTGCGCGCACTCAGCGAAATCGGCGGCGCGCGTGAGCGTGCCGGCGCCGACGATCGCGTCCGGCACGGCGGAGCGCATGGCGCGGATGGCCTGCAGCGCGCACGTCGTGCGCAACGTGACTTCCAGCACGCGCAGGCCGCCGCGCACCAGCGCGGTGGCGAGCGGTACTGCCTGTTCGAGCCGCTGCACCGTGATCACCGGGATCACCGGAGTCAGTGCCATCAGCTGGCGGATGTCGCGCGTACCTGCTGTCATCCGAAGCAGCTCAGGGCGCCGGCTTCGGCGTCGAGCGCCGCGGCGCGAAAAGTGCCGAACAGCTCCCGGCCCATGCCATGCGTCGAAGTCGTGGATGGGCGTCGCGGCGCCTGGCGCTGCGCCCAGGTTGATTCAGGCACCTGCGCTTCGAGCGTGCCGGCGATGCTGTCGAGCCGGATCACGTCGCCGTCGCGTACCCGTGCCAGCGGGCCGCCGTGCAGGCACTCCGGGCAGACATGAATCGCTGCCGGCACGCTGCCGGAAGCGCCCGACATGCGCCCGTCGGTCACCAGCGCCACCCGCCGACCACGCTTCTGCAGCACTGCCAGCGGTGGGGTCAGCGCATGCAGTTCCGGCATGCCATTGGCGCGCGGTCCCTGATAGCGCACCACCACCACGACATCGCGATCGAGTGCACCGGCGGCAAAGGCGGCCGAGACCGCCGCCTGATCGTCGAACACCCGCGCCGGGGCCTGCACGATGCGAAATTCATCGGCGACCGCCGAGGTCTTGATGACGGCGCGGCCGAGATTGCCCGACAGCAGCTTCAGGCCGCCATCGGTGCTGAACGGCTCGGCCACCGGTCGCAGTACGCTGGTATCGGCGCTGCGCTCGGGCGCCGCGCGCCAGCGCAGTTCGCCGTCGATCAGCACCGGCTCCTCGGCGTAGTGCGCCAGGCCGGCGCCCATGACGGTGTGCACATCCGGATGCAACAGTCCGGCGGCCAGCAGTTCGCGAATCAGGAAGCCGAAGCCGCCGGCGGCGTGGAAGTGATTCACGTCGGCACTGCCGTTGGGATAGATGCGCGCCAGCAGCGGCACCACACTCGACAGTTCGCTGAAGTCATCCCAGTTGATAAGGATGCCGGCCGCGCGCGCGATCGCCACCAGATGAATGGTGTGGTTGGTGGAGCCACCGGTGGCAAGCAGTCCGACGATCGCATTGACAACGGCACGTTCATCGATCGTGTCGCACAGCGGCAGGTAATGCGATCCGAGCGCGGTGACGGCGGCGGCGCGCTTGGCGGCGGCGCGGGTCAAGGCATCGCGCAGCGGCGTATTGGGCGGCACGAACGCCGCGCCCGGCAGGTGCAGTCCCATGACTTCCATCAGCATCTGGTTGCTGTTGGCGGTGCCGTAGAACGTGCAGGTGCCTGGGGCGTGATAGGCCTCGGCCTCCGACTCGAGCAACTGCTGGCGATCGGCTTTGCCCTGCGCATACAGCTGTCGGACGCGGGCTTTTTCCTGGTTGCCGATGCCCGAGGGCATGGGTCCGGCGGGCACGAAGATCACCGGCAGGTGGCCGAAGCACAGCGCGCCGATCAGCAGCCCGGGTACGATCTTGTCGCACACACCCAGACACAGTGCGCCGTCGAACATGTCGTGCGACAGCGCCACCGAGGTCGCCATCGCAATGACATCGCGACTGAACAACGACAACTCCATTCCGGGCAGGCCCTGCGTGACGCCATCACACATCGCCGGTACGCCGCCGGCAAATTGCGCCACTGCGCCGGCTTCGCGCGCGGCCATCTTGATCAGTGCCGGAAAGCGCTCCAGTGGCTGATGCGCCGACAGCATGTCGTTGTAGGCCGATACGATCGCAAGATTCGGCCACGCCAGCGCGCGCAGCGCCTGCTTGTCGCTGTCGGTCGCAGCGGCGAAGCCATGGGCGAAGTTGGCGCAACCCAAGCCGGCGCGCGCCGGGCCGCCGCTGCGGGCTGCCTGCATGCGCGCCAGGTAGTCATGCCGGCCGTGCTGGCTGCGCGAGCGGATCCGCTCGGTGACGGCGGCGATCGTGGCGTGCAAGGGTGCGATCGGAAACTTATGCTGAGTCACGGTTGCGTATAGTACAGGCCGAGCCCGACGAACATATAAGAGGTGTGCAATTGGCTGCGTCGTCCAAGGATCGTTCCGCCCCGAGCAAGCAACTGCCGGATTTCGATCTGGTGCTGTTTGGCGGCACCGGTGACCTGGCCATGCGCAAGTTGCTGCCGGCACTGTTTCGGCGCTTTCTCGCCGGCCAATTCCCGGCCCGCGCCCGCATTGTGAGCGTCGCGCGCACCAGCATCGGGCGTGACGACTATCTGGCGCAAGTGGAGCAGAGCAGCAAGAAATATCTGTCCGGGGCCGTCGACGCCACCCGCTGGACCAGTTTCAGCCGCTGCCTCGACTATATGGGACTGGATGCCACCAACCCGGCTGATTTCCAGCGGCTGGCGGCCAAGCTCGCCAGCAATCCGGCGCCGGTGCGCGTGTTTTTTCTGTCGACCGCGCCGGGGCTGTTCGAAGTGACCTGCCGCAACCTGGCGGCCGCGCAGCTGGTGACACCGGACGCGCGCGTGGTGCTGGAAAAGCCGCTGGGGCAGGATCGCGCATCGGCCGAGAGCATCAATGAGAATGTCGGCGCGATCTTTCCCGAGCGCCAGATCTATCGCATCGATCATTACCTCGGCAAGGAGGCGGTGCAGAACCTGCTGGCGCTGCGCTTCGGCAATTCGCTATTCGAGCCGTTGTGGCGTCGCGGCCGCATCCGCCATGTGCAGATCACCGTGGCCGAGGAGCTCGGCGTCGAGGGTCGCGGCGCGTTCTACGATCAGACCGGCGCGCTGCGCGACATGGTGCAGAACCACCTGCTGCAGCTGCTGTGCATCATGGCGATGGAACCGCCGGTGTCGAACCATGCCGACGCCGTACGCGATGAGAAACTCAAGGTGCTGCGCGCGCTCAAGCCGCTAGTGGGCGACGACGTCGCGACCAACGTGGTGCGCGGCCAGTACCTGGCCGGCGCAGTCAAGGGAGCACCGGTAGTCGGCTACCTCGAGGAGCCGGGCATCGCCGCCGACAGCAGCACCGAGACTTTCGTTGCGATCAAGGCGCACATCGACACCTGGCGCTGGGCCGGCGTGCCGTTCTACCTGCGCACCGGCAAGCGGCTGCAGGAGCAGATCGCGGACATCGTGATTCACTTCGAGGATGTGCCGCATTCGATCTTCGAGCGTGCACCTTCCGCGACCGCCAACCGCCTGGTGATCTCACTGCAGCCACGCGATTCGATCACGCTGACGATCCTGGCGAAAAATCCCGGCGAGACCATGCGCTTGCGGCCGGTGGACCTGCGACTTGATATGGCCGACACTGTCAAGACGCCGCAGCTCGATGCCTATGAACGCCTGCTGACCGACGTGATCAAGGGCAATCTGACGCTGTTCATGCGCCGCGACGAGCTCGATGTCGCGTGGCGCTGGATCGATCCGCTGCGCGAAGCCTGGGCGCAGTCGGACGAGGGCCCCAGGCACTACACGGCCGGCAGCTGGGGGCCGGCGGCCTCGAGCTCGCTCATTGGAAAGGACGGTTATGCCTGGCACGGCGAAACTTGAACCACGATTGCGGCGATTTGCCGATGAAACGGCACTGATCGGCGCGCTGGCGACTGAGATCGTCGCTTCGGTCGAGGACGCGCAGCGCGCAGGCCGGCCCGCCAGCCTGCTGGTGTCGGGCGGGCGCTCGCCGGCCGCGCTGTTCGACAAGCTTTCGGCCACCGAGATCGACTGGAGCCGTATCTGGGTCGGGCTGGCCGATGAGCGCTGGGTCGATCCGCGTAGCAGTGACAGCAATGAGCGTCTGCTGCGTGAGCACCTGCTGCGTGGATCCGCGGCCGAAGCGAATTTCGTCGGCCTGAAGAACGATGCGGCGACGCCGGCAGCCGGCGCGGCCGCGAGTTGGCAGTCGATCAAACCGCTGCCGCGTCCGTTCGACTACGTGGTGCTCGGGATGGGGACCGACGGCCACACCGCCTCGCTGTTTCCGAAGTCGCCTGGTCTCGCCAAGGCGCTGGATGGCAGGCAGGCGCCCGCTTGCGTCGCAATGATTGCCCCGGTCGAGCCGAATGCGCGGCTGAGTCTCAATCTGAGTGCGCTGCTGAACGCACGTCACGTGGCGCTGCTGCTCATCGGCAGCGACAAGTGGAACACCTATGACCAGGCGCGCAAGGCGGGCCCGGTCGAGCAGATGCCGGTACGTGCACTGCTGCGGCAGCAGCAGGTGCCGGTCACGGTCTACTGGGCGCCTTGAGGCAAACCGCCAACCACACCACCCGCTTCGCCCCGAGCCCGACCGGCTGGCTGCACCTCGGCCACGCCCTGGCAGCGATCAGCGCCTATGAGGCTGCGGGCGGCGGAAATTTTCTGCTGCGGATCGAGGATCTTGATCGGGGCCGGTGCCGGCTCGAATTCGAGGCCGGCATCGTGGAGGACCTGACCTGGCTTGGGCTGCAGTGGCAGCAGCCGGTGCTGCGACAGTCCGAGCGCAGCGAAGCGCACCGCGCCGCGCTGGCAACGCTGGACAAGGCCGGCCTGATCTATTCGTGCTTTTGCACGCGCCAAGAAATCGTTCGGGAGATCGAGCGTGCCGGCGAGGCACCGCACCGGTCCGGCGAAGTGGTTTACCCCGGTACCTGCCGGACGCTATCCCGAAGTGAATGCGAGATGCGCAAGGCCAGGGGCGATCCGTTCGCGCTGAGGCTCGATTCGAGAAAGGCTGCCGCGATGACCGGGGCGCTCAGCTTTGAGGAACTTGGCCAGGGCCCGGATGGCGAAAATGGCGATGTGCCGGTCGAGCCCGGGGTGCTGGGCGACATCGTCCTGGCGCGCAAGGGCCTGCCCGCCGCCTATCATCTTGCGGTGGTGGTGGACGATGCCTTCCAGGACGTGAGCCTGGTGACGCGCGGTAATGACCTGTTCGCATCCGCGCATGTACAGCGGATGCTGCAGGCAGCGCTTGGACTGCCGGCCCCGCTGTATGCGCATCATCGCCTGATCCTGGATGCCGACGGCAGCAAGTTGTCCAAACGCGATCGGTCGAGCACGCTGCGCAATATCCGGCAGCAGGGGATTGACGCTGCCGAGATTCGTAGAAGAATTGGCTTGTGACGAGCTTCGATGTCATCGCGATCGGCAGCGGCCACAACGGCATGGTGGCGGCGGCCTATCTGGCCAGGAGCGGCAAGCGCGTGCTGGTGCTCGAACGCAACGCGTGGCTCGGCGGCGGCGTCGTGTCGCGCGAACTCACGCTGCCGGGATTTCGGCACGATCAGCACTCGATGACTCACATCTTTATTCAGGCCAACCCGCTGCTGCAGCGGGACGAACTGGAGCTCAAGAGCCGCTTCGGTCTGCGTTACCTGTTTCCGGAATCACCGATGATGTCGGTGTTCGAGGACGGCGCGACGCTGACACTGTACCGCGACAAGAACCGCTCGGCCGCCGAGATCGCCCGTTTTTCCAAGCACGATGCCGAGGCGTTTCTGCGTCTGTCGGCGCGGGCCGCGGCCTGGCTGCCCATGCTGGTGTCGACCCTGTTCACCCCGCCAGCACCGCTCGGCGCGTCGTTGGCCTTTCTCGACCAGTCCCGTGAGGGACGCGAACTGTGGCGCACGATGCAGATGAGCAGCCACGACGTGCTCGCCGGCTACTTCGAGCACGAGCGGGTGCGCGCACATTTCGCGCGTGTGGCCGGGGAAAATCTGGTGTCGCCGGACGAGAAGGCGACCGGCCTGGGCGTGTTCGTGTTCTTGGGTTTCCTTGAAGGCTACGGCTTCGGCGTCCCGATCGGGGGCAGCGGCCAGTTGACTGATGCGTTGCGACGCTGCATCGAGCACCACGGTGGCGCGGTGCTCGCCAACCAGGACGTCGCCGAAGTGATCGTCAGCAATGGCCGGGCTACCGGCGTCATCACCGCCGATGACCGACGGTACAGCGCGCGTGAGGCAGTCATCGGCGCGATCCATCCGCATCGGCTCGCGAGCATGGTCCCCGGGCTCGATGCCGACGTGCGCCGCGCCGCCGAGGCAACCCAATTCAGTGATGCCGCCTGCATCACGGTGCACACGGCCCTGGCGGGTCCACTGCGCTTTCGCACGGCGCAACCGGTTGAGTCGATCATGATCGAGCTGATGCCTTCCGGCTATGACGAGCTGCGCCAGTGCTTCGACGATCTGCGCTACGGACGATTGATGCGCTCGCATCTGCTAGGCCTTGGATCCTTGTCGATGTTCGATCCCACGCGCGCGCCGGAGGGCAAGTCGATTGCGCACCTTTGGGACTATGTGCCGTACCACCGTCCCGATGCACGCTCCTGGGATGAGACCAAGGAGTCTTACGCTCGCAGCATGCTCGAGCGTTTGCGCCTGTTCGTGTCCAATGTCGATGAGGTGCTGCTGCAGTTTCACTGCGACAGCCCGCTCGACATGGAACGCACCTCACCCAGTTTCATGCAGGGCGACCTGCACGGGGTCGCGCCCTCAAGCTACCAGAGCGGTGCGCATCGGCCGACGCCGGATCTGGGGCAGTACCGAGTACCCGGCGTCGATCGTTTGTACCTGGTCGGGCCGTTTCAATATCCGGGCGGCGGCGTGCTCGGCGCCGGGCGCGCCACGGCCCAGGTCATGTGCGACGACCTGGGGATCGAATTCCCTCGTCCGTAGCGGCGCTCACGCCCGATCAACGCGCGCGGCGAAGCAGCCGGGCTTGGCGTTGTGCAGATGGACGTAGCGGATGCGCGCATCGTCGAACAGCCGGTCAAGGATTAAGCGCAGCCTGGAGCCCTCCACCACGTCAGCCTCGATCATCATGCCGGCGTCGTCAAAGCCGCGGGCCGACAACAGGCGCTTGTGCAGCACCGGAGGGATCTCGTTGATGGCTGGCGTCGCCTCGATGGCGAACTCGCGCACGAAGATGGCGTGGCTCGACCGGTAGGGGCTGTGCACCGGCAGGTGTTCGTAATTCAGCAGCAGCACGGATTCACCGACGTCGGCATCGCGCAGACTGATCCGGCACGGAAAGCCGGGAGTGCAATCGGCAATCCGGCGCACAACGCCGCGCGCACTCAGCGCCTCCTCGGGCAGTCCGAACAACGGTGCAAACTGGCCAACGGCCAGACCGGATACACGAAAGTTCATAGGGGCGACACCGCAGACGGCTCACTGGAGCCTGACCATGTCAGGTTGGCAGCTTCAGGCAGCGATCGCCTCCCGAACATTGCGCTCAAATTCGCTGCTGCGATCTAGCCTCTCTGGCACAGGTCGCCCGCAGCCCGGGCCGCCGGCGCGCCAGCCTGCGCGTAGCGCCAGATCACCAGCACCGTATCGCCGGTACCGTGGGAATAGGGCAGTGAGCGATACAGCTCGTCCTTGCGGTAGACCATCACCGGGTCGCCGATGACGTCGAAACGATGACTCAGAATGCGTATCGGCATCGAAGTGTAATCGCCGCGCACGACATCCTCATGACCCAACACCGCGTGCTGCACCAGATAGTCGACACCGTTGGCACCCAGGTAGTCGTTGACCCGGCCGGCGGCAATCTGGCGCTGAAAATCCATGGTGTTGACGATACCGTCAAGATTGATCACGCGCCGGCAGCTGAAGTACGAGAACACGCCGCTGTCGGTCATGCCGAAGATGGCGCCGGCATCGGTATGCTCACGCACCCAGCGCGCCGCCTCGTAGGTCACCAGCTGCCATTCACCGTGACTGTTCCGGGCCTGGTGCACGTGACGCGTGATCCCGAAGACGATCAGCACGCCAAGCCCGAGCCAGTAGAGGAGCGGGTGGGTTTGCAGCAGCGTGGATTGCAGGATGGCCTGGATGCCCACCGCCAGTATCAGCACCGCTACCAGCGGATAGAACGCGTAATACCAGAAAAACACACCCCACTTCATGAATAGCACGGTGTAGGCCAGATGCAGCACAAGCGTCAGTGCCATGACGGTAATGGCAACGCCGCGATAGGGCGCGACCGCGCCCGCCACCCTTGCTCTGAGTCGCAGCAGGCTGCAGATCAGCCAACCGACGGCGAGCCCGACCGCGACGAAGTCCTTGGCCGACAATGCGCCCAATGGTCCATGGGTCGGCGTCAACGACGGAAAGGTGGATTTGACCGCACCGCTGATCGGCATCACGGCGCCGAACTCGATGACATTGAACAGCAGGTACGGCAGCACCACGACCGCAGCGCTCGCCGCCACGCGCACGGCGGCGGGGGCGAAGGTCAAGCGAGTCTGGCGGTCCGGCAGCTTCAGCATGATGGCCAGCGCCAGCGCGAGCGGCAGGAACACCAGATCAAGCCTCGCCAGCAGCACCAGTCCCAGCAGCACGCCAACCAGCACCGCCGGCCGGCGTTGCTGCGGCTGCTGGTAGAGCGCAGCGCCGGCCGCGTACAGCAGCACCAGCAGCAACACCAGCAGCGCCGACTCCATTCCCGCCATGGACGATGGAACGACGAACAGCAGGAACAGCAGCGTGCTCGCCAGCGCGGTGCGCGCCGAGAACATCCGCTGATGTACGCGATACAGGACTATCGCGCCGACCGCCAGCAGCACGCCCTGCAGCAGCGTGACGGCGCGCAGACTGGCGTCGGGCGGCAGGTGGCCCAGAAACACCGGCAGCAGCAGCAACAACCACAACGGGTGAAAGCCGTTGGTCGGGTGGATGCCGTCGACGGTCAGTCCATGGCCGGCGGCCAGATTGCGGGCGGCGGTGAAGTAATAGAACGCATCGTCGGTATTGGCACGTACCACCTGGCTGAAGTCGCTCTGCAGCGCGACGCTTGCACACCACACCAGCATGGCAGCCAGCGAGACTGCGGCAGCGATACGCGCCGCCGGGGGATCGAAGGCCTGGAAGAACGCTCTGGACATGGTGGCGGTTATCAGCAGTACCGCCGCAGAGCTTAGCGCAGCGTTTCTCCGCCGCAAGTCGAGCAAGAGTCGCTAGGCGCGTCCCAGATCGCGGGTGCCCAGGTCGCCCAGGCGCGAACCGTGGGCCGAGTAGACCGGTGGTGCGCTCTTGCCCCGCACCACCATCAGCAGCTGTTGCACGCGCGATAAGCGCGCGGTCACCACCGCGCCATTGGTGTCGTTGAGTTTCTGGCAACGACGCGCGAGCTCGAGGTTGGCCTGCCAGCGCGCGCCGAGCGTTGCGTCTGAATCGCACCACTGGTACAGGCGCGCCAGCGCGCCACGGCCGTGACCAAAAGACAGCAGGCGACAAACGTCGGCGCGTTCGGCGTCCAGTCGGGTCAGGGCATCGATGCAGCGCTGACGGCTGCTGCCGATGCCGGCAATCGCTTCGATGTCATTACCGCCCAGAATGCCGGCCTCATCCTTAAGCAGCGCGCCCAGCTCGCCCAGCAGGCGCGACTCGTCTTCGAGAATTCGGCGCAGCAGCGCCTGGACCTCGGTCCGCTGCGGCGTCATGCCGGATCAGTAGGTCGCGACCAGATCCTGCTCCATCTGCAGCAGTCGGTCGGCAATGCGGTCCGGATTGATGGTGTACTGGCCGTCGCCAATCGCCTGCTGATAGGCGGCGACTCGCTGCGAGTCGATCTCGGGAGCGGCATTCACGGCCTGCGCCAGCGCAAACAGGCGTCGGGCCGAGTCGGTGATGTTGACGCTGTCGACACTGGGCTGCGGAGCCGCGGTGCCACTGCCAACCGGGGTGCTGGCGCGAATCTGCTCGATCGGACTGCCGCCGCTGCGCGCGGCTCCGACGGAGCTGCTGTCCAGGCCCTTGATTCGATCTGCCACTACGGTCTCCTTGCCATCCTCGGATCAGATATCGGCCAACCGCCGTCAAACTTTAGGCGCCCGGCAGTTGTCATAATGGGACCTCGACCACGCTGTCGGAGCGCACGATGCCCTCGATGACGCGCTGCGAGCTCAGGTTCTCGACCCGGATGCGGTCGGCCAGCCGGCCGTCCGACAGCGCCACGGCACTCATGCGCACTTCGAATTCTCCCGAGCCGGCGATCAGTGTGACCTGCTGGCCGCGGTGGATCAGATTGGCTGGCGTGAGCGCTTCGACCGTCAGGGCCTGACCGCTGCTCAAGCCCTGGCGCAGGCGCTGGCCGCTCAGCAGCGCCGGCTGCGTGATGTAGTCGGTCGTAAGGCCGGGCATATGCCGCGGCAGCGCCTCGAAATCGGTCGGGCTTAATTCGGTGTCGCGCGGCAAAGCGCGCCGGGCGACCAGCACGTCGACCTCGGACTCAATGCTGACACTGACATAGAGAGTCCAGCGCGCGCTGCCCTCGCAGCGCACCGCGACGGTGGTGTGGGCGCGGGGCTGGCCGTCGCCGGCGAGCGATGCCGACAGCGGCCGATCGCAATCGGCCAGACGCAGACGCGGGTCCAAGCTCTGGGCGCGCACCATCGTATGCGAGCTATTTGGCGGCAGTTCACGGCGCACGGCATTCTCCGCCGCCGCCTGCAGTGCGCCGATGTCGGCGACCGCTGTGCTCAACGCCACGCCGCTGGCCATCACGCCGACTGCCAGCGCGCGCAGTGAAAATGCCCGCATCGAGGTTGCCTTGCAGTGATTCATCGTGAGATACAGGGAGCAATTGCCGTGCCACCGTCGGCCGCCGGAATTCCGACACTCAAGTGCAGGCGCCGGCGGCCGATAGCTGACACGCCATAGCGTCGCGTCGCCGCGCGGCGCGGCCTTGCCGAATGGCGGCAAAGTCTCGCCGCCCACGCGCTCGCCTCGACCGGCCACGGCGCTCGCAATCGCGACTGCGTCACAGAAACTGCCCTGATGGATGGCGTTGCACCCGCGTGGCACACGCCTTGCTCCTTCCCTGCCGAGTGAGTTCATTCGCGAGGATGGCATGGCACTGAATCTGGACAGCTATCTCGGCGTACATGCGCAGGCATTGACGCTCGAGGCGCAGCGCACCGAGCTGCTGGCGGCCAATCTGGCCAACGCCGACACGCCGAACTACAAGGCGCGCGACATCGATTTCAAGACGGCGCTGGCGGCCGCGGGCGCCGCTGACGGCGCCGCGGGTACCAGGCCGGCCGCCGCCACCGCCGCCTCGAACATCAAGTACCGCGTGCCGATGGCGCCCTCGCTCGACGGCAACACCGTCGATACGCAGCTCGAGCAGGCGGCTTTTGCCGAGAACTCGGTGCGTTACCAGGCCACGCTGACCTTTCTCAATGCGCGTCTGAAGGAATTGATGACCGCAATCGTGGGGCAATAAGCCATGTCGTCATTCAAGGTATTTGATATCGCCGGCGCCGGCATGAGCGCCGAGTCGGTACGGCTGAACACGGTCGCGAGCAATCTTGCCAACGCCGACAGCGTCAGCGGTGATCCGAGTCAGGTGTATCAGGCCAAGCACCCGGTGTTTCAGACGGTACAGGACACGCAATCGGCGCAAGCCCTCGGCGCACCGGGGCAGGCCATCGAGCAGGCCAGCGCCAGCGTCAAGGTTGCCGGCATCGTCACCAACGGCACCGCGCCCGAGTCGCGCTATGACCCTGGCAATCCGCTCGCCAATGCCGACGGCTACGTCTACAGCTCGAACGTCAACGTGGTGGAGGAGATGACCGACATGATCTCCGCCTCGCGCGCCTATCAGAACAACGTCGAGGTCATGAACACGGCCCGTAATCTGATGCTCGACACCCTAAAGCTCGGCCAGAGCTGATCTTAAAGACCCGGCACCGGAGTCCCTATGTCGATACCCAATGTGACCAACAACGGCCAGACCAATTCCAGCGGCAGCGCCAACAACAACGCCAGCATCGGCGCCGCGGCCGCCGCCGCTTCGGTCGCGACGCTGAGCGTCAACGACTTCTTAACGCTGATGACCGCGCAGCTGCAAAACCAGGATCCGACGCAACCGCTCGACCCATCGACGTTCGTCACGCAGCTGGCGCAGTTCGGCACCGTGTCGGGTATCGACGCGATGCAGACCTCGCTGTCGTCGCTGAGCTCGACGCTGCTGGCCAACCAGGCGCTGTCGAGCGCCGGTCTGGTCGGCCATTCGGTGCTGACGCAGGCGAGTACGGCACAGTTGAACTCCGGGCAGTCGCTGTCCGGCGCGGTGCAGGAACCCACCGGCGCCACCAGCACCGTGGTCAACATCAGCAACAGCGCCGGCACACTGGTACAGCAGATCAACGTGCCCTCCGGCGCCGGACTGACCAACTTTACCTGGAACGGCACCGACCTGAGCGGCGCGCAAGCGCCGGCCGGCGCCTACACCGTGCAGGCGATCGCCAATGTCAACGGCGTATCCACCGGTGCGCCGGTGTATCTGTCCGGCACCGTGTCGAGCGTATCGCTCAATCCCGGCGGCGGTGGCATCACGCTCAACACGCCGCAGCTGGGCGCGGTTGCGCTCGCCAACGTGCAACAGGTCAATTGATTTACCAACCGATTTTTTAGAACAGGAGCCAACCACATGTCATTCGGCATCGCATTGACCGGCATCGACGCCGCGCAGTCGGATCTTGATGTTGTATCCAACAACATCGCCAACGCGAATACCACCGGCTTCAAGCAGTCGGTGGCCGAGTTCGCTGGTCTGTACGCGAGCTCGCAGAACGGAGTCGCCTCGGACGCGATCGGCAACGGCGTGCAGGTCGCGGCGGTGGCGCAGGACTTCACCCAGGGTGCGCTGCAGACGACCGGCAACAACCTCAATCTTGCCATCAGCGGCCAGGGCTTCTTCACCGTCAGCAACGGCGGTGCGCTGCAGTACACGCGCGCCGGTGATTTCTCCACCAACGCCGACGGCTTCGTGGTTAATCCGCAGGGCCAGGTCCTGCAGGTGTATCCGCCGACCGCCAACGGCGGCTTCAACACCAGCACCACCACCGGACTGCAGGTATCGGCCGGCGACAGTGCGCCGGTGGCCACCCAGAACGTCAACCTGACGCTGGATCTGCCGGCCAATGCGACCGTGCCGGCGGACGCGCTGTTCTCCGCCACCGACCCGGCCAGCTACAACAACTCGACCACCGCGACGGTGTACGACTCGCTCGGCGCGGCGCATACGGCAACGCTGTATTTCGCCCAGACCGCGACCGCCAATCAGTGGAATGCCTACCTGACCGTGGACGGCCAGGCGGTCGGCGGCGCCCAGGCGCTGCAGTTCTCACCCACCGGTGTTCTGACCACGCCGCCCAGTGGCAGCCTCAACTTCGGTGCCTACACACCGACCACGGGCGCCAACCCGCTCAACATGAATTTCAACTTCGGCAAGAGCACGCAGTACGGCAATGCGTTCGCGGTGAGCTCGATCCAGCAGGATGGCTTCACCACCGGCACGCTCGCCGGCATCAACATCGACACCTCGGGCATCGTCGAGGCGCAGTACACCAACGGTCAGTCGGTGCAGCTCGGACAGGTCGCACTAGCGAGCTTCGCCAATCCGGGCGGGCTGGCGCAGCTGGGCCAATCCGACTGGGCGCAGACCGGCTCGTCCGGTCAGGCGGTCAACGGCCAGGCGGGCACCGCCGGTCTGGGCCAGATCGAGTCTGGCTCGCTGGAGGAGTCCAACGTCGACGTGACCGCGGAGCTGGTGGCGATGATCACCGCGCAGCGCGCCTTCCAGGCCAATGCGCAGATGATCTCAACGCAGAACCAGATCACCCAGACCATCATCCAGATTCCGACCCAGGCGTAATCGACACTCATGGACCGGCTCGTCTACGTGGCCATGTCGGGCGCAAAGGAGACCCTGCGCGCCCAGACCGCCAACAGCTACAACCTGGCGAACGTCAGCACGCCCGGCTTTCGCGCCGACCTGTCGGCGTTCCAGTCGCAGCAGGTGCAGGGCGCGGGCTTAGCTTCGCGCGCCTACGCCACCGACAGCTCGGTGGGCTGGGATGCGAGCGGTGGAACCATCGAACAGACCGGTCGCAACCTGGATGTGGCTGTCCAGGGCCCCGGCTGGATCGCGGTGCAGAGCCCGCAGGGCACTGAGGCCTATACCCGCGCCGGCGACCTACGCGTCGATCCCAACGGACAGCTGACCACCGCCGCCGGTTATCGGGTGCTGGGGGATTCCGGTCCGCTGTCGATTCCGCCCTACGAGTCGATCGCGGTCGGACACGACGGTTCGGTCTCGATCGTGCCGCTCGGCCAGACGCCGCAGACCATCGCGGTGTGCGGCCGCATCAAGCTGGTCAATCCGCCGAGCGATTCGCTCGAGCGCAGCGATGGCGGCCTGTTTCGCTCCAGCAGCGGCACCGATGCGGACGCGGATGCCACGGTGCAGCTGGTGCCCGGCGCGCTCGAGTCCAGCAACGTCAACATGGCGGCGGCCATGACCAACATGATTGAGCTGGCGCGCAGCTACGACATGCAGCTCAAGTCGATGAAGTCCGCCGAAGACAACGACACCTCGTCAACCAAGCTGCTGCAGACCAGCGGCTGAACGTAACTAAGGAAGTACGTCATGAACAGCGCACTGTGGGCGGCGAAGACCGGCCTGGATGCTCAGGAGAGCAAGATGGCCGTGGTCGCCAACAACCTGGCCAACGTCAACACCACCGGCTACAAGGAATCGCGCGGCGTATTCCAGGACCTGTACTACCAGAACGTGCGCCAGGTCGGCGGTTCGACCTCGCAGGACACGCTCTCCCCCAGCGGCTTGAATCTGGGAACCGGCGTGCAGATGGTCGCCACCGAGAAGCTCTACACCCAGGGCAGCGTCAACCAGACCGGCAACTCGCTCGACGTCGCGATCAACGGCCGCGGCTTCTTCCAGGTGCTCACCCCCGACGGCACGCTGGCCTATACCCGCGACGGCAGCTTTCAGACCAACGCTCAGGGCCAGGTCGTGACCGCCAGCGGCTACGTGGTGCAGCCGGCGATCACGATTCCGCAGGGCGCGCAGTCGGTCACCATCGCTAACGACGGCACGGTCAGCGTGCTGGTGGCGGGTCAGACCGCCCCGACCACGGTCGGCACGATGCAGCTGGCCGACTTCGTCAACGAGGCCGGCCTGCAGCCGCTGGGCCAGAACCTGCTGGTCGCGTCGGCTTCCAGCGGCACAGCGCAGACCGCGAATCCGGGTCTGTCGGGCATGGGCACGCTGCAGCAGGGCGCCACTGAGAGTTCCAACGTCGACGTGGTGTCCGAAATGGTCGCCATGATCGAGACCCAGCGCGCCTACGAGATGGACAGCAAGGCCATCCAGACCACCGATCAGATGCTGCAGAACCTGAGCACCAACCTGTGAAACGCACCCATATATATAGTGTCGACTGGTTCGTGCTGCTGCTGGTCGGCGTAGCCGGCGTGATCGGGCTGCTACCGCTGCTGACCGGTTGCCATACCGCGCATCCGCCGCCGGCCGATTTCTCCTCGACCCTGCCGGAGGAGGTGCCGCCGGTCAGCGCCGGCAATGGTGCCATCTACCAGGAAGGACACGATCAGGCGCTGTTCGACAACGCGGTGGCGCGCCGGGTCGGTGACATTTTGACGATCCAGCTGGAGGAGAGCACCAACGCCTCCAAGAGTGCCGTCACCACCACCAAGAAGAACACCACCGCGACCCTGCCGGGCGTCAATATTCTCGGCGGCAACGTGACCATCCACGGCCGCAACGTGCTGAGCGGCTCGCTGGCCGACAGCAGCCAGTTTGATGGTGAGGGCACCAGCGCCCAGAGCAATCAGCTCAACGGCTTCATCTCGGTGACGGTGGCCAAGCGACTGGCCAACGGTAACCTGCTGGTGCGCGGGCAGAAGTGGATCAGCCTCAATCAGGGCCGCGAGTACGTGCGCATCCAGGGCATCGTGCGCCCGGTCGATATCGGGCCCGACAATATCGTGCCCTCGTTCGATGTGGCCGACGCCAGCATCTCCTATGGCGGTCAAGGCACTCTGGCCGACGCCAACACCAAGTCGTGGCTGGCGCGCTTCTTCGACTCGCCCTACATGCCTTTCTGACGGGAAGCACTCCATGCACCGATTCCGATTGATGGTCGTTGCGGCGATCTACCTGCTGCCGGCGCTGGCGAGCGCCGAGCGCGTCAAGGACCTGGCCGCCGTGTCCGGCATGCGCACCAACCAGTTGGTCGGCTACGGCCTGGTGGTCGGACTGGACGGCACCGGCGATCAGACCACGCAGACGCCGTTCACCGTCCAGAGCATCATCAACATGCTGGAGAAATTCGGCGTCACCATTCCAGCCAATGTCAGCCCGCAGCTCAAGAATGTCGCTGCGGTGACCGTGACCGCGCAGCTGCCGTCGTTCATCAAGGTCGGCCAGACCGTCGATGTCACCGTCGGGTCGATCGGCAATGCCAGCAGTCTGCGCGGCGGCAACCTGCTGATGACGCCACTGCGCGGCGCCGATGGCGAGGTCTACGCCATGGCGCAGGGCAGCGTGGTGGTCAGCGGCTTCGGCGTTTCCGGCAAGGACGGCTCGCGCGTCAGCGTCAACGTGCCCAGCGGCGGCCGCGTGCCCAATGGCGCCACGGTCGAGCACGAGGTGCGCAGCGACTTCGGCACCCAGCCGTTCGTGATGCTGAATCTCAATACGCCTGATTTCACCACCGCCACGCACCTGAGCGAGGGCATCAACAAGCTGCTCGGCGGGGATACCGCGGTGGCACTCGATCCGGTGTCGGTGAAGGTCGCCGCGCCGGCCGATTCGACCCAGCGGATCGCGTTCGTCTCGGCGCTGCAGGAACTGGAGATCGAGCCCGGCGATGCGCCGGCACGCGTCATCATCAATTCGCGCACCGGCACGGTGGTCATTGGCTCGCGCGTGCGGGTCACGCCGGCCGCGGTCGCGCACGGCTCGCTGTCGGTCACCATCACCGAGCGCCAGGACGTCAGTCAGCCGACCGCGTTCAGCCGCGGCGGCACCACCCAGGTGACGCCACGCTCGGATATTTCCGTCACCCAGCCCGAAGCGCGCATGTTCGTGTTCAACGCCGGCGTCAGTCTCGACGAGATCGTACGCGCGGTGAATCAGGTCGGCGCGGCCCCAGGCGACCTGGTGGCCATTCTCGAAGCGCTGAAGGAAGCCGGCGCGCTGCGCGCCCAGCTGATCGTGATCTGAAAAGCGCATGAGCGCACCGGGCATTTCACCGAGCTTCTATGCCGACTTCCAGGGCCTGGAGCGGCTGCGTGCGTCCGCCGGGCAACAGGACCCGGCCGCGCTGCGCGAGGCCGCACGCCAGTTCGAGGCGCTGTTCACCGCGATGATGCTGAAGTCGATGCGCGAGGGCTCGCTGGCGCAGGGCTTAGGCGACAGCGAGGATACCAAGACCTATCAGGAAATGTACGACCAGCAGCTGGCGCTGCAGATGGCCCACGGCAAGGGCCTCGGCCTGGCCGACATGCTGATGCAGCAGCTCACACGCTCGCAGGCCGCACACGCGGCGACCACGGCCGGCAGCACGCCCGCGATCGGCAATGCCGCGGCGGCGCCCGTGTCCAGCGCCCAGCAGGCCAGCTTCGTGCGCGCGCTCGAGCCGCTGGCGCAGCGCGCCGGCGCCCGTCTGGGCGTGGCGGCCGATACGCTGATGGCGCAGGCCGCGCTTGAGACCGGCTGGGGCCGCAGTCAGCCGACCGATGCCAGCGGCAAGGTCAGTGCCAATCTGTTCGGCGTCAAAACCGGTGCTGCCTGGCAGGGACCGACGGTGACTGCTTACACGACCGAGTATGTGCAGGGCCAGCCGACGGTCACCAACGCCGAGTTTCGCAGCTACGGCAGCGCCGCGCAGAGCGTCGGCGATTATGTCTCGCTGTTGAGTCGCGATTCGCGTTATGCCGCGGCGCTGGGTACCGGTGCCGACGTGCAGGCGTTCGCCAACGGACTGCAGCGCGGCGGCTATGCCACCGATCCGGATTACGCCAATAAGCTGGTCGCTACCGTGGCCACCTTGCGGCAGTTGCGCGCGGCGGCGCTCAAGTCATGAGCCGGCGCGCCGATAACCCCCGACAGCGATACGCCGAGGAGCCCACATGTCCGATATGCTGAACACGAGCGTCTCGGGCCTGATGGCGTTCCAGCAGGAGCTGGACACCACCAGCAACAACATCGCCAATGCGTCCACGCCCGGCTACAGCCGCGAAAGCGTCAATCTGGTCAGCGTGCCCGGCCCGCAGATCGGCCAGCTGTCGATCGGCAATGGCGTGGCCGTCAACAGCGTGCAGCGTATCTTCAACCAGACGGTTGCCTCGCAGGTGGTGTCCGCCACCAGTGCCTACAACCAGCTCAACAGCTTTTCCAGCCAGGCTGCGCAGATCGACAATCTGCTCGGCAGCACCACCAATGGGCTGTCGACGCAGCTGCAGAGCCTGGTCAGCGCGCTGCAGACGGTAGCCAACTCGCCGACCGCGTCGGCCTCGAGGCAGGCATTTTTGAGTCAGGCGCAGCAGCTGGTCAGCAATCTGCAGAGCGACGACGGCAGCCTGCAGACGCTGAACCTGCAGGCCAACACGCAGATGACCAGCGATGCCAGCCAGGTCACCGCGCTGGCGCAGAGCATCGCCACGCTGAACAAGCAGATCATGGCGGACACCTCGCCGAGCGCACAGGCGCCCGGGAGTTTGCTCGATCAGCGCAACCAGCTGATCAATCAGCTCGCGACGTACGCCAACGTAACTACGACCCAGCAGAGTGACGGTTCGGTCAATGTCTACATCGGCTCGGGCCAGACGCTGGTGACCGGCACCACCGCTTCAAGCCTCTCGACCATCGCCAATCCCTACGATCCGTCCGAGGACGATCTGGCGATCAGCACCCCGGCCGGGCTGACCGATGTCACCGCCCAGATCAGCGGCGGCACGCTCGGCGGCACGCTGCAGTTTCGAAGCCAGATGCTCGATCCGGCGCGCGACGGCCTCGGCCAGATCGCGCTGGTGCTCAGCAGCGCCGTGAATACGCAGAATCAGGCCGGCCTGGATCAGAGCGGTAATCCGGGTCAGGCGGTGTTTGCGGTCGGCGCGGTGCAGGTACTGCCGAGCAGCAGCAATGCCGGCACGCCGGCGGTCACGGCCACCGTCAGCGATGCCAACGCCGTGACTGCCAACAACTACATCCTGCGTTACGACGGCACCAACTGGACGCTGAGCAATGCCAGCACCGGTGCGCCGGTCACGATGACCGGCAACGGCAGCGCCGGAAATCCTTTCAGCGCCGACGGCATGTCGCTGGTGGTGGCGGCCGGTGCGCAGGCCGGCGACAGCTATCGCATCAGCCCGACGCGCGCCGCGGTCGCCGGTATGCAGGTGCTGCTAACAGACCCGTCGCAGCTGGCCGCGGCCGCACCGCTGCTGACCTCGGCGACCACTGGCAACACGGGCAGTGGCAGCATCGATGCCGGCTCGGTGCCCAATCCGGCGACCTGGGTACGCGGCGACTACACCTTGAGTTTCACCGCTGCGGCTGCCTACCAGATCACCAATGCCGTCGGCACGGTCGTGGCCAATGGTGCCTATACCGCTGGGGCGCCGATCAACTTCAACGGCATGCAGGTCACGCTCTCGGGTGCGCCGGCCACTGGCGACAGCTTCGCGATCGATGACAACGCCAGCGGCAGCGGTGACAACCGCAATGCCGTGGCGATGGCCGGCTTACTCGATCAGCCCTTGATCGGTGGCAACACCTCGATCAACGGCGCGGTCAATCAGCTGGTTACCAGCATCGGCATAAAGACCAGTCAGGCGCAGGCCGGCACCACGGCGCAGCAGGCAGTGCTCACCGATGCGAGCAACGCGCAGCAGAGTGTCTCGGGTGTGAATCTCGATGAGGAGGCCGCCAACCTGGTGCAGTACCAGCAGGCCTACCAGGCCGCCGCCGAAGCCATCAAGGTCGCGTCCACGCTGTTTCAATCGGTACTGAGTGCAGTGCAGAGCTAGTCATGCGCATATCCACCGCTGAATTTACTTCGCAGGCGATCCTGGAGATCGACAACCAGTCGAGCGCGTTGCAGCAGACGCAGAACGAGCTGTCCACGGGCGTGGCCGTGCAGACCGCGGCCGACAACCCGGTGGCCGCCTCACAGATCGTGCAGCTGTCGCAGCAGCAGGCGCAGCTGAGCCAGTACGGCACCAACCTGCAATCGGCGCAGACGCGCCTGACGCTCGAGGAGAGTTCGCTGTCGAGCGCCACCAACACGCTGCAGAGCATTCGTGACCTGGCGGTGCAGGCCGGCAACGCCACACTGAACGACAGTAATCGCGCGCAGATCGCCACCCAGATCCAGACTCAGATCCAGGCACTGCTCGGCACGGCCAACACCAAGGATTCCAACGGCGAGTACCTGTTCGCTGGCTACGCCACCCAGACGCAGCCGTTCGCCACCGACAGCGGCGGCAATGTCAGCTACCAGGGCGATGCCGGCACGCGCCTGATCCAGGTCAGCGCCAATCAGAGCGTGGCCGACAGCGATACCGGCGCCACCGCCTTCATGAATGTTCCGGCCGGCAACGGTACCTTCACCACCGCGGCCAATGCCGGCAACAGCGGCAGCGGCGCGATCGATTCTGGTTCCGTGACCGATCTCACACAGTGGACGCCGGACAACTACGCGCTGACATTCACCAGCCCGACCACCTACCAGATCACCGACGCCACGACCGGCACCACCGTGGTCGCCAACGGCAGCTACAGCTCGGGTGCCGAGATCCAGTTTCAGGGCGTACAGGTCAGCGTCAGCGGTACACCGGCTGCCGGCGACTCATTCAGCATCGCGCCGAGTTCCAACCAGAGCATGTTCGCGACCCTGACCCAGCTCACCCAGGCCCTGACCCAGCCGGCCGACAGCGCTGCCAGCAAGGCGCAGCTCGCCACCAGCATCGGCAACGCGCTGACCAACCTCGACCAGGGCATCAGTCACCTGTCGACCGTGTCCGCCAGCGTCGGCGCACGCCTGAATATGTTGACCGCGCAGAGCACCATCAATACTTCGACCAGCACCACGCTGGCGACGCAGCAGTCCAATCTGCAGAACGTCGACTACGCCTCGGCCACGGCGACCCTGAGTCAGCAGATGGTGAGCCTGCAGGCCGCCGAGCAGTCCTACGCGGCGATCGCACAGCTATCGCTGTTCAAGTTCCTGAGTTCATAGAGCGAATTGGCAGCACGATGATGACCATCTGGTTATTTATTGTGAACTGCTGCGCAGTTTGGCAATTCCTGGAGTCCCACGCTCAAGTTCGATCCTGGGTCACCGATAACCGGCGTGAACGGAAGCGACCAAGGGGTCGCCCGCACAGCGCGACGGACTGGTGTCCGGCGCCTGTCACCAACTTCAGGAGCAACAGGCAATGTCACTGGTCCTAAATTCGAACATTGACTCACTTGTGGCGCAGAACAGCCTGACGTCGTCAGGTAGCCAGTTGGCAACTGCGTTGCAACAGCTTTCCTCGGGTCTGCGCATCAACACCGCTGCCGACAACGCCGCCGGTTACGCGATCACCCAGGGCATGACTTCCCAGATCAACGGCTTGAACCAGGCCGCCAACAACGCCAGCGACGGTGTGTCGCTGACGCAGACCGCCTCGGGCGCGCTGTCGGAGGTCGTGAGCGACCTGCAGACCATGCGCGATCTGGCGGTGCAGTCGCTGAACGCCACCAACGGCGCCACCGACCGTGCTGACCTGAATACGCAGTACCAGCAGCTGATGGCCGACATCAACAACGTCGCCACCAACACGCAGTTCAACGGCGTGAACCTGCTCGACGGCACCTTCCAGGGTGCGACCTTCCAGGTCGGCGCCAACGCCGGCCAGACGATCGCCGTGTCCTCGGTCGCCAGCGCCAACAGCAACAAGATCGGCGGACTGTTTACCTCCGCCGGTACGGCTGCCGGCACCGGCGCGACTCTCGGCGACACCGGCACGCTGACCGTGACCGACGGCAACGGCGTGGCGCACACCACCGGCCTGATCACCTTCACCGGCGTGGCCGCGACCGACGCGGCCACAGTGGCCGCGGCGATTAACCAGCTGTCCGGCCAGGACGGCGGCCTGATTGCAACGGTCGGCGCCACGGGCATCGACCTGAGCGGCACCGCCAACACCGCGGCTGCGGTGACGGTCGCTTACACCGCTGGCGCCGTGGACGTGGGCACCGAGAGCCTGGCGACGCTGGGCGTCAACGCGACCTACGACCTGACCGCGGCGACGGTTGCGACGCCCACCGGTTACCTCGATTCGTCGGACGTGACCACGGTCGACAACTCCAACAAGGTGTTGGTGCAGATCGACGCCGCCCTGCAGCAGCTCGCCACCTCTGGCGCGCAGCTGGGCGCGTACCAGAACCGGTTCCAGGCTGCCATCACGGGCCTGAACATCGATGCCACCAACCTGACCAGCGCCCGCAGCTCGATTCAGGATACCGACTACGCGCAGGCGACCTCCAACCTGTCGAAGGCGCAGATCCTGCAGCAGGCCAGCACGGCGATGGTGGCCCAGGCCAACACGATTCCGCAGAACATCCTGTCGTTGCTGCAGAAGCTGCCGTAACGGATTTCGATGTATCGGCAATCGATCTTAGTCAGAAAAGCGGTGCAGGGTGGGCGTTGCAAGACGCCCACCCTGTGTCGTTTCCTGGCTGAGGAATAGTCACGATGGCGACCAGCACCGTCAGCGGCACGGGCACCACGCCCAGCATCGGTCCGGTGGTGTCGGTCGCCGGCAGCTCCAGCAGCGCGGCGGCGGGCGGCTCCGTCATCGATGTCAGCTCGCTGGTGTCAGAATTGGTCGCCGCGACGCGGGCGCCGCAGGATGCCCAGATCTCGGCCCAGACTCAGGCCGTGACCACCCAGATCTCCGCCATCGGCACGCTCAAGGGTGCGCTGTCGACGTTTCAGTCCTCGCTTGGCGCACTCGATACGCCCAGCGCCTTTGACGCCCAGACCGCCACCAGCTCGGATCAGTCCGCATTCACCGCCAGCGCCAGTTCCGGAACGGTCGCCGGCACCTATAACGTGGCGGTGACGGCGCTGGCGCAGGCGCAGCAGCTGCTGGCCAAACCCTTCGTCGGCGGCAGCAATGCCGCAGTCGGCACCGGTACGCTGACGCTCAGCCTCGGTGGCAGCAGCTTCAACGTCACCATCGATGCCAGCAACGACACGCTGGCCGGAATCGCGGCCGCGATCAACAGCGCCGCCGGCAATCCGGGAATCGGCGCCACCGTGCTACAGGGCAGCGATGGCGCGCACCTGGTACTGTCTTCGATACTGACCGGCGCGGCCAATACCATCCAGGTCGCGGAGAGCGATGCCGGCACTGCGCTGGCCGCACTGACCTACGCAGCCGGCAATGTCGGCAACTACACGCAGGAAGCGGCCGCCCAGGATGCGGCTTTCAGCATCTCCGGCGTGCCTTATACTAACCCAAGCAACACGGTGACCGGCGCGCTCAGCGGCGTGACGCTCAATCTCTTGAGCACCACCGCCGCTAACACCACTCAGACGCTGGCGATCTCGAACGACACCGCGACCATCGCCTCCAACATCGGCAATTTCGTCAGCGCCTACAACACGCTTATCAACGCGATCGGGCCGCTGGGCAGCTACGATGCCACCACCAACACTGCCGGACCGCTGCTCGGCAATGCGATCTACTCCGGCACCAAGAATCAGCTGCAGCAGGCGCTGTACAGTCTGGTCAATACTGGATCGTCGAACTACAACTCGCTTGCCAGCATCGGCATCACCACCAATCCGGACGGCACCCTCAGCGTCAACAGCACCACGCTGTCGAACGCGCTGTCGACCAATTTCGGTGCGGTCAGCCAGCTATTCAGCGGCAGCGGCGGTGTTGCCAGCACACTCAATTCCGACCTGACCTCGGCACTGGGTTCTGCGGGCGCCATCGCCGCCACCAGCAGCACGCTGGTGTCGCAGGAAAATGCGCTGACCCAGCAGGAAAATCAGCTCAACGCGCAGATGACCGCGCTCAGCGCCAGCCTGACGCAGCAGTACTCGGCGCTCAACACGCTGCTGTCCTCGCTGCAGAGCACCTCGGCCTATCTGACACAGCAATTCGCCACCTTGCCGCTGGTGCAGTCCCAGCCTGAGGCCTGATCGCCGGGCGTCGGCAGGCAGGCTCAAGTTGGCGCAGCGGCTGCCGTTACATGCAGCATGAGCCTGGCGCGCAAATCCAAAGTGGCGGCCTATCAGAGCGTGTCGGTGCACGGCGGCGTCGCCAATTCCGACCCGCACGGCCTGGTGCTGATGTTGATGGATGCGGCCGTGGAGCGCATGAATTCGGCGCGTGGCTGCATGGAACGTGGCGAGATTGCCCGCAAGGCCAAGCTGCTGCATAGCTGCATCAGCATCATCGCCGAGCTGCGCGGCTGCCTCGACATGACGCGCGGCGGAGCGATCGCCCAGAATCTGAGCGATCTGTACGACTACATGATGCGCCAGCTGCTGCGCGCCAATGTCGACAACAAGCCGCAGTTCGTGACCGAGGTGTTGAGCCTGCTGGGCGAGATTCGAGGCGCCTGGATCACGATCGGGCCGGAAGTGCGGCACATGACGCGCGCGACGCTGCCAAGCGCGTAACATAGGCCGCCCGCTGCGGGGCATCGAACAACACCGTGGATACCCTGGTACTCGACAACGAGCTGGCCTGGCAGGACATATTGCCGGTGCAATGGCGGCCGCTGCCCTGCGCGCCGGACCGGTTCGAGCTGCTCGCACTGGATGAATCCAATCTGCTGCTGCTGCAGGCCTGCATGGCGGTCGAGGAGCATCCGCTCGGAGACGGCGGCGAGGATCTGGGCCCGCTCGCCGGTGAGATCGCGCGGCTGGAATTCAAGCTCGACCTGGTGCTGCAGCTGTTATCGAAACTGCTCAAGACCGAACCCATGCCGTCGGCCACCCGCATCGCCTTCAATCGCGCCGGCGCTTCCTGGACCTGCATCGGCACCCCGCCCGAGCCACACGCCCATGGTCTGCTGCGCGTGCAGCTGCGCGGCTCACTGCCGCAGCCGCTCGAGCTGGCCTCGCAGGTGAGCGAAGTCGATGGCGCGATCGTCAGGGTCAGATTTCCGGCCTTGTCGGAGAACGTGGCCGAGCTCATTCAGAAAATCGCATTCCTGCGTCACCGTCGCCACGTTGCCGATGTCCGCAAAGCGCGCGGCTGATTTTCTGATATTCGGTAAAGTGCGACGCCGTACTCAGGTCTGATGTGACGGAATCCCTCTTTTTTTCATAACCCGAAAACTAGTCTGTTCCCGGGATTTCTGAGGGAACAACAACTTCATGGCTGAAACAGCCGCCCTGACAGGGAACTTCGTCAAGTCGGAGTCGCGCCGTATGCATGCGGACGCCGACGCCAATGTGGCGCTTCTGCCCACCGGGACCTCGGCGGCCATCCGCCATGTCAACCATCTGATCGGCCAAGTGGCCGGTTTCGACAGCAACGTGCTGATCCTGGGTGAGTCCGGTACCGGCAAGGAAGTGGTGGCGCGTGCCGTTCACGACAGCTCACCGCGCCGGCAGCGCAGTTTCGTGCCGATCAACTGCGGGGCGATTCCCTCCGAGCTGCTCGAGAGCGAGTTATTCGGCCACGAAAAAGGCGCATTCACCGGAGCCTTGACGGCGCGTAAGGGTCGCTTCGAGATCGCCGAGGGCGGTACGCTGTTTCTGGACGAGATCGGCGACATGAATCCCACCATGCAGGTGAAGCTGCTGCGGGTGCTGCAGGAGCGCACCTTCGAGCGCGTCGGCAGCTGTCACTCGCAGCGCTGCGACGTGCGCATCATCGCCGCGACCCATCATGACCTGGAGCAGGCCATCCTCAAGGGCACGTTTCGTGCCGATCTGTATTACCGCTTGAACGTGGTGCCGATCGAGATGCCGGCGCTGCGTGATCGTGATGAGGACCTGTCGTTGCTGATCACGGACCTGGCGTGCCGCTATGGCGCCGCCGGCCGACCGCGCGTGCAGTTCGCCGCCGCCGCCATCGAAGCGCTCAAGGCCTATCGCTGGCCCGGCAATGTGCGTGAACTTGGTAATCTGATCGAGCGCATGTCGATTCAATGCGGCAGCCGGCCGGTCAGGATCGATGACCTGCCCGCTCGCTACCGCCCCAGCGACTGGAGTCCAAGCGAGGAAGCCACGGCAGCACCGGCGCTGATCGCCTCGACGCCGGCTTTGAGCGTCGTCGGGACCGCGCTAGAAGCGCTGTCGCGCGATGCGGCCGCGCCCGCCGAAACCGCGTCGGTCACCCCGATCGTCGCGGCCGAGCCCGAGGACGAACTGGCGCCGATGGATCCGGAACTGGCGGATGTGATGCTGGAGGAATTCGAGCGTGATTTCGATCTGCGCCAGTATCTTGAGTCGCTCGAGCAACGCCTGATCGAGCGCGCCATGCGCTCGGCCGGAGGCACGGTCGCCCAGGCGGCTCGGCTGCTCGGCTTACGGCGCACCACCCTGGTCGAGAAGCTGCGCAAGTATTCGATGACCGCGAGCGACGCGGCGGCGTCGGAATCTTGACGTCCCGGCAGCGGCAAGACGCTGCCACCGTGAACCGCATCACACAATAGCGGCGGCACGCAAATTGCTCTGATCTTCGGCGGCATTACGAAGATGCAGAGGCAATGACAGACCCAGTCTCAAATCATGTTCAGGAGCCCGTGGCCTCGGCCGCCGTTTCGGTGCGGCTGATGGACCTGGCGCGGCGCGTGGCACGCAGCGAGTGCACGGTGCTGATCGCGGGTGAGTCCGGCACCGGCAAAGAGGTGCTGGCGCGCTACATCCATCGACATTCGCAGCGCGCCGATCAGATCTTCGTTGCGGTCAATTGCGCGGCGATCCCGGAGCACATGCTCGAGGCGCTGCTGTTCGGCTGGGAACGCGGCTCGTTCACCGGTGCGCAGGCGGCCCATCCGGGCAAATTCGAGCAGGCCCAGGGCGGCAGCCTGCTGCTCGATGAAATCTCGGAGATCCCGGCCGCACTGCAGGCCAAGCTGCTGCGGGTGCTGCAGGAACGCGAAGTCGAGCGCCTCGGCGCCCGCCAGTCGATCGCGCTGAACGTGCGCGTCATCGCCACCACCAACCGCAACCTGCGCACCGATGTAACCAGCGGACGCTTCCGCGAGGACCTGTATTACCGCTTGAACGTCTTCCCACTGACGCCGGTGCCGCTGCGCTGCCGCCGCGAGGATGTATTGCCATTGGCGATGCGCCTGCTGGCGGCCCATTGCCGTCCCGGTGGACGCATTCCGGCGCTGCTGCCTGATGCCGCGCAGCTGCTGCTGACCTACGAGTGGCCCGGCAACGTACGCGAGCTCGACAATGTCATGCAGCGCGCGCTGGTGTTGTGCGAGGGCGATTTGATCCGCGCCACGCACATCGTGTTTGAGCCGTCGGCGCCCGAGCCGGCGCTTGCGCCGCCTCCGGCGACAGCGATCGTCGCACCGGCCGCGGCCGCCGTCGGCGCCCTGGCCGACTCGGTGGCGCTGGCCGAACGAGCGACCATCCTGCGTGCGCTGCGCACGCACAGCAGCCGCGAGCGCGCCGCCGAACAGCTCGGCATCAGTGCGCGCACGCTGCGCTACAAGCTGGCGCGGCTGCGGGCCGCCGGCTTCGATCTGTCCAACGATCTTCACATGAGCGGGAGTGCCGCGTGAGCAACATCGCAATCGATCAGGTGCTGGCGCAGATCCGCTCGCTGTCGAGCCAGGCCGGCATCAAGCCGGCGACCCCGACCGCTGAAGCCAGTGCAGTCTCGGGGCCGGCCTTCGGCACGTTGCTGAAGCAGGGCATCGATGCGGTGAATCAGTCGCAGCAGCACGCCGGTGCGCTGGCCGACGACTGGGAGCGCGGCGTGTCGGGCGTCGACCTGGCACGCGTGATGATCGAGAGCCAGAAGGCCTCGGTGTCGTTTCGCGCGCTCACCGAGGTACGCAACCGCCTGGTCACCGTGTACCAGGACATCATGAACATGTCGATCTGACCGGGTGACGGGAATCGTTTATGGCGAATAGTCAGACTTTCCACGGACGCGTCGGCCTGAATCTTCGGCCGCTGCTGCTGCTGCTGGGAATCGCGGCCGCGGTGGCCGTCGGTGTCACGGTGGTGCTGTGGTGGCGCGGGCCGAACTGGAGTCTGCTGTACGGCAATCTGGCGGACTCGGACGCCAGCAGCGTGGTGCAGGCGCTGCAGACCGCGTCGATCGATTACAAGCTCGATCCCACCACCGGCGCGATCATGGTACCCGCCGAGCGGGTGCACGAGGCACGACTGCAGCTCGCCGGACAGGGACTGCCGCAAGGCAAGAGCGCCAGTCTCGACCTGATCAGCAAGGACCCGGGTTTCGGGGTCAGCCAATTCATGGAAAACGCGCGCTACCAATACGCGCTCGAGGGTGAGCTGTCGCGCACCATCTCGTCGCTGCAGGCGGTGGAGGCGGCGCGGATTCATCTGGCGCTGCCGCAGCAGTCGGCGTTCGTGCGCGAACGGCGTCCGGCCAGTGCTTCGGTGCTACTGCAGCTGCGCGCCGGTCACCGGTTGCAGGCCGAGCAGGTCTCGGCCATCGTTCATCTGGTGGCCTCGAGCATCCCCGAGCTCGACTCCGACAACGTCACGGTCGTGGACCAGCAGGGGCGATTGCTGTCATCGCCGAAGAATTCCGAGGCGGCGGTGACCGCCGAACAGTTCGAGGCCGCGCATCGCATCGAAGACTCGTACGTTGATCACATCGAGAAGCTGATCGCACCGCTGGTCGGAGACGGCCGCGTGCACGCCGAAGTAACCGTGGACCTGGACGCGGGCGCCACCGAGGAGGCGCATGAGCAGTACAAGCCCGATGGCGCCGTGGTGCGCAGTGAACAGAGTTCCGAGGAAACTTCCCGTTCCGGCAGCGCCGCCAGCGGCGGCGTGCCCGGAGCTCTGACCAATCAGCCGCCGGCCGGCGGCACCGCCAGCCCGCCGAGCACTGCCAAACCTCCCGCGGCCGCGACAGCGGCCACATCCGCCGCCGCAGCGAGTGCCGCCGCGGCATCGGCCAGCAGTGCGGCCGCGTCGACGCCCGAGAGCAGCTCGCGCCAAAACTCGCGCAACTACGAGATCGACCGTACCGTGAGCTATTCGCGCCAGCCGGCCGGACGCGTGAAGCGCGTGACGGTCGCAGTGCTGGTGGACAACCTGCGCCAGGTCGGCGCTGACGGCAAAGCCGCCGAACGGCCGCTGACCAAGGCCGAGATCGAGGACATCACCCGCCTGGTCAAGGACGCCGTGGGCTTCGATGAGGCCCGCGGCGACAGCGTCAACGTGGTCAATCAGCCGTTTCAGCCGCAGACGGTCGAAACGCTCAAGCCGGAACCGGTGCCGCTGTGGCAGCGACCGTGGCTGCGCGACGTGCTGCGCTTGGTGCTCGGTGCGCTGGTGCTGGTGGCTCTGGCGCTCGGCGTACTGCGGCCGCTGATCAAGAATCTGTCGGCGCACGCGCTGGCGGCGCCGCCGCCCGAGCTGTTGCCGGCCGATGGCCGTGGTGCCGACATGCACCAGGCAACGGCGTCCGCCGCCTTCGGCCCAGCGCAGGGCTACCAGCAGCAGCTGGTGCAGGCGCGTGGCCTGGTGACGCAGGACGCCAAGCGCGTCGCGCAGGTGGTGCGGACCTGGGTGGGTGAACAATGAGCGAAGCTCAGCTGTCGCGTTCCGGCGTGGATCGGGCCGCTATTTTGCTGCTGGCCCTGGGCGAGCAGGAGGCCGCGCAGGTGCTCAAGCACCTGGGCGCCAAGGACGTGCAGCGGGTCGGCGCCGCGATGGCGCAGCTGTCGTCCGTGTCGCGCGACGAGGTCTCGACCGTGCTGTCGACGTTTTCGACCACGATCGATCAGCAGACTTCGTTCGGCGTCGGTACCGACGACTACATACGCAAGATGCTCAACGAGGCGCTAGGGACCGAGAAGGCCGGTGGCGTGATCGATCGCATCCTGCGTGGCCGCAGCAGTCGCGGCCTGGAAGCGCTCAAGTGGATGGAGTCCAAGTCGGTGTCGGAAATGCTGCGGCATGAACACCCGCAGATCATTTCGATCGTGCTGTCGTACCTGGATCCTGACCAGGCGGCCGAGGTGCTGACGCAACTGCCGGAGGGCATGCGGGCCGACATCCTGATGCGGGTGGCGATGCTCGATGGCGTGCATCCATCCGCGCTCAACGAACTCGATGAGGTGCTGGAGAAGCAGTTCTCCGGCAACGGCCCAGGCAAGAGCACCGGCGGATTTGGCGGGCCGAAGGCTGCGGCCGAGATTCTCAACCTGGTAGGTACCGTCCAGGAAGGCTCGATCATCGCCCAGATCGCCAAGGTCGATGAGGCGTTGAGCCAGAAGTTGCAGGATCTGATGTTCGTGTTCGAAGACCTGACCGAGGTCGATGACCGCGGCATGCAGGAACTGCTGCGCGAGGTGCCGGGCGACAAGCTGATCATCGCGCTCAAGGCCGCCGATCAGACGCTCAAGGACAAGGTGTTCAAGAACATGTCGGAGCGCGCCGCGCAGATGATGAAGGACGACCTTGAGACCAAGGGCCCGGTGCGACTGTCGGAAGTCGAGGCTGCGCAGAAAGAAATCCTGATGACAGCCAAGCGCATGTCGGACGAGGGCCGACTGGCGCTCGGTGGCAAAGGCGGTGAAGAGTATGTCTGAGGCCGCGCGCACTGAGCTGTGGGAGCTGCCGGCGATCGACGGTCCGGTGATGACGCGCCGGCGCCGCAGCGCCGACCTGGACGCTCTGGAACGCGAGGCCTGGGACAAGGGCTACGCCGACGGGCGCGAAGCCGGCCTCAAGGCCGCGCAGCAGGAGCAGCAGGCGGCGAGCACCGAAATAGACCGGCGGGTGCAGCACCTGGGCGACATTCTGGACTTCATGGCCAAACCGATGGCTGAGCTCGACGATCAGGCCCAGCGCCAGCTGGCGCTGCTGGCCGGAGCGATCGCGCGCCAGGTGGTGCGACGGGAGATCAAGCTCAATCCAGACGACATCGTCGGTCTGATCCGCGACTCCATCGCGCTGCTGCCGGTGACGGCGCGCGACGTGCGCGTGCATCTGCATCCGGACGATGCCCGGCTGGTGCGTTCGCGACTGGCGGAGGTCAGCAGCGAGCGCGCCTGGGCTATCGCCGAAGATGCGGTACTGCCGCGCGGCGGCTGCCGCGTGACCAGCGAGACGTCCAGTATCGATGCCCAGGTCGAGCAGCGGCTCGGAGCGGCCATTGCGGCCGTGCTTGGCGACGAGCGCAGCGCTGCCCGCGAGCCAGCGCCATGAATGCCATGTACTCGGCGGCCTCCAAGCGTTGGGCGCGCGCTTTGGCGCGCTACCAGGACCGGCTGGCCACGATGCCGCCACCGGTCGTGGCCGGCTGCCTGACACGCATGGTTGGACTGACGCTGGAGGCCTCGGGATGCCAGGCCGCGGTCGGCGATCGCTGTGAAATCATCAGCGCCGATGCCTCCAGCATCGAAGCCGAGGTGGTTGGCTTTGCCGGCGAGCGTCTGTACCTGATGCCGACCGGCGACATCCACGGACTCAAGCCGAATGCGCGCGTGGTGCCGCGTCCGTTCGCCGGCACGGTGCGCGTCGGACCGAAGCTGCTCGGGCGCATCGTCGATGGCGCCTGCCGACCGCTCGACGGCCAAGGCCCGATCGAGACCGAGGCCAGCGTGCGTCTCACCGGCACACCGATCAATCCGCTGCTGCGCCAGCCCATCACCCAGCCGCTCGATGTCGGCGTCCGCGCCATCAACGGCCTTCTGACCATCGGCCGCGGCCAGCGTGTCGGTCTGTTTTCGGGCAGCGGCGTCGGCAAGAGCGTGCTGCTGGGAATGATGGCGCGATACACCGCCGCCGACGTCATCGTGGTCGGCCTGATCGGCGAGCGCGGACGCGAGGTCAAGGAATTCATCGAGCGCATCCTGGGCCGCGACGGCCTGGCGCGTTCGGTGGTGGTGGCAACGCCGGCCGACTGCCCGCCGCTGATGCGACTGCACGGTGCCTGGCTGGCCACGTCGATCGCCGAGTACTTCCGCGACCGCGGACAGAACGTGCTGCTGATCATGGATTCGCTCACGCGTTTCGCCCAGGCACAGCGCGAGATCGCGCTGGCGATCGGCGAGGCGCCCGCTACCAAGGGCTACCCGCCGTCGGTGTTCGCGCGCCTGCCACAGCTGGTGGAGCGTGCCGGCAACGGCGTGGCCGGCGAGGGCTCGATCACAGCGTTTTATACGGTGTTGGCCGAAGGCGATGACCCGAACGATCCGATCGTGGATGCCGCCCGTGCGGTGCTCGACGGTCATATTGTGCTCGCGCGGCGCATTGCCGACGCCGGCCGCTACCCGGCCATCGACGTCGAGGCGTCGGTGAGCCGCGTGATGCACGACATTCTGCCGGAGACGCAGCTCGAGCTGGCGCGCCGGTTCCGCCACAGCACTGCGCTGTACGAGCACAACCGCGACCTGATCACCATCGGTGCCTATCAGCGCGGCAGTGATCCGCGCATCGATGCGGCCATTGCCCGCTGGCCGCAGATCGAAGTTTACCTGCGTCAGGACATGCGCGAACGGGTCGATCTGGCCGCCAGCAGCGCGCAGCTGGCCGTCACCATGGGGGGAGAGGCCTAAGTGAAGCGAGCCAAACGACTGCAACCCGTGAGCGCGTTGGCCGACGAGGCCGAGCGTGATTGTGCCACGCAGGTGACGGCGATTCAGGGCCGCCTGACCGAGGCCGAGCGCCGGCGCGACGATCTCAAGCGTTACCTGAGCGAATACCAGAGCATGTATCAGCAGCGCGCCAGCGCCGGCATGGGCGCATCGGGTATGCGCGACTATCAGACTTTTATCGCCCGACTGGGCGAAGCGGTGCGCCAGCAGGACGCGGTGATCGAACAGCTGCAGGCCGACTGCGCCCGCGCTCGCGCCCGCTGGCTGGATGCCGCGGCCCGCAAGAGCGCGCTCGGCAAGGTGATCGCCACGGCGAACTCCGAGGAACAGCAACTGGAGGAGCGTCGCAGCCAGAAGGAAGCCGACGAGCATGCGCAGCGCCTGGGAGGTGCGCGCTGATGTCGGCGCGCATTGCCACCGCGCCGTCGAGCGCGACCGCCACGCCACTGGCCAGGCCCACGGCGGCGACCAGCGCCACCGGCGGCACTGACGGCTCGCAGGCGGCGCCCGCAGCGCGCGGCGCGCCCGGCTCCAGTAATGGTGCGGCCGGCGATGGCGGTTCGAACACCGACTTCTTTACCGCATTGATCGAGGCTGCGCAGACCGACGGTGCTCCCAAGCCGAGCGCGGACGGCGCCAAACCCGACCGGGGCGCTGATGACACCGATGGAGCGGCAGACTCGAGCGACCTTTCACAGTCCAGCGACGGTGGCCACGGTTCGACGCTCGCTTCGACCGATGCGGCGGCTACCGCTAACCTCATCGCGCCGACGACGGCGCCCGATGTCGCCACCCTCGGTCTTGCAACCACGGCCGCCGGCGCCGGCAGTGTCGTGCGCGCGGGTCAATTGTCTGGTCGCGGCGGCGCACTGCGCTCGCTACGCCTGCATAGCCCAAGCGTTGCTTCAAGCTCCAGTGCCGATGCAGTCACCAGCGCAATTCTGGCGATGGCAAATGCGCTCCCGGGTGCGCCGGTCCTGGCGGCTGCACGCTCGCCCGCCGATGGCAGCAGCACGGCCGCCGATGGCGGCAGCTCGGTGACGAGTTCGACGGGTTCTTCCGGTTTGGCGACGATGGGCTCGGTTTCGCAATGGTCTGCAGGGGCCGATGTCGGCGCACTGCGGCAGCGTCTGGACGCTGCCGGCGTCAGCATTCTGGCGGGCAGCGACCACGGCGCCGGCGACCAAGGCGATGACTCGCGCAGTGGGCCGGCGGGTAACGCCGCGCCACCGGCGCTAGGCGATCTGGTGCGCTCGCTGCCCTCGGCCGCCATTCCGATGGGACCGCGCGACAGCAGCATTTCGGTGCCCGTGGGCAGTGACGGCTGGCCGCGCGCGGTGGCCGCACAATTGCATTGGTTCGTCAGCAACGGCGTGCAAAGCGCAACGCTGCGACTGGTACCTGATCACCTGGGTCCGATCGACGTGCATGTGGATGTGCAGCAATCCCAGGTCAACGTCAATTTCACCGCCGCCCACCCTGATACCCGCGCGGCACTGGAACAGACCGTTCCGCGGCTGCGCGAGATACTGGCGGGCAGCGGATTGACGCTCGGCCACGCCAACGTGCAACAGCAGCCGCAGCCGCGCGCTCAGACTCCGGCATCCGCAGCACGCACGGCGCCGGCGGCGGCCCCGTCGGCGGAACCGGTCGCCGTTACGGCGTCGCCCCTGCCTGGTCTGGTGGACGAGTACGCCTGAGCATGTGCGCCACCGACAAATTTCCGGCACTTCGCCCCGGCGTGAGCTGGCACAACGCTTGCTCTTATCACGCTGTCCTTCATTCCCAGCACTGCAGCGAGACCCACTGATATGGCCGCCGAACCCGCCAAGAAAGAATCTGCACCGACGGTGCAGCCGATCAAACCCAAAAAGAAGGGCAAGCTGCTCTGGATCGTCGTCGCCGTGGTGGTCCTCGGCGGTGGCGCCGGGGCGTGGCTGGCGCTGAAGCCGGCCAGCGCCAAAGCCGACGACGCGGCGGTGTCAGCCAACCCGGCGGCCCCACATGCCGCGCCCATCTACTACAAGTTTGACCCGGCCTTCGTGGTCAATTTCGGTGGCGAGGGCAGTGCGCGCTACCTGCAGGTGACCGTCGAGGCCATGTCGCGCGACGTGAGCGTCATGGAAAGTCTCAAGAACATCGATCCGGCGGTGCGCAACGACCTGGTCATGCTGTTCTCCGGCCAGGACAACGCAACGCTGATGAGCGTCGAAGGCAAGGAGAAGCTGCGTGCCGCCACCCTGGCCGCCATCCGCAAGAGCCTCGATAGCGAGGGCGGCAACGGCAAGCTGATCGAGGCGGTCTATTTCACGAGTTTCGTAATCCAATGAGCGCCGGCGCCGAAGTTCTCAATCAGGAAGAGATCGACGCGCTGCTGCGCGGCGTCGATGACGGCGCGGTCTCGACCGAACCGTCGCCGCAGGCCGCCGGCAAGGTGCGAACGTACGACATCGCCACCCAGGTGCGCCTGGTGCGCGGTCGCATGCCGACGCTGGAGATGATCAACGACCGCTTCGCGCGTCAGTTTCGTATCGGCATGTTCAACATGCTGCGCCGTTCCCCTGAAATCGGCGTGGCGCCGGTACGGGTGATGAAGTTCAGCGAGTACACGCAGGTGCTGCACCTGCCTTCCAGTCTTAACCTGATCCGAATGAACCCGCTGCGCGGCACTGCGCTAATGGTGCTGGACGCCACGCTGGTGTTCGCCATCGTCGACAATTTCTTCGGCGGCAATGGTCGCTACGCCAAGATTGAAGGGCGTGAGTTCACGATGACCGAGAATCGCATCATCCAGATGGTGCTGCGGCAGGCGTTCCTGGATCTGACCGAGGCCTGGAACATCGTGACCGACATCAAAATCGATTACCTGAATTCGGAGATCAACCCGCACTTCGCCAACATCGTCAGTCCATCGGAGATCGTGGTGGTCACGACCTTCAAGATCGAGCTCGAAGGCGGCGGCGGTGAGCTGCACGTGACCCTGCCTTACTCGATGATCGAGCCGATCCGCGATCAGCTCGATTCCGGCATGCAGAGCGACCGCATGGACCGCGACGACAGCTGGACGCAGTCGTTACGCGAGGAGATCGAGGAAGCCGAGGTCGAGGTGATTCCGGTTCTTGGCAAAAGCTCGTTGACGCTGGGCCGGCTCGTGGATCTGAAGCCGGGTGATGTCATTCCATGCGATTTCGACGGCAATGTGACCCTGTACGCCGAAGGCGTGCCGGTACTGCGGGGCAGCTATGGAGCCTCGCGCGGGCAGCAGGCGATCAAGGTCACGCAGCGTATCTCCCGGCACAAACCGCCGGTGTTAAGTAATGTCGTGATAGGTGCAAAGCGATGAGTACTGTGACAGCAACTTCGCCCGAGGCGCAGCCTGCGCCCCTGGGCAATCTCAAGCCCGACGCGCCCGATGCCGGTGCAAACCGTGAACTGAATCTCGATGTGGTGCTGGATATTCCGGTGACCCTGTCGATGGAAGTGGGGCGCAGCCGGATCAGCATCCGCAATCTGCTGCAGCTCAACCAGGGCTCGGTGGTGGAACTCGAGCGCACGACCGGCGAGGCGCTGGACGTGTTTGTCAACGGCACCCTGATCGCCCATGGCGAGGTGGTGGTCGTTAATGACAAATTCGGCATCCGCCTGACCGACGTCATTAGCCCGGCCGAGCGCATCCGGCAGCTGAAGTAGGCACCGCGGGGTGCCAGCCCCTCAAGTATCGGGACCCTAGGCCGATACTACGGGCGATCGGAACTTTCGGAGACACCGATTGTGACAGCGAATAGCGGAGTGCAGACGGGGCAGCCCGAATCGGGTGCGTCGTTTCAGTTTCTGAGCGACCTGGCCCGGGAACTGTCCGCCGGCCGCGTCGATCTGCCGTCCTATCCGGATGCCGCCGCCAGAGTGCAGCACGTCCTGAGCGACGACAACATCACCAGCGAGCGCATCGCGCGCGTCGTCAGCTCCGACGCCGGCCTGGCCGCGCGGATCCTGACCATGGCCAACTCGACGCTGATGCATCGCGGCGGAGCGCCGGTCACCGATCTCAAAGTCGCGATCACGCGCATTGGCCATGACAGCATTCGCGCCGCGGCCCTGGCTTACGCCAACGCGCAGCTGCGGCACGCGGCCGAGCTGGCCCACATCCGCAAGCCGCTCGAGCGCTTCTGGCAGGAGGGCGTGCGCGTCGCCGCACTGGCGCACGCGATGGCCAAGGAATCAGGACTGCTGCGGCCCGACGAGGCGCTGCTGGCCGGCCTACTGCACAACATCGGCAAGGTCTACATCATCGCCCGCGCCCCCAAGGGCAGCGCCGAGGTGCAGGTCGACGAACAGGTGCTGGCTGAATGGCATCCGGGCATCGGCCAGGCACTGATCGAGAACTGGAAGCTGCCGGAGGACATCGCGCTGGCAGTGGGCGGACAACTGGAGGTCGACCGCTCGCACCCCGGTAACGCCGATCTGCAGGATCTGCTGATTGTCGCCGTACGGCTGGCGATGCAGATGGCCAACAATTCCGCCGACGATGCCGAACTGGCGCAGATGCCCGCGGCGCACGCCATGGGCCTGAACGACTCCGCGATCGTGCGCATCATGCTCGAATCGCAGACCGAGATGGAGACGCTGCAGGCTGCCCTGGGCTGATCGCAGACGCCGCCTTCGTCTAAAAGCAATTCCGGTTAGGCATCTTTAACCGGATGGCGCCAATGTCCCACAAGGCACTCTCATAACAAGGTCTCGTTGCGAAACGCCGGATCCGGTTCCCGGCACCTGGCAGCGACAGACATTCAAAACGAATTCGTCCTACAGGCTCTGAGTGTGGCTACTGACACCAGATCAAAGGATCGGTGTCATGATTCCTGCCTATGGACTGTTCAGCAGCCAAGGACCCCCATAGGGGATATCGGCGATTCGATGCCGCGCAGTGCGGAGGTTGCTCATGAAAACTCTATTGGTGTTTACATTGTTACTTGCCGGCGTAGGCTCGAGTCTATCGGTCGCGGCGTCTGACTCCGACGACACCATCGTCACTGTTAAGGACTCCGCGCTCTCGGCCAAGGTCAAGACGAAACTCTTGGCCAAGCACTTGTCGACTCTCGCCGACGTCAAAGTCGAATCCCACCACGACGGTGACGTCTGGTTGAGCGGTACTGCACCGAGCAGGGCTGCCCGCGACATGGCAGAGGAGATTGCGAAGGGCACCGATGGCGTTAGGACCGTCCACAACAATATTGTGGTCGACTAGCAGCGCTTCGCATCGGTGCTCTTGATGGACTTTCTTGATAGAGAAAGTCGCTGCGCCCGGACGACACACGTACGGGCGCGGTATCAGAAGAAGTGTTGGCTGTAGCTTGTCGCTACACCTTAGCCCTTCAACATCGGCTTGCCTTCATGCGCAACCAGCAGATCATGCATGTCATTGGCATGTTCTTCTTCTTTCGTCAGGATCCATTCGAGCATCTTGCGTGTGCCCGGATCTCGATCACCGAAATAACGGATCAGTTCACGATAGTGATCAACGGCGATTCTTTCGGCGATCAGATTCTCTTTGATCATTTCAACTAAGCTATCTGCGTTGCCGTATTGAGACGCGGCACGTGATTCCAGACCTTTCGGATTAAAATCGGGCTTGCCGCCCAGCTGATTGATGCGTTCAGCGACTGCCCTGGCGTGCTCATGTTCCTCTTTGGCGTGCTCGTCGAACTCTTCCTTGACGCCATCGCTCGATATGCCAGTCGCGGCGACGGCGTGCATGGTGTAGCGCAGAACGCAAACGATCTCCGTGGCCAGGACCGTTTGCAGGATGGCGATGGCCTTTTCCGGGTCACCTTCATAAGAATGCGTAATGCCGCCCTCGCCAAGGTTTTGGCGGGCGCGTTCGCGCAAGGTCTTAATGTCAGTTAAAAAGGGCTCCGATGTCGCCGATGCTTTCTTGGTACTGGTTTGCTTGCTCATGGTAGCTAGTCTTGGTTTAAGAGCCGGGGGGAAGCCACAATACGCTTTGCGCCGCGACTTTGCATCGTCTCCGCCGAACCGGTCCATTCGTATCGCCACACAAATAACCGCCAACCGCCGACCCGGCTCGACTATCCGCCTACCTTTCGACCGCCAAACAGCGGCGAGCTTTCGCGTTCCCGCGTCAACAGCTGTTCGAAGTCGGGGCCGGCGATGATCACCCGTTCCAGCCAGCGCGCCTGCGCATCCAGTTTTGCGATGGCGGCGAGCTTGTCATCGTTGCCGAGTCGGGCGCTCGTCACGGCCTGCTTGAGCACCCGGATGGTCTGATCGTAGACCTTCAGCGGCACCGGAAACGGGTGGCCGTCCTTGCCGCCGTGTGCCATCGAGAAACGGGCCGGATCGGAGAAGCGCGCCGGGGCACCGTGAATGACCTCGGCCACCAGGGCCAGGGATTCGACGGTCCGCGCCCCGACGCCGGGAGTGAGCAACAGCTCCTGGAAATCCTGCGGTCCGCGATCGGCAGCGGCCGCCAACGCCGCGTGCAGTCGCGGCAGCAGGATGTCGTCGGCGCGCACATTATGATGTGCGGGCAGGCGCAAGTGCGGCAGCGGCGCTTCGCCGTCCGGAAACAGGCTGAGTGAGCCGGTACGGGCGCTTTGCAACTGTCGCAGGATCCTCACCGTGTGGTCCGGTCCGCGGCGCACCAGCTCCAGGCTGGCGCCGCGGCTGGCGGCCGCTCGCGTATCCGCCAGATTGAGAATCTGCCCCCGAGCCCGCCCCTCGATCGCGCTATGGGGCGAGTCCAGGAAATCACGCACCTGCTCGGATAGCCAGTGATAGCGGCGCGCCTCGCGACGCTGTGCGTTCATGCCCTGCTGCACCACGCACCAGTGGCCGCCGGCGGTGGCGATGAACGCATGCAGATAGAGTTCATAGCCGTCCTGGACTGCCGCGCTGTCAACCTTGGCCACCAGCCGGCTGGCGTGAGTCAGCACCGCCGCATCGACGCCAGTTTCATCGCCCAGTTGCGCGAGCTGCCTTGGAGTTTCGAGGGCGCGCAGTCCCTTGCCGCCGCACACGTAGATGCCGAGTTCGCGGCGCACCGGTGCAAGTCCGCGCTGCAGGGCGCCGATGACGCTGGTGGTAATGCCGGAGGAATGCCAGTCCATTCCCATCACGGCACCGAAGGATTGAAACCAGAACGGATGGGCCAGGCGGCGCAGCAGTTCTTCGGGGCCGTAGTGATGCACGATGGCTTCGCTGATGACCCGGCCGAGGGCGGCCATGCGCGTCGCCAACCAGGCCGGTACGTGGCCGCCGTGCAGCGGCAGATCGGCGCTTCCGGTACGTCGGGTCATGCCGCCAGTCTGCGCCCGGAAATCCCCAGGCGCGACTGGCGTCACAGAGTCGATCAGCTCATCGGCATCATGCCGGTGTAGTAGATGATCACGTAACCCTGCAGTGTGCCGTCGGACTGCGCGATACCGAACACCTTGATCAGGGAGCCCGGCGTCAAGTCGGTGGTAAAGGTGCTCAGGCCGCTCGACGTGGTCAGATCGATCGGATTGACCGTCAGGATGTTGCCCGAGCGGTTGATCTCGTAGACCAGCGTGGCCGAGCCGCTGGCGCTGTTGAAGTCCACCGTGACCGGCTGGGTACCGTTGGTCACCCCGATCGTGAACATGTTGCCGGAGACAGCGCTGGCCACCTGCGCCAAGGGCACGGACACCGGCATCAGGATCGTCAGTGGTGCGCTCCAACCACTCGGGTTGGCCGGATCGGCCCAGGTGGCCGGGCTCCAGCCGACGGTCTTGATCGCTGCGGCGCTGCCGCCAAAACTCACCGTGCCGTTGCTGGCCGCGATGAAATCGGTCACTGCCGCGCTGCCATCCGTGACCACGGTCGGGAACGCGAAATTCCAGTACTTGAATCCCATGATCGGATTGCCGCTGGAATCCTTACCGTTGGCGCTGCTCGAGGCGATGTAGTCGAGCATGAACGCGTAGTCATCCGAGGCGTGCGGATAGTTGTGCGTATAAGTGAAGCCGGTGCCATTGGCCATCGACACCGTGCCTGAGTAGGCGGCGGTTTCTATGTCGATGCTCTGCGCCACCATCGGTGTGGCCAGCGGATCGACCACACTGGCGTGCACCTTGAAGCCGCGCACCAGATTGCCTGCATCGAGGAACGCCGTGCCGATGCCGATCGGCGTTGCATCGGCGATCGCCGACCACGGCTGGCGGAAGAAGAACTGCGTATTGGCATCGATCTGCATCACCACCGGCACACCGGATTCGTTGGTCACCGTGATGGTCTGATTGCTGGTGTTCGCGTGCAGCACGTGGCCCTCGGGGCTTAGCCAGAGGCTATCGAAGTTGCTGCTGGCCCACACGCGCGTGGCCACCAGCGTACCGTCCTCCTGATAGCGCGCGGCGATGCGCACGAACTTGTTGGCCAGATTGGCGACGCTGCCGAAGCTGGTAATGGTGGTGCTGGTCTTGGCATCGACGTCATAGAACAGCGTGCCGTTGGTGCCATCCACCAGGATGGTCAGCTGCTGCGAGCCGGTCACCGCCGTCTCCGGCGACACGACCGGCAGGGTAGGAAAGTCCTTGGTCACCGTGATCGACGAGCCATCGCTGGCGACCGTCATCACCGTGCCGTACAGGTGGCGCAGCACCAGGTGGGTGATGTCGGCGATCGGATGCCGGCGCACCGGCCCCTTGAAATTGATCGCCCACAGCGTGGTACCGGCGCCCGGCGGCTGGTGGCCGACGATGAAGGCCGGATGCGACAGGTCGAATTCCAGATCCAGCGCCGCGTTCGGGGTGCTGCTGGAAGTGATCTGCAGCGCAGTGTCGAACGTGACATCGATCGGCACCGTCAGCGCGCCGCTGCTGCCGTGAGTGTGCTGAATCTGAATGTCGGCGGCCGGGATGCTGGCGCCGGCGGCGGCGGCGAACCCTGCCTCCGGATCGGCGCCGACGGTCAACAGCAAATCACCTGGATTGGCGCTGACCGTCACGACGGCTCCGGTATAGGTGCCGACCGGGACCGAGACGTTGCCGAGGATCTCGCCGAGATTGTCGAGCTGCTCGAGATTCAGATAGGGCGCGTCGGCGGGCGCGGTATAGACGCTGACATTGGCGCTGCCATCCTGCGGAACCAGCGCGATACTCAGCACCTTCACGCCCACGAGTGCCCAGTCGTCGGACGAGGCGTCGCTGACCATCAGTGGCATGCTGGCCGACTGCATGGTGCTGGTGCCACTGGTGCCGCTGCCCATCGAGGACATGTCGGAGCCGCCGCCACATGATGCGAGTGCCGCGATCATCGCGGCGCAGGCCGCGTATCTGAGCATCGAGAGTTTCATAGAGACGCCTCCGTTGCAGATACCATAATCATTTTCGGCTCCGATCGAAGCGAGCCGATGTTCGGGGTGCACAGCGCCCGGCCGCGCAAATGGTTGACGCGCGTCACTGTCGGGTATCGGCGACAGCAGTGCGGCGCCGCTTGCAGGCGGCCATGCAGCGACGCGCCCATTGCGGTCTGGAACACAGCGACGGGGCAGCGCCAATTCTCCGTCGCGCCGCTCGCGATGTGACCTGAGTCACAGCGCCTGAAGTCAGGCAAAACAAGCCGGTAGAAGCACTTAGCAGCACCGTCAGGACGCTGGCATGCGCGTTGCTCCTTCAGTCGCCAATGAAGCTCGCTGCACGCATCGGCAGTTTTCTGCCGGTCCTGATCGGCACGGCGATGCGCGCCCTGGGCGCCGAGCCGGGCACGCCATTTGCCGCCCCGATGCTGCAGGCGGCGCCGAGCGCCGGCGGCGGACTGCTGCGCGTGACGTTGGCGCTGTTGGTGGTGCTCGCCGCGGTGCTGATGGCGGCCTGGCTGACCCGGCGCATGCGCGGCTTCGGCAACGGTCGCGCACTGGCGGATCTTCAGGTGTTGGCGCAGATGCCGCTGGGCACGCGCGAACGCGCGGTGTTGCTGCGGGTGGGCGAATGTCAGCTGCTGATCGGCGTCACGCCCACCAACGTGCGCACGCTGCATGTGCTGCCATCGCCAGCGGTCCCGGCACCGAATACCGAGGGCTCAACGCCGACCGGAGCGGCCGCGGACCTCAAGCCGACATTCAAGTCACTGCTGCTGAAGAGCCTGGGAAAATGACGCCAAGACCGAAAGTGCCGCTGCGACTGCTGTGGCTGCTGCCGTTGGTGCTGCCGCTGCTGGCGCAGGCCGTGCCGGCGCCGGGAATCCCGGCGCTGGCGGTGCACAACAGCGCTGGCGGACAGACCTACACGCTGACCATTCAGCTGCTGGCGCTGATGACGGCGATCACGCTGTTGCCGGCGGCGCTGCTGATGATGACCGCGTTCACACGCATCATCATCGTGCTGTCCATCCTGCGTCAGGCCATCGGCGCCGGCCAGTCGCCGCCCAACCAGGTGCTGCTCGGACTGGCTCTGTTTCTGACGCTGTTCGTGATGTCGCCGGTCATCGACAGGATCCGCACCGACGCGGTCACCCCTTACATGGCGGGCAGCATCGACACCGGCGCGGCGCTTGATCGCGGTGTCGCCCCGCTGAAGACCTTCATGCTCGAGCAGACACGCGAAGGCGACATCGCCGCATTCGTGCGCATGTCCGGCGGCAAGGGCTACGCGACGCCGCAGGACGTGCCGTTATCGGTGTTGGCGCCGGCATTCGTGACCAGCGAGCTCAAGACCGCGTTTCAGATCGGCTTCCTGCTGTTCATTCCGTTCGTGATCATCGATCTGGTGGTGGCCAGCGTACTGATGTCGATGGGCATGATGATGCTGTCGCCGGTGCTGGTATCACTGCCGTTCAAGCTGATGCTGTTCGTACTGGTGGACGGCTGGACCCTGGTAATGGGCTCGCTGGCTTCGAGCTTCTTTCACTGATGCGGGAGCCGCGACGGTGACACCGGAAACCGTGATGACAATCGCGCAGCACGCGATCGAGATGACCGCAATGCTGGCAGCGCCGATGCTGCTGGTGGCGCTGACGATCGGTCTGCTGGTCGGCATCTTCCAGGCCGCCACGCAGATCAACGAGATGACGCTGTCGTTCATACCCAAGCTGATCGGCATGGCCGCGGTACTGCTGATCGCCGGTCCATGGATGCTCAAGGAGCTGGTCAACTACACCCGGGTGCTGATCGAAAGCATACCCGCGCTGATCGGCTGACAGCAGCGATGCCCGTCGTCGACTACGCGCAGATCGAAAGCTGGATCGGCCTGGCGTTCTGGCCATTCCTGCGCATCGGCGCCTGCCTGATGGTGGCACCGCTGTTTGGTGCCAGCTACGTGCCGCCACGCGTGCGCATCGTGCTGGCTGGCACCCTGACCGTGGTGGCGCTGCCGCTCATCCCCCGACCCACCGACCTGACGCTGTTGTCGGTGGACGGCGTGATCACCACCATGCAGCAGGTGCTGATCGGGGCCGCCATGGGCTTCGCGCTGCAACTGATGTTCGACGCACTCAATCTCGGCGGCCAGCTGCTCGCCAACGGCATGGGCCTGGGGCTGGCTTTCAACATCGATCCGCTGCGCGGCGTTGAGACACCCGCGCTCGGGCAGCTGTACGTAGTGCTCGGCACGCTCACATTTATTGCGCTGGATGGACATATCGCGCTGATCCAGACCCTGGTGGCGAGCTTCCACGGGCTGCCGGTCGGCACCGCCGGTTTTTCGCCGCAGGCGCTGCACACGCTCGCCAACTGGGGTAATCAGCTGTTCCTGGGCGCGGTGCGGGTCGCGCTGCCCGGCATGACCGCGCTGCTGGTGATCAATCTGGCTTTCGGCGTTACCAGCCGCGCCGCTCCCAGTCTCAATCTATTCGCGGTCGGTCTGCCGGTGACGCTGGTGTTCGGCCTGGTGGTCATCTGGCTCGGGCTGCCGAGTCTGCAGTCCGGATTCCTGGACATGCTGGCGAGTGCATTCCAAATGCTGCGGGCCATGACCGGCATCGGCTAGGAGCAACGCCGTGGCCGAATTCGACGATCGCGACCGGACAGAAAGCCCGACCCAAAAGCGGCTGGACGAGGCGCGCACCAAGGGTCAGGTGCCACGCTCGCGCGATCTGGGCGCCGCGGCGGTGGTGCTCAGCGGCGGTGTCGGCCTGTCGTTGCTGGGCCCACTCGCCGGCGGCCAACTGCTGTCGCTGATGCACGATTCGATGACCATCAGCCGCAGCGCGGCCTTCGACACGGCGCGCATGTTGCTGCAGTTCGAGCGGGTGGCGCTGATGGGTGCCCTCGCGGTCGCGCCGTTGCTGGCGTTGTTGCTGGCGGCGGCAGTGCTGGCACCGCTGGCGCTCGGCGGGTGGACCTTCAGCACCGAGGTGCTGGCGCCGGATTTCAATCGGCTCAATCCCGCCAGCGGCCTGGCGCGGATGTTCTCCACCCGCGGCGTGATCGAACTGGGCAAATCGCTGGCGCGCATCAGCGTCGTGGCGGTGGTCGCTGGCGTGCTGCTGTGGCGGCAGTTTCACAGCTTCTCGGGCCTGGCGGCCGAATCCACCCAGGCCGCGATCGGACACGCGCTCACCCTGAGCGGCGCCGCGCTGATCGCACTGGGCGGCGCGCTGGCGCTGATCGCCATTGTCGACGTACCGCTGGCGCTGTGGCAGCACCACAAGTCGCTGCGTATGACCCGCGATGAGATCCGCGAGGAATTCAAGGAGACCGAGGGCAGCCCGGAAATCAAGTCACGCGTACGTCGCACCCAGCAGATGATCGCCCGCCGTCGCATGATGCAGCAGGTGCCAAAGGCGGACGTGGTGATCACCAACCCGACGCACTATGCGGTGGCGTTGCGCTACGACGAGCCGCACATGCGCGCGCCGGTGGTGGTGGCCAAAGGCCGCGATCTGATCGCCCAGCGCATCCGCGAGGTCGCACTCGAGCACCGCGTGGCGCTGGTCGAGGCGCCGCCGCTGGCGCGCGCGCTGCATGGCAGCTGCGAGATCGGCGACGAGGTTCCGGCACGTCTCTATGCCGCGGTCGCCCGGATCCTGGTGTACGTCTACCAGCTGCGTACCGTCCGGCGACGCGGCGGTCCGGCACCGGCCCAACCGCACATCGAACTGCCGGAAGACTGATTTTCCCAGGCATTTGTGTGACCCAGGTCGCACTTGCGCGTCCAATCGCACGTCCAATCGCGCGCCCGAGAGCGTCGGGAAAACGTCGGCGTGCCCCGGCACAAGAATTGCTCCTGTGAGTGGACATGGCAGAAATTGCGATCAATAACGCCGGGGCGTCGGCAGGACCCTGGATCACCCTGCTACAGCTGCTGCAGCGGGGGGTAGGGGCGCCGTTGCTGCTGCTGGCCGTGCTGGCGATGGTGGTGCTGCCATTGCCGCCGCTCGCGCTGGATGTGCTGTTCACCTTCAATATTGCGCTGTCGGTGCTGGTGGTCATGGCGGTGGTCAACATCGCCCGTCCGCTCGACTTCGGCATCTTCCCGACCGTGCTGCTGCTGGCAACGCTGCTGCGCCTGGCGCTGAACGTCGCCTCCACCCGGGTGGTGCTGCTGCATGGTCACGAGGGCACCGCCGCCGCCGGCCACGTCATCGAAGCCTTTGGTCAGTTCGTGGTCGGCGGCAACTACGCGGTCGGCATCGTGGTGTTCGCGATCCTGACCATCATCAATTTCGTCGTGGTGACCAAGGGCGCCGGACGCATCTCCGAGGTCAGTGCCCGCTTCACCCTGGACTCGATGCCCGGCAAGCAGATGGCGATCGACGCCGATCTCAACGCTGGCTTGATCACACAGGACGAGGCGCGCGTGCGCCGCGCCGAGGTGCGCGCCGAGGCCGACTTCTATGGTTCGATGGATGGCGCCAGCAAATTCGTGCGCGGCGACGCCACCGCCGGCATCCTGATCCTGATCATCAACATCGTCGGCGGCCTGGCGATCGGAACCTTGAGTCACGGTTTGAGTTTCAGCGACGCTGCCCGTGTCTACACGCTGTTGACCATCGGTGACGGCCTGGTGGCGCAGATTCCGGCGCTGCTGCTGTCCACCGGTGTGGCCATCATCGTCACCCGCATGTCGCGCGCCCAGGATCTGGGCGGCGAGTTGACGCGGCAGCTGTTCCGGCAGCCACGCGGGCTGGCGGCCGCGGGCAGTCTGCTGGGCGTGCTCGGCCTGATTCCGGGTATGCCGAACGTCGCCTTCCTGCTGTTCGGCGGCGCCTGCGGCGCGGCCGCCTGGTACCTGAGGCGGCGCGCCCAGCGCAGCGCGACCGCGGCCGCCGCCGCGGTGGCCGTGAAACCTGCCGCCGTCGATTCCGAGCAGCGTGAGCTGTCCTGGGACGACGTGCAGCCAGTGGATCTGATCGGACTGGAAGTCGGCTTTCGGCTGGTGCCGATCGTCGACAAGGCGCAGGGCGGGCAGCTGCTGGCGCGGATCCGCGGCGTGCGCCGCAAACTGTCGCAGGAGCTGGGCTTCCTGGTGCAGTCGGTGCACATCCGCGACAACCTCGAACTGGCCCCGAATGCCTATCGCATCAGTCTGGCCGGCGTCGCCATCGCCGACGGCGTGGTGTATCCGGATCGCGAGCTGGCAATCAATCCCGGCCGCGTGTTCGGCAAGCCGCCCGGCATCGAAACGCGCGATCCGGCCTTCGGTATGGAGGCGATCTGGATCGAGCCGGGGCAGCGCGAGCACGCGCAGACGCTCGGTTACACCGTGGTCGATGCCAGCACCGTGGTCGCCACGCATTTAAGCAGCGTCATTCAGACGCACGCGCACGAATTGCTCGGTCACGAGGAAGTGCAGCAGCTGCTCAACGGCCTGGCGAAAACGGCGCCGCGGCTGGTTGAGGATCTGGTGCCCAAGACGCTGTCGCTGGCGATCGTCGTACGCGTGCTGCAGGGCTTGCTGGCCGAGCGGGTCCCGATCCGCAATCTGCGCGCCATCATCGAGACGCTGGCCGAGCATGCGGCGCGCACGCAGGACCCGGCGGTACTGCAGTCGCAGGTCCGGATCGCGCTGGGGCGGCAGATCGTGCAGGACATCGTCGGCAGCGCGGCCGAACTGCCGGTCATCACGCTGGAGCCAGAGCTGGAGCAGTTGCTGCAGAACTCGCTGCAGAGTCAGGGCGGCGGCAGCGGTGCCATCGAGCCCGGGCTGGCCGAGCGTCTGCAGGCGCGTCTGGCCGAGTCGGCCGGACGCCAGGAAGCCTCGGGCGAGGCCTCGGTGCTGATGGTCACGCCACAGTTGCGTAGCAGTCTGGCGCGTTTCACGCGCACCGGCGTACCCGGCCTGCACGTGCTGGCATGGAACGAAATTCCCGACAACCGACGCGTCCGCCTGGTGGCGGCGGTCGGTCGCTAAGCTGGAGTTGAAGGGCAGATGAAAATCAAACGCTACCTGGCCGCGGACATGCGTAACGCCTTGCGGCAAATCCGAGAGGAACAGGGACCCGATGCGGTGATCCTGAGCAGCCGGCCGGCTGGTCAGGGGGTCGAGGTCTGTGCCGCGATCGACGTCGAGCTGGCCGCAGGCCAGGGCACGCTGGCGGAAGTGGCCGAGCTCAAGCAGCTCGAGCAGCAGGCGTTGCACGAGATTGAGCGCCAGGGTAATCCGCTGCCAGGCGCGTCCGCGACCGCAGCCAGCGGGGCGCTCGATGACGGGACTCAGTTTGGGACTATGTTCTCCGACAGCGAAGCGGGCGCGCCGCAGCGCACGGTGGGCGAGGAGCTGCGCAGTCTGCGAGCGCTGCTGGAACAGCAGGTCGCGGCACTGGCCTGGAACGATTTCACCCGGCGCGAGCCGCTCAAGGCGCGCGCGCTGGCGGAGCTGGCCAGTCTGGGCCTGGACCGAACGCTGGCACTGCAGATCGTCGGCGATCTGCCGGCCAGTATCCAGGGAGAGCAGATGCAGCGGGCACCGTACGCGATGCTGGCGCGGCGCATCCCGGTGTGCGCATTGCCGCTGGAGCGTGGCGGACCGCTACTGCTGATCGGACCGCCGGGCAGCGGCAAGACCACCACGCTGTCCAAACTCGCGGCCCGCTATGTTTTGGAGCAGGACGCGGCCAACCTGGTATTGATCGGCGCCGACGACGAGCGTCTGGGATCGCAGGAACAGTTGCGCAGCCTCGGCCGGCTGCTGGGTGTGCGGGTCGAGTCCGTGGTCGGGACCGCGGCGCTGGCCGCGCGCATTCGCGCACTGCCGGGACGCACCTTGCTGATCGACACCCCCGGTGTCAGCAGTCGCGATGCGGCCGCCGCCACCGACTATCGCGCGCTGCGCGAGCAATGTCCGCAGCTGCAGACACTGCTGACATTACCGGCGAGTGCCCAAGGCGGCGTGATCGATGATGCTGTTGACAACTTCGGCATCGGCGTGTCCACCTGCTGTGCGCTGACACGAATCGATGAAGCGGTCAGTCTCGGCGGCGTGCTCTCGGCGCTGGCGCGCTCGCTGCTGCCGGCAGCCTGTTGCTGCGATGGACCGCGCATCCCGGAGGATTTGAAGCCGGCGCGTTCGCACCAGCTGGTGGCGCGCGCTATCGAGCTGGCGCGCCAGGCGCAAACCGTGGCCGACGACGATCTGCTTGCCCGCCGCTACGGCCGAGGCGTCAATGCCGCAGCCTGACGCGCGCGCCACGCTGCAGCCGGCCGCGCCGGTGCAGGTCATCGCTGTCACCGGTGGCAAGGGCGGCACCGGCAAGACCGCGGTGTCGATCAATCTTGCCACTGCCTTTGCGCGTGCCGGGCGCAACACCATGCTGCTCGACGGAGATCTTGGGCTGGCCAACGTCGACGTACTGCTGGGTCTGACGCCGCGCTGCACTCTCGAGCAACTGCTCAGCGGCGAGCGCACGCTCGAAGAGATCATCCTGGAGACCGAATCCGGAGTGCGTATCGTGCCGGCCGCTTCCGGCGTGGCGCGGATGGCGAATCTCAACGCCAGCGAGCAGGCCGCGATCGTGCGGGCGTTCAGTCATTGGCCCGGCCAGCTCGACGTACTGATTGTCGATACCGCTCCGGGCATCAATCCGTCGGTGCTGCAGTTCTGTCAAGCCGCGCAGCAAGTGCTGCTGGTGTTGCGCGATGAGCCGACCTCGCTGACCGACGCCTATGCGCTGATCAAGGTGCTCAGCCGCAATCACGGTGTGCGCAGCTTTCGCGTGCTCGCCAACATGATCCGGCGCGCCGGTCAGGGCGAGGCTGTGTTTCGCCGCCTGCAGCGGGTCACCGATCGCTATCTGGACGTCGCGCTCGAATACGCCGGTGAGATACCCGAGGATGGCGCCTTGACCAAGGCGGTGCAGGCGCAGCGACCGGTGCTCGAGGCGTTTCCGCTCAGCCCGGCCGCACAGGCGTTCACGCGCATCGCCAGCGCCGCACAGCGCTGGCCGGTCCAGGATGGTCCCAGCGGACGCGTGGAATTCTTCCTCGAGCGCATGCTGCGGCGAGCGCCGGTGCGGTTGAAGGTGCTGAAGTGAATACCGGCGCACGCGCTTACGCCAGCACCCAGCCGCCGATCGACATGGATGCGCTGGTGCGCAAGCACGCCGACCTGGTCAAACGCATTGCCTATCACCTGGTCGGTCGCCTGCCGCCGCAGGTCGAGGTCGAAGACCTGATGCAGGCCGGCATGATGGGCCTGCTCGAAGCGGCCCAGAACTTCACCACTGGCCGCGGCGCGAGCTTCGAGACCTACGCCGGCATACGCATCCGTGGCGCGATGCTCGACGCACTGCGCAAGCTCGACTGGGCGCCGCGCTCGGTCCATCGCAAGGCGCGGGCGGCAGCCCAGGCGCTACGCGAGGTCGAAGCGCGTCGCGGCGCCGAGGCCAGCGAAGCCGACGTGGCCGCGCAGATGGGGGTGTCGCTGAGCGATTACCAACGCATCGTGCAGGACACCCTCGGCTGCCAGCTGCTGCGTCTGAATGATGCCGATGAGGGTGAGGAATCGGCGCTCGACCGGCTGCCCGACGGGGCCCCCGACCCGGAAGCCAACGCCCTGGACGAGTCGCTGCGGCAGGCAATCATCGACGCGATCCAGGCATTGCCGGAGCGCGAGCGACTGGTGCTGTCGCTGTATTACGAGCAGGAGCTGAACCTCAAGGAGATCGGCGCTGTGCTCAAGGTGACCGAATCACGTGTCTGTCAGCTGCATGGACAGGCCCTGCTGCGACTGAAAGCGCAGCTCACCGAGTGGCACGGCTAACGGGGCGCGCGTGGACGTTCTGAGCGTAACCGGACTGCTGCTGGCGACCATCGCGATCGTGCTGGGCGCCGTGCTCAAGGGCGCCGGCATCCACGCACTGGTGTCGGCCGCGGCGTTCATGATCGTCGTGGTCGGCACGGTGGCGGCGATCTGCGTGCAGACTCCGATCGAAGTCATGAAGCGGGCGTTGGCGATGCTGCCGTGGATCTTGCGGCCGCCGTCGCACGAGCCGCTGCGGGTGATCCGTAAGATCGTCGACTGGAGCAATATCTCGCGCCGCCAGGGCCTGCTGGGCCTGGAAACACTGCTCAAATCCGAGACCGATGCGTTTCTGTACAAGGGTCTGCAGCTGGTGATCGACGGCAGCGAGCCCGATACCATCCGCAGCACGCTCGAGGTCGACATTCACGCGCGTGAGGCGGCCGACATCCGCGCCGCCAAGGTGTTCGAGGGCATGGGCGTGTACTCGCCGACGCTCGGCATCATCGGCGCGGTGCTGGGGCTGATGGCCGTGATGCAAAATCTCGACGATCCGTCCAAGCTCGGTCACGGCATCGCCGCGGCCTTCACCGCCACCGTGTACGGCATCGGCATGGCGAATCTGTTCTTTCTGCCGGTCGCCAACAAGCTCAAGGTGGCGGTGCATACGCGCACGCACCTGCATGAGATGCAGGTCGAGGGCTTGATCGCGATCGCCCAGGGCGAGAATCCGCGACTGATCGAGGGCAAGCTGCTGGGGTTTCTGCAATGAGCGGCCCGCAAGATCGGCGTCTGCATTCGCGCCGGCGGCGGCGCCAGGATGATCACGACAACCACGAGGCCTGGGCGATTCCCTACGGCGACCTGGTGACCCTGCTGCTGGCGTTCTTCGTCGTCATGTACGCCATGTCATCGGTGAACGAGGGCAAGTACCGGGTGTTGTCCGACTCCTTGGCCGAGGCCTTTCACGGCACGCCACGCTCGGCGCAGCCGCTCGAGTCGGACGGCTCGCGTCTGCAGCCGCTCGAGCAGATGCCGCTGACCCAGGTCCACCGCATGATCAGCTCCAGTCTGCCGGCGCGGCACATCATGCCGGCGCCCTCGGCGCCGGCGCCGGCACATCCGACCACAACTCCGACCGCCGACCCGGCGACCAGCGAACTGCAGAGCGCGCCGCCCAGCGGCGATCTCGACCGCGTCGCCGAGGACGTCAGCGCGGCACTGGCGCCGCTCATCGCCTCGGGCAACGTCCGCGTCCGCCGCTACGATTCCTGGGTCGCGGTGGACATCAGTACCGACATTCTGTTTGGCAGCGGCGTCGCGCGCCTGTCCGGGCCGGCCGTGACGGCGTTGCAACGCCTGGCCGACACGCTCAGATCAGTGCCGAACGCGGTCCGCGTCGAGGGTTACACCGACGATCGTCCGATCAGCACCGCGGCGTTCCCATCCAACTGGGAGCTGTCGGCGGCGCGCGCCGCCAGCGTGGTGCGTCTTTTCATGGACCGCGGCCTCGCGGCCGAGCGCCTGGCCGTGGTCGGCTACGGACAGTTCCGGCCGGCGATGGCCAACGCCACACCGGCCGGCCGTAACGCCAACCGCCGCGTCGAAGTTTTGATCTTCAACCGTGATAGCGGGCCCGACGGGCCGCGCTAGCGTTCATCGAAGTCTTTGCAGGAGTACGCCACCGTGATGCTGCTACATGATATTTCGCTGTCGGCCCTGGCCGGCGCCGTGCTGGCGCTCGGTCTGGTGATTCTGCTCGAGGTCTACACCGTTGCCCGATTGCGGCGTTCAGTCGACATCAATCTGGGCCGCGTGTTCGAGCAGCTGGAACTGCTGCGCGCCGAATCGCGACAACTGATCGATGCGCACACCCAGGTGGCCGCGCGCGCACTGCCGGTCACGACGCCGGCCAGACCGACGCTGGTGGAATTACAGTCGGTCGAGCGGCCGCTGAATGACAAAGCCGCGCTCGAGCGCGACATGCCTGAGGTACCGATGCTCGAGGCAAGCGCAGTGCCGGCGCCGGTCAATGATGCGTATTCCAATGCCAGCAAGCTGGCCGCTGGTGGCCTGTCAGCGGAAGACCTGGCCGCTCGCAGCGGTTTGCCGGCCGGTGAAGCGCGGCTGCTGGTGTCGCTGGCTGCGGCACGGGCGCGCCGCGCGCAATCCTCGGGCGCCAGCGGATAAGCGCGGCCGGCCAGCCGCCTCGCTTGCGGTCCGGGGCCTTGCAGCCTCAGACTTTTCGCAGCAACGAGGAGGCTGACGCATGGCGGTCACGAGCATCAGTCCATTTCTCTGGTTCGATTCCTGCGCCGAGCAGGCCGCCCGTTTCTACGTTTCTCTGTTCGAGAACTCGCGCATCACGCACGTTTCCCACTATGGGGATGCCGGCCCGGGGCCCAAAGGCAGCGTGATGGTGGTTGCGTTCGAGCTCGAGGGCCATCGCTACAACGCGCTCAATGGCGGACCGACTTTCCAGCTCGACGAGGCGTTCTCCCTGATGGTCAACTGCAGCGAGCAGGCCGACATCGACCGATTATGGAGCGCACTGGGCGAGGGCGGCTCGCACAACGTCTGCGGCTGGTTGAAGGATAAGTTCGGCCTGTCCTGGCAGATCGGTTATGACCGTCTGCCCGACCTGCTGATCGGCGATCAGGCCCGAGCCGATCGAGTGATGGCAGCGCTGATGAAAATGCGCAAGATCGACATTCAGACGCTGAAGTCGGCGGCGGTGGGCTGACCCGCCAGCCCCGCCTCCGATTAGTCGTCCATCAGGAAGCTGCGCAGCTGCTCGCTGCGGCTCGGGTGGCGCAGCTTGCGCAGCGCCTTGGCCTCGATCTGACGGATGCGCTCGCGCGTGACGTCGAACTGCTTGCCGACTTCCTCGAGCGTGTGATCGGTATTCATGTCGATGCCGAAGCGCATGCGCAGCACCTTGGCTTCGCGCGGCGTGAGCTGCGCCAGCACCGAATGCGTGGTCTCGCGCAGCGATTCCATCGTCGCCTGATCGATCGGTGAGGCTACCGACTGGTCCTCGATGAAATCCCCCAGGTGGGAATCCTCATCATCGCCGATCGGCGTCTCCATCGAGATCGGCTCCTTGGCGATCTTGAGTACCTTGCGAACCTTGTCCTCGGGCATCTCCATGCGCACCGCCAGCTCTTCCGGCGTCGGCTCGCGACCCATCTCCTGCAGCATCTGCCGCGAGATGCGGTTCAGCTTATTGATGGTCTCGATCATGTGCACCGGAATACGGATGGTGCGGGCCTGGTCGGCGATCGAGCGGGTGATTGCCTGGCGAATCCACCAGGTCGCATAAGTCGAGAACTTGTAGCCACGGCGATATTCGAACTTGTCCACCGCCTTCATCAGGCCGATGTTGCCCTCCTGAATCAGATCCAGGAACTGCAGGCCGCGGTTGGTGTACTTCTTGGCGATCGAAATCACCAGACGCAGGTTGGCCTCGACCATCTCCTTCTTGGCGCGGCGCGCCTTGGCCTCGCCGATCGAGACCTCGCGGTTGATCTCCTTAATCTCGTTGATCGACAGATGATGGCGCTGCTCGACCTCCATCAATTTTTTCTGGCGGCGCTCGACCTCGTCCTTCAGCCGGCCGAGCGGCGCGGAATACTTCTTGCCGGCCTTGATGTGCTTGGCGAGCCAGCGGGCGCTGGTTTCGTTCTTCGGGAAGGTGGCGATGAAATCCTTGCGCGGCATGCCGGAGTCGCGCACCGCGATGATCATGATCTCCTTCTCGATCTGCCGAACCTCGTTGATGTGGCTACGCAGCTGATCGGTCAGTGCGTCAAACATGCGCGGCGAGAGCTTGAGCTCCATAAATTCGGCCGCGAGTTTCCTGCGCACTTTCTGAGTCTTCGGGTCGTCGACTCCGAGCTTGGCGATCGCGGCCAGCGCCTGCTGGTGCAGCTTCTGGATCGAACCCATGCGGCGGGCGACTTCGAGCGGATCCGGACCCGTATCGACGGCTTCTTCTTCATCGTCGTCCCCTTCCTCGGCGTCGTCGTCCTTGTCCTCGGCGTCGGCCTCGATCTCGAGCCGGGTCGGATTCTGCGGCTGCGCGATCACATCGGGCGCATTGGGATCGATGAACCCCACCACCAGATCGATCAGGCGCGCCTGACCGGCCTTAACCAGCTCGTAGGTCTTGAGCAGATGCTCGTGCGTGTCCGGATACTTCGCCAGCGCAGTGCGCACGGCGTCCAGGCCTTCTTCGATGCGCTTGGCGATGCGGATCTCGCCCTCACGCGTCAGCAGCTCGACCGTCCCCATCTCGCGCATGTACATGCGCACCGGATCGGTGGTGCGACCGAGCTCGGCATCGAGTGCCGCCAGTGCCGCGGCGGCTTCTTCGATGGCCTCATCATCGGCCGGAGAGGCCGGTTCGGTTGCCAGCAACGACTCGCTGTCCGGTGCCTTCTCGTAAACCGGAATGCCCATATCGTTGATGGTGTTGACGATGCCTTCGATCTGCTCCGGATCGACGATCTCGGCCGGCAGGTGATCGTTGACCTGCGCATAGGTCAGGTAACCCTGCTCCTTGCCGCGCGCGATCAGCAGCTTGAGCTGCGACTGACGATCCTCAGGCAGACCGTTGCCGCGGCGCTCGGCGCCCGCGGGCGCATGGCCGTGCGCTTTGTGCGACGCAGCATGCTTGTCATGGGGCCCATGGCCAGCGGTGGCCTTGGCGACCGGCGCACCTTTCTTATGGGGCTCGGCAGCCTTGGCGACCACGGCGGCGGGGCGGCGCGTCGGCGCCGGCGCGGCGCTCTTGCGGTGCGCTGGGGCGCTGGCCGCAACGGTGCCGCGGGCAGCGGTTTTGCGGGCGGAATGGGCTGACTTCGACGTCGGCTTGCGTGTCATAGCGTCTCTAAGGGTGTTTCCAATGGCCGAGTAACCGTCAGGGCAGCCCCGTCCGTCGTTTGGCAACGGAGGGCTGTAGGCATGGGTCGCTCATGGAAAAGTTGAATATGATAACCAGATTTGATATCGCCTTGCCAATATTCAACCCCTGGTGTCACTAACGGCTGCCGGAACCAGGACTTGAACTTAATCACCGGATTGGCGCCCGAGCATTTCGGGCTGCTCTATATATAGGGTGTCGGGTCGGCGCGCCCCCACGCTGCGGCTGCGCCGGCGTGCCCCTGCTGTCAGCTGCCCCCAACCCTCGATTGGGCAGTGGTCAGGGACTGAAGTTCCAGCTTTTCGGCCTCATCCAGCGGCTGCAACCGCGCCTTGTCGATCAACGCCTGCAGCCGGCGGCGCAGTTCCGCCTCCAGCAGCCGCGCCACGGCCTGTCGCAGCTCGCGCGACGCGGCCTCCTGATCCGGCACAAGTGGCTCGCCGGCGGCCAGTTCCGACAGGCGACGATGCTCGGGGCGCTCGCGCCAGCGCTCCAGCGTCTGCGCCATGCTAGCTGCCGGCTGCGCCCGCAGCTGTTCGAGCAGCGAACCCAGTACCGCTACGCCCGGCTGATTCAGGAGCGCGAGCTGCTCGCGCTGGGCCTCATCGACCGCGGCCGCAGCGGTCGGAAAATGCAGCACCAGGGTAATCGCCTGCGTGATCAGGCTGCCGCGGCCGACCGAGCGCACCGGCACATGCGCCGTGCGCAGCTCGACGTTGTCACCTGCGCGCCGTGCGCCCGATCCGGCCGTGTGCGGCTCGGCCAGCCATTGCTGCAGGCGCGCCGTGGGCCAACCAATCGCCGCGGCCACCCGATCGAGCAGCAGCTCGCGATACACGCCAGGCGCGATCTTCTCCAGCAGCGGCCGGGCCAGCGCAACGAAGTGCGCCTTGCCGTCTGCGTGGCTGACATCAGCCTGTTGCAACAGTTGTCCCACCAGGTATTCCGACAGCGGTATCGCGGCATCCAGACGCGCATTGAAGCGATCGCCACCCTCCTTGCCGACCAGCGAATCCGGATCCTCGCCCTCCGGCAGGAACAGAAAGCGTAGCTCGCGACCGGCGCGCGCCTCGGGCAATGCCTGCTGCAGTGCGCGCCACGCAGCCGCGCGACCGGCGCGATCGCCGTCGAAACAGAACACGATCTCGCTCACCAACCGAAACGCGCGATGCAGATGGTCGGCGGTGGTGGCGGTGCCGAGCGTTGCTACGGCCTCGGTGACGCCGGCCTGATGCAGTCGCACCACGTCCATATAGCCTTCAACGATCACCAGTCGCCGCAGCGCCCGGCGCGCCAGTCGCGTCTCGTAAAGGCCGTAGAGCTCCTTGCCCTTGTGAAACAGCACGGTCTCGGGTGAATTGAGGTATTTCGGCTCGCCCCGATCGAGCACCCGGCCGCCGAATCCAATCAACCGGCCGCGGGTATCGCGGATCGGGAACATGAGTCGGTCGCGAAAGCGATCGTAGTATCCGTCGCCGCTGCTGCTGCTGGCCGCGTTGGTCGCGCCGCGGTCGCGTTCGACGATCAGCCCAGCCGCCAGCAGCGCGCGTTGCTCGCGTTCGTGCGCTCCGAATCGCTGCAATACCTCGCTCCAGGCGTCGAGCGCGTAGCCGACATGAAAGCGCTCTATGGTCGATGGTTCCAGCCCGCGCTGCTCGGCGTAACGCTGGGCGCGCTCATTGCGCTTGAGATTGGCGTGAAAGTAGTCGGCCACCTTGGTGAGCAGTTCGTACAGCGGTGCGCGCTCATCGGCGCTGGCGCTGGCACTGCCCGCGGCCGATCCCGATCCGGCCGAGGCCTCGTGCGGCACGGTCAGTGCCAGCCGGCCGGCCAGATCCTCGACCGCTTCCGGGAACGGCAGACGGTCGTACTCCATCAAGAACCCCAGCGCGGTGCCGTGCGCGCCGCAGCCGAAGCAGTGATAGAACTGTTTGTCGGGGCTGACCCAGAACGACGGTGTCTTTTCGTCGTGGAACGGGCAGCAGGCCTTGTACTCCCGGCCAGCGCGCTTGAGTGCGACGCGACTGCCGATGATCTCCACGATGTCGGCGCGGGCGATCAGCTCGTCGATGAAGCCTTGCGGAATCCGGCCGGCCATACTGGCCGTTAGTCTAGGACAAGTCCTAGGCTAGGCGGGCTTTGATGCGGGCGCCGACCGCAGCCATATCGGCGCGGCCCTGGGCCTTGGATTTGATGATGCCCATGACCTTGCCCATGTCCTTGATCGAGGTGGCGCCGATCTGGGCAATGGCAGCGCCGATTAGCGCATCTAGTTCGGCGTCGCCCATCTGCGCGGGCATATACGAGCTGATGATCGACAGCTCGGCATTTTCCTTGGCGACCAGGTCGGCGCGGCCGCCGGCCTGGAACTGTGCGATGGATTCGCGGCGCTGTTTGCCCATCTTCTCGAGCACGCCGACGGCCTGCGCATCATCGAGGGTAATGCGCTCGTCGACCTCGCGTTGCTTGATGGCTGCCAGGATCAGACGGATGCAGCCGAGACGGTCCTTTTCGCCGGAACGCATCGCGGCCTTCATGTCTTCCTGGATGCGCTCCTTGAGACTCATCGGGAAATTCCAGCTGACGGTGACGAGACGCTGCGGCGCGAGGCGCCGCGGGCCGCGTTAGGAGCCGCGCGCCGGGCGCGCGAAGTCGCGCGACACGCGCTTCATGTGACGCTTGACGGCTGCAGCCTTCTTGCGCTTACGTTCCTGGGTGGGCTTTTCGTAGAATTCCCGCCGACGCAGTTCGGCCAGTACGCCGGCCTTCTCGCAGGCCCGTTTGAAGCGTCTCAGGGCCGCGTCGAAATACTCGTTCTCGCGTACTCGAACACTCGGCATCGAATTCTCAACCTCTTGAATACAAAACGAATTTCCATCCCTGCGGTCAGGGCAAGGGCCGCGATTCTAATTACACTGGCGGTAAAAGGCAAAGTGCTCGAAACGCATGGCAATACTCGCAATTGAGACCTCCTGTGACGAGAGCGCAGTGGCGCTGCTCGATCGTGAGCGCGGATTGCTGGCGCACGAGCTGTGGAGCCAGATCGATTTGCACCGCATGTTCGGCGGCGTGGTGCCGGAGCTGGCCGCGCGTGATCACCTGCGACGGCTGCTGCCGTTGCTGCGCAGCGCGCTCGAGCGCGCCGGCATCGGCGTGAACGATATCGATGGGGTGGCCTATACCGCAGGGCCAGGGCTGATCGGCGCGCTGCTGACCGGCGCGGCTCTGGCGCGCTCGCTGAGCTACGGCTGGGGTGTGCCGGCGGTGGGCGTGCATCACCTGGAAGGGCATCTGCTGGCGCCGATGCTGGAATCGCCGCCGCCGCCGTGGCCGCACGTGGCGCTGCTGGTCTCCGGCGGCCACACCATGCTGGTGGAAGTGCGCGGCGTCGGTGACTATCGCATGCTCGGACAAACGCGCGACGATGCCGCCGGCGAGGCCTTCGACAAAAGCGCCAAGCTGCTGGGCCTGCCGTATCCGGGCGGTCCGGAGCTCGCGCGACTGGCGCAGTCGGGCCGCCCTGGCCGCTACCTGCTGCCGCGGCCGATGCTGGATCACCCCGGCTTTGAATTCAGCTTCTCCGGCCTCAAGACCGCGGTCATGCAGGCAGTGCGCTCGGCCACTTTGAGCGATCAGCAGCGCGCCGACCTGGCTTTCGCGGTGCAGGATGCGATTGTCGACACCCTGTGCGCCAAGACCCTGCGGGCGCTGGATGCCACCGGCCATCAGGCGCTGGTGGTCGCGGGCGGCGTCGGCGCCAACCGCGAGCTGCGCGCACGCCTGACTCGCGCCGTGGCAGCCGTGGGCGCAAGGGTGTATTTCCCGCGGCTCGAGTTCTGCACCGACAACGCCGCGATGATCGCGGTGGCCGGCAGCTACCGGCTGCAGGCCGGCGAACACGCCGACGGCGGCATCGAAGTGCGGGCGCGCTGGCCGCTTCAGGACCTGCGGCCTCCCGGCGTACTCGCTACACTGCAACGATGAGCGCACACGATGGCGAAGACCGCATTTTCCTGCGCGGGTTGACCACTGAATGCATCATCGGCTTCGTCGACTGGGAGCGACGCGCACCGCAGACCGTGGTAATCGACCTCGAGTTGCCGTGCGATTGCGTGCGCGCCGCACGCCGCGATCAGGTCGAGGACACGGTGGATTACAAGAGCGTGGCCAAGCGGGTGCTGTCCTGGGTGCAGGCCTCGCAGTTCCAGCTGGTCGAATCGCTGGCGCAGGGACTGGCACTGCTGCTGCTCGCCGAATTTCCGCTGGAGTGGGTGCGGGTCAGTATCAACAAGCCCGGTGCCATCCGCCACTCGCGTGATGTCGGGGTGTGCATCGAACGCCATCGCTCGCAGCTCGGGACCGGGTGATGGTGCGGGCGTACGTCGCGATCGGGAGCAATCTCGATCCGGCTGCGCGCATGGTGCAGGCGGCGCGCGCGCTCAAGCAGCGGTTTCCCGATGCGCAATTCTCGCGCTGCTATCGAAATCCGCCGTTCGGCTTCGAAGGTCCGGACTTCTACAACGCCGTGGTCGGCTTCGACACCAGCGTGCCGCTCGCGGCCCTGCTCGTGTCACTGCGCGAGATCGAGACGCTGTGCGGACGCCGCCGCAGCGACCCTAAGTGGGAGCCGCGCAAGATGGACCTGGATCTGCTGCTGTATGGCGAGGCGGTCGAGAGTGGCGCGGGCTATACGCTGCCGCGGCGCGACCTGACGCGGCGCATTTATATGCTGGGTCCACTGGCCGAGCTGGCGCCCGACTGCAGCTATCCGCCCTCAGGTCCGACCATTGCCGAGCTGTGGCGAGACTTTGCGCGCGTCGGGCAGGTATTCGAGCCGGTCGAGCTCGACCTCAATGCGGTCTGAGCCGGCCGCTGGCAAGCTACCAGCCGATGCTGCGCCCACCGTCGACTGCGAGGATCTGCCCGGTGACGAACGGGGCGTCAGCGGCAAAGAACAGCACCGCGCGCGCCACGTCATCGGGCGAGCCGCGCCGATGCAGCGGCGTATCGCGCAGGATCTCCTGCTTTTGTTCTTCGGCCATCGGCGCCTCGGGCCACAGCACCGGCCCGGGCGCGATCGCGTTGACCCGCACTTCCGGCGCCAGCTCGCGTGCCAGCGCGCGCGTCAGCATGATGAGTCCGGCCTTGGCCACGCTGTAGACCACGTGGTTGCGCAGCGGCCGCATGCCGTGAATATCCACGATATTGATCAGCACGCCGCCGCTGCGGCGCAGCTCGGGGGTCGCCGCCTGGGCCAGCAGCAGCGGGGCGCGCAGATTGGTGCCCATCAGGTCGTTCCATTGCTCGGGGCCGATAGTGCCCAGCGGCGTTGGGTAGAAAGTCGAGGCGTTGTTGACCAGCAGCTGCAGCGCCCCAAATTGTCGGCGTGCGCGCTCGATCAGCTCGGGCAGCGCGGCATCATCCAGCAGGTCGCACTCCAGCACCGCGGCGGAGTCTGCACGGGCGGTTTCCAGCTCGGCAGCGAGCGCTCGCGCCTCGGCGATCGAGCGGTGGCAGTGGATCAGGACGTTGGCACCGGCGGCATGCAGCGCGCGCACGATACCGGCGCCGACCCGGCGCGCGCCCCCGGTGACCAGCGCGGTCCGGCCGCTCAAGTCCGGGTGAGGGTGCCCGACCGGCGTCTTGGCGTCGTCGCTGTTCTTGGCCATGGCGGCAGCTTATGACGAGCGCCGATGCGGTCACAATCCTGCCGCCGCTCAGCCCGGAGGAGGCCGATCAATCCGAGCGCGTGCTGCGGGCGGTGCACGCCGCCATTGAGGCGCACGACGGCTGGCTCGCCTTCGACGACTATCTGCGACTGGTGCTATATGCCCCGGGCCTGGGTTACTACAGCGCCGGCAGCATCAAGTTCGGTCGCGGCGGCGATTTCGTCACTGCGCCGGAAATCTCCACACTATTCGGTCGCTGCGTGGCGCGCCAATGCGCGCAAATCCTGCAGCCGTTCGGCGGGGATATCCTGGAACTGGGCGCCGGCAGCGGTGCGCTGGCCTTCGATCTGCTGTCGACACTCGATCAGCTGGGCGCGCTGCCGCAGCAGTACTACATTCTCGAGATCAGTGCCGAGCTGCGAGCGCGCCAGCGACAGCGCCTCGACACGCTGCCGGCCGCGCTGCGCGCCCGGGTTGGCTGGCTCGATGCACTGCCAGCCACGCCGATGGCCGGTGTGATCCTGGCCAACGAAGTGGCCGATGCGCTGCCGTTCAAGCGCTTCGTCATCGGTGCCGAAGGCGCGCGCGAGGGCGGTATCGCCTGGGGGCGAGGCGGCCTGATCGAGCAGGATCGCCCCGCGGCTGCGGACTTGACCTTGGCCGTCGAGCAGATTGGACGCTCGTTGGCCGACCCATGGTCCTGGCCCGCGGGCTACCAATCGGAACTGTGCCCGATGATGCGTCCGTGGATCACAGCCATCGCCGCTGCGCTGTCACGTGGCGCGCTGCTGCTGTTCGACTACGGTCTGGCGCGGCATGAGTACTACCACCCGCAGCGCACTGACGGCACGCTGCGATGTCATTTTCGTCACCGCGCGCATGACGATGCACTGCGCTATCCGGGCATGCAGGACATCAGCGCCTGGGTCGACTTTACGGCGGTGGCAGAAGCGGCCAGCGACGCCGGCCTGCGTGTCGACGGCTACTGCACCCAGGCGGCGTTCCTGCTGGCCAGCGGCATCGAAGCCGACCTCGCCGCCGCCGCCAATGCGCTCGATCGCGCTCGGTTCGCCTCGCAGGCGCGACAGTTATTGCTGCCAGGAGAGATGGGCGAGATATTCAAGGCCATGGCGCTGACGCGTGGCGTGGAGTTAGATCTGGCCGGATTTGCTCATCAAGACCTGAGGCGCTCACTCTAATAGGGTTCGCAGCCGTTCGATGCGGGCCGCCCGATAGGCCGCGGCGATGGCCAGGCCTCGAAGCTGCGCAGTTTGTTCACGCGGCAGCGTCACCGAGGTCGCGGTGAACAGTGCTGCGGTCACTGCCTCGCGTCCGGCGTCATCCAGTCCCGAGCGCGCCTGTGCCACCCGCAGCAGCTGCGCGAAGCGGTCCGGACGCCGGAATGCATCAGCGGCTTCCAGCAGTTCCAGCATTCGCGGGGCATCGAGCGTCGTCGCGCGTGCCAGGCGTTCCTGCAGGCGCGCACCGAGCAGGGCCAACTCACGAAATTCGTTCGGCACGCGCAGCCGCTCGCACAGCGCGGTGATGTTCTCGGCCGGCGTGGTCGCCAACAATGCGGCGAAGCGCACCGCCGGCTCGCCGCCGATGCGGACCGCGCGCCGCAGCGCGACGCGCTCGGTTTCACCCCACTGTAGTTCGGGTAACAGCACGGCCAGCGCACCGCATTCCTGCAGCAGGTCAAAAAACACCTCCGGGGTCGTCTCACCAAGCGCACGCTGCATCTCGCGCCACACCCGCTCAGGTACCAGCGCGTTGATCTCGCCGCTGTCGACCATCGCTCGCAACAGCGCGCGCGTTTCCGGCGCCAGCTTGAAGCCCAATGTGGCCAGACGCGCGGCAAAGCGCGCCACCCGCAGCACGCGCACCGGGTCTTCGACGAACGCTGCCGACACGTGCCGCAGCAGCCGCTGCTCCAGGTCGCGCTGACCGCCGTAGGGATCGATCAGAGCGCCATCGGCCGAGCGTGCCATCGCATTGATGGTCAGGTCGCGGCGCTGCAAGTCCTGCTCCAGCGTCACGTCGGGGGAGAAGCGGGTCTCAAAGCCGCGATACCCAGGAGCGGTCTTGCGCTCGAGCCGCGCCAGCGCATATTCCTCGTGCGTCTCCGGGTGCAGGAACACCGGGAACTCGCGCCCGACGGAGCGAAACCCGACGCGCTCGAGCTCCTCGGGGGTAGCCCCGACCACGACCCAGTCGCGCTCGGATGCCGGCAGGCCCAGCAGGTCGTCCCGCACGGCGCCGCCCACCAGATACACTTGCATGACCGGCATGTTAACCGACCGCAGCAGTGCCCCCGCACTCAGGACCCGCCTGCTGGCCGTGGCCGTGGTTAGCGGCATGCTGTCCGGCTGCACCCTCGGTTATCTGACGCAGGCTGCACACGGACAGTGGCAGCTGATGCGGGCACGGCGGCCAATCACGCAGGTGATCGCCGATCCGACCTCGCCGCAAGCGCTGGTCGAGCGGCTGCGGGTGGTTCAGGACGCGCGCGAATTCGCGGTCACCGATCTGGCATTGCCCGACAACCGCAGCTACCGCACTTACAGCGACCTGAAGCGGCCTTTCGTGGTCTGGAATGTGGTGGCGACGCCCGAGTTCTCGGTCGAGCCCAGGCACTGGTGCTTTCCGTTCACCGGCTGCTTGAGCTACCGGGGATATTTTCACCAACAGGCCGCCGACCGCATGGCCGCGCGGCTGGCTTCCCAGGGCGACGATGTGATGGTGGGGGGCGTCACGGCCTACTCAACTCTCGGGCACTTCGCCGACCCGGTGCTCAATACGATGCTGCGCTACGGCGACCTGGGACTGGCCTCGACCCTGTTTCACGAACTGGCTCACCAGCTGATCTACGTACGCGGCGACACCGAATTCAACGAATCATTCGCGGTCACGGTCGAGCAGGAAGGGCTGCGACGCTGGCTGGCGGCACGCGGCCGCAGCCAGGAACTAGACGATTATCTGAACCGACATCATGCCGACGAGCTCATGCTGCAGGCATTTGCCGACGGGCGACGGCGTCTGGCGGTGTTCTACCGGCAATCGGCGACGCTGCCGGTCGAGCAGCGTCGCGCGGGCAAGCTCGCACTGCTGAGCGAGACCGGGCAGCAGGTGCAGGCGCTGGAGCAGCAGTTTCACGTGCAGACCGGGTACGACCGCTGGATTGCCGCCGGGCTCAACAATGCGCATCTGGCTTCGCTCGGCACCTATTTCGACTGCGTGCCGGCCTTCCAGGGATTACTGGCCTCGCACGGCGGCGATCTGCCGGCGTTCTACACGGCGGTCAGGAAGATGCGGAGCGATCCGGCGGCGCGGCGCGCGTTCTGTCAGGCGGCGGCCACGACGCCCGCAGCAGCCAGGTCGGGGCCAGCTCACTCAGACGCGCCGTAGGCAGGCCGAGCTGCCCGGCTCCATCGCTGTGACAGACGCTGTCGATCAGCAGCGAGCGGAAGTTGTCGGTGGAAAAGGGCTTGCCCGGCAGCAGCTGCATGACCAAGGCCTGCAGCCGCGCCACGGCATCAGGCAGCGCCAGCACGTGGCAGGGCAGGCGAGCCGCCTGCGCAACTTGGCGCACCAGCTGTTCCAGTGTCATGACCTCCGGCCCGCACAGCTCGTAGCTCTGGCGGCTGGTGGGACCGCCGTAGAGTGAACGCATGAAGGCCGTGACCACGGCGCCGACGTAGATCGGCGCGAAGCGTGCGCCGGGGCGCGCCAGTGGCAGCACCCCGGCCGACAGGCGCAGCAGGCCGGCAAAACGGTTGGTCAGCGAATCGCGCGGCCCGAAAATCACCGACGGCCGAAATATAGTCCAGTCAAGCTTGGCGCCGGCAGCCTGTACCAGCCGCTCGGCCTCACCCTTGGTGCGCAGGTAGTGGCTGCGGCCATGCTCGGCGTCGGCGTTGAGCGCGCTCATGTGCAGCAGTCGCGGCACGTGAGCCTGTGACATGGCCCGCAGCACTGCGGCGGTCAGTTCGACGTGCACGCGACGAAAGCCGGCGCCGCCGAAGCCGCGCTCGTTGAGGATACCGACCAGGTTGACGACGACATCGGAGCCGTCGATGCGGGCACGCAGAAAGTCTGGATTGTAGACGTCCCCGGCCAGCAGCTCGACGCTCGACAGGGTATTCAGATCATCGCCGTGGCTCGTATCCCGAGTCAGCACGCGCACCGCGTGTCCGGCTCGTGCCAGCTGAACGGTCAGCGCCTGGCCGACGAAACCAGTGCCGCCGAGAATGCTGACGATCAGCGGCCGTTGAAATACCGGCGTTGTGGGGG
>DASXDL010000012.1:0-5020 GCA_036490715.1 Steroidobacteraceae bacterium | reverse complement strand
CGAGCCGCCTGTTTCGCAAGCGTCGCACGATCCAACGCGATGCGAGCCTCCGCCACCTCGTAACTCGAGACATTGCCGGCGGTGAGCTGGCCCTCGAGCAGACGGACGACCTTTTGCTGTGTCGACTCTTCACCTGCGAAGAGCGACTCCACACGCTGCGCCGCATAGAGCTCGAGAAGCGCAAGCCGCAGCCGGCTGCGCGCGTGCCAGACCATTCCGACCAGGTCCCAGCGGGCCGCCGCGGCGAGATGTTGCGCTTCCGAGAGACGGTAGCCGCGCTTGCCGGCAGTCTCGATCGGCCAGTCGAGCGAAAGGGGTACGATCCAGGGATGCACTGCCCCGGGCACGCCAGAATCATAGCCGGGCGTCACGGAGAGCGAAGGGTTCGGTCGCTCCGCCGCGGTGATCCGGGCGGCTTGTGCGGCGAGCAGCCTCGCGCGGGCCTCGGCCAGCGCAGGCTGGTAGTAGACCGCCGTGAGCGTCAGCGCTCTGAGATTCCACGCGGCCCCCGGCGCCGGTGCCGCAACCTGGTTGGACTCGAGGAAGGCCCGCAACCCGGCTGCCTCGAGTGAGCGCGAGTCGAAGCCTGCGATGCTCGCCGGCGCGGACAGGGGCTTTGGCTGAAAGTGGATGCAGCCGGCGAGTTGGCTGGTGCAAGCCAGGACAAATAAGCCGCAGGCAGCGCGCACTCTGTGCCTCGCCCGGATGACCATCGATCCACTATACTGCAAAGCGCCGTGGCAAGCCCACCTGCTGCTCTAATGGAACAGATGGTGCCTGTTGTTCCATTCTTCGCGCACTGTTCCCGCCTGGCGCGCTCCTGATGGTCATTTTCAGTTGGTCTGTTAGGATTTCCGCCGATGACGCCGCTCAGATACCTGCTGCTGCCGGCCTGCGCCGCGCTGCTGCTGTCGACGCCGCTGTACGCTGTCGCCGCTGAGACGGAAGCGCCGGCCACGGACAGCCAGAGTAACGCGCCGCCGGCGCTCAGTGCCGCGCAACAGCGCGCAGTCGGTCTGGTCATCGCCGCAGCGCAGGCAGCAAAGCTGCCGCAGGGCATCGATGCCTTCGGCCGGGTGCTCGACCCTTTGCAACTGGTGGCCGATGCCGGCCGGCTCGACTCATCACGGGCCGCCGCGCAGGCGGCCGGGGCTGAGACCGCGCGGCTGCAGGGGCTGTATCGAGGCGCCAACGCTTCGCTGAAGGCGTTGCAGGCGGCCGAGGCGGCAGAGATCGAAGCGCAGGTCCGGGTAAGAGAGGCGCAGGCCGAGTTCCTGCTGCGCTGGGGGCCGCTGGCGCAGCTCGACGATGCCCAACGCGCCACGCTGATCGGGCAGCTCGCCGCCGGCCGTCAACTGCTGCTGCGAGCCGACTTGCCGGGCCGCCACAGTCTGGGCGCGATTCCAAAGCAGGCGCTCGTCGATGTCGACGGGGTCGAGGTGCCGGCGCATGTGCTCGGTCCGCTGCCGCAGGCGGCGGCGCAGATGCAGAGCGTCGGTCTGCTGTTGCAGATCTCGCATCCGCCCGTCGGCCTCGGGGTGGGTGCCCAGCTACCGGTAATGCTCGCAGGCGGTGCGCTCGAAGGCTGCGTGGTCCCGGAGGGCGCGGTGCTCTACGGAGAGCAGGGCGCCTACGTTTACCAGGTGCTGCCCGACAAGACAAAGGACGGCGATACAAACTTCGCGCCGCAGCCCGTAACTCTGGTGCAGCAGATCGGCGACGGCTGGCTGGTCACGGGTCTGCATACGGATGATCGCATCGTCGTCCGCGGTGCCGGCGTGCTGTGGTCGCTGCAGGGGCTGGGCAACATCTCCGACGAAGACACCGACTGATGCTCAGTGCCACCGTTCGCGCCTCCCTGGCGCACCCGCGCATCGTCACTGCGCTGTCGGTACTGATTGCGGCCCTGAGCTTCGGCGCGCTCCTCACAGCGCGCTTCGACGTGTTCCCGGACTTCGCCCCGCCGAACGTGCTGCTGCAGACGGAGGCGCCGGGACTCGACGCACAGCAGGTCGAGGCGCTGGTGACACGGCCGCTGGAGGGGTTGCTGGCCGGCACCGAGGATGTCGAGGCGGTGCGCTCCACCTCGAGCCAGGGTCTGTCGGCGATCCAGGTGGTTTTCAACCGCCGCGGCGATCCGTACCGGCAGCGCCAGGTGATCACCGAGCGGCTGGGGGAGGCCGCCAACGTTCTCCCGGTTGGCGTCGGTCCGCCCCTGCTGTCGCCGCTCTCGTCGTCGATGCAATATCTCATCCACATCGGCTTCACCAGCGACCGGCTGACGCCCATGCAGTTGCGCGGATTCGTGCGCTGGGTGGTCGAGCCGCAGATTCTCGCGGTGCCGGGCGTTGCGGATGTGCAGCTGTTTGGCGGCGCTGAACGTGAGCGCCAGGTGATGGTCGACCCGCAGAAGCTGGTGGCTGACGGACTGACTCTGGACGAGGTGTCTCGCGCCGCCCAGCGCGCCACCGAGCTGATCGGCGGCGGCTACATCGAGACCTCGTCCCAACGTATCGTCCTGCACGCGCAGGCGCCCGGTGCGACGCCGCAGGCCCTGTCGCAGGCGGTGCTCGCGACGCGCGACGGCTTGCCGATCCGGCTGGGTGATGTCGCTACGGTGCGCGATGCGGCGGCGCCGCGCTTCGGCGATGCGATCATCGGCGTGCAGCCTGGCATCCTTGTGGAGACCTCCACGCAGTACGGTGCCAACACACTTACGGTAACGCACGCGTTGGAACAGCGCCTGAACCAGCTCGTCCCGGCGCTGAAAAAGGCGGGAGTGATCTACCACCCGGCGCTGCTGCGACCGGCGAGCTTCGTCGAGAGCGCCCTGATCAGGCTGCGCGCGTCCCTACTGATCGGCGCGGTGCTGGTGGTGATTCTGCTGCTCGTGACCCTGCGTGACTGGCGCGGCGCACTGATCTCATTTTCGTCAATACCGCTCTCGTTGCTTGCGACGGTGTGGATCCTGGAGATGTTCGGGCTGTCGTTGAACACGATGAGCATCGGCGGCCTGGTGGTGGCGCTGGGCGTGGTTGTCGACGACGCAGTGATCGACGTCGAAAATATCACCCGCAGACGACGCAACGCCGCTGCCGTTGGCGCGGAACTCGATACCCGCCAGCTGTTTGTCAGCGCGTCGTTGGAGGTCCGGTTGCCGGTGTTCTATGCCACCGCTGCAGTGGCCGTGGCGTTGCTGCCGATCTTCATGCTGACCGGTATCCAGGGCACGTTCTTTCGGCCGCTTTCGTTGGCTTTTCTGCTTGCCGTCGGCATCTCGCTGATCGTGGCGATGAGCGCCACGCCGGCGCTGTGCGCGGTGCTCATGCGTAAGCACAAACCGCTGGACGAAGCGCGCTTCCTGCTCGCCTGCAAGCGCCTCCAGCGGCAGACGATCGTAAGGCTCTACGGGCACCCGCGCGCGGTCCTGATGCTGGTGCTCGGCACCGGGCTCGCCGGAGCAGTGCTGCTGCCGTTGTTCGGCCAGCGCCTGCTGCCGGATTTCCGCGAGAACTATCTGATCGCGCATGCCAGCCTGCGCCCGGGCATCTCGTTGCGGGAGACCAGTCGTATCGGCGAGCAGATCTCCAGACGGCTGGTGGCGATCCCCGGCGTCGCTACCGTCGCCGAACAGATCGGACGCGCCGTGAACGGCCAGGATCCGGACGCGCCGAACGAGAGCGAGTTCGATATCCAGATCAACCCTGCCCGGGGCTATACCCCGGATCAGATCGAGACGGCCATCCGCAAGGTATTCGCCGACTTCCCGAACCAGCTGACTGAGATCTATTCGGTGCTGGCCGAGCGTATCGGTGAGACCTTGTCGGGCGAGACCGCGCCGTTCTTCGTCAGTGTATTCGGCAACGACCTGGATACCGATGACGCGGTAGCGGCCCGAATCGCCGCGGTGCTGCAGAAGCTGCCGCACGCGGGCGAAGTGCGCCTGGAGGTCCCGCCGCGCGAGCCCGAGCTGTATGTGCGCCTGCGGCCTGAGCGACTGGCGCTGTATGGACTGCAGGCCAGTGACGTTCTGCAGGCAGTCAATGCGGCTTACCATGGCACCGTAGTCGGCCAGCTCGCGCAGGCGGACCGCAGCCTTCCGGTGGCCGTGCGCATCGCCGGTGCCGGTGCGTCGCCACAGGCGGTCGGCGCGTTGCTGCTGCGCGGTTCCGGCGGCGCCGTGGTGCCATTGTCAGCGCTCGCGAATGTAGAGGTGGAGTCAGGGCGCGGCCTGATCGATCATGACGACGGACTGCGTCGCCAGGTGGTGACGGTAAACCCGACCACATCGAATCAGACGGGCTTCGCCGAGACCGCGCGTCAGGCGATCGCCGCCAGGGTGAGACTGCCGGCTGGCGTCTACCTACGCTATGGCGGTGCCGCCGCGGCACAGGTCGCCGCAGCGCACCAGCTGTATCTGCATGCCGCGGCGGCGTTGGTGCTGATCGTGCTGCTGATGGCGCTGGCGTTCGGCCACTCGCGGCACGTGGCGCTGGTGCTGCTGGTGCTGCCGAGCACGCTGATCGGTGGTGTCGCCGCCTCGGCGATCACCGGCGCGACATTGACCCTGGGGGCGATGGTGGGTTTCGTGGCGCTGTTCGGCATGGCCGCCCGCAACACCATACTGCTGGTCTCGCATTACAACCACCTGGTGCAGGCCGAAGGCCAGGTCTGGGGGCTGGAAACCGCGCTGCGCGGGTCCGAGGAACGGCTGACGCCCGTGTTGCTGACGGCGCTCATGACCGCGCTCGCGCTGCTGCCGGTAGCCATCCAGTTGCACCAGCCCGGCCACGAGATCGAAGGCCCGATGGCGGTGGTGATCCTCGGCGGTCTCGTGTCGTCGACGATCGTCAGCCTGCTGCTGGTGCCGCCGCTGGCAGCGCGCTGGCTGCGGCCCGAATCCAGGCAGTCGGGGTAATATCCCACGTAACACGACCCGCCGGCCGGTGGTTCACTTGGCGCCATGATGTTTCATCTTGCCTGGCCGTGGATGGCACTGCTGCTGCCGTTGCCCTGGATC
>DASXDL010000011.1:0-1530 GCA_036490715.1 Steroidobacteraceae bacterium | reverse complement strand
GTTGAGTTTAAGCACTCACTCTCCAAGACAAAGCCGCCATCCAATCTCTCGACGGCTCTCACAGGTTTGTGGTGGGCCGGCAAGGATGACTGGAACAAGGCGCATAAGTTGGTGATGGACGATGCGGGTGCTGACTGCGCTTGGGTTCACGCCTACCTGCATCGGGTCGAGGGCGATCTCGATAACGCGCGCTACTGGTACGGCCAGGCTCGCCGGCCGCCAACGACCGCAGAGCTTGCTGAGGAGTGGGCGGCGATTGCCGCCACGCTGCTGCGCTCCAGCTCTTGATGATCCTATTGGCGGCCAGCCGGCGCAGCCGCCGCCGGAGCCGCGTCGCTCAAGCTAGCTGCCGCAACGGTCTGGCTGCGCTGGCGCGGCAGTGCTTCTGGATGCTCGCTCTGCAGGAAGCCGATCAGCCGTTCGCGCAGTTCGGCGCAGGCGTCAGATGCCTTACCGGGAGAATCGGATCTGATCAGCACACGCAGCTCGACGCAGTCGAGGCGCAGATTGGTCACCTGCACAGTCGCCACCTCGGTATTGGGTCGGCCCGATTGGCCGACCAGTTCGATCGCCTTCTGGCGGATCAAGTCGATCGGTGCGGTGTAATCCAGATAAATCAGGGCGCTGCCGATCGTGTTCGCCGCCTGCCGCGTCCAATTGTAGAACGGCTGCTGGATGAAAAAATTCAGCGGTACGATCAGTCGGCGCAGGTCCCATAGCCGGATCACCACATAGGTCGCGTTGATTTCCTCGATCCAGCCGTATTCGTTTTGGACAGTGACAGCGTCTTCGAGCCGGATCGGCTGCGTGACGGCGATCTGTACGCCTGCGATCAGGTTGCTCAAGACCGGCTGCGCAGCGAGACCGAAAATGACGCCGGCGACGCCGGCCGACGCAAACAGGCTGACGCCATATTGGCGGACCGCGTCAAACGTCATCAGGGCGAAGCCGAGTGTGACGAGAACGATGACGGTGTCGAGCACGCGCATCAGCACGCGGATCTGGGTAACGTGCTTGCGCGCCACCAGATTGTCTTCGACGTCGAGGCGAAACCGCAGCAGATAAAGGCCGGCGCCGACGTTGGCGGCGGTCAGCGCGATCCAACCGATGAGGCAGATCGTTCCGAGGACCAGCAGGCGGACGGTCAGGGTCTTGGCATCGTTAGTCAGCGGTGCGGTCTGCAGCGCGATAGCGAGCGCGATGAGCAAGAGCGCGAACAGAGCCAGATTTTTGGTCTGCTCGACGACCGATCGAAGATAGGGGCGGCTTTCACGCGACAGGCGGCGAAGCGCCGCGACAATAACGGCATGCAGAACGCACGCGGCTGCGAGCAGGGCGGCAAGGATCACCAGCGAGGCCACCCAAGCCGGCGCCAGCGAGAGCGCATTGGCCACGGCGTCGACAATTGATTGAATGCTTTGCGTCAGGTCATGCCACATGCTGCAATCTATAACGTCAAATTGCGTGAGAAAACGCTCCGATCGCGCTCGGGGTCGGCCGTGGCGCGCTGGACAGCGCCGCGACGCGGTG
>DASXDL010000010.1:0-78811 GCA_036490715.1 Steroidobacteraceae bacterium | reverse complement strand
GTCCAGCGCCGCTACCCAGGGCTTCCCTGACTGTCAGGGAATCTTGTACTCGCCGGTCCAATCGGACCAGCCCGCGCCGGTCTCGCCGATGAAATTGCCCTGGAATTTCTGATCCCCGGCGATGCCGGTGTACTTGCCAGTGCCGCCGACAAAGCGCTCGGTCCCGGGACAGGTTGGCATCGGGCCGGCGCAATGCCACTCGACGAACACCTTGTCACCATCGGCATCCGTGACCACGCAGGTGCCGGTAGCGTTGGCGTGCCCCTTGTTGACATCGTTATAGAGAGTGCAATCGACGCGCGCCTTGTGCATGAAGCCCTTGCCGTCGTTGTTGAAGATCACGCCCGGCAAGGTACCGGCGTAGACGGTGCGGTCAGGTCCGAGCTTTTGCACCTCGCCGGAGAAGGTCCAACCGTAATGAGCGGAATATTTCCCGCTCTTGGGCAGATCAGCGGCGTAAGCAGACAAGGCCAGACCGACCGAGGCCGCTGCCACCGCGCAGGCAGCAAACATGTTGCGATTCATGACTTAGATCCCTCTATTTTGTTTGATACGCCAGCCACTTACGACGATCCTGTGCCGGGCCGGCTGTCGGTATCCTACTCCTGGCGCCGCTTGTCAGGCCAGCGCCAGCGCTATGGCCGCCAGCACTGGCGGCACCGCGAAGCACCAGGTCTGCACGTATTCGAACAGCACGGCCGCCAGCGCGCAGCCCAACGCGAAGCCGAGCATGTTCAGGGCGATGTTGCGCAGGCGCTGGCGGGCCGGATCCTCTTTGATCGTGCCGCGCAGCAGGTCCACCACGTCGATCATCGCCTGGGTGGCGTTGCCGGTCATGATCGTCGTCGGCGGCATCGCGCCCAGGTGCAGGCGCTGTGCCGCATTCTGCACCGCCATCGCCGAAACCAGCGTCATGCCGGTGACCAGCGCTGGCCAGACGTCACCGTTGGGAAACGGACCCAGGCGTACCGCCAGCACCGCCGCCGCCGCCAGCAGCACCACCATCACGCCGATCAGCACCGGCAACTGCGCCCCGCGCGGCGCGAGCACGTAGCCCATCAGGCGCACCAGGGCGACCACCAGGCAGAACAGCGGCAGCGCGATCAGCTTGGCGACCACGCCGGTGGTTCCCAGCACCAGCGCCGCTCCCAGAGTGACGAAATTGCCGGTCACGTGCGAACTGAATAGGCCCTGCAACGCCAGGAAGCCTGCGCTGTCTACATATCCACCGTTGACGCTCAGCAGCGCCGGAAGCGAGACCTTCATGATGACTCCCTCAAACTCAAGCAACGCCTGTCCGCCGTGGGGGCACCCACGGGATATATAATTTTCGCACGACCCTCGTGACGGAGGACGCCCCATGAGCCGCTGCTTCCATTCCCAGTCGATGTTCGTCGTCGTGACCGTGCTGACCGGCCTGCCGATGGCGATGGCAGCTGATTTTTCGCCCGATTCGGTGCAGTTTGCACCCGGTTACGAGCACACCTTCGAGGCCCAGTACGGCGCCCGGGAGGTGCCCACGCTGCGCTCGGAGATTGCCCAGACGGTGTCGCAGTCGCTCAAGGCCGCTCACGGCAGCTGCCGGCTGGATCTCAACGTGGTGGTGGATCGGGCCGCCCCCACGCATCCGACCATGAAACAGCAGAGCGATGAGCCGGGGCTCGATCCGATCCGCACGGTGTATCGCAACGGCGGGGCGGCCCTGACCGGACGGGTGCTGGGGTCGGACGGCAAGGTGCTCGCCACCGTCACGCATCGGTACTTCAGCGATACGTTGCCGCCGATCTCGCCGGCTCGCGACCCCTGGAGCGAAGCCCGGGTCGCGATCAGTCAGTTTTCCAGCAAGCTGGTCGAAGCCTGCGAGCAGAAATCGGGCGAGCAGCGCTGATCAGGCCTGCAACTGCGCCTCCACCGCGTGGAACAGCGCATGCATGCCGAATGAGACGTCCTGGATGCGGCCGTTGACAAAGAATGTCGGCGTGCCGCGCACACCGCTGTCGCGTCCGCCCTGCTGGTGTTCGCGGATGCGCTGCAGGTAGACGTGATCGTCGGTCTCGGCGGTGTAGCGCGTCAGGTCAAGTTGCAGCTGCTGCGCGTAGCCCTGCAGCTGCTGCGTCTTGAGATGTAACTGATGTTCGAACAGCAGGTCGTGCATCGGCCAGAAACGCCCCTGCGCCGCGGCGCATTCGGCCGCCTCGGCCGCCGCCAGCGCGTGCGGGTGCACTTCCTCGAGCGGAAAGTGCCGAAAGACAAAGCGCACGCGCTCAGCGAAGCGCTCCAGCAGCAGCTTGACCGCGGGCGCGGCCTGCTTGCAATTCGGACATTCAAAATCGCCATATTCGACCACGCTCACCGGTGCATGCGCCGGACCCAGGCTGTGATCGACGGCGGCGACCGGGACGGTCAGACGGAAATGAGGCGGGCTCAATGCGCTAACCGCCGGTTCACTTGACCTCGTGGCTCCAGGGCAGCGGATCGCTGGCCGGAAAGCTGTCATCGAGCTCCTGGTCCAGTTCCCGATCGAGCTTCTCGTCCGCCTTCGAAGCGCCCGATTCGGTGGCTGCGGGCTCAGGCTTGGGAGCGGGCCGGCCGACGGCGGGTGGCGGGACTTTGGGTGACGTCATGACTCACTCCTGTGTGCCAGCGTACGGCGGATGCGCTGCACGGTGTCGAAGATGAGAAAGGCGCGGCTCAAAAATCCGGCGCTGCGACCGGCGCCCAGTCCGAGCGCCAGGATGCCGCCGGCGAGCACCAGCGGCGACAGGCTGAATTTCTTCACCACCGATAATCCGTGCTCGACTTTGTGCAGATCCTGCTCGATCACGCCCAGTGCGCCGGCCAGTCGTATGCGCTGCGCGGTACAGCGCAGCTGCAGTACGCCACGGCGACGGGCGAATTCGGCCGCTCGCGGCGTCACGGCACGGGCCCGACGATGGTGCGATCCTTGGCCAGCTCGCCCAAGGTGGCGCCGAACAGATTTCGCTGTAGCTGCACCTTGGCCAGAGCTGCCCACGCGGCCAGCGTGGCCAGCAGCAGGAATCCGACCATCAGCAGCACCGCCACCAGGATGCGATGTGTGTCCCAGAAAGCGAAGATCAGCGCCAGCCCGCCGAACAGCAGCCCCATGAAGGCCGCCAGCACCGCGATGGCGCCCCACAGCACCAGACTGACCAGGCTCTCGAGCCCTTCCTGCAGTTCCAGGAAGGCCAGCTCCAGACGGGTATGCGCCATCTCCAGCGCAGTCATGGCCAGTTGGCCGACCGAATTCAGAAAGCCGCTGAGGCGCGGCTCGGCAGGTCTCCCCGGAGATTCAATCATGCGGGGATGCCCATCGGGCCGATCAGTCGCGGGAACGCAGCAGCACAGCACCCAGTACGAAGCCGGCCAGCGCGGCAAAGCCCACCGACTGCCAGGGGTTTTCCCGCACGTACTGATCGCCGCGCTCGGCGTACTCGCGCGTCTGATCCATCAGGCCTTCCTGCATATTGGCCAGACGTTCCTTAGCTGCCTCTTTGGCCGCCGCCAGCGACTCGGTCGCCTGCGCCTTGGCCTCGTCGATCTTATCGCCAGCATAGGACGCGGACGCCTTCAACAAGGCGTCAGAATCGCGAATCACTGCCTGCAGGTGCTCGTAGAGCTGGTCGCTGTCCACGGGACGAGGGGTCGGATGCTTTCTTCTGGTTGCCATTGTATGTACTTCCATAGCTGTTAGTCACGGCTCGCGGCGCCGCTACTGCCGTGGAAGAATACTAACTCAGTGCTTTTGGCAACCGGTCCTGTCCTGCTGTAGGACGATGCCCAGCGCGGCCTGGTCCGGATACAGCCGTGCGCGAAAGCGCTGATATTCCAGCACCGTACGGCGTCCATCGGCTGTCGGTGGCGATTGCACCACACAGCGTTCGTTGCGCTCTTTTGAGCTGCCCTCGCCGACCAGCGCCTCGACCAGCGCGCGGCCGGTCAACGCGCCATGCGCAGCCGCCGACCAGCGCAGGATCCGCAGCACCGTGGGAACGATGTCGGCGTTGCTCACCGGCAACGAGTCGCGGTAGTGCGACTTGAAATCCGGGCCGATGGCGGCCATGAAATTGTAGGTATTGTCGCGACCGAAGCTGCCATGCATGCCCTGGCCCTGCTGCAGCGGCGTGTCGGCGATCTGGATCGCATTCTGCAACGGGTTGTCGCTGGCGGCCTCGCTCGCGGCCAGCGCAAACGTGGTGAAGCTCACCACGATCGCCGGCCGCGGCAGCTTGCTGTGTCCGCGCAGCGCGATGCTCGACAACGGCAGTGCTCCGGGCAAGGCGCCGAAGCGATCATCGGCAAACAGCGCGCCGACGTAATCGAGCGATGCAAGAATGCCGACCAGGCGCTGTGCCAGAGCCGCGGTTCCGTTCGGCAGGTAGATCAGGTCGGAGCCGCCGTTGGCGGCGACCACCACCTGCGCATCGGTGTGATCGAGCGCGCGGCCACTGCCGCCGATCAGGCCGTGGCCGACGCGCGGATGGGCACCCTCGCCGATGCGCAGGTAGCCGGCTGTGCCGTCCTCGAGATTGGTGATCCGGTCCGGGTCGTACAGCGGCAGCTTCAGTGCCTGCGCCAGGTCGATCGCCAGGAATCCGGGTGGCAGAAACCCGTCCGGAACGTCCTGGTAATGCTGGCGGGCGCTGTAGCTGGCGGTGGCCCGATGGCCGGCGTCGACATCGTGCTTGCTGATGGTGGCAAAGCCGTGATCGGACGTTACGATGACGTCGGTCGAGGCCGCCAGCTGCGCATCGGCGCGCAGGTAATCGAGAATCTGCCGCAGGTTGTCGTCGGCGTTGCGCACCCCGGCCTTCGAGGTCGGCCCGTTGATGCCCGGTGACAGTGCATTGAGGCTGTCGCCCTGATTGTGCTGGCTGCCGTCCGGATCGCGCGACCAATACACCAGCACGAATGGCCGGCCGCGCCGGCGCAGCAGCGGCAGCACCGCGCGCGTGGTGGCGGCGATGAAGTACTGCTGCTGAACGGTGTTGGCCTGGAGCGTGCCGGGTGTGTGACTGTCGCCGGCGGGCTGCTGTCGTGCCGGCGTCGCTGGCGGCAATCCGGCCTGCGCAAGCGCCGAGCGCACGTCAGCGGCCAGCGGTGGGGCCTCGGCACCCGTGGCATCATCGATCAGGATGGTTTGCGGCACGATGAAGGCGCGCTGTACCGGCGCCAGCTGCGCGACATCCTGGATCGCCGCCGGCCCGAGCTTGCCGATCGCGGCGGTGCCGTAGCGATGCGTGGGTGAGCGCGCCAGCGACAGCAACGTGTCCTCACCCAGATAGTTGCCCTCGAAGTGATCGTCCAGGTCGCCCAGCACCGCATCGTTTTCCACGAACGGAATGGCGCCGGCGCCGGCGCTGGCATGGCCGAAATTGCCGCCGTCGAACGGCCGGTAGCCCGGATACAGCGCATTGCTGTAATCGCCGGTGTCACCCAGGTAATGGCCGGTCGCGATCGCGGAGGCATTCGGGGTGGTGAAGGTCGGAAACAGCGAGTGGCTGTTGACGAAGCTCACACCGCGCGCGCGCAGCGCGTCCAGCGTCGGCGCGTCGGTTGAATTGACCGAGCCGGCGCGCAGCCCATCGGCGACGAAGATCACGATATTGCGCGGCGGCTGCGCGCTCAGCGGCGGCGCGATGCACGCCGCGCCGCATGCCAACGTCATCGCCGCCGCCACCGTCCCGGTCCGTCGCATCGATCCCGTGCCTCCGCCGGCTACGGTATCGATTGCACGACAGGCCGGCAACCGCTACGAGCGCTCGCCGCCGCCGACCTCGATCCAGCAGGCGAAGATCGCGTGGCCGTCGATCAGCATCGGCGGCCCGGCGCGGTGTGCCTGGATCCCGAGCCGCCGGATCAGGCGCTCGATGCCGACCGGCGACACCGTGATCAGACGCTGCGCGCCCCGTTCGGCCGCGCACGCCACCGTGGCGCGCATCAGCATCGCGGTTGCGGAATTGGAAAACTGGGCCAGCGGCGTGGCGGCGCGCGCATTGAAATCCATCGCTGCGAATCGCGACAGCTCCCAGACGGCGGCATCACGCGGCGGCGGCAGGCCATTGAGCAACTGCGGAAACACTTCGCCCAGAAGATACGGCCGCGTGGTCTGCAACAGGCGCGAGCAGCCAGCGATATTGCCGGCCTCGTCCTCGACCATGACGTAGACCGTATCCGGCCGATCGAACTGATCGGTCTCGGCGCCGTCCTTGACATCCAGATGCCAGCCGAGCTGTTCAACGAATACACGATGACGATAGTGAGTTACGCGACCGTAGTAGCCTGCCGGCAGGCCCGCGGCATCCCCGGAGATGACTTGCATAGCATCCTCGCTGCATTAGTCACAGACGAGGGCTATATCTAGAGACTCGTTCGGCTCTCGGTAACTGTAAGAGTTGACAGGTGGCACGCGTAACGATTGCTGATGTAATCGTCGACCACCTGTTCCCATCCCAAGACGTCAACTGCAACGCACAACAAAACGCCGGTCGCGGTCGCACCCAGATCGCGGGCGCGCCGGTCGATCAGCATCACGTTGCTGCGCACTTCCCCTTCACGCTCGTAGCGCACCTGCCCGGCGATGGTGGCGATGCGCCAGTCCCAGCCGAGCGACAGGGCCGGCGTCGTATGGCTGATCCACTCGGTGAAACCGACGATCGAGGCGGCGCTCGCGCCGCTGGGGCGGCTGCCTGGGGACTGCATGTCGGCGTCGAGTTCCGACAGCAGGTGCGACAGCGAGACGGCGCGAAATGCCGCGACGCTCAGGCGCACGTAACCGTCAGTGGACAGGCTCAGGGCCCCTGACATCATGTCTGCGTACCCCTCATAGGGAGCAACAGTACACGGACCGGAAATAATGCTGTAGTGTAATACTTGACAGCCCGCATCAAGGCCGCGGAAAGACAGGACCGCGAGCACACGGAGCCAACGTGAAACCCTGGCAGGATGATCAACTCCAGGCGTTGTTGAGCGAGGACAACGAGCATCGGATTTTCGATAAGCTCGCGGACATCGCACGGCGACTGGGTTTCGATTACTGCGCCTACGGCGTTCGCCCGCCGTTGCCGCTGACGCGGCAGCGCATCGTTATGTTCAACAACTATCCGACCGAGTGGCAGGCGCAGTACGCGCGCGAGAACTACCTGGCCGTGGATCCCACCGTGCAGCACGGCCTGCGCTCACCGCTGCCGGTGATCTGGAAGGACGAGTTCTTCTCCGGCGCGCGCGCGTTCTGGGAGGAGGCGCGCATGCACGGCCTGCGCTTTGGCTGGGCCCAGCCGTGTCGTGATTCGACCGGCACGCTCGGCATGTTCACCGTGGCGCGCTCGCACGATGAGCTCAGCGATGGGGAGATGCAGGAAAAAAACATCCGCCTGTCGTGGCTGACGCAGATCGCGCACCTGTCGATGACGCGGGTGCTGGTGCGCAAGATGGTGCCGGAGGCGAACGTGCGGCTGTCGGCGCGCGAGACCGCGGTGATTCGCTGGACCGCCGAGGGCAAGACCACCGCGGAGATCTCCGAGATCATGGGACTGTCGGTGCGCACCGTGACCTTTCATATCGGCAACGTGGTCAAGAAGCTCAACGCCAGCAACAAGACCGCCGCGGCGGTGCGCGCGGCGATCCTCGGGCTGCTGTCCTGACGTCTCAGTACTCGAACTGGTAGATCAGACCGACGCTGTTGCCCGGATCATTCTGCGGCGTAGCGCCCTGCACCGTGCCGCCGCCGGTGCCGACCGTGCTCTGCAGTTTCAGGCTGCGCGTCAGATCTATTTGCACCTCCGCCTGCGTGACGCCGGCGGTGCTCTGCTTGGCGCCGACGAACACGCGTCGCGACACGTACCGTCCGGCCTCGATCGTGGCGGCATTGCTGGTTTCGGTCGCCGGCACGCCGGCCGCAGCCGCGGAGCCGCTGGAGCCGCCCGAGATCGCCAGCCGGTCGAGGCCAAGCGCGCGCTGCACCGCGTTGATCGGATTCACCCCGCCGCCGATGCCGCCGATCGAGGCCAGCGCGGCCCCGATCTGTGCCAGCTGCAGCGGCGTCAGCTGGGTGACACTGACGCCAAACAGCAGCCGCGACAGAATCTCGTCCTGCGGCATTTCCGGCGTACTGCTCAGGGTGATCGTGGGAGCATCGGCATAACCACCGACGTTCAGCGTGGCGGTGGCACCTGCCACCGTGCTGCTGGCCGTCAGGTCCAGCGTCGGATCGATCCTGTGCCGCACCCCGCTGCCGTTGAAGCTCACGCGCCCGGTGGTGAAATTGAGCGAAGTGCCGCCCATATTGACCGTGCCGTTGCGCAGGTCGAATCCACCGCTGACATCGGGCGCGGCGGTGGTGCCGCCGATGTGCAGCTTGCCACCCACCTCGGCGTTGACGCCGCGGCCGCGCACGAACACCGCGCGCGGCGCATCCACGTTCAGGTCAAGTGCGGCCACCAGCCGGTGCTCCGGCGGTGGCGGCGCGGGCGCCTGCCCCGGGCGCACCACCTTCAGCACCGCGACATTGGGCGGCAGCGCATTGGGAATATTGATGTCGGCATGATCGATCTGCGTGCCGCCGCTGACCTTCAGCTGGCTGCGAATACCGCCCGACACCTTGAGATCCATGTCGAACACCGCGGTGAGCAGATCGCTCGCCAGCGGCTTGGCGCCCTTGGCCGTGATCTCGAGCGCCACCGGCCACTCGCCCGCGCCCAGACCGAGCGTGCCGCTGGCCGTGACCATACCGCCGCCGGCCTGGGCGCTGAACTTCTCCAGCTTCACCTGTTCGCCGGCGCCGCTGACCGTCATATTGATGTCGCTCAGATGCGCACCACGCGGATAGTCCTGGAAATCCCCATTGCTGAGCACCAGCGAGCCGTGCGCCTGCGGCGCTGCAATCGTGCCTTCGAACTCGGCGTCCACCTTGGCCTGACCGAGCAGCCGCTGACCGCTGGCCTCGATGATCGGATTGGCCGCATTGAGATTGAAGCTGCCGCTGACCTTCATGTCCATGGGCGTATCGCGCCCGAGCGGCGCCTGTCCCGTTGCCGTGAGCCGCAACCCATCGCCGGCGCGCATCTGCACATCCACCTGCGCGCCCTGCGGCGTGAGCTGCGCGCTGGCATCGATGTCGGTCGCGGGCAGGCCGCGGGCGGCGCCGTTGCTGGGCCGCAGGCCGCGCGCCCGCAGCCGCACCTGCCCTTGCGGTTTGTCGAGGCTACCGCTCAGGTCCACTTCGGCATCCGCATGGCCCTCAGCGCCGACATCCGGCCACAGAAAGCGCAGCCGCTCGGGGGTGAAATTGTGCACCGAGGCCTTCAACGCCAGCGTCGGCGTCAGCCGACCGCTGGCCTGCAGCTCGGTATCGGCGATCGCCAGTTGCAGCGGCGAGAGCACGATGCCATTGCCGAAGGCGATTGTGGTCGTGTGCTGCAGCCGCAGCTTCTGATCGCGATAGTCGACGTGCAGCGCATGCAGCTGCAGCTCGCGCCGTTCCAGATCGAGCTCGGCCATCGACTCGAGCTGCATCGCGGGCATAGCGGCCGATTGCACGGTGCCGGACAGGCGCAGCCGCGGCGTCATCACCGCGCCGCGCACCTCGGCGGTGAGTTTCGCGGTGGTGCCGGCGCGCAGCGTCTGCGCGGCGACTTGCAGCGCCAGCACCGGATGGTGCAACGGATCGATGATGTCGCCGTGAACCTGCAGTTGCTGTAATTGCTGCGTCGCCAGCCCGACATCGTGCGCCTCCACGCTCAGCTGCGCCACGCTGCGTGCGCGCTCGCGCGCGAATGCCACCGATGCGTCGACTTCGCCGTGCAGACTGCTGGCGGTCAGGTGGTTCAGATCCTCCAGGTGCGCCCACTTCAGATCGAGCCGCCCCTGCGGCGCGCCGCTGGCTGGATCGATGCGCAGCGATCCGCTCAGGCGCGCACTCTTCCACTCGCCGTGCTCGATGCGCGCGGTCAGCATGCCGTCATTCTCGCGTGCCAGACTCGCGGTCAGACGCAGCGGTGAGGCGTCCAGCTGGCCGCCCAGATCCACCCGGCCGTTGGGTCGCTGCGGCAGATCGTGGGCGCGCAGGCTCAGATGGATCGGTCCGGGCGAGGTGCCGTGCGCCGAGATCTTGCCGTCAATCTCCGCCGTCAGCGTCAGACGCGACGCCGGCCCCTGCAGCTCGCCGGTACCACTGAGTGTGCCGCCCAGCGCCGGTGACAGCGCTGCCAGCTCCGGTAAGGCCGCCTTGAAATTCAGATCGAGCGCGCTCGGCAGTGCGCGCCCACGCACCGAGACCTGGGCCTTGGGAGCATTGAGCTGCGCGCGCTCGATCTCGGTACCGGTGTCCTTGAAGGCCAGGGTCGCATTGAATCGAGTCTGCGGGCCGAGCAAACGCGTCAGCGGCGGCTGCCCGCCCGTGATCTGCAGATCACCCAGCACGTCGAGCCGCCGGCTCGGACTTTGACCGTAGAGTTTTAACTGCAGCGCGCCGCGGCCCTTCAGCTCAAGCTTGACCAGCGAGGCGAGCGGCGCAAGATCGTTGACAGTGGCCGACGCGCTCGCCGGCCCACCGATATTCCAGCGCCCGTTGCTGACCGTGAGCAGCGGATGCGACAGCGTGAAAAACACCGGCCTCTGCGCATCGGCGAGGTAGGCTTCAGCGTGCAGCTGCACCGGCGCCTGTGCCAGCACGCTGCCGCCACTGGAGGTCGGCAGCTGCAGGCCCGTGAGCGAAGAGTGCAGCGACAGCGCACTGCCCTCGCCGCTCAAGGTGGCGCGCAGCGCGTCCAGGTGCACCATGCCTTGTGCCAGATTGGTGGCCGTCAGCTGCGCACTGGTGACCGGGGCGGCGAGCGTGCCATTCCAGTAGCCATGCAGCGACAGGCTGCGCCATGACAGATCGGCTCGCGGGCTCATCGCCGGCGCATCCAGCGCCACCTGCAGCGCCGCCGATCGCTCCAGCAGATCCACCGTGCCGTTGATCTTCGCCTGCAGCGGTCCACCGTTGGCGGACAATTGCGTCTTCACCGCCGCGCGTGGCCCGTCGATCTGCAGATGCACTGCCAGCGCACCCAGGTCGGGCAGGCGGATCAGATGCGCCATCGGCCCTTCGGCGTCTTCCTCGACATCGAGCTGCCCCTGGACGTGCGTGCCGTCAAGGTGGGTCGAGGCCCGATAGACCGCGGCCACCTCGTCCAGCCGCTGCGCCGTGAGCTGCGCCTGCGCCTGCTCCCAAGAGTGGACATCGGCGCTGCCCTGCAGCCGCAGCGCCACGCGATTGCCCACCAGCGCTGCGCCGAGTTCGCCGCGCTCGATCTGAATCGCATCGATGCGCAGCGAATGCAGCCACAAGCCGTGGAATGGACGCGGCGGCACCGACGGCGGATAGTGCGGTCGGCGCTCCATCGCGACGCGCGCGGCGTGCAGATAGGAGGCCTTGAGGTTCTTTCCGAGCATTGGCAGCGGCGACCAGTCGAGCTGTATCTGTTCGGCGTCGAGCCAGGTGCCCTGCGGATCGCGAATTTCCAGCCGTTCGAGCCGCAGGTGGCTGGGGAAACGCCCGCCCAGACCCTGCAATACCACGCGGCCGTGGCTGAAGTGCTCGGTCGCGGCTTCGATCAGGCGTCGCCCGCGATCGGTATTGCCGAGCACCAGCAGCAGCACGCACGCCAGCAGCGGCAGGCCCACCAGCACCGCGGCAACGATGACGGCCCAACGCCAGCGGCGCGCCATCTAGAATGCCTGCCCGAGGCCGATATAGACCTCGATCACATCGCCGCCCTGCAGCCGATGCACCGGCGCCGCCAGGTCGAGCCGGATCGGTCCGATCGGCGTGTAGTAGCGAATGCCGGCGCCGTAGCCGATGCTCGCGCGGCCCTCGAATGGACGCGCCTCATTCGTGACCTTGCCGGCATCGAGGAACAGCGCGCCGCCGAAATGCTCGCCGAAGCGTTGCCGAAATTCGATGCCGCCCGCCAGCAGGTCGGCGCCACCGCAGGGAATCGGTTGCGAGCTGCCGGGCGCCGTCGGTTCCGGGCCGGTGGGCGTGGATGGCGTGCACTGCGGATTGGACACCGCGCCGCCCTTGAGCGGCACCGGCGTCGTAAACACCGGCCCGACCGACTGATAGGCGTAGCCGCGAATCGTGGCACTGCCGCCGGCGTAGAAGCGCTGATCGGGCGGCAGCCCGAAGGTGCTGGCACCGTGTGCCTGGGCGAACAGCCCGCGCACGGCGAACACGCTGCGTCCAGGGTCATTCCAGCCGAAACGCGCCAGGTCCAGATAGGTTGAGGTCGTGGCCTGGAAAATTACGAAGGTGGCATCCGGGTGGCCGATCGACTCGGTCGGCGCGACCGACAGCGCCAGCCGCACGCCGTGCAGCGGATCGAGCAGCGGATTGCTCAAACCGGTGCTGTCATACTTCGCCGTGATCGGAAGCGCGAACAGCGAGTAATAGAAGTTGCTGCCCTCCTGCAGGATTTTTTCCTGCTCCAGGCTCACACCGACACCGACGGTCCATTCGGCGCTGAGCTTGCGGCTCAGCGTGACCGCGCCGATCTGCGCGGTTTGATCATAGGCGATCAGCGGCTGCTTGAGCGCACTGAGGCTCAGCTGCAGCGACTGGTCGAGCCGCCCAAAATCCGGCTTGGTGAGCGCAGAGGTCAGATTGTAGCCGCGACCGGTGGTATCGCTGCCGCCCCAATCGGTGATGGTAGCGCCCAGATTGAGCTGCTCGGCGTTGCCAAATACGTTGCGATCGGTCCAGGTGACGCCGCCGCTGCCGCCCAGGTCGCTGGAATAAGCCGCATTCACGGTGACCGCATGGCGCTTGCGGTCCTTGACCAGGAATGTGATCGGCACGCTGTCGCCTTGCACCTCCTCCTGCTTCGGCAATCGCACCGACAGGCCGGCAAAGGCTCCGAGGCCGAGCAGATCGGTGCGCGCACGTTCGATCTGGCTCGGCCGGTAGAGCTCGCCGCTGTGCAGCTTCAGGCGCCGGCGCAGGTACTTCTCGTGCATCCGGGTCATGCCCTCGAAGTGGATCTCGCCGACCCGGTACACCGGCCCGGGTGTGATGGTGAAACTGACATCGAGCGCCGGCTCGCTGGCATCCTGGTAGGCCACCGGCTCATCGAGTTTGGCGTACGCATGGCCCTCCTCCTCGACTGCCTCCAGCAGGCGCTGCCCGGCCGCCAGCACATCGGCGGCGATCGCCGGCGCACCGCTTTGAAGAGCGAAGGCGCTGCGCGCCTTGGCGCTGATATCGCCCTCAATCGTGATCCGGCGCAGGTGGTAGAGCGGCCCGGTCTGCACACCGATCTGCACCGGCGCATCCTTGCCCGCTGGCAGCGCCTCCAGCGCCGCTCGCAGTCCGACATCGTCCAGCGCCCGGCCGAGAATCGTGATGCTGACCTGCGAGTGGTAGTAGCCGAAGCTCTCCAGCACGGTGCGCAGTCGCTCGACATCGCCCTCGGCGCGCCCGATGAGCGCAAACGGCCCGGCCGGAGCGCTGGTGCGTAGCGATTGCAGCTGCGAACTCGCCTTGAGCGCCGCATCCAGCGCGCCATAACCGGGCCCCTGGATGTGTAGCGTATAGGACTGCGGATCGGCACCCCGGACCCACGGCGCCAACAGCAGCGCCGTGACCGGAATCAGATGCTTGAGCCGCATCGCGGACCGGCGCCTACCCGAGTGCCTGCTGCAGATCGGACTTCAGATCCTCCACATCTTCGATGCCGACCGACACCCGGCACAGGGTGTCGGTAATGCCGAGCGCCGCACGCGCCTCCGCCGGCACGCTGGCGTGCGTCATGATCGCCGGGTGCTCGATCAGGCTTTCCACGCCACCGAGCGATTCGGCCAGCGTGAAAATCCGGCAGCGCTCCAGAAAGCGCTTGGCATCCTCGATCGTGCCCTTAAGCTCCACCGAGATCATGCCGCCGAAGGCCTGGCCGCCGCGCGCATCGCGCATCTGGCTGCGCGCCAGTGCATGCTGCGGATGTGAGGCCAGGCCCGGATAGTGCACGCGCTGCACACGCGGATGGCGCTCGAGAAAATGGGCCAGCTCGAGTGCATTCTCACAGTGCCGCTGCATGCGCACCGCCAGTGTCTTGACGCCGCGTAGCGCCAGGAATGAATCGAACGGGCCGGCGATCGCGCCGACCGAGTTCTGCAGGTAGCCCAGTCGCTCGGCCAGCTCGGCGTTCTCGCCCGCCACCACCACGCCGTTGACCACGTCCGAATGTCCGCTCAGGTACTTGGTGCCCGAGTGCATCACCAGATCGAATCCGAGCGTCAGCGGGCGCTGCAAATACGGCGTCGCAAAGGTGTTGTCGGCGGCCGCCAGCAGCCCGCGGCGCCGGGCGATCGCGGCGATGGCGGCCAGATCTGCCAGCTTCAGCATCGGGTTGGTCGGCGTCTCGACCCAGATCAGGCGCGATTCGGGGCGGATCGCGGCCTCGATCGCCGCGTTGTTGCGCATGTCGACGAACGAGAACTGCAGCGCCGCGGAGCGCGAGCGCACCTGCGAGAACAGCCGGCGGCTGCCGCCATACATATCGTCCGAGGCGATCACGTGATCACCCGGCGACAGCAGCTCGAGCAGCGTCGCGGTGGCCGCCAGGCCCGATGCAAACGCAAACGCGCGCGTGCCCTGCTCGAGCGCGGCGACACAGCGCTCGTAGGCGAAGCGGGTGGGATTCTGGCTGCGCGAGTATTCAAAACCCTGGTGCACGCCCGGGCTGCTCTGCGCGTAGGTCGAGGTGGTGTAGATCGGCGGCATGACCGCGCCGGTGCTCGGGTCGGGCGCCTGGCCGCCATGGATCACGCGGGTGGCAAAAGCCGTGTCGGACGGACCTGCGGTCGGTTGCTTGCTCATGATGCCTACTATATTGAACCGCGCACTAGGCCAGCTGCTTGCGCAGATAGTTGAGCAGGTCGATGCGGGTGATGACACCGACGAAGTGGCCATGATCCGCCACAATGGCCACATGATCGCGATGGAACACCGGCAGCAGAGCGCTGATCGGCGCATCGTGCGCGATGGTTTCCAGGCTGGTCACCATCGCGGTCGAGACCGGATCCTGAAAGCGCTTCGCGTCGGTGTGCAGATGCATCACCAGATCGGACTCATCGACGATGCCGATGACCCGTTCGCCCTCCATCACCGGAATCTGCGACACGTCGAACAGCCGCATGCGGCGGTAGGCCTGCAGCAGCGTGTCCTGCGGCCGCAACGTCACTGCGCCGCCCTCCTGGTAGCGCCGCACGATCAGGTCGACCAGGTTGCCGTGCCTGGGGCGCTCCAGCAGTCCCTGTTCGAACATCCAGAAATCGTTGTACATCTTACCGAGGTATTTATTGCCGCTGTCAGGCACCAGCGTCACCACCCGTCGCGGCGCGCTCTGCTCGCGGCAGTAACGCAGCGCCGCCGCCATCAAAGTGCCGCTGCTCGAGCCACCCAAAATGCCCTCTTTCGCCAGCAGCAGGCGTGCGGTGTAAAAGCTATCGGCGTCGGCGATCTGGTAGGCGCGCCTGACGCGCGACAGGTCGCAGACCGGCGGCACGAAGTCCTCGCCGATACCTTCGACCAGCCACGAGCCCGCCGGTTGCTGGATCTTGCCGGTGGTGACCAGATCGTGCAGCACCGAGCCCTTGGGATCGGCCAGCACCATCTCCACGTGCGGCGCGACGCGCTCGAAGTAACGTGACAGTCCGGTGAGCGTGCCGCCGCTGCCGACGCCGACCACCACCGCGTCCAGCATGTGGCCAGTCTGCGCCCAGATCTCCGGCCCGGTGGTGGCCTCGTGCGCCAGCGGATTGGCCGGATTGGCGAACTGATTGACGTAGAAACTGTTGGGGGTCTCGCGTGCCAGGCGCTGCGCCAGGTCCTGGTAGTACTCCGGATGCCCCTTGGCGACGTCGCTGCGGGTCAGATGAATCTGCGCCCCGAGTGCCCGCAGGTGCAGGATCTTCTCCTGCGACATCTTGTCCGGAATCACCAGCAGCAGGCGGTAACCCTTCTGCGAGGCCACCAGCGCCAGCCCCAGGCCGGTGTTGCCGGCGGTCGCCTCAATAATAGTGTCGGGCGGGTCGGTGCCGGGCCGCAGGTGCCCGTCGCGTTCGGCCGCCTCGATCATCGACAGGCCGATCCGATCCTTGATGGAGCCGGTCGGATTCTGGTTCTCGAGCTTGACGAACAGGCGGCAGCAGCCGGTGTCGAGGTTGTGCAGTTCCAGCAGCGGCGTATTGCCGATGGTGCCCAGCACCGAGCCTTCTCGCGGCATGACTCCTCCGGCTCAATCGATCCGCGGGCAAGGGTAGCATGCGCCGCCCAGCCGTCGCGGCAGCGCCGCGGGCGAGGTCCGAAGTTACTTCGCCGTCGGCGCGGGACTGTCGCTGCCGGCTGCCGCGCCGCTGATGATCGGCGTCGGCGCTGCGGTGGCCGCCGCGCTGGTGGCGGCATCGGCTGCGGATGGCGCGATTGCCCCTGCCGGCGCATCGGCCGCGGGCGCAGCACTGGCGCTGGTCGGCGCGTCGGTCTTGAGCGCGCTCTCGTCGGCTTCCTTGGTCATCACGATGATGCTGATGCGCCGGTTGATCGGATTGCGCGAATTATCCTTGTCGAACAGCACCGAGGAGGACAGCCCGACCACGCGCGACACCTTGTCGCTCTGCAGGCCGCCGCCCTCCAGGGCGCGGCGCGCCGCATTGGCGCGATCGGCCGACAAGTCCCAGTTGGTATAGCCGGCGCCGGCCAGATAGGCCGTGGTATCGGTGTGACCGGACAGGCTGATGCGGTTGGGCACGGAATTCAGGTACGGCGCAAGCTCGTGCAGGATGGTGCCGGTGTAGTCCTTGAGCTTGGCGCTGCCCAGATCGAACATCGGCCGATTCTGCGAGTCCACGATCTGGATGCGCAGACCCTCGGGGGTGATGTCCAGCAGCAGCTGATCTTTGAACGGCCTGAGCGCCTGGCTGTGATCGATCGCCTCGCGCAACTGCGCCAGCAGCGACTCGAGCTTCTTGCGGTCGGCTTGCTCGGCGATCTTCTTGGCGGTCTCCACGTCCGGCGCCGACTTGTCTTCGGAGTTAGGGGTGTCGCGCGGCGTGCCAAGGCCGGTGGAAATCGGGCTCGAGGACTTGCGCGCATCCAGTCCACCGTGCAGGTTGATGACGCTGGTGCTGGCCCCGCCGGGTCCGATCTGGCTCTGCGAGGCGCGCGGCGACTTGCCCTGCGTCATGCTCGGATTCTTGAAATAGTCGAAGATGGCCGCGCGCTGCTCCTTGGAGACCGCCGCGATCAGCCACATCACCATGAAGAACGCCATCATTGCGGTGACGAAGTCGGCATAGGCAACTTTCCAGGCGCCGCCATGATGCGCAGCCTGGGCCTTCTTGACCCGTTTGACGATCAGGATCGGGCGCTCGCCCGATGGCGCGTTCATGCCGGCGCGCCCTCTTTCTGCGGCTCCTTCTTCCTGCCCTTGAGGTGATTCTCCAGGTCGGCGAAGCTCGGCCGTACATCCGACCACAGCAGCTTGCGCGCGAATTCGACCGCCACCGGCGGCGCGTAGCCGCGCACGCTGGCGACCAGCGCCATCTTCACCACCTCGAACGCCTTGCCCTCCTCATGCACCCGATGCTCGATCGCGGCCGCGATCGGACCGATGAAACCGTAGGCGATCAGAATACCGAGGAAGGTTCCGACCAGTGCCGCGCCGACCTTGCGGCCAATCGTGCCGGTGTCGGCACCATCGATCGCCGCCATGGTGTTGACGATACCGAGCACCGCCGCCACGATGCCAAAGCCGGGCAGCGCATCGGCCACGCGCTGCACCGCGTGCGCCGGCTCGGCCGCTTCCTGGTGATGGGTCTCGAGCTCGTATTCGAGCAGGCTCTCGAGCTCGTGCGGATCAAGGTTGCCGCCGATGATCAGGCGCAGGCAGTCGGTGATGAACTCGACCATGTGGTGATCGGCGAGGATGCGCGGATAGTCGGTGAACATCTTGCTCTTCTCGGGCGCTTCGATGTCCGCTTCGATCGCGAGCATGCCGGACTTACGGATCTTGACCAGGATGTCGTACAGCAGCTTGAGCAGGTCGACGTAATCCTCGCGCTTGTAGCGCGGGCCCTTGACCAGGCCGAGCGCCGCCCCGAACGAGCCCTTCACCACCTTGATCGGATTGCTGGTGACGAATGCGCCGAAGGCGGAGCCGACGATGATGATGATTTCGCTCGGGTGCCACAGCAGCAGCAGGCTGCCGCCTTCCATCAGAAAGCTGCCGCAAACGCACAACAACACGACGGCCGAGCCGATGAGCGAGAACATGCGCGATGCAACTACCGGTAGCCTTTGGGCGATCCCGGATTGGTTATCGGCCGTGCGAGCGCTTTCTTGAAGCCGACCTGAACGCTATGTGATTGATGCGGCGGCAGTTAATCCTGATCCGCCGGCGCTCAAACTGTGACTCAGTTCACTCGTCGAGCTTGGCGGATAGATGTTTGAGGTAGTCGTGGAAGTCGCGCCCCAGCACCGGATGCGCCAGCGACAGCTCGACCGTGGCCTTCAGATACCCAAGCTTGCTGCCGCAGTCGAAGCGCCGGCCGGTAAAGCGGTGCGCGTACACCGGGTCGCGTTGCAGCAGCCGGGCGATGCCGTCGGTGAGCTGGATCTCGCCGCCGGCGCCCTGACCGACGCGTTCCAGTTCGTCGAAAATCTTCGGCGACAGCAGGTAGCGGCCCACCACCGCCAGGGTCGAGGGCGCCACCGCCGGCTTGGGCTTCTCGACGATGCTCTTGATGCGGCTGGTGGTCCCATCGCCCGGTTCCACCTCGACGATGCCGTATTTGTCGGTGTCCTTTTTCGGGATTTCCTCGACCCCGAGCACGCTGCCGCCGATGCCATCAAAGGCCTGGGCCATCTGCTTCAGGCACGGCACTTCGGCGTCGATCAGATCGTCGGCCAGATGCACGAAGAATGGCTCATCGCCCACCGCCGGGCGCGCGCACAGCACCGCATGTCCTAAGCCCAGCGGCGCCGGTTGGCGGATGTAGATGCACGAGGCGTAGCTCGGCAGCACATTACGCACCAGCTCGGCCAGATCGTGCTTACCCTGGGAATCGAGCAGCTTCTCCAGCGCCTCGTCGGTATCGAAATGATCCTCGATGGCGCGCTTGGAGGAACCGGTGATGAACACCAGGCGGCGGGCGCCGGCGGCCAAAGCCTCGTCGACCGCGTACTGGATCAGCGGCTTATCGACGATCGGCAGCATCTCTTTCGGACTGGCCTTGGTGGCCGGCAGAAAGCGCGTGCCACGCCCGGCTACCGGGAATACCGCCGTGCGAACTTCCGTCCCTGCCATGCCCTCAAACCTCGCGCCTTAAGAGTTCTGATCGGCCAGATGTTAGTCGAGCGCGCAAGGCCTGGCGATGGAACAAGTCCCCATTCCGGCTATCAGACCGGGCCTGCAAAAATGCAGGGCGGCGCTCAGTCGCGGATCGGCCGGTCCGCGCCGCTGTTGACGCGCTCGCGCAGGTCCTTGCCGGGCTTGAAGTGCGGCACGTATTTGCCGGCCAGGGCCACCGCCTCGCCGGTCTTGGGGTTACGGCCTTGGCGCGGTGGCCGAAAGTGCAGCGAGAAGCTGCCGAAGCCGCGGATCTCGATTCGATCGCCCTGTGCCAGCGAGTCGCTCATGATTTCGAGCATCTGCTTCAGGGCCAGCTCGACGTCCTTGGCGGGCAGGTGTTTCTGCTTTGCCGTAATGATCTCGATCAGTTCCGACTTCGTCATGGCGCTTCCAGATTCTTATTTAATTCGCCAGTCAGTCTCGCTCCGGGCCGCCGATCTGCTCCTTCAGCAAGTCGCCCAGGCTGGTCCCCGAGGTCGGTACCTCGGAACGATAGCTTTGCACTGCCTCGGCCTCTTCGTGCACTTCCTTGGCCTTGATCGACAGCGAGATGGTGCGTGTCTTGCGATCCACGCCGATGAACTTGGCTTCCACCTCATCGCCGACCTTGAGCACTGCGCGCGCATCCTCGACCCGGTCGCGTCCGAGTTCGGCGGCGCGCAGCTGCCCCTCGATGCTGTTACCGAGGTCGATCACCGCACCGCGCGGATCGACTTCCTTGACCGTGCCCTTGACGATACTGCCCTTGGGGTTCTCGGCGATGAAGGCCGAGAACGGATCCTTGGCCAGCTGCTTGATGCCGAGCGAAATGCGCTCGCGCTCCGGATCGATCGACAGCACCATGGCCTCGACCTGCTGCGCCTTCTGGTAATTGCGCACCGCTTCCTCGCCGGGCTGATCCCAGGAGATGTCCGACAGGTGCACCAGGCCGTCGATGTTGCCGGGCAGGCCGATAAAGATGCCAAAGTCGGTGATCGACTTGATCTGGCCCGATACCTTATCGCCGCGATTGTGGTTCTCGGCGAATTCCTTCCACGGATTGGCCTTGCACTGCTTCAGTCCCAGCGAGATGCGGCGCCGCTCCTCGTCGACGTCCAGCACCATGACCTCGACTTCCTGGCCGGTGTGCACCACCTTGGCCGGATTGACGTTCTTGTTGGTCCAGTCCATCTCCGAGACGTGCACCAGACCTTCGACGCCGTCCTCGATCTCGACGAACGCGCCATAGTCGGCGATGTTGGTGACCTTGCCGAACACGCGGGTATTGGGCGGATAGCGCCGTGCAATGTTCTCCCACGGATCGGCGCCGAGCTGCTTTAGGCCCAGCGATACGCGTGAGCGTTCGCGGTCAAACTTCAGGATGCGCACGTCGATCTCGTCGCCGACCTTGACCACTTCGGACGGGTGCTTGACGCGCTTCCACGCCATGTCGGTAATGTGCAGCAGGCCGTCGATGCCGCCCAGGTCCACGAACGCGCCATAGTCGGTCAGATTCTTGACCGTGCCGCGCACCACCGCGCCTTCCTGCAGGTTGTCCATCAGCGCGCTGCGTTCGGCCGAGAATTCCTGCTCGACCACCGCGCGCCGCGATACCACCACGTTGTTGCGCTTCTGATCGAGCTTGATGACTTTGAATTCGAGCGGCTTGCCTTCCAGGTAACCGGTGTCGCGCACCGGGCGCACATCCACCAGCGAGCCGGGCAGGAACGCGCGCACGTGATCGATCTCGACCGTGAAGCCGCCCTTGACCCGGCCGGAAATCACGCCGGTGACGATCTCGGCGTTGTTGAATGCTTCTTCCAGGCGGGTCCAGGTGCGCGCGCGCTTGGCCTTCTCACGCGACAGGCGCGTCTCGCCGGTGCCGTCCTCGACCGAATCGAGCGCCACTTCGACCTGATCGCCGGCCTTGACCTCGATCTCGCCGCGCTCGTTCTTGAATTGCTCCAGCGGAATGACCGCTTCGGATTTCAGACCGACGTTGACGATCACCACGTCGGGTCCGACCTCGATCACCAGGCCGGTCAGGATCATGCCCGGCCGGATGCGTTGATTGGCCAGGCTTTGTTCGAACAGTTCGCTGAAACTTTCGCTCATACACTCTCTCGCACGTCACCGTGCCATGATCGCCGCGAAGCCTCCGGCCGCACGGGTTGCACCCAACGGACGTCGCATCCTGCAACGCCGACAATGTCCTCGATCCGACCCCTCACGGCCACAACACCTTGGCCCGCCCGAGCGCATAGACTTCGTCCGCCACTTCGGCGGCGCTCAGAGCCGTCGAGTCCAGGACGATCGCGTCGGCGGCCGCTACCAGCGGTGCCACGGATCGTGTCGAATCGCGCCGGTCGCGTTTAGCGATCTCGAGCGAAAGGGCGGCAAGGCTAACACCAGAGTCCTTCTCTTTCAACTGGTTATAGCGTCGGCGGGCCCGCTCCTCGGGGCTTGCCGTCAAGAAGATTTTGAGCCGGGCGCCCGGGAACACCACGGTCCCCATGTCGCGCCCGTCGGCTACCAAACCCGGGGCCACGGCAAAGGCGCGCTGGCGGGCCAACAGGGCCTGGCGTACTTGCGGCCAGGCGGCCACCCGGGAAGCCCCCGCGCCGGTTTCCTCGGTACGCAGCTCTCCGGACACCTCGCGCCCTTCGAGCAGGATGTGCTCGGCGCCGTCCCGGTCGGCACAAAATTCGACCTGCATGCGCTCGGCCACGCGCGCGTGGCCGGCGATATCGTCGGCGTTGAGCCGTTGCAGGACCCCGGCGCAGGCCACCAACCGGTACAGCGCACCACTATCGAGCAGATGCCAGCCGCTGCGCTGCGCCAGCATCCGGCTCACCGTCCCCTTGCCCGAGCCGCTGGGACCGTCGATCGCCAGCACCGGCACGCTCACGGGAGTTCCTCGAGCTTCAGCCCCGCGGCGCGCGCCAGCGCCGGAAAGCCCGGAAACGAAGTCGAAACATTGGCGACGTCGGCGATCTCGATCGGTGCGGCGGCGATCAAGCTGGCGATGGCGAACGCCATGGCGATCCGATGATCGCCATGGCTGTCGATATGGCCCCCCGACAGGCGGGTGCGCCCGGCGCCCGCGCCCAGTCCCTGGATACGGATGCCGTCCGGCAGCAGCTCGCAGTCCAGCCCCAGGGTTTTCAATCCCTGCGCCATTACCGCCAGCCGGTCGCTCTCCTTGACCCGCAGTTCGGCAGCGCCGGTGACCAGGGTTTCGCCCTCGGCCGCAGCGGCGGCCACGAACAACACCGGAAACTCGTCGATCGCCAGCGGCACCAGCCGTTCGGGCACCCGGATGCCGCGCAGCGCGCTTTGTCGCACGTGCACATCAGCGATCGGCTCCGGGCCGCTCGTGTGCTGTGCCTGCACTTCGATGTCGGCGCCCATCATCCGCAGCAGCTCGAGCAATCCGGTGCGCGTGGGATTGACGCCGACATTCCGCAGCGTCAGGCCGTGGCGCGCCGCCAGGCAGCCGGCGACCAGGAAGAACGCCGCCGAGGAGAAATCACCCGGCACCGTGATATCGCAGCCGTGCAGACTCTGGCCACCGGCCAGGCGCACCCGTTGATCGGCGCTTTCGATCGCAACGCCGAAGCCGCGCAGCATGCGCTCGGTGTGATCGCGCGTCGCTGCCGGTTCGGTCACGCGGATCTCGCCCTGAGCGTACAGGCCGGCCAGTAGCAGCGCCGATTTCACCTGGGCGCTGGCCATCGGCAGGCGGTAATCCAACGCGTGCAACGCCGCGCCGCCATGGATGCGCACCGGCGGTTTGCCGCCTTCCGTTTCGATCTGCGCTCCCATCAAGCGCAGCGGCGTGGCCACGCGCTCCATCGGCCGGCGCATCAGCGAGGCATCCCCGATCAGCGTGCTGTCGAAGGCCTGGCCGGCCAGCAGCCCCATGAGCAATCGGATCGCGGTACCGGCGTTGCCCATGTCGAGCGACTGCGCGCTGCCCTGCAAGCCGCGCGACCCAGCTCCGTGCACGCGCACCTCGGTGTTTGCGTTGCGCTCGATGGACACGCCGAGCGCGCGCAGCGCCGCAAGCGTCGCCAGGCAATCCTCGCTCGCCAGAAAGCCGCTGATCGAAGTCTCACCGCTGGCAATGCCGCCCAGCATCAGCGCCCGGTGCGAGATCGACTTGTCGCCGGGCACGTGCAACTCGCCTTGGACGGATTCGGCGGGGTGCGCCAGGTAGCGGGGCGGCGCGCTCATGTGGCGTGCGCCGACAGTACCCGCGCCAACGCGCTCAGCAGCCGGTCGTTGTCCGCCGGCAGGCCGATCGATACCCGCAGGTAATCCTTGAGGCCGTAGCCGCCCAGCGGACGCACGATCACGCCATGGCGCAGCAGCTGTTCATACACCGGCAGTGCCGGTATCGGTAATCGCAGCAGCACGAAGTTGGCGGCGCTCGGGGCGCTCCACAGTCCCTGCGCGCCAAGCTCGCGCTGCACCCGCTCCAGTTCGCGCAGCGTCGCAGCGACGCTGGCGCGCATGTGGGCCTGATCCGATAAAGCGGCGATCGCGCCGGCCTGGGCCACGGAATTGACGTTGAAGGCCGGCCGCAGGCGGTTGAGCACCTCGGCCACCTCCGGGTGCGAGAGCGCGTAACCAACCCGCGCGCCCGCCAGACCGTAGGCCTTGGAGAAGGTGCGCAGAACGACGAGGTTGGGATGCTCGGAGAGCCACGGCACGCCATCCTGGCTGCCGCGCGGATGGCCGTACTCGAAGTAGGCCTCATCCAGCACCACCAGCGTGCTGTCCGGTGCGCGCTCCAGCAGCGTTTTCACCAGCGCAGGCGCCGCCCAGGTGCCGGTCGGATTGTTGGGGTTGGCGATGAACACCAGGCGTGTCTCGGGTGTAATCGCCGCCGTCATAGCCGCCAGGTCATGCCCGAGCGGCATCGGATCGCCGGCGCCCAGCGCCGGTACCGTGATCAGGCGCGCGCCAGTCTCGCGCGTGACCAGCGGATAGATCGCAAAGCCATATTGGGAATACACCGCGCTGTGTGCGCTGGTCAGAAACGCCTCGGCCAGCAGCATCAACAGATCATTCGAGCCGTTGCCGAGCGTCAGGCAGGCGGCATCGATCTTCAGGTGGCGCGCGAGCGCCTGTTTGAGCTCGTGACCGCCGCCGTCCGGATACAGCCACACCTGTTCGAGCGCCGCGTGCATGGCCGCGAGCGTCGCCGGACTGGGGCCGTGAGGATTTTCATTCGATGCCAGCTTGACGATGTCACGAATGCCAAGCTCGCGCTCGAGTTCCGAGATCGGCTTGCCGGGCACGTAGGGCGACAGCTCGCGCACCGACTGCACCGCGAGCCGGCCGGGATGGCGATCGCCGCTCATGCCGTTACAGCACCGCGCGGGGATAGGAGCCGATCACCCGCAGCAGCGAGGCGCGTTTTTTGAGCGCCTTGAGCGCCTTGCGTACATCCGGATCCTCGGCATGTCCCTCGATGTCGATGAAGAACACGTAGTCCCACTTGCGCCGGCGCGACGGTCGCGACTCGATGCGCGTCATGCTGATGCGATAGCGCGCCAGCGGCTCGAGCAGCCGGTGCAGCGCCCCGGCCGATTCGGTGTGGCCGATCGACAGCAGCAGCGTGGTGCGATCCTGGCCGCTCGGGCGCAGCAGCTTGCGTCCCAGTACCAGGAAACGGGTGGCGTTATCGGGCCGATCCTCGATCTCGCGCACCAGGATGTTCAGACCGTAGACGTCGGCCGCGGTCTCCCCGGCGATCGCCGCGGTGCCCTGCTCATCGCGCGCACGGCGCGCGCCCTCGGCGTTGCTCGCCACCGCCACGCGCTCGGCCTCGGGCAGGTGCTCATCGAGCCAGCCGCGACACTGCGCCAGGCCCTGGCCGTGCGAGCACACCCGCAGCACCCGCGCCAGCGCGTCCATCTTGCCCATCAGGCAGTGGTGGATGCGCAGCTCAACCTCGCCACAGATGTGCAGCGGACTGCCCATCAGGCGATCGAGCGTATTGGTGATGGTGCCTTCGCTGGAGTTTTCGATCGCGACCACGCCGAAGTCGGCGTTGCCGGCCTCCACTTCCTGGAACACTTCATCCACGGTCGGCAGCGCCAGCGCGCGCACCGAGTGACCGAAGTGGCGCAGCACCGCCTGCTGGGTGAAGGTGCCTTCGGGGCCGAGGAACGCGACCTTGAGCGGTTCCTCCTGCGCCAGGCAGGCCGACATGATCTCGCGGAACAGCCGCACGACTTCTTCGTTGCGCAGCGGTCCGGGATTGCGTTCGAGCACCCGGCGCAGCACCTCGGCCTCGCGCTCGGGCCGGTAGAAGTCCACCGTGTGACCATCCTGGTGCTTGGACACGCCGGCGCGCTGCGCCAGGCGCGCGCGCTCGTTCAGCAGCGCGTGCAGCTGCTCATCGACACCGTCAATCGCGGCGCGCAGCGCGTCCAGGTTGGCCGCGCGCGGCGGCCTTGGCTTGGGCGCCGGCGCCACGCGGCTGCGGCCTGAGCTGCGGGTACGTTTACCGGTTGCCATGGTGGTCAGTCCGGAGCCCGCACCAGGCGCACCGACAGCACACCTTCGATCGCGCCGATGCGCCCCAGCAAGGCCTCGTCGGCCACGCCCTCGGCATCGATCAGCGTATAGGCGTACTCGCCCAGCGATCGATTGAGCAGCTCGGCGATGTTGAGGCCGGCACTGGCCAGGCAGGTTGAGATCTGGCCGACCATGTTGGGCACGTTGGCGTTGGCGATCGCCAGCCGAATCGAGCCGGCCTGGCGCGGCAGCGCCGCGTCCGGAAAGTTGACGCAGTGTCGGATGTGCCCCTGTTCCAGGAATTCACGCAGCGTGTCGGCCACCATGATCGCGCAGTTGTCCTCGGCTTCGATCGTGGATGCGCCCAGGTGCGGCAGCGTCACCGCCCGCGGGTGCTCCCTGAGCGCGTTGCTCGGAAAGTCACAGATATACGCGTGCAGATGGCCGCGGTCGAGTTCGGCGATCAGCTCGGCTTCGTTGACGATCGGGGCACGGGCGAAATTGAGTATCACCCCGCCCGGCCGCATCAGCCGAATGCGCGCGCCGTTGACCAGTCCGCGGGTGGCCGCGAGCACCGGCACGTGCACGCTGACCATGTCGGAGCGCGCGAACAGGTCATCGAGCGACAGCGCCTGCTGCACCGAGGAGGAAAGCTGCCAGGCGCGCGTCACGGTGATCTGCGGATCGTAACCCAGCACCTTCATACCCAAGGCCTGGGCGCTGTTGCACACCTCGACGCCGATGGCGCCCAGTCCGATCACGCCGAGCGTGCGGCCGGGCAGTTCGAAGCCGACGAACTTCTTCTTGCCCTTCTCGACCTCGGCATCGATGCTGTGCTCGTCACCGCGCAGCGAGCGGGTGTAGTCCCAGGCCTGGCAGATATTGCGTGCCGCCAGGAACAGCCCGGCGAGCACCAGCTCCTTGACCGCATTGGCGTTGGCCCCGGGCGCGTTGAACACCGGCACGCCGCGTCGGCTCAACGCCGCCACCGGAATGTTGTTGGTGCCGGCGCCAGCGCGTGCCACCGCCAGCACCGAGGGCGGGATCGGCATCGCGTGCAGGTCGGCCGAGCGCAGCAGCACGGCATGCGGACTGCCGATCTCGGAGGCCATCTCGTAGCGCTCGCGCGGCAGGCGCTCGAGCCCGCGCACGCTGATGTTGTTCAGGGTCAGAATCTTGAAGCCCATCGCGCCGACCTCAATCCGATCAGCCGTGACGGCGCGCGAAATCGAGCATGAAGGCGCACAGCGCCTCGACGGCCTCGAGCGAAGTGGCGTTGTAGATGCTGGCGCGCATGCCGCCGACCGAGCGGTGGCCCGCCAGGTTCATGAGCCCGGCGCGGCTGGCCTCGGCCAGGAACGGCTGGTCCAGTGCCGCATCCTTCAATATGAATGGCACGTTCATCCACGAGCGACAGGGCGGATCGACCGGGTTGCGGTAAAAATCCGATTCATCGATGGTCCGGTACAGCAGCTGCGCCTTGGCGCCGTTGCGCTCGGCCATCGCCGTGAGTCCGCCCTGCTTTTTGATCCACTTGAACACCAGTCCGGCGAAGTACCAGGCGAAGGTCGGCGGTGTGTTCAGCATCGAGTCTTCGGCCGCCATGGCCTGATAGTTCCACACACTGGGCGTGCCGGCGCGCGCGTGGCCGAGCAGGTCATCGCGCACGATCACCACGCACAGGCCCGACGGTCCGATGTTCTTTTGCGCGCCGGCGTAGATCAGACCAAAGCGGCTGACCTCGATCGGCCGCGACAGGATGGTCGAGGACATGTCCGCCACCAGCGGCGCGTCGACCTGCGGCACGAACGGAAACTCCAGCCCGCCGATGGTTTCGTTCGGGGTGTAGTGCAGATAGGCGGCGCCAGGAGTGAGCCGCCAGCTGCTCTGCGGTGGCACGGTAGTGTAGTTGCTGGCCTCTGATGTCGCCGCGACGTTGACCTGGCAGTAGTCCTTGGCGAGCTTGAGCGCTTTGCTGGACCAGGAGCCGGTGTCGACGTAGTCGACGCGCACCTGCGGCTGCGCCAGGTTCAGCGGAATCGCCGAGAACTGCGCGGTGGCGCCGCCCTGCATGAACAGCACCTTGTAGTTCGCCGGAATCGACAGCAGCTCGCGCAGATCGCGTTCGGCCTCGGATGCGACCGCCATGAACGCCTTGCTGCGATGGCTGATCTCCATCACCGACATGCCGCTGCCGCGCCAATCGGTCAGTTCGTCTCGTGCCTGTTTTAGCACCTCGAGCGGCAACGCCGCCGGGCCGGCGGCAAAGTTAAAAACGCGCACGCAACGACCTCTGGTATTAGCGGGGGCTTCAGCGAGCATGCAAATCTACAACGGGCTTAGATCGTCGCTGCCGGCGGCGGGCTCGTCGCCGACATGGCCGTCGGCGTCCGCGTCGCCGCCTTCGGCCAGGGCGCCGGCGTCATCGCCGCCATCCAGCCCAGCCACACGTTCGACGCCGGTGAGGCGCTCGGCCTCGCCCAGGCGAATCAGGCGCACGCCCTGGGTATTGCGACCCACCACCGAGATGTCGGCCACCGGTGTTCGCACCAGCGTACCGGTCGAGCTGATCAGCATCAGCTCATCGCCCGGCTGTACCTGCAGCGCCGCGACCGTGGCGCCATTGCGATCGGTGGTCTGCAGCGCAATCACGCCCTGGGCGCCGCGGCCGTGACTGGGGAATTCCTCCAGCGGCGTGAGCTTGCCGTAACCATTCTCGGAAGCGGTGAGGACATGGCCCTCGCCCAGCACCAGCAATGCGATCAGGCGTTGGCCTTCACCCAGACGCACGCCGCGCACGCCGGCGGCCTCGCGCCCCATCGCTCGCACCTCTTCCTCGTGGAAGCGGATCGCCTTGCCGCCGCTGGTCACCAGCATGATGTCGCGCGTGGTATCGGTCAGCGCCACGCCGACCAGGTGATCGTCGCCGCGCAGGTCGAGCGCGATGATGCCGCTCGGACGCGGGCGCGAAAACGCCGCCAGCGGCGTCTTCTTGACCGTGCCGCTGCTGGTGGCCATGAACACGAAGTGCTGCTCGTCGAACTGCTTGACCGGCAGCAGCGCGCTGATCTTCTCGCCTTCCTCGAGCGGCAACAGATTGACGATCGGCTTGCCGCGCGAGCCGCGTCCGCCCTGCGGCAGCTCGAACACGCGCAGCCAGTAGATCTTGCCGCGATTGGAGAAGCACAGCAGCGTGTCGTGAGTGTGGGCGACGAAGAACTTCTCGATGAAATCCTCGTCCTTGACCGCGGTCGCGGCCTTGCCGCGGCCGCCACGCCGCTGCGCCTGGTAGTCGGACACCGGCTGCGCCTTGGCATAGCCGGCGTGCGACAACGTTACCGCGACGTCCTGCGGCTCGATCAGATCCTCGGTGCTCAGATCTAGATGATCGCGGCTAATCTCGGTGCGGCGCGCATCGCCGAAGGTATCGCGCACCTCGACGATCTCGGCGCGCACCACCTGCGTCAGGCGCGCCGGCCGCGCCAGGATGTCCGACAGATCGGCAATCTGCTCCAGCAGCGCGGCGTATTCCTCCACGATCTTGTTCTGCTCAAGGCCGGTGAGCCGATGCAGCCGCATATCGAGGATCGCCTGCGCCTGCGCCTCGCTCAGCCGATACATGCCGTCGGCCAGGCCGACCTCGGGCGCCAGGTCGTCCGGGCGCGTGGCCGCGGCACCGCCGCGCTCGAGCATCTGCGCCACCGCGCCCGGCGGCCAACCACGCGCCAACATCGCCGCGCGGGCATCGGCCGGCGTGGGCGAAGCCTTGATCAGTGCAATGACGTCGTCGATGCTGGCCAGTGCCACGGCCAGCCCCTCGAGAATGTGGGCGCGCTCGCGCGCCCGCCGCAGTTCGAAGATCGTGCGACGAGTGACCACCTGGCGCCGGTGCCGCAGGAACGCATCGAGCATCTCGCGCAGCGACATCAGCTTCGGCTGGCCATCCAGCAGCGCCACCATGTTGATGCCGAACACGGTTTCGAGCGGTGTCTGCGCATACAGGTTATTGAGCACGATCTCGGCGACCTCGCCGCGCTTGAGCTCGATCACCACCCGCATGCCATCCTTGTCGGACTCGTCGCGCAGCTCCGAGATGCCCTCGATCTGCTTGTTGCGCACCAGCTCGGCGATGCGCTCCAGCAACCGCGCCTTGTTGACCTGATACGGCAGCTCGGTGACCACGATCGACTGCCGGCCACGCTCGTCGAGCTCCTCGAACGAGGCCCGGGCCCGGATCGACAGGCGGCCGCGGCCGGTCTTGTAGGCGGTAACAATTTCCTGCGCGCCGTTGATGATGCCGGCGGTCGGGAAGTCCGGGCCCGGCACGTGCTGCATCAGAGCGGCGAGCGTCAGTGACGGATCGTCGATCAGCGCCAGGCAGGCGTTGGCGATCTCGGTAAGGTTGTGCGGCGGTATGTTGGTCGCCATTCCGACCGCGATGCCCGAGGCACCGTTGACCAGCAGGTTCGGAATACGCGTCGGCATGACCGACGGCTCGGTCTCGGACTCATCGTAATTGGGGACGAAATCGACCGTCTCCTTGTCGATGTCGGCCAGCAGTTCGTGCGCCAGGCGCGACATGCGCACCTCGGTGTAGCGCATCGCCGCCGGCGCATCGCCGTCGACCGAGCCAAAATTGCCCTGGCCGTCCACCAACAGGTAGCGCATCGAGAACGGCTGCGCCAGACGCACGATGGTGTCGTATACCGCCACATCGCCGTGCGGGTGGTACTTGCCGATGACATCGCCGACCACGCGCGCGGATTTCTTGTACGGCCGGTTGTAGTCGTTGCCCAGCTCGCGCATCGCATGCAGCACGCGCCGGTGAACCGGTTTCAGGCCGTCGCGCACATCCGGCAGCGCGCGCCCGACGATCACGCTCATCGCATAGTCCAGATAGGACTTGCGCATCTCGTCTTCGAGGCTGACGGGGATGATTTCGCGGGCTATTTCGGTCACTTGCGGCGCTCTTGGCGCGTGCCACCGCGCCGAATAATAAGCCTGAAATCATAGCACAGGATCGCGCTTCAGCACCGCTGTCGCAAGGACGCGCGCGCGGCGGCGCGAGCTATACTGGCACGCATGAATAGCCCGGCAGCGGCGACGCTCAGCGATGCGGAAGTGCACAAATTCGATGCCCTCGCGCACGAGTTCTGGGACCCGCGTGCAGCATTCCGGCCGCTGCACGCGCTCAATCCGCCGCGGCTTGAGTACGTGGCGCAGCGCAGCGCCTTGTCGCAGCGACGGGTGCTGGATATCGGTTGCGGTGGCGGCTTGCTGGCGGAAGGGTTGGCGCGTCACGGCGCCCATGTCAGCGGCATCGACCTGGCACCCTCGATGATCGAGGTGGCGCGGCTGCACGCGCACGAAAGCCAGCTGCAGATCGACTATCACCTGTCCTCGGCCGAGGAATTCGTGTCGCAGGCCACCAGTGCCTTCGACGTGGTCACCTGCATGGAACTCATCGAGCATGTGCCGAGCCCGGCGGCGCTGCTGCACGCGATCGCGCGGCTGCTGCGTCCGGGCGGCGACCTTTTCATCTCGACCATCAACCGCAATCTGCGCTCGTTTCTGCTGGCAATCGTCGGCGCCGAGTATCTGCTGAAGCTGATCCCGCGCGGCACGCACGAATATGCACGGCTGCTGCGGCCGGCAGAACTGGCGCGGCTGGCGCGCGCCGAGCGCCTGAGTTTGTGCGATGTCAGCGGACTTCAGTACAGCGTGCTGAATAACACCGCCCGCTTGAGCGCCGACACCAGCATCAATTATCTGGCTCACTTCCAGGCTGCCGCGGCGTGAGCCCCGTCACTCCGCTGGCCGCCGCGCTGCTCGATCTGGACGGCACCCTGCTCGACACGGCACCCGACATCGTGCGCGCGCTGAATGCGTTGCTGGCCGAGCATGATCGGCCGCCGCTGGCATTCGCCAGCGTTCGAGCGCACGTCTCCAACGGCGCCAACGCGGTGCTGCGGCTGGGATTCGCGGACGCCCAGGGCGAGCGCTTCGAACAACTGCGGGCGCGCTTCCTGGAGCTGTATCGCGCCGGACTGACGATCGAGACGCGGCCGTTTCCCGGATTCGAAGCCGTACTGGCACTGCTGGAAGCGCACGCCGTGCCGTGGGGCGTGGTCACCAACAAACCGCACTGGCTGACCGAACCGCTGCTGCGTGAGCTGGGACTATACCGGCGCGCCGGCTGCGTGATCAGCGGCGACACGCTGCCGGTGCGCAAGCCCGATCCGCTGCCATTGCTGACCGGTGCGCGCCAGTTGCAGGTCGAACCGGCGCGCTGCCTTTACCTGGGCGATTCGCTGCGCGACATGCAGGCCGCCCAGGCGGCCGGCATGGTCGCGCTCGGCGCCAGCTTCGGCTACATCGGTGAACACGACGCCGTGCAGGACTGGCCGGTCACGGCCTGGATCCACGAACCGCGCGAACTGCTGCCCTGGGTCGGACTGGACCAGAAGCTGCCGGCCGCGGCGCGCGGCGCGGCGCGCTGAGGCAGCGCCAACCCGTGACAACCCTCGGCCTGATCTTGCTGGCAGTGTGCGGCGGCGTAGCTGTCAGCGTGATCAGCGCGCTGCTGCTGTCGCGCGCGTCCTCGCGACGCGAAACGCGCGCGCTGGCGGACACCGAGACACGGCTTCGGGCCAGTGTGCAGGAGCTGGCCTCGGCCGCGCTGAGCCAGAACACCGACATGTTCATGAAGCTGGCGCGCGAAACCTTCGGCCGCCAGCAGGACAGCATGCAGGGCGCGCTGCGCGAGCGTGAGCAGGCGCTGCAGGCGCTGGTCGAACCGATCAAGACCGCGCTGCAGAAGACTGAGCAGCAGGTCGAGAGCATGGAGCGCGAGCGCCGCGATGCGTTCACGACGCTGCGCACGCAAATCGAGACGCTGGCGCTGGGTCACACCGCCCTGCAGCGCGAAACCCACAATCTGGTCACGGCACTGCGCCGGCCGGAGGTGCGCGGCCGCTGGGGCGAACTGACGCTGCGACGCGTGGTGGAGCTCGCCGGCCTGTCCGAGCACTGCGACTTCGCCGAGCAAAGCAGCGTCGGCGAGGTCGGCAGCCTGCAGCGCCCCGACCTGGTGGTGTATCTGCCCGAGAGCCGCCAGCTGGTGGTGGATGCCAAGACGCCGCTCGAGGCCTATCTTGATGCCATCGATGCCACCAGCGAGGAAAAGCGCACCGAGGCGCTGGTGCGCCACGCCCGGCAGGTGGAGGCGCGGGTGCGCGAGTTGGCGTCCAAGAGCTACTGGTCGCAGTTCGAGCATAGCCCGGAGTTCGCGGTGCTGTTCCTGCCGGGCGACCAGTTTCTGAGCACCGCGCTGGCGCAGCGGCCCGAGCTGCTCGAGCAGGCGCTGCGTACCGGCGTGATCGTGGCCACACCCTCGACGCTGATCGCGTTGCTCAAGACGGTCGCGTACGGCTGGCGCCAGGCCGCGGTGGCCGAGAACGCCGCGCGCATCCGCGACCTGGGCCAGGATCTGCACAAACGTCTGTCGACCTTCGTCAACCATTTGGCTCGAGCCGGCCGCTCGCTCGGCGGCGCCGTGGATGCTTACAACGCCGCGGTCGGTTCGCTCGAGCGCCAGGTACTGCCCGGCGCGCGCAAGTTCACCGAGCTCGGCGCCGCCACCGGCGAACCGATCGTCAACGTCGATCAGATCGAGCACCTGGTCCGCGAGCCGGCCGGCGACGGCACCACGCTGCCGAACGCATGAGCGAGGCGGTGCCCGATTACCAGCGCTATCGCGCTGCACCGGATGAACTGCGCGGACGCGTGATTGCGATCACCGGCGCCGGCGACGGCATCGGGCGGGCGGTGGCGCTGGCAGCCGCAGCCCATGGCGCCGAAGTGGTGCTGATCGGCCGCACCGTGGCCAAACTCGAAGCGGTGCACGAGCGCATCGCAGCGCTCGGCCGGGCGTCGGCCAGTATTGCAGCGCTGGATCTGGAGCAGGCACTGGCGCGCGACTACGACCAGCTGGCCGACGCGCTGCAGTCTCGCTACGGCCGGCTCGACGGCCTGCTGCACAACGCCGGCCTGCTCGGGGTACTGGCACCCATCGAGCAGTACGACGTGCCGACCTGGTATCGCGTGCTGCACGTGAATCTCACCGCCGCGTTCGCGCTGACGCAGGTGCTGCTGCCGCTGTTGCGCGCCGCGGCCGACGCATCGATCGTATTCACCGCCAGCGGCGTCGGTCGCGAGCCGCGCGCCTACTGGGGCGCGTACGCGGTCTCCAAGTGCGCGCTCGAATCGCTCAGCGGCATTCTGGCCGACGAGTTTGAACGCGCCGGCAACCCGCGCGTGAACACTCTGAATCCCGGCAAGGTGCGCACCCGCATGCGCCGCCAGGCCTACCCCGCCGAGGACGCAGCCCAGCTGGCGGCGCCGGAAGACATCGTGCAGCCGTATCTGTGGCTGCTGGGTCCAGCCAGTCGTGGCGTCAGCGGCCAGCGGCTCGACTGCCAAGCAGCCCGCTGAGCTGCGCGCCGTCCAGCTCCGCCCAGCGACCGCGCGCCAGCGTGCGCGGCAGCGTCAGTTTGCCCAGCCGGGTTCTCAACATGCGCACCAGCGTCACCGCCTGACGCTCGATCAGCTGCCGCACGTCGTTGCCGCTGGCGCCCAGGGTCACCAGACGGTACCAGCGATTGCTGCCCTCGCCGCCGGCGGCCTCCAGCGCCAGGACGCGCAGCGCGATGCCGCGGTCCAGTTCGCCCTGCAGCACCCCCTGGCGCTGCTCATCGGACAGTTGCCCGCGTACCCGCAGGCTGAACTCCGATTCCAGCGACCGCACCGCGCGCTGCAGCCGCGCGGCCAGCGCGCCGTCCGCGGTGAGCAGTTCGAGCCCGCCATCCACCGTCGGCATCGGACTGACGCTCAGAAAGCGCCGTCCGGCGCGCCGTGGCATGCGTTCGGCGAAACTGCTGCTGCTGGCGGCCGCACGCTCGCCGCTTCGGCCCGGCAACAACGCCACGCCGGGCGAGCGATGACACAGGAACACCGGCAATGCCTCGGTGGCCGGCCGGCGACGGATCAGACGGCCATCGAGTTTGAGCTGATCGCGCTCGTGCACCCGCATGCCGAGCACCGCCGGCTGGTCGTTGACGGTGAGGCGGCCGGCCCGAATCCACGCTTCGGCCTCGCGCCGCGAGCCGACCCCGATCTGCGACAGCACCTTCTGCAGGCGCTGCGCTTCGCCAGGCGATGCCATGCAGCGCCCGGCGCGGTCAGCGCGGATCTTGCGGCGGCGCGGCTACCAGCCCCGGGCTGGTCACGGCCTCGGCGCTGAACTCATCGGCATCGGCGCCGTTGCGATCGCCGGCTTCGTCTTCGATCGAATCGTCCGGCGATGCGCTGTCGATAGGCTCGGCCACGCTGGCACCGGCCACCGGCAGATCAAGCTGCGGATCCAGCTCGCCGAGCGAGCGCAGCTCGGTCAGCGGCGGCAGCTGATCCAGGCTCTTGAGCCCGAAGTACTCGAGGAAGTCGCGCGTGGTGCCGAGCAGCTCCGGCCGTCCCGGCAGGTCACGGTGGCCCACCACCCGGATCCACTGGCGCTCGAGCAGCGTCTTGGTGATGTCCGAGTTGACCGTCACGCCGCGCACCGCTTCAATCTCGGCGCGGGTGATCGGCTGGCGGTAGGCGATCAGCGCCAGCGTCTCCAGCAGCGCGCGCGAGTAGCGCGGCGGCCGCTCCGGCCACAGGCGCGCGACCGTCAGCGCGTAACTGCGCCGCACCTGGATGCGCCAGCCGGCACCGGTCTCCTTGACCTCGATCCCCCGGCCGGCGTAATCCGCCGCCAGCGCTTCGAGCGCCAGCCGGATGGCGGCGGCATCGGGCCGCTCGCTGTCTTCGAACAGCTCCGCCAGATCGCTGATCGGCACCGACTTGCCGGCCGCCAGCAGCGCGGCCTCGATGACGTTTCGGATTTCCTCTGGGTTCATTCGAGCGCTCCGCTGTTGCCGGCCTCGCCGCTGTCACTCGCCTCGCCGCCGGCGAGCACGTCACCGCTGTCGCTGGGCGCATTGTCGGCGACCAGATGCAGTGTACGGTGCGCGGGTGCGGCCCGCACGTGCAGCGGCGCGTAGGCATCGGTCTGCATGATATCGATCAGTCCTTCGCGCATCAGTTCCAGGATCGCGATGAAGGTGACGGTGACGCCGGCGCGACCCTCCTCGAGCGTGAATAACCGCCCGAATTCCACGAAGCTGCCCTGCTCCAGCGCCGCCAGGATGTTGCTCATGCGCTCGCGCACCGACAGCGGTTCGCGCCGCACATGATGGTGCGCGAACATGGCCGCGCGCGCGGCCACCTCCTGAAATGCCAGCAGCATCTCCTGCAGTGTCAGCTTCGGCAGCGCGCGCGTGACCGGACGCTCGACCAGCTGCGCGCTCGCCTGCAGCACATCGCGCTCCAGCCGCGGCAGCGCGTCGATGTCCTGGGCCGCGCGCTTGAAGCGCTCGTACTCCTGCAGCCGGCGCACCAGATCGGCGCGCGGATCATCCTCGCCGTCGGCGCCTTCCGTGCCGGGCCTTGGGAGCAGCATGCGTGACTTGATCTCGGCCAGCGTCGCGGCCATCACCAGGTACTCGCCGGCCAGTTCCAGCTGCAGGTCCTGCATCAGCTCGATGTACCGGGTGTACTGGCGCGTGATCTCGGCGATCGGGATGTTGAGAATGTCGACGTTCTGACGCCGGATCAGATAGAGCAGCAGATCCAGCGGACCCTCGAACGCCTCGAGGAAGATCTCCAGCGCCTGCGGCGGGATGTACAGGTCGCGCGGCAGCTGCGTGATCGGCTCGCCGTTCACGACCGCAAACGGCATCTCGACCTGCTCGGGCGACTCGGCCATCGCCACCGGCGCTGGCGCGTTCGACACCACGATCTTGAGGTCCGGCTTCACCATCGGAAGAACACGCTCCCGGCCAGTCGCTGGCGCTTCTTATAATTCATTACGGCCGCAAATGCATGGCGCGACGCACCTCATCCAGGGTCGAGCGCGCGCTCTCGCGCGCCTTCTCCCCACCCTCGATCAGGATGTTGGCCACCATGTCCGGGTTGTCGAGGAACTCCTGCGCGCGCTTGCGCATGCCGTTGACCTCCTCGATGACGCGATCACTGAGCGCCTTCTTGCAATCCAGGCAGCCGATGCCAGCACTGCGGCAGCCCTCCTGCACCCACTGCCGCGTGGGCTCGTCGGAGTACAGCTTGTGTAGATCCCACACCGGGCATTTGTCGGGATCGCCCGGATCGGAGCGCCGTACACGCGCCGGATCGGTCTGCATGGTCTTGAGCTTGGCGGCCACGCTGTCCGGATCCTCGCGCATCAGGATGGTGTTGCCGTACGACTTGGACATCTTGCGACCGTCGAGTCCGGGCACCTTGGGACTGGCGGTCAGCAGCGCCTGCGGCTCGGGCAGGATGTTCACGTACGAGCCCTCCAGGTAGCCCAGCAGCCGATCGCGATCAGCCACCGTGATGCGGGTGTTGCCGGTCACCAGCGCGCGCGCACGTTCAATCGCGGCGTGATCGCCCGACTCCTGGAAGCGGCGGCGCAACTGCCGGTACAGCGTGATATTGCGGCCGCCCAGTTCCTTGATGGCGCGCTCGGCCTTCTGCTCGAAGTCCTGCTCGCGGCCGTACAGGTGGTTGAAGCGGCGCGCGATCTCGCGCGTAATCTCGACGTGCGCGACCTGATCCTCGCCGACCGGCACGAACGCCGGCCGATACAGCAAGATGTCGGCGCTCTGCAGCAGCGGGTAGCCGAGAAAGCCGTAGGTCGCCAGATCCTTGTCCCGCAACTGCTCTTGCTGGTCCTTGTAGGTGGGCACGCGCTCCAGCCAGCTCAGCGGCGTGATCATCGACAGCAGCAGATGCAGTTCGGCGTGTTCCGGCACGTGCGACTGCACAAACAGCGTGGCGACGCCCGGGTTGAGCCCGGCGGCCAGCCAATCGATCAAGACATCGCGCACCGCCTGCGGAATTCCGGCGGTGTCCTCGTAGCCGGTGGTCAGCGCATGCCAGTCGGCGATGAAGAAGAAGCACTCATACTGGTATTGCAACTCGACCCAGTTGCGCAGCGCGCCGTAGTAGTTGCCCAGATGCAGCTGGCCGGTGGGGCGCATGCCCGACAGCACGCGCTTGCCTTGAGGGACGGCACTCATCCTTGCGGTCGTACCCCGCTCGGGCGGCGGGCCTCTGATTAAGCAAAGAGCATTATACGGCGTTCCCGACCACTTCCCAGCCGACGCCGGCCAGCTTGCCCTTGCCGGAGCGCACTACCACCGGCGGCGATACCGCCAGATCGATCACGGTGGTGGGCTCGATGCCGCAATGGCCGCCGTCGAGAATGGCGTCGAGCTGGTGCTCGAGCCGACTGCGGATCTGATCGGCGTCGGTCAACGGCAACTCATCGCCCGGCAGCAACAGCGTCGAGCTCATGAGCGGCTCGCCGAGTTCGCTCAACAGCATGTGCGGCACCGCGTGGTCGGGCACGCGGATGCCGATGGTGCGGCGCTTGGCGTGCTGCAGGCGCCGCGGCGTCTCGCGCGTCGCCGGCAACAGGAATGTGAAGGGTCCCGGGGTGGCGGATTTGAGCAGCCGGAACTGCCAGGTGTCGATGCGCGCGTAGCGTCCGATCTCGCCCAGGTCACGACACACCAATGTGAAATGATGATGACGGTCGGCGCCGCGGATGCGTCGCAGGCGCTCGAGCGCCGCGGCATCGCCGATATGACAGCCGAGCGCATAGCACGAATCGGTCGGGTAGGCGATCACGCCACCGCCGCGCACGATCTCGGCCGCCCGGCGAATCAGCCGCAGCTGCGGATTCTGGCGATGCAGTTCGAAGTATTGGGCCATGCACTGCGCCGGTGGGCATCGATCCGCTATCATAGCGGGCCTTTATGCAAGCCCTGTTCGACCTTGCGCCGCTGGCGGCATTTTTGGTGGCCTATTACGTGGGCGGCATCTACGTCGCCACCGCGGTGCTGATGATCGCGATGCTGGCGCTGCTGGCCAGTGACCTGGTGCGACTGCGGCGCATTCCGCCGATGCACCTGGTGAGCACGCTGCTGGTGCTGGCACTGGGCGGCGCGACGCTGCTGCTGCGCGACCCGCGGTTTCTGAAATGGAAGCCGACCGCGTTCTTGTGGCTGGTGGCAGTGGCGAGCCTGCTCAGCCCCTGGGTCGGTCGCACGCCGCTGGCGCAGCGACTGCTCGCGCCGCTGGTGAGCGGCGGCGCACAGGTGCCGCGCACCACCTGGCTGCGCCTCAACTGGCTATGGGTCGGGTTCTATGTGCTGCTGGGAGCACTCAATCTGTGGATTGCGACTACCGCCAGCGAGCGCGTCTGGGTCAACTTCAAGGTATTCGGGCTGAGTGCCGCGCTGGTGCTGTTCGCGATGGCGCAGGCCCTTTGGCTGGCCTCGCGCACCGAGGCCGTGACCGCCTGACGCCATGGCCGCAACCGCAAGTCCCACGGCAGCGCACATCGTGAGCCTGCTGCAGCAGCGACTGCAGCCGGCGCATCTGGAAGTGCGCGATGACAGTGCAGCGCACGTCGGGCACGCCAGCGCCGGCGGCAAAGGACACTTCCGGCTGCGGATCGTGTCTACATGCTTCGAGGGGCTAAAGCCCGTGCAACGCCACCGACTGGTGAACGAGACGCTCGCGAGCCTGTTCGAAACCGAGCTGCATGCCCTGGCAATGGAAACCCTGACACCTGACGAGTTCAAGAAGTAATCTGAATAACTTACTGAGATATCTAATGAAACTTCACTACTTTTTACCGCTTGCCGTGACCCTGTTATGCGCCGCCTGCTCCAAAGGCGGCCCCACGGCCGATACCACCAAGCCGGCCGACAAACCAGTGGCCACAGTCAACGGCACGCCGATCTCGCGCGCGATGTTCGAGTACTACGCCAAGAACACCGCCGGCAAGCCGGTCTCGGAACTGAACGACGAGCAGAAGGGACAGCTGCTCGACAACCTGGTCCGCGGCGAGATCATCGCCGAGGAAGCGGCCAAACAAGGCCTGGACAAGAACACCGACACCGCCTCGGCTTTGACGCTGACGCGGCTGGAGATTTTGCAGCAGGCCGGCGCGACGCATTACCTCGAGGACAAGAAGCCCTCCGATGCGGAGCTGAAGGCTGAGTACGACGCCCAGGTTGCGGGCATGCCGAAGACCCAGTACCACGCCCGCCACATTCTGGTGTCGAGCCAGGATGCGGCGCAGAAGATCATCGATGAGCTCAAGAAGGGCGCCAAGTTCGAAGACCTGGCGAAAAAGGATTCGATCGACTCCTCCAAGGAGCAGGGCGGCGATCTGGGCTGGTTTTCACCCGCCAACATGGTCAAGCCGTTCGCCGACGCGGTGGTGCAGCTCAAGAAAGGTGAGATCACCCAGACGCCAGTGCAATCACAGTACGGCTGGCACGTTATTCAGCTGATCGACACCCGCGATACCCCGGTGCCGCCGTTTGATCAGGTCAAGGATCGCGTCACGCAGATCCTGCAGACCAAGAAGTTTCGCGCCTACCAGGATGAGCTGCTAAAGACCGCCAAGGTCGAAAAGAATCTCTGACGCGCCGGCCGAGGCTCTGTCAGGGCTGCTGCAGCAGCTGCAGCAGCCCGGCCTCGTCGAGCACCGGTACGCCCAGCGCCTCGGCGCGTGCCAGTTTCGAGCCCGGTTCGGCGCCAGCGACGACGTAGCTGGTCTTCTTCGACACCGAGCCGCTGACTTTGGCACCGCGGGCACTGAGGCGCTCGGCCGCCTGCTCGCGGCTGAGCGTCGGCAGCGTGCCGGTCAGCACCACGGTAACACCGGCGAGCGGCAATGCGGCTTTGTCGGCCGCGGCGGCCGGCGGCCCTTCCGGCCAGTGCAGTCCGAAGGCACGCAAGCGCTCCAGTTCCTTGCGGTGGCGTGAATCAGCAAAGAACGCCTGGGTATCGGCCGCGATCACCGGGCCGACGTCCGCGACCTCGAGAATCTGCTCGAGCGAAGCTTGTTCAAGCGCCGCGAGCGAGCCGAAGTGGTCGGCCAGCGACTTGGCGGTGCTCTCCCCCACCCCCGGTATGCCTAGGCCGTGCAGCAGCCGAGGCAGCGTGGTGGCTTTGCTGCGCTCGATGGCGGTGATCAGATTGCTGGCGGATTTTTCTCCCATGCGATCGAGCTGCGCGAGCTGTTCGACCTTAAGCGCGTAGATGTCGCTCGGGCCGTGCAGCAACTGCTTGTCCACCAGCTGATCGATCAGCTTATCTCCCAGTCCCTCGATGTCGAGCGCGCGCCGACTGGCGAAATGCCCGAGCGCTTCCTTGCGCTGCGCCGGACAGGTGAAGGCGCCGCTGCAGCGCGCCGCCGCCTCGCCCTCGACCCGCACCACCTTGGAATCACAAATCGGACAGCGATCGGGCAGCTGCGGCCGGCGCGCATCCGCCGGGCGCCGCTCCGGCAGCACGCGCACCAGTTCGGGAATCACGTCGCCGGCACGCCGCACCACCGCGGTGTCGCCGATATGAATATCCTTGCGCGCGATCTCGTCCATGTTGTGCAGCGTGGCGTTGCTGACCGTGACGCCGGCCAGCTGCAGCGGTTCGAGCCGAGCCAATGGCGTGAGCACACCGGTGCGCCCGACGTTGAATATCACGTCGCGTATCACCGTCAGGCCTTCCTCGGCCGGGAATTTGTGCGCGATCGCCCAGCGTGGAGCGCGCGACAGGTAGCCCAGTGCCTCCTGGTCGGCGCGCGCGTTGACCTTGTAGACCACGCCGTCGATCTGGTAGCGCAGCTTGTCGCGCCGCTGGCCGATGGCATGGAAATACTCGAGGCAACCGGCCGCCCCGGACACCACCCGCACTTCCGGGTTGGTGCGCAGGCCCCAGTGTGAGAACTGCTGCAGCAGCGCCAGCTGGCTGGGCGGGGCCGCCGGCTCGCCCTGCCACTCGCCGATCGCGTAGAAGTACGCTTCCAGCGGCCGCGATGCGGTGATGTTTGCATCCAGCTGTCGCAGACTGCCGGCGGCGGCATTGCGCGGATTGGCGAACACCTTGTCGCCGGCCTTGGCAGCGGCGGCGTTCATGCGCTCGAACCCGGAAAGCGGCATGAACACCTCACCGCGAACCTCGAGCTCCTGCGGTACTGGCCCGCGCAGCGTCAAGGGCACGCTGCGCAGGGTGCGAATGTTGGCGCTGATGTCCTCACCGGTGCTGCCATCGCCGCGCGTGGCGGCAACTGCCAGTAGGCCGTTGCGGTAGGTCAAAGACACGGCCAGGCCGTCGAGCTTGGGCTCTGCACAGTACTCGATGTCATCGTCGCGCCCCAGACGATCGCGAATGCGCCGATCGAACGCGACGATGTCCTCGTCGCTAAAGGCATTGTCGAGCGACAGCATCGGCACCCGGTGCTGCACCTCAGCGAAGCCGGCGGCAAGCTGCCCGCTGACGCGCTGCGTCGGCGACTCGGGCGTGATCAGTTCGGGATGCTGGGCTTCGAGCTCGCGCAGCTCGAGCATCAAGCGGTCGTAGTTGGCGTCCGAAACGGACGGATCATCCAGTACGTAGTAACGGTAGTCGTGTTGCCCGATCAGCTCGCGCAGCTCGGCCGCGCGCCGAGCGCGCGCCGCATTCACGCAGCCGGCTCCGCCCGCGCGCCGGCGTCGGTCAGATCCTGCACCGTTTGCCGCAGCGCGTCGAGCTGCGGCGCACCCAGGGCCAGCCCCTGTTCATCCTGCAGGCGCGCACGTAACCGCTCCGCCAGATCCTGGGCTGTATCGAGCAGATGGTCGAGCGCGGCGGCCGGCGGCAGCGGTCCGGGCAGCACCGCGAACAGGCTCAGTCCGGAGAAGCGCTGAAAGTCCATGTTGAGCGGATCGAAAATGCCGGGCTTGCTGAGGTTGGCAGCGCTGAGCAGTGCGCGCCCGTCGGCGCCAGGCTGGTGAAAGATGCCAAAGCGCCCGTGCTCGAAGCCGCAGGCGCCGAGCGCCTGGCGCACCACGCGCCCGGACAGGCGCTCGTGGCTCAGCGCCGCGATCCGCAGCGCCAGAATGCGCCGCTCAGATTCCGGTGGCCATTCCACCACCGGCGAGCGCGGCGCGCCGCTCAGCAGGTCCGATTCGGGAACCTCATCCGGGTCTAGCGTTGGGACGCGCTGCAGTCGCTCGGCGCGCATCTCCGAGGGCAGCTCGCTGTGGCTGGTATCGCGGGCCGACATCGGGCCCAGCGCACTGATCGGCTCGGGCAATTCGATCTCGGCCGGCTCGGCCTCATCGTCCGCGCCCTGGATGTCAGCCGCGGTGATGATCGGATCGAGCGGCGGCAGTTCGGGGCGGGAAGCGGCTAGCGGCGCGTGCCCGTGAGAGTGGGCTTCCCCCAGCTCGGGTGGGCTGCGTCCGGGGCGCTCGGGCCGATTGTCCGCATCGCCGCTTGCCTGGCGCGGCCGACGTGATTCCCAGGCGGCCAGGCCCGCCAGGAACACCAGTCCGGCGAGCAGCAGTATCCAGCGCAGCGATTCCATGACGGCCTGGCGTCAGACCGCCGCCAGCTTCATGGCCTCGTCGATGTCGACCGCGACCAGGCGCGAGACGCCGGGCTCGTTCATGGTGACGCCGATGAGCTGCGAGGCCAGCTCCATCGTGACCTTGTTGTGGGTGATGAAGATGAACTGAATCCGGCTGGACATCTCGCGCACGATCTCACAGTAGCGGCCGACATTGTGTTCGTCGAGCGGCGCATCGACCTCATCCAGCAGGCAGAACGGCGCCGGATTCAGATCGAAGATCGAGAATACCAGCGCGACTGCGCACAGCGCCTTCTCGCCGCCCGACAGCTGCGCGATGGTGCTGTTGCGCTTGCCCGGCGGTCGCGCCATGACCGCGACGCCGGCCGTGAGCGGGTCATCGCCCACCAGCTCCAGATACGCGTGGCCGCCACCAAACAGCCGCGGAAACTTCTCCTGCAGTCCGCTATTGATGCGATTGAAGGTGTCCTCGAAGCGCCCGCGGGTCTCCCGATCCATCTTCTGCATCGCCTGCTCAAGCGTGGCGAGCGCGTCGCTGACGTCGGCGAACTGGCGGTCCAGGTACTGCTTGCGCTCGCTCTGCTCGGCCAGCTCATCGATCGCCGCCAGATTCACCTGACCGAGGCGCTCCAGATCGGCGCGCAGCTCGAGCAGCCGCCCTTCCCAGCTATCGATACCGGCTTCGGCACTCAGATGCTCCAGCACTGCGGGCAATTCGAGCTTGGTGGCCGCAAACTGCTCCAGCAGCGACTCGCGCCGCAGGCGCGATTCCTGTGCCGCCAGCCGCGCCTGTTCCATCGCCTCGCGCGCGCCGCCGACACGCTGTTCGGCCGTCAGCCGGCGCTGCTCGAGCGCGCGCAGCTCAGCGTCGCTGTCCTCGAGCCCTCGGCGAGCATTGGCAAGCTCGGTCTCGACCTCCAGCCGGCGCGCCAGCTGATCCTGCAGCCGCAGCTGCAGCTCATCCACCGGTGCATCGCCGTCGGCCAGCGTGCGCTGCAGGCTGTCGATCTGGCCCTGCAGTGCGGTGCGCTGGTCGAGCAGGCGCGTCAGTGCCGCGGCCATCGACCCTTCGGCCGAGCGCCGACTCTCAAGCTGCACCAGCGCGTCGTGCAGCTCCTGCTGGGCGGCCTGGGCGCGCTCGCGCGCGGACAGGCTGCGCTCGCGCCGCTGCTCGCGCTCGTCTTCCAGATCGCGGCGCTGCTCATCCAGCCGCGCCAGCGAACCGCTGGCCTCGGCGTGCGCGCCACGGGCGCGCGCCAGGCTGTCACGGGCCCGGGTCGTATCGAGGCCGACCTCGGCCAGTTCGGCCTCGATTCGGCCGCGGCGCAATCCGGCCTCATCGAGCCGCGCCTTGACGCCCTCGAGCTGGCCCCGAAGCTCGCCGTGCTCGCGATGCGCACTCTGGATGCGCGCCTGGATCGATTCGCGCTGCTGTTCCGCGGCCGTGACCTGGCCGCGCAGCGCTGCGATCTCGGCCTCAAGCTGCTGCACGCGCGCGTCGGCCGATGCGCTGCCTTGGCGCAGATCCTTGAGACGCTGTTTGCGCTCGAGCACCCCGGCGTGAACGTCGCCGCCACGGTTGACGCGCAGCCAGTCGCGCCCGATCCACTCACCGTCGCGCGTGATCAGCGATTCGCCGGCGCCCAGCTCAGCGCGTTGCCGCAGCGCTGCCGCCAGCGACGCGGCGGTACGCACGCCTTCCAGCAACGCGCGCACCGCCTGCGGCCCGCGAACCTGTGCGGCCAGGGTTCCGGAGCGCGCCGGACCGGCGCTCTCGTGTGACCCCGACCTGTGCTCGAAGAAGATGACACTGCCGGCATCCAGCGCTGCGAGCGCGGATTCGAGCGTCTCAAGCGCCCCCACCCCGACTGCCTCAAGGTAGTCACCCAGCACCGTCTCAACGGCGCGCTCCCAGCCGGCGCTGACCTCGAGCGCCTCGGCCAGGCGCAGCTGGGTCGCGCCCGCCTGCAGTCCGGAGAGCCAAGCGCCGGCGCGCGGATCCTTCTCCTGCAGTGCCGCCGTCTGCAACGCTTCGACCGACATCAGCTCGGCGCGTACCTGTTCACGCTGCTGGCGGTGCTGTTCCAGCGCTCGCTCGGCGTTCTGTTGCGCAGTGCGCAACGTCTGCAACTGCGCCAGCGCCGCTTCCAGCTCGCGCTGCAGCGTATCGGCGGCGCTACGCGCACTGGCCTCGCGCTCGATCAGGCCGGCGATCGGCGACTCGGCCTGCTGCGACCCAAGCGCTTCGAGTTCCAGGCTCAAGCGGTCGGTCTGCGCCTGCAGCCGGAAGCACTGGCTGTCGAGCTGCTCGATACGAGCCGCTTCGACCTGGGCGCTCTGGCCGGCGCTGCCCAGCGCGCGATTGAAGTCTTCCCAGCGCTGCTGCCAGTCCGCCAGCTGCGCCTCGGCCGCGCTCAGGGCGGCGGCCGCCGCATCGTTGTGGTCGCGGCGCGTTTCCACCAGCGGCGACAGCTCGCCGATATCGGCTCGCAGCAGCGTCAGCTGCTCCTCGTCGCGCAGGATCTGCTGCGCCACCGCCGCCAGGCTGGCCTGCACCTGCGCCAGATCGGTGCGGGCGCGCTCGCGCAGCTCGCGCGTATAGCGGATGTTCTCCTCGGTGCGTGTCACCTCGGCACCGAGCTCGTAGTAGCGCGCCTGCACGCGGGCGGCGGCTTCGGACTGGTCGTTATGAAACTCGCGCTGCCGCTCGATCGCCGCCTCGGCCGAACGCTGGTCGGCGAGCGCCTGCTGCATATCCAGTTCGCAGTGCCGCATCGCACCGCTCTGCACTTCCGCCCCGCTATCGAGTTCGCGCAGCCGCAAGGCCAGCAGCTCGGCCACCAGGGTGCGCTCCTGCGACTTGAACTCCTGGTAGCGGCGGGCGGTATTGGCCTGGCGCTGCAAATGCCGAATCTGCTTGTCGATCTCGTCGCGCACATCCTGCAGTCGCGCCAGGTTGTCGCGTGTGTCGGCCATGCGCATCTCGGTCTCGCGCCGGCGCTCCTTATAAAGGGACACGCCGGCCGCCTCCTCGACGAACAGCCGCATATCGTCGGCCCGCGCCTCGATCACGCGCGAGATCATGCCCTGCTCGATGATCGCGTAACTGCGCGAGCCCAAGCCGGTGCCGAGGAACAGCTGGGTAATGTCCTTGCGCCGGCAGCGCCCGCCATTGATGAAGTACGACGAAGTGCCGTCGCGCGCCACGGTGCGCTTGAGCGCGATCTCGTTGTAGCTGGCGTAGGCGCCGCCGATCTTGCCGTCGCTGTTATCGAACACCAGCTCGACCGCGGCGGTGCCGACCGGCTTGCGGGCACTTGAGCCGTTGAACACCACATCGCTCATCGAGTCGCCGCGCAGGTGGCGCGCCGACAGCTCGCCCATGACCCAGCGCACCGCATCGATGATGTTGGATTTGCCGCAGCCGTTGGGCCCGACCACACCGATCAGGTTGCCGGGCAGATGTATCGAGGTCGGGTCGACGAAAGATTTGAATCCGGCGAGCCTGACCTTGTTGAGCCGCATTACCGACCGTTCCTCACAAGCTGGCGCGGCGCTAGTGTAGATTATCCGGCCGCCGCTTTCGATGCAGATTATTGACCCGATGCCGACCCAGCCCGCGACCGCGATCGATACCTTCCCCAATCCGGAGCCCGGACACGACTACATCATCCGCATGGTCGTGCCGGAGTTCACCTGTCTGTGTCCGAAGACAGGTCAGCCCGACTTTGCCACGCTGGAACTCGAGTACGTTCCCGACCGTCTATGCATCGAACTGAAGGCATTGAAGCTGTATCTGTGGTCGTTTCGCGATCGCGGCGCATTTCACGAGGCGGTGACCAACGAGATCATCGGCCACCTGGCGCACAGCATCGCACCGCGGTTCATGCGCCTGACCGCGCGCTTCAATGTGCGCGGCGGCATCCACACCAGCGTGATCGCCGAGCGGCGTGCGCAGCAGTGGCAGGCCAGCGAGCCGGTCAAGCTGCCCGGATCGGCCTAAGGGGCTGGCTCCGCTACGGTTTTTCCGGGCTGTACAGCCCGCTACGCGTCGGTATAATCCCGCGTCCTTTGGGGACCCCATGTCAGGAGCGAGGCGATGGCCGGCAAGAAGTCCGGATCCCGTAGCAGCAAAGTGAAAAAGGCCACGAGTGCGAAGCCCGCACCGCGTCGTGCATCGCCCGCTCGTGCCGCTGCCGCGAGCCGCAGCGCCGGGCCGCGCCCCGATCCGCGCAAGAGCGCGCTGAGCGCGCGCCGCAGCGCGCCGCCCGCCGCCGCAGCGGTCAAGGCCGAGAGCAAGCCGGCCAAGAAATCCGACGGCGAGATCGTGCGCCCGCCGGTCCCGCGCCCGAGCCCGATCCCCGCTGCGCCCAGCAACGAGCGCAGCACGCTGACTGGTTCAGCCACCGCGCGCACGCGCCTGCTGCGCGACGCCGAGGAGCCCGATACCGAGAGCGATGCCGGCGACGCCAGCAGTCTTCTGGCCGGGCCGCGCAACGTCAAGCCGTACGTCGCCAAACGCGGCGAGCAGTACATGAGCAAGCAGCAGCTGGCGCACTTCCAGCTGATTCTGCTGAGCTGGAAGCGCGACCTGATGGAAGAGGTCGATCGCACCGTCTCGCACATGAAGGATGAGGCGGCGAACTTCCCCGACCCCAACGATCGCGCCACGCAGGAAGAGGAATTCAGCTTGGAGCTTCGCACCCGTGATCGCGAACGCAAGCTGATCCGCAAGATCGATGAGGCGCTCAAGCGCATCGAAGACGGCACCTACGGCTACTGCCTCGAGACCGGCGAGGAGATCGGCATCAAGCGGCTGGAGGCACGGCCGGTAGCGACGCTGTCGATCGAGGCGCAGGAGCGCCGCGAGCGGCGCGAGCGCCAGTACGGCGATCGCGACGACCGCTACCGCTGAGCTCAAAAGCGCGCTAAAACCAGCGCGCCAGCACTGCAGCGGCCACGCGCCGCGTCCGCAGCTGCACGATTTTCACTTAATTCTGACGCGACAGTCAGTCGATTGGGGTATCACCATGGTTCGTACTATGGTATGAGTTAACTGGATGGCTGTAAGGGTCTCGGTGCATGCAAACACGAGGGTCACCTTATGAGCGAATTGCGCGTCATCAAGAAATATCCGAACCGCCGACTCTACGACACGGTCGAGAGTCGCTACATCACCCTGGATGACGTACGCAAGCTGGTGCTGAACCGGGTTGAATTTTGCGTGGTCGACAAGCGCAGCCAGCAGGACATCACCCGCCCAGTGCTGCTGCAGGTGATCTCCGACCAGGAGCAGCGTAACGGCACCATTCTGAGCCAGGATTTTCTGGCCGAGCTGGTGCGCAGTCACGACGCCGGACTGGAGGGTGTGCTATCGAGTTATCTGGAGCAATCGCTGCGGCTGTTCCTCAGCCAGACCCCGCCCAGTGGCGATTCGGCGGCGGCCGCCAGCCAGCTCGCGCACCAGAATTACCAGCGCTGGCACAGCGCCCAGGAAGAGATCTTCCGCACACTGATGAAAGCGGCCAGCGCCGCCTGAAGTCGAGCCGCCGCCCGTTAGGCGGCGTCGACGTTGCGCATCGATAGTCGGACGCGCCCCTGGCGGTCCACTTCCAGCACCTTGACGCGGATCTGATCGCCTTCCTTGAGCTTGTCTGACACCCGCTCGACGCGCTCGTCAGATATCTGCGAGATGTGCACCAGGCCGTCGCGGCCCGGCAGAATGGTGACGAAGGCGCCGAAGTCCATCAGCTTGACCACCTTGCCCTCGTAGATACGGCCGACTTCGACGTCGGCGGTGATCAGTTCGATGCGCCGTTGGGCCTCGCGGCCGGCGGCGGCATGCACCGAGGCGATCTTGACCGTGCCGTCGTTCTCGATGTCGATGGTTGTGCCGGTCTCTTCGGTGATCTGGCGGATCACCGCGCCGCCCTTGCCGATGACGTCGCGGATCTTCTCCGGATCGATCTTCAACGTGATGATCGAGGGCGCCCACTCGGACATCTTGGCGCGCGGCTCGCGGATCACCTTGTTCATCTCATCGAGGATATGCAGGCGGCCGGTGCGCGCCTGCGCCAGCGCCACGCGCATGATCTCGGCGGTGATGCCCTCGACCTTGATGTCCATCTGCAGCGCGGTCACGCCATCGCGCGTGCCGGCCACCTTGAAATCCATGTCGCCGAGGTGATCCTCATCGCCGAGGATGTCGGTCAGCACCTGGAAGCGCTGGCCTTCCAGTACCAGGCCCATCGCGACACCGGCAACCGGCGCCTTGATCGGCACGCCGGCGTCCATCAGCGACAGGCTGGTACCGCACACGCTGGCCATCGAGCTCGAACCGTTGGACTCGAGGATCTCGGATACCACGCGAATGACGTACGGGAACGTACCCATGTCGGGCATCATGGCGCGGACGCCGCGGCGCGCCAGATTACCGTGGCCGATCTCGCGCCGTTTCGGCGAACCCATCATGCCGGTCTCGCCCACCGAGAACGGCGGGAAATTGTAATGCAGCATGAACGGCTCGCGCCGCTCGCCCTCGAGCGCATCGATGATCTGCGCATCGCGGGTGGTGCCGAGCGTGGTGGTGACCAGCGCCTGAGTCTCGCCGCGCGTGAACAGGGCCGAGCCATGGGTGCGCGCCAGCAAGCCGACCTTGACGCTGATTGGCCGCACGGTCTGCGTGTCGCGGCCGTCGATGCGCGGCTCGCCAGCGAGGATGCGCTCGCGCACGATGTTGCTCTCGAGCTTGAATACTTCGTTACTGAGCGCTTCCGTGCTCCACTTCGCGACCGGGTCTGCGCTCAGGCTCTCGAGCACATCCTTCTTGATCTCGGCTAGCCGTACCGTGCGCTGCTGCTTCTCGGTGATGCGATAGGCATCCGACAACGCACTCTTGGCGCGCGCAGCCACGGCCTGCGTCAGCGCGCCCTCGCCCACCGGCGGCTTCCAGTCCCAGCGCGGCTTGCCGGCCTCGGCCGCCAGCTCGCGGATCGCCTTGATCGCGACCTGCATCTGCTCGTGGCCGAACACCACGGCGCCGAGCATCACGTCCTCGCTCAGGACTGCCGCCTCGGACTCGACCATCAGCACCGCCGGCGCGGTGCCTGCGACCACCAGCTCGAGCTGCGAGCCGGCCTGGTCGGTGCGAGTTGGATTGAGCAGATACTTGCCGTCGCGATAGCCCACGCGCGCCGCGCCAATCGGACCGTTGAACGGTACGCCGGCGATCATCAGTGCCGCCGAGGCGCCGAGCAGCGCCGGAATGTCGGCGTCGACGTCAGGATTGAGCGAGATCACGGTGGCGACGACCTGCACCTCGTTGGCGAAGCCGTCCGGGAACAGCGGGCGGATCGGCCGATCGATCAGGCGCGAGGTCAGCGTCTCGCGCTCGCTCGGCCTACCTTCGCGTTTGAAGAAGCCACCGGGGATGCGGCCCGCAGCGTAGGTCTTCTCCACGTAGTTGACCGTGAGCGGAAAGAAATCACGCCCCGGCACCACACTCCTGCGGGCGCAGGCGGTCACCAGCACCACGGTCTCGCCCATGGTCGCCAGCACGGCGCCATCGGCCTGACGGGCGAACTCGCCGGTCTCCAGAGTGACCGAATGCGGGCCGTAAGCAAAAGTCTTCTTAAAGACAGTCACGCGTCTATCCTCGGGAACTTAGGTTTTGCGGGTCATTATGAATGAAAAAGGCCGCGCTGCTTGAGCATGGCGCGGCCTTAAGGGTGTTCAGCGGCGAAGGCCCAGGCGTTCGACGACTTCCTGGTACTTGGCCTGATCGGTCGATTTGAGATAGTCCAGCAGCTTGCGCCGTTGATTCACCAGCTTGACCAGGCCGCGACGCGAAGAGTGGTCGCGCTTGTGGGTGCTGAAGTGCCCGCCCAGCCCGTTGATGCGCTCGGACAGCAGCGCGATCTGGACTTCGGGGGAACCGGTGTCGTTGGGTCCGCGGCGATACTGCGCCACGACCCCGCTCTTTTGCTCACTGGACAAAGTCATGGAATACGAAACCTCGGTACGAACTTACGCAATGCTACTATTTTGAAGGCCGCGCATTCTAACCGCAGACCCTGCACGTCTCAAGCTGAAACAGGGAGTTACCTCTGCTGCGCAGGCACTTAGCGCGGCGCAAGCGCGGTGCTGAAAAGGCGTTGCACCCGCAGCGTCGCTCCACTGTCGCTTTGCCCCAGACCGACAAAGCGCTCGCCGGCGTCGTATAGCCGCCACAGTGCCGCGCGCGTGGTGACTCCCTGCACCGGCTGTCCGTGTACCAGCGCCGCGAGCGCCGTGGTTGTGAGCTGCAGCGCCGGCAAATGCGACAGCGCCCGGTCGGCGCTCAGCAGCGGCCAGTGGCGCAGCTCGCCAGCCGCCTGCAATTGCTCCAGCGTATGCATCGCCTCCTCGGCGAATGGCTCGACATAGTCGCGCCGCAGGCTGTAGAGCCGGCCGCAGCTGCCCAGCGCGCGGGCCAGATCCTCGGCCAGCACACGCACGTAAGTGCCCTTGGAACATAGCACCCGTAGCTCCAGCCGATCGGCCTGCAGCTGCAGCAGCTCGAACCGCTCGATGGTGATCGCGCGCGCCGCGCGCTCGACACTCTCACCGCGGCGTGCCAGCCGGTACAGCGGCTCGCCGTCGCGCTTGAGCGCCGAATACATCGGCGGAACCTGCTGCTGCTGGCCGCAGAACTTCTGCAGCTGGGCTTCAACGGATGCGCGCCCCAAGGGCGGCACCGGCGCGCGCTCGACCACGCTGCCTTCGGCATCGCCGGTGTCGGTGCGCTCCCCCAGCTGCACGCCGAAGCGGTAGCACTTGCGCTGCGAGAGCATCTCGCCGGCTAGCTTGGTGGCCTCACCCAGGCAAATCGGCAGCATGCCGGTGGCCAGCGGGTCCAGGCTGCCGGTGTGGCCGGCCTTGAGTCCTCCGGCGAGCGCTCGTACGCGCTGCAGGGCCGCGTTCGAGGATAGTCCGAGGGGCTTGTCGAGCAGCAGCACGCCGGCCGGCGCCGCGCTCAAGTGTCCTCGCCGCTGCCGCGCGCGCGATCCGAGCGCAGCGCGCCGTCGATCAGCTGCGTCAGCCGCTGGGCACTCTCAATGGCGGTATCGAGCTGGAATTCCAACCGCGGCGCATGCCGCAGCTTGAGTTCGCGCGCCAGTTCGCCGCGCACAAAGCCTGCGGCGCTGCGCAGGCCCTCGAGCAGTTCCTCGCCCGAGTGCGCGCCCGCGAATGGCAGCACGTGAATACGCGCGCTGCTCAGGTCCGGGGCCAGAATCACCGCAGTGACCGTGACGTTGCCGACGCGCGGGTCCTTGACGCCGCGACGAAGCAGGGCCGCGAGCGCACGCTGCATCTGCGCGGCGATGCGCTCGGTTCTCGGTGTGCTCTTGTTCACTGGATCGTGCGCGACACCTCGACGCGCGAGTAACACTCGATCTGATCGTTGACACGCACGTCCTGGTAGTTGCGCACACCGATGCCACACTCGGTACCGGCGCGCACCTCGTTGACGTCGTCCTTGAAGCGCCGCAGCGACTCGAGTGCGCCCTCAAAGATCACCACGTTGTCGCGCAGCACCCGAATCGGGTTATTGCGACGCACGGCGCCTTCGGTCACCAGGCATCCGGCGACCACGCCAAACTTGCTGGAGCGGAACACCTCGCGTACCTGCGCGATGCCGACGATCTGCTCCTTGATCTCCGGCGCCAGCAGACCACTCATCTTCTGCTTCACGTCGTCGATGGCTTCGTAAATGATGCTGTAGTAGCGAACCTCGACGCCGGTCTCCTTCATCGTGTCGCGCGCAGCCGAGTCGGCGCGCACGTTGAAGCCGATGACGAATGCCTTGGACGCTGCTGCCAGCTGGATGTCAGAGGCGGTGATGCCACCGACGCCGCTGGCGATCACGCGCACCTGCACCTCATCGGTGGACAGCTTGATCAGCGCATCGCGCAGCGCCTCGGCGCTGCCCTGCACGTCGGTCTTGATCAGCACCGGAATGATGCCGGCCTTGGCCTCACCCATGGTCGAGAACACGTCCTCGGCGCGGGTGGCCGCGCGCGCCAGCTTGACGTCGCGAAACTTGCCCTGCCGATACAGCGCCACTTCGCGCGCCTTGCGCTCACTTTCGACCACCAGCAGTTCATCGCCGGCATTGGGCGCACCCGACAGTCCCAGCACCACCACCGGGGTGGAGGGCGGGGCTTCGCTGATTGCCTGTCCGGCCTCGTCGAACATCGCCCGCACCCGGCCGAACTCGCTGCCGGCCAGAACCGCGTCGCCGGCCTTGAGCGTGCCGCGCTTGACCAGCACGGTTACAACCGCCCCGCGGCCCTTCTCCATGCTCGATTCGATCACCACGCCGGCGGCCGGCCCGGTGCGCGGCGCCTTGAGCTCGAGCACCTCGGCCTGCAGCAGGATCGCCTCGAGCAGCTGATCGATACCGTCGCCGGTGCGCGCCGAAACGTTGCGGAACATGTTTTGGCCACCCCACTCCTCCGCAATCACCTCTTGCTTGGACAGTTCGGTGCGCACGCGCTCCGGATCGGCATCCGGCTTGTCGATCTTGTTGACCGCGACCACGATCGGCACGCCGGCGGCCTTGGCATGCTGGATCGCCTCGATGGTCTGCGGCATCACGCCATCGTCGGCCGCGACCACCAGCACCACCACGTCGGTGGCCTTGGCGCCGCGCGCGCGCATCGCGGTAAAGGCCGCGTGGCCCGGCGTATCCAGGAAAGTGATCGAACCGCGCGGTGTCTCGACGTGATAGGCGCCGATGTGCTGGGTGATGCCACCGGCCTCGCCAGCCGCCACCTTGGTACGCCGCATGAAGTCGAGCAATGAGGTCTTGCCGTGATCGACGTGACCCATCACGGTCACTACCGGCGCCCGCAGCTCGAGTTGCTCGGCTTCGGTCTCTTCGCCCTGCAGGCCTTCCTCGATCTGGTTCTCACGCACCAACTTGGCCGTGTGTCCCAGCTCCTCGACCACGATCGTTGCGGTGTCGCGCTCGATCGGCTGATTGATCGTGGCCATGACCCCCAGGTTCATCAGGATCTTGATGACCTCGGTGGCCTTGACCGCCATCTTCTGGGCCAGTTCGGCCACGGTGATGGTCTCGCCCAGCGCCACTTCGCGCTTGACCGGCGCGGTCGGCATCTCGAAGGCGTGCTTGGCCTCGCCCGGCCCGACCGGCACGGCGCTACGCGACTTCAGGCGCTTCTTCTTCTTGTGGCGCGCGCTGACATCGCCGGCGATATGCAGCTCTTCGCGGCCGTAGCGGGTGCGCTGTTTGTCGTCCGGCTCCTCACGCGCGGCCGGCGAATGCGGATGCGCCGGCGGATGGGCTTCACGCCCTGGCTCGGCCGGGCGCCGCGCTCGCTCGCGCTCGGCTTCTTCGGCCGAGCGCTGCTCGGCGACACGGCGCGCCTCATCGAGCGCGCGTTTCTTAACCTGCTCCTCCTCGACCCGGCGGCGGTTTTCGGCCTCGAGCCGCTCGCGCTCGCGCCGCTCGGCCTCGGCCTTCTCGCTCAGCGCCCGCTGCGCCTCCTCGGCCTCACGTCGCTGCGCATCGAGCTGTTCCTGCTGGGCGCGCGCCTGACCCTCGAGCACGTCGCGCTTTATATAAGTGCGCTTGCGCCGCACTTCGACGTTGACGGTGCGGGCACGGCCCTGATTGCTGGCGAGCTTCAGTTCGCTCTGAGTCTTGCGCTTGAGCGTGATCCGGCTCGGCGAGGAGCCTTCCGCCGCGTGACCGTGGCTGCGGCGCAGATGCGTCAGCAGCTCGAGCTTGGCCTCCTCACTGATCATGTCCTCCGGGCTGGAGACCGCGATGCCGGCCTGATCGAGCTGGGCGATCAGCCGGTCCACCGGCACCTTCAGTACGTCGGCAAACTGCGCAATGGTTACGTCAGCCATGTTTCCTCACCAACCGCATCAGTGCTGCGCCTCAAACCAGTGCGCGCGCGCCTTCATGATCAGGCTGCCAGCCTCGTCGCTCGACAGACCCTCGATATCGGAAATATCGTCGATGGCCTGCTCGGCCAGCTCATCGCGCGTACGCACGCCGCGTCGCGCCAGCGCCAGCGCCAGGTCCGGCCGCATGCCCTCGAGCGTCAGCAGGTCCTCGGCCGGCATCGATTGATCGAGCGACTCCTCGCTGACGATCGCCTGCGTCAGTAGCACGTCGCGGGCGCGGTTGCGCAGCTCCTTGACGATGCCCTCGTCGAACTCCTCGATCGCGGCCAGCTCACCCGCCGGCACGTAGGCTACCTCCTCGACCGTTGAGAAGCCCTCCTGCACCAGAATGTTGGCGACGTTCTCGTCCACGTCCAGCTGCTTCATGAAGGTTTCGACCAGCGCCCGCGCCTCGGTCTCGCTCTTGGCCTCGGCGTCCGACTCGGTCATCACGTTCAGCTCCCAGCCGGTGAGCTGACTGGCAAGGCGGATGTTCTGCCCGCCGCGGCCGATCGCCTGTGACAGCTTGTCCTCGGCCACCGCGATATCCATGCTGTGCGAGTCCTCGTCGACCACGATCGACTGCACCTCGGCCGGCGACATCGCGTTGATCACGAACTGCGCCGGATTATCATCGTGCGGGATGATGTCGACGCGCTCGCCGGCGATCTCGTTCGATACCGCCTGCACGCGCGAGCCGCGCATGCCGACACAGGCCCCGACCGGATCGATGCGCGGATCTTGGCTGCGCACCGCGATCTTGGCGCGGATGCCCGGGTCGCGCGCCGCGCCCAGGATCTGGATCAGCCCCTGCCCGACCTCTGGTACCTCGAGCTTGAACAGCTCGATCAGGAACTCGGGCGCATTACGCGTCAGAAACAGCTGCGGTCCGCGCGGCTCGGCGCGCACCTCGCGCAAAAATGCCTTGACCCGATCCTGCGGCTTGAGCTGTTCGCGCGGAATCATGTCGCTACGTTGCACGAAGCCCTCAGCATTGCCGCCCAGGTCGACGTAGATGCCGTTGCGATCGATGCGCTTGACCACGCCGCTGACCAAGGTGTTGACCCGATCCTTATAGGCCTCGACCACCTGGGCACGCTCGGCCTCGCGCACCTTCTGCACGATGACCTGCTTGGCCTGTTGCGCGGCGATGCGGCCGAAGGCCACCGACTCCATCGGCTGTTCGACGTAGCCGCCCGGTTCGGCATCAGGGCTGACATCGCGCCCATCCTCCAGCCGCAGTTCGGCGGACGGGTTCTCGAGTTCCTTGGAGTCGTCGGCGAATACCTTCCAGCGCCGGAAAGTCTCGTAGTCGCCGGTCTTGCGATTGATGGCAACGCGCGCGTCCCAGTCCTCGCCGTGCTTCTTGCGGGTAGCCGACGCCAGCGCCGCTTCCAGCGCTTCGAAGATGATCTCCTTATCGACGCCCTTCTCGTTCGAGACGGCGTCGACGACCATCAGAATCTCTTTGTTCATCAACAACTCCTGCGCCACTCAAAGCCACAGCGGCGCCAGCCGCGCGCGCCCGATTTCGGCAAACGGCACCGATACCATGGCGCCATCCACATTCAATTCAATCCCTTGCGCACTGAGCGACTCCAGTCGCCCGGTGTAGCGCCGCCGGCCGTCGCGCGGCTGCAGCAGTTCCAGCCGCACCCGCTCGCCGACGAAGCGCTGAAAATGCTCCGGCGTGCGCAGCACCCGATCCAGCCCGGGCGAGGACACCTCCAGCGTGTAGCGCGTGGGCACCGGATCCTCGACATCCAGCAGCGCCGAGAGCTCGTGGCTCACGCGCTCGCAGTCGTCGAGCCCGACACCCTCGTGCCGATCGATGAAGACCCGCAGCAGCGAATGCGCCCGACCCGGGGCGTACTCCAGGTCGACCAGTTCGTAGCCGAGCTGCTGCAGCAACGGCTCGGTCAGCGCAATCAATTTGTCGCGCAGAGGCATTGCCATCGCTTAAGGCCCGATCCCGCGAACACGGCCACAAAAAAATAAAAGCCCCATGTGGGGCTTTCTAAATCAAGCACTTGGCCGCAGTTCCTGCGGCTTTACGACACATTGGCGCAAGGCCCCTGGTCGTCCACCGGCGGCGGCGATTCTAGTGCTTCAGGCTCAACAAATTCAACCGTCAGGCGCGCGACTGCGCCCGGGGCCTCCGGACCCGCCGGCCGAGCTGGGCCGGCGTGCCGAGGCCCGCAGCGCCGCCGCCAGCTCTTCGAACGCGGCCGACTTGACCACCACGGCGTCGGCTCCGGCTCGCAGGCAATGCTCGGACAACACCTCATTCTTGTGGCCGGTGAACACCACGATGGCCGCGCGCGGCAGCTGCTGCCGCAGCTTCGGAATCAACGGTAAGCTCGAGCCGTCATCGAGCGACAGGTCAACGATGAAGGCGTTGGGCGAATGCTCGGCGACCGCGGCCAGAAGGTCGCGCGAGGAGGCGACGATGGCCACGCACTGCATGTCGGGCTCGGCGTCCAACAGCAGGCGCAGCGTTCCGGCCAGATCGGGGTTGTTCTCCCCGATGACAATGCGCAGCGACTCGGCTGCTGGTTCTGTCATTTTGGCTGCAGCACTCCGCGCAGATAGGTAACTTGGCAAACATGATGGGCCCCGAGCCGGTTGCTGTAAATCTCCGACGCCGGCCGGGCGCTCGTGATGCGTTGTGGGTGCTGGCCATGGCGCTGGCCGGCTGCGCCCATATTCCCGAGGTGCCCGAGCCGGTCGCGACCGCCACTGCGGCCGAGATCCAGGTGCAGGGGGCGCGCGGGGCACTGTCGCCGCGGGCCACGGCCGGAGTGCTCAAGCGCCTGTCCGCGCAGGCTCCGGATGCCGGCGCGCTGCAGCGCCATCTGGTGATCGAGCAGAACATCGCCGGCAGCCCTCTGTACACCGGCAATCGCATCACGGTGCTGCGCGACGGGCCCGCCACCTTCGCCGCCACGTTTGCCGCCATCCATCAGGCCCAGCACTATTTGTACCTGGAGTACTACATCTTCGAAGAGGTCAGCTGCAACGGCGAGCAGCTCTCGGACCTGCTGATCGCGCGCCAGCAGCAGGGCGTGCAGATCGAACTGATCTATGACGGCATCGGTTCGCTCAGCACGCCGGCCGCGCTGTTCGACCGGCTGCGCGCGGCCGGCATCCGGGTGCGCGAATTCAATCCGATCCGCAGCTCCCCGCTGTCGATCAATGATCGCGACCATCGCAAGATCCTGATCGCCGACGGTCAGGAGGCCCTGATCGGCGGTGTCAACCTGAGCCGCGACTACGAAAGCGGCAGCGCGCCTGGAGACTCAGGGTCCGGCTCCGACTCGCCGCCGGCCAAACCGGCCGCCAGCCAGGAGCCCTGGCACGATGTCGACCTGCAGATCGACGGACCGGCGGTGAGCGAACTCAAGCAGCTGTTCGAGCAGCACTGGCTCAGCCAGGGCGGCGAGCGTGCCGAGCTGGCGTCGGATGAGGCCCCGGCCGGCGCCCGCGGCGATGAGGTGGTGCGTATTCTGGGCAGTGTCGGCGGCCAGCTCACGCCGCGCTATTACGCCACGCTGATCTCGGCGATCCGCAGCGCCTCGACCCACGTCTGGGTGACCGCGGCCTATTTCGTGCCGACCCATCAGGAGCACCGGGCACTCAAGCGCGCGGCTCGCGCCGGCATCGATGTGCGCCTGCTGCTGCCCTCGCACAGCGATTCGCCGCCGGCGCTGGCCGCGCAGCAGTCGCACTACGCCGATCTGCTCGCCGCCGGGGTCAAAATCTACGAGCGCGACGACGGCATCTTGCACTCCAAGACCGTGGTGGTCGATGGCGTATGGTCAATCGTCGGCTCGTCGAACTTCGATCATCGCAGCGTGCTGTTCAACGACGAAGTCGATGCGGTGGTGATCAGCGGCGCCACCGGCACGCAGCTGGAGCAATATTTTCAGCAGGATCTGCAGCACGCCGCCGCGATCGACCGGCGGCAGTGGCTGCAGCGGCCGTTGACGCGCAAGTTGCGCGAACGCTTCTGGCGGCTCTGGGAGCAGTGGCTCTAGGCGCCCTTGGCGGCCGCCGCTGCCGCCGGCTTCGGCGCCGGCACGAACACATCGAAGCTCAGACTGTAGTGCGAGCCGCTTTCCTGGTGCGGCACACAGGCGATTTGCGACTGCACATTGCGGGTATCGAACAGCGGCAGCAGATGCTGGTGAAACTGCTCGATCAGCTCGCAATCTCCGGTCTGCAGATCGAACGGGTGGCGCGGCGAGAACTCGACGTGACGCCAGGCGCCGGCCACGGCGCCGGCGGCCGCCGCAGCGCCCGCATCCGAAGACTTGAAGGTCGAGAACTTGACTCGCGCCTCGGCCAGCCGGTCGGGCACGCCGAATCCGCGCGCGCACAGCGGGATCGCCTTGGAACCCGGACCGGCCCCGGCCAGATGCAGCAGCAGCGTGAGCTTGTCGGCCAGGCCGTCACACGAGTAGGTCGAGGTGAAGCCCATGTAGTGGAACTGATACTCGTGCGGCTGCCAGCTGCCGGCGCTGTCATCGCCGCTAGTGGCATCGGCCGAAGCCGCCAGCGCAGCGCTGCCCATCAGGCAGGCCATGATAGACAGCACCGCCGAACGCATCGCCATGGGACACCTCGCTCGCTGCCGGCATGGCAGCTGTCGTCACCCTATGAATACAACGCCGCACGGCACGCGGCGCTGACAGGCGGGCGGCCGCGCTGACCGCGGCGGCGCAGCGCTCGAGCCTCAGGCGCAGCAGCGCTTGAGGCCGGCGGCCAGGTCCGCGCGCAGGTCCTCGACCGCTTCGATGCCGACCGACAGCCGCAGCAGCCCATCCGTGAGTCCCGCCGCACGGCGCGCGGGTTCATTCATCGCAGCATGGGTCATCGAGGCCGGATGCGCTATCAGGCTCTCGACGCCACCGAGGGATTCGGCCAGCGAGAAATATTTCAGTCCCGCCACGAACGCCTTGACCGCCGGAATGCCACCGGCCAGTTCGAAGGTGACGATGGCGCCGAACCCGGTCTGCTGGCGCTGTGCAATCTCGTGGCCGGTATGGGTCGGCAGTCCCGGGTAGAACACCTTGGCGACCTCGCGCTGACCGGTCAGCCAGCGCGCCAGCTCGCTGGCATTGCGGCCGTGCACGGCCAGCCGCGCCTGCAGCGTACGCAGGCCGCGCAGCGTCAGGTAGCTGTCGAACGCCGAACCGGTCAAGCCTAAGCAATTCGCCCACCAGCACAGCGAATCGCTGAGGTCCTTGCGCGCGGCAATCACCGCGCCACCGACCACATCGCTGTGGCCGTTGATGTACTTGGTGGTCGAATGCACCACCAGGTCGGCCCCCAGGCTCAACGGCCGCTGCCACCCGGGCGACAGAAACGTGTTGTCCACCACCACCAGCGCGCCCGAGCCACGCGCCTGCGCCGTGACCGCGGCGATGTCGGTGAGGCGCAGCAGCGGATTACTCGGCGTCTCGATCCACAGCATGCCGGCCGGCTGCGCCAACGCGGCTTTGAGCGCGACCGGATCGGCGAAGTTGATGAACTCGACCTGCAGGTCGCCGCGCCGGTGCAGCGCGTCGAACAGCCGATAGGTGCCGCCGTAGCAGTCGTGCGGTGCGATCAGGCGCGCGCGCGCTGGCAGCAGCTGCAGCGTCAGGGTCACGGCGCCCATGCCGGTGCCGGTGATCACCGCGCCGGCGCCGCCTTCCAGGTCCGCCAGGGCCGCCCCCAGCAGATCGCGGGTCGGGTTGCCGGATCGGGAGTAATCGTAGGCGCGCTTGTCGCCGTAGCCGCGAAACGCGTAGGTCGCACTCAGATGAATCGGCGGTACCACCGCTCCGGTCACATCGTCGCTCTCCAGACCCGCGCGCACCGCTCGGGTGGTCGCATCGGCAGGCTCAGTCACTCAATTATCTCCGTACAGCGCTTCGAACACCGGACGCAGCGCGCCGGCTTCCTTGAGAAAGGCATCGTGCCCGTAGCGCGAGGACAGCTCATGCAGCCGGCCGTGCGGCAGCCGTTGCGCCAGCGAGCGCAGATCGGCGATGGGCACCAGCTGATCCTCGCGCACCGCCACCACCGTGGTCGGCGTGCGCACGCGCGCGGCCTCGATGAGGTGCAGGTCGATCGACTCGGACAGGCACAGGAACGACTCGGGGCGATACTGCGCGGCGTAGTCGCGGCCGCGCGAGAACAGGTAGTCCTCCACCGGGAATACGAAGCGGCCGTCGCTCTGGCGCGGCGGCTGGTCGAAGCGCTCGGCAAATTCCCGCGGGCTGCGGTAGGTGGCCATCGCCAGCGCGCGCGCCAGCTCAAGGCCGCTGGCCGCCTGGCCGCTGGCCAGCGCCAGGCGCACGATGTGTCGCTGGACGCTGCGCCAGGCGGTGGCCATCGGATGGGCGCGGTCCGCAGCGCTGATCACCAGCAACTGCTCGACCCGCTCGGGATAGCGTTCGGCGAACGCCAACGCCACCATGCCGCCGTAGGAAGCCCCGGCGATGGCGCGCAGGCGCGCGATGTGCAAATGATCCAGCAGCCGCCGCAGCGCCTCGGCCTGATCGTAGCTCGACAGACTCGGGAACATGCCGCCGGCGCTCGGACCGGTGGATTCACCGCTGCCGCCCAGGTAATCGATCCCGAGCACCCGCAACCGTGCGCTGTCGAGCACCCGGCCCGGCCCGACGATCTCGTGCCACCAGCCGGCACGCAACTGCTCCGGATCGAACACGCGGCGATGCGCCGAGATGCCGCCCAGCGCCAGCACCACTGGAGCATCGACGCGCCCGGCCAGGCGCCAGGCCAGCAGCGGCTGATCCAGACTGCCGCCATGCTGCAGCGGCAGGCGCTCGGGCAGCTGAAAGATGCCGTGCGCGGCCTCGGCCTTATCGACCGTCGGGCCCGCGCCGCTCAGATTCGTGGGTTGTGTCGCCAAGCTCAACTAACGCTCCGCAGTGCCAGTATCCGTAACTCGGGTACTCCTGCGGGCGATCCGCCTCCGGCAGTGGCGCCGGCAGCTGATGTGCGGCGCTCCTCTGTCGGCCCTCATCTATCGGTCGAGGCCCATGCCCGAACGACCGCAGGAGTTGGCACCATGTCGGAAGGTCCGACGGTTGCCCCGGCGTCTAAGGGCCTTTCCCTCAGCCGGTCTCGATGAGTGCGACTGAGTCTAGAGTCCGCTCCAACGAGGGTCAAGCCAGCACGCTGCCGACGCCATTGCCGGCGGCGGACACGGCAGCTTGCGGCCATCGTACCATCATGCTAGTGTGATAGCGCGTTAATACACTGTAGAGGCGCGGCTCGAGCCATGAAATCGCACCGGCAACTGTCGGCACGCCAGGAAGTGCTGGCCGAGCGCAACCTGGTCGCGGCCATCGTCACGCTGCGCACGGTGGAGGAGTGCCGCGCCTTCCTGCGCGACCTGTGCACGCCGGCCGAGCTGCAGGCCATGGCCGATCGCTGGGCAGTGGTCGAGTGCCTGCGCCGCGGCCTGCCCTACCGCGAGGTCCATCGGCAGACCGGTGTCAGCATCACCACCATCGGTCGCGTGGCGCGCTACCTGGCGCAGGGCAATGGCGGCTACGCGCTGGCGGCGCAGCGCGTCGATGGCACCCAGCATGGATAAGGAGACCCGCATCAAGCTGGCGGTGCAGAAATCCGGCCGGCTGACCGATCCGTCGGTGGACCTGCTGATGCGCTGCGGACTGAAGCTCTCGCGCGGCAAGGATCAGCTGATGGGTTACGGCGAGAACATGCCGCTCGATCTGCTGTTCGTACGCGACGATGACATCCCCGACCTGGTGCAGGAAGACGTGTGCGACCTGGGGCTGGTGGGACTGAACGTGCTGGAGGAAAAGCGACTGCAGCTGGCCGCACGCGGGGCGGTGGCGCGCTTCGAGGCGCTGCGCACGCTCGATTTCGGCCGCTGCCGGCTATCGCTGGCGGTGCCGATCGAGCAACCCTACGACGGCATAGGTTCGCTGCACGGCAAGCGCATCGCCACCACCTACCCGCACCTGCTCGGCCGCTTTCTGCGACAGGCCGGTGTCGAAGCCGAGATCGTGACGCTATCGGGCGCGGTCGAGATCGCACCGCGCCTGGGGCGCGCGGATCTGATCTGCGATCTGGTGTCCACCGGCTCGACGCTGCAGGCCAACCACCTGCGCGAAGTCGCGACCGTGCTCGAGAGCCACGCGGTGCTGATTCGCACGCCGGTGCCGCTGCCGGCCGACAAGAACGACTGGGTTGAGCGGCTGCTGCTGCGGGTCGAAGGCGTGCAGCAGGTGCGCGAGAGCAAGTACATCATGCTGCATGCGCCGCGCGCGGCGCTGCCGGCGATCCGCCGGCTGCTGCCCGGCAGCGAATCCCCGACCATCATTCCGCTCGAGGGCTCGAGCGACCGCGTGGCGGTGCACGCGGTGTGCCGCGAGAACGTGTTCTGGGAGACACTCGAGAGCCTGAAGAAGGCCGGCGCCAGCGCACTGCTGGTGTTGCCGGTCGAAAAAATGCTGGCCTGAAGCGATGCAGATTCTCGACTGGCAACGACTGGATGAGGCCGGCAGGCTGGCGGCGCTGGAGCGCCCGGCCGCCGCCCTGCAGCCGCAGGTGCTGCAGCAGTCGCGCGCCATCGTCGAGGCGGTGCGCGCCGAGGGCGAGAGCGCGGTGCGCCGCTTTGCGCGGCAGTTCGATGCGGCCGAGCCGGCGCAGCTGCAGGTCAGCGCCGAGGAATTCAGCGCCGCGCGCGCCGCACTCACGGCCGAGCAGATCGAGGCGATCGAGCGCGCCATCGCCAACGTCGAGCGCTTTCACCGCGCCGGTCAGCCGCTGGCGCAGTCACTCGAGGTGCAGCCCGGGGTGCACTGCGAGCGACTGCTGCGACCGCTGGCGGCGGTCGGCCTGTACGTGCCGGCTGGCGGCGCGCCGCTACCCTCCACCGTGATCATGCTGGCGGTGCCGGCCCGCATCGCCGGCTGCCCGCTGCGGGTGCTGTGCACGCCGCCGCGGCGCGACGGCTCGGCCGATGCTGCGGTGCTGGTGGCCGCGCAGCTGTGCGGCATCGAGCTGGTATTCAAGCTCGGCGGCGCGCAGGCGATCGCGGCGCTGGCGTACGGGCGCGCCGGCATCCCCAAGGTGTTCAAGATCTTCGGCCCCGGCAACGCCTGGGTGACCGCGGCCAAGCAGCTGGTGGCCGCCGACCCCGCCGGCGCTGCGCTCGATCTGCCGGCCGGGCCGTCCGAGGTGCTGGTGATCGCCGATGACAGCGCGCGCGCCGAGTTCGTGGCGGCGGATCTTCTGGCGCAGGCCGAGCACGATCCGCTGGCCCAGGCGATTCTGCTCACCCCGAGCGCGGTGCTGGCCGCCCGGGTCGCCGAGTGTGTCAGCCAGCAGCTGCGGGAGCGCTGCCGCCAGGCGATCCTGCGGCAATCGATCGCCGCGGCACGCATCGTGCTGGTGGCCGATCTGCAACAGGCGCTGGCGGTTTCCGATCGCTACGCGCCCGAACACCTGATGCTCTGTACGCGCGATCCGCGCGCGCTGCTCGATCAGGTGCAGCACGCCGGCGCGGTGTTCCTGGGTCACTGGTCGCCCGAACCGATCGGCGACTACTGCTCGGGCACCAACCATGTGCTGCCGACCTACGGCTACGCCCGCAGTTACAGCGGTCTGTCGGTGCAGGACTTCGTGCGCCACATGAGCGTGCAGGAGCTGAGCCGCGATGGCCTGCTGGCCCTGGGCCCCACCGCCAGCACGCTAGCGCGGCTGGAAGGCCTGGATGCGCACGCCGCCGCGGTGGAGCTGCGCCTGGAAGCGCTGCGCCGGGAACGGGCCGCATGACCTGGCTGACCGAGATCGCGCGGCCGGACATCCGCACGCTCAAAGCCTACGAGCACGCGGTGTGGGAACCGGGGCTGATACGCCTGCACGCCAATGAACTGCCGTGGCGCACACCGGCTGACCGCTCGGCCGCCGGCCTGAACCGCTATCCCGAGCCGCATCCGCACCAACTCACCGCCGCGCTGGCACAGTTCTATGGCGTGCCACCGGAGATGCTGCTGGCCGGCCGCGGCAGCGACGAGCTGATCGATCTGCTGGTGCGCAGTTATTGCCGCGCCGGGCGCGATCGCATCATCGTGTGCCCGCCGACCTTCGGCATGTACGCGGTGGCCGCGCGCATCCAAGGGGCGCAGGTGCTGGAGGTGCCGCTGCGCCGCGATGCCGGCTATGGTCTGGACGAGCCGGCGCTGCGAGCGAGCTGCGACGCGGACGTCAAGCTGGTGTTCCTGTGCTCGCCGAATAATCCGACCGGCAATGCGTTGGCGCGCGAGCGCGTCATCGCACTGGCGCGGGCGCTGGAGGGTCGCGCACTGCTGGTGCTGGACGAGGCCTACGTCGAGTTCTCGCGCACGCGCTCGCTGCTGGATGAGCTGCCGCGGCTGCCGGGCCTGGTGATCCTGCGCACGCTGTCCAAGGCGCATGGCCTGGCGGGCGCGCGTTGCGGGGCGCTGCTGGCGCATGCGGACGTGGTGGCGCTGCTGCGCAAGATCATTCAGCCGTACGCGGTGACGCAGCTGACCATCGAGGCGGTGCTCTCGGCACTGGCCGGCGACGCTCTGGCCCAGGCGCGCGCGCACGTCGCCACCCTCAGCGAAGAGCGTACCCGGGTGCAGGCCGCGCTCGAGCACACTTCAGGCGTCATCCGCGTGTGGCCTAGCGATGCCAACTTCCTGCTGGTGGAATTTGACGATCCGGCCGCAGCGCTGCAGCGCGCGCACGCCGCCGGGTTGCTGGTGCGCGATCTGCGTGCCGCGCCGGGCCTGTCGCAGGCCGTGCGCATCACCATCGGCAGCAGCGAGCAAAACACACTGCTGCTGCGAACTCTGGCATGAGCGGCGCGGCGCTGCTGTTCGTCGATCGCGATGGCACGCTGGTGGAAGAACCGGCTGATCAGCAGGTCGACCGGCTGGACAAGCTGCGGCTGTTGCCCGGCGTGCTGGCCGCGCTCGGCGCGCTGCGGCGCGCCGGTTATCGGCTGGTCATGGTCAGCAACCAGGATGGACTGGGCAGCGATCGCTACCCGCGCGCGCAGTTCGACCAGGTACAGGGCTTCCTGCTGCAGCTGTTTGCCTCGCAGGGCATCGAGTTCGACCAGGTGTTCATCTGCCCGCATCGAGAGCACGAGCAGTGCGCCTGCCGCAAGCCGCGCACCGGCCTGGTGAGTGAATTCCTGCGCCAGCAGCCGCTGGACCGCGCGCGCAGCGCGATGATCGGCGATCGCGCCACCGACCTTGAGTTCGCCCAGGCGCTCGGCATCCGCGGCCTGCCGGTCAGTGCCGCGGCGGCGCCGGAAGACCCGCGCAGCTGGGCCGGAATCGCGCGCGCGCTGCTGGCGCGGCGCGCCGAGGTCAAACGCCGCAGCCGCGAGACCGACATTGAGCTGTCGCTGGAGCTCGACAGCGGCGCGGACTGCCACATCGACAGCGGCATCGGCTTTCTTGATCACATGATCGAGCAGCTGGCCCGTCACGGCGGATTTCAGCTGCAGCTGCGCTGCCGCGGCGATCTGCATATCGACGAGCACCACACGGTCGAGGACTGCGCGCTGGTGCTGGGCGAGGCGCTGCGCTCGGCGCTGGGCGACAAGGCCGGCATCGGCCGCTACGGCTTTGTGCTGCCGATGGACGAGGCCGAGGCGCAGGTGTCGATCGACCTGTCCGGCCGCCCGTATTTCGTCTTCGATGGGCAATTCGGTCGCGATCAGGTGGGCGCGCTGCCGAGCGAGCTGGTGCCGCACTTTTTTCGCTCGCTGTCGCAGAGCCTGGGCGCGGCACTGCATCTGACGGTACGCGGCGACAACACCCATCACATGATCGAGGCGTGCTTCAAGGGCGTGGGCCGCGCACTGCGCCCGGCGCTGCGCCGCGACGGCGATGATCTGCCGAGCACCAAGGGGCTGCTGTGAGCTGCGTGTGCGCATGAGCGATCGCAGCGACGTGGCCATCATCGACAGTGGCGGCGCCAATCTGGCCTCGCTGCAGTACGCGCTCGACCGGCTCGGCGCGCAGTCGATCGTCAGCGCCGATTTCGCCACCATCGCCAGCGCGCCACGGGTGCTGTTGCCGGGAGTCGGTGCGGCCGGCGATGCCATGCAGCGGCTGCGCGCCACCGGACTGGATCGATTGATCCCGAAGCTGCGCGTGCCGGTGCTGGGCATTTGCCTCGGGATGCAGCTGCTCTACGAGTACTGCAGCGAAGGCGACACCGCCGGCCTGGGGCTGCTGTCCGGTCGAGTCGAACGGCTGCAGGCTGCGACCGACATCCCGGTACCGCACATGGGTTGGAACACGCTCGCGCCGATCGGCCGCGATCCGCTCACCAGCGGCATCGAGTCCGGCAGCTACGTGTACTTCGTGCACAGCTACGCCGCCGCCGTCAGCGATGACACCCTGGCCGCGGTGCACTACGGCGGGGCGCACGCCGCGGTGGTGCGCCGGGACAACTTTCATGGGGTGCAGTTTCATCCCGAGCGTTCGGCCGCGGTCGGCGCCCGGCTGCTGAACAATTTCCTGGCGCTGTAGCGCGCGAGGCGGGCGCGGTGCTGCTGATTCCATCGATCGATCTGCGCGGCGGCCAGTGCGTGCGTCTGCTGCGCGGCGACTTTGCCGCCGAGACGCGCTACCCCGAGAGCGCGCAGCAGCTACTGGCGCGCTACCGCGATCTGGGCGTGCGCTGGTTGCACGTGGTCGATCTGGACGGCGCGCGCGACGGTGCCGGGCTCAATCGTCAGCTGATCCTGGAGCTGGCCGCGCAGCGCTCGGTGCAGCTGCAGGTGGGCGGCGGACTGCGCGATCGCGCCGCGGTCGATGAACTGCTCGCCGGCGGTGTGGCGCGCGCCATCATCGGCAGCGCCGCCGCCGAACGTCCGCAGCAAGTCATGCGGTGGCTGGCTGAGCTGGGCGCCGAGCGCATCGGCGTCGCCTTCGATGTGCGGCTGGATGCGCACGGCGTACCGCGCCTGTACACGCGCGGCTGGCGCGAGACGACCAGCGCCTCGCTCTGGGACGCCGTGGCCGACTTTGCAAAGGCCGGCGTGCGCCACGTGCTGTGCACCGACATCGATCGCGATGGCGCCCTCGCCGGCCCTAATATACCTTTATATGACGAGGCTTTACGCCGCTTTCCTCGGATTCTTTGGCAGGCCTCCGGCGGCATCGCCAGTGGCGCGGATCTGGCCGCGCTCGCACAGCGCGGCGTGCCGGCAGCGGTCAGCGGCAAGGCGCTACTCGAACAGCGCATTAAGGTGCAGGAGCTGCGGCCATTCTTGCCAAACGCATAATCCCCTGCCTCGACGTGCGCGATGGCCAGGTGGTCAAGGGCGTGCGCTTTCGCGAGCACCGCGTGGTCGGCGACATCCTCGAGCTTGCCAGCCGCTATCGCGACCAGGGCGCGGACGAGCTGGTGTTTTACGACATCACCGCCAGTCCGGAAGGCCGCTCGGTCGAGCGTGACTGGGTGCGGCGCGTCGCGCGCATCCTCGACATTCCGTTCTGCGTGGCCGGCGGCATCGGCTCGGTGGCGGACGCCGAGCAGGTGCTCAACGCCGGTGCCGAGAAGGTGTCGGTGAATTCCCCGGCGCTACAGGATCCGGAGCTGATCGACCGGCTGAGCGAGCGCTTTGGCGCGCAGTGCGTGGTCGCCGGCATCGACAGTCAGCGCAGCGCCGGGGGTTATCGCGTCTACCAGTTCACCGGTGATCCCAGCCGCAGCCGTGACAGCGGCCGCGACACGCTCGAGTGGGTCAGCGAGGTGCAGCGGCGCGGCGCCGGCGAGATCGTGCTCAACTGCATGGCCTCCGACGGCATGCGTCGCGGCTACGACCTGGAGCAGCTGCAGCGCGTGCGGCCGCTGTGCAGCGTGCCGCTGGTAGCCTCGGGCGGCGCCGGCAGCGTCGAGCATTTCGTGCGCGCGTTTCGCGACGCGCGCGTCGACGCCGCGCTGGCCGCGAGCGTGTTTCACAGTGGCGCGCTGGCGATCCCGGACCTGAAGGACGAATTGCACGCCCAGGGCATCGAGGTACGACGATGAACTTTACCGCCGCCGAGATCGATCGCATCGACTGGGGCAAGGCCGACGGGCTGGTGCCCGCGATCGTGCAGCACGAGCGCAGCGGCACGCTGCTGATGCTCGGCTACATGAATCGCGCGGCGCTGGAGCACACCCTGGCGCGTGGCCGGGTGGTGTTCTACAGCCGCTCCAAAGGTCGGCTGTGGGAGAAAGGCGAGAGCTCCGGCCATCACCTGACGCTGGTTGACGTGCGCCGCGACTGCGATGCCGACGCACTGCTGATCACCGCGCTGCCGGCCGGTCCGGTCTGCCACACCGGTAGCCAGAGCTGCTTCGGCGACGATGAGCTGACCGGGGCGCAGGGCTTGAGCTTCGTGCTCGAGCTCGAGCGGGTGATCGATGCGCGCATCACCGAAGGCGCTGCTGACAGCTACACCGCCAGCCTGCACGCCCGCGGCCTCAAGCGCGTGGCGCAGAAGGTGGGCGAAGAAGGTCTGGAAGTGGCGCTGGCCGGCGCGGCGGAAGATGACGACGCGCTGCTGCGCGAGTCCGCCGATCTGCTGTTCCACCTGCTGCTGCTGCTGCGCGCGCGCGCGCTGCCGCTGAGCGCGGTGATCGCCGAGCTGCGGCGGCGGCATCAGGCGCGCCAGCGCGTCTAGAGCAGGAATTCGGCGGCCGGCTCGCGCAGGTTGTAACGCGAGCTCATGGCGCGGCCGTAGGCCCCGGCGTTGGCGATCAGCAGTACATCGCCGGTGCGCGTTGGCGGCAGCAGCCGGTCGTGCCCGAGGAAATCGGCGCTCTCGCAGATCGGTCCCACGACGTTGGCGATCTCGGTCGCCGGCTCGTCCAGGCGCGTCAGATTGACGATTTCGTGCCAGGCGCCGTAGAGCGCCGGTCGGATCAGCGAGTTCATGCCGGTGGCGATGCCGACGTAGCGCACGTCGTCCTTGGCCTTGGTCTGGGTGACGCGCGCGATCAGCACGCCGGCTGCCGCCACCAGGAAGCGACCCGGCTCGATCCACAGCTCGAAGCCCGGGCGCGCCTGGCGCGCGGCCAGCAGCGCCGTGTCCAGCTGGCCCAGATCCAGACCGAGCTGCTCGTCGCCGTCCGGCACGCCGAGGCCGCCGCCGACGTCGATCACGCGCAGCTGCGGGAAGTGCGGCGCCAGCGCCAACAGCCGGGTCGCGACCTGCGCCCAGGTGTCGGCATCGAAGATGCCGCTGCCCGAATGTGCGTGCAGCCCGGTGACCGCGATGCCGTGACGGGCGGTGAGCTCGGCCAGCTCTTCGATCTGCCCCAGCGGCACGCCGAACTTGGCGTGCGCGCCGGCGGTGCGCACATGCTGATGATGGCCGCGACCGGTGCCGGTGTCGACGCGGATGAAGATACTGCGACCGTGGAACAGCTCGCCCCACTCGCGCAGCAGCTGCAGGTTGTCGACCGTGGTGCAGATGTCCTGCTGCAGCGCCCAGACGTATTCCGAACGTGCGGCGAAGTTGGGCGTGAACAAAATGCGTTGGCGCTGCAGCTGCGGCACGCTCGCCAGCAGGTGCTCGATCTCACCGCGCGAGACGCACTCGAAATCGACGCCGCTGTCGGCCAGCACTGCCAGCAGCTGCGCATTCGGGTTGGCCTTCATCGCATACAGCACGCGATCGACCGACTTCAGCGCGCGCACCGCGGCCGCCGCGGCCCGCACCACCTGTGGGTCATAGACGTAGGCGCAGTCGTGCTGCTCGGCCAAACCCAGCAGCGCCGCGCGCCGGGTGCGCCACCACGGGCCCGCGACCGGCGTGGGCGGCGCTGGCGCGGCGAACAGCCGCTGCCAGCTCGGTCCGAGGATCGAGCCCTCGCGCACTGGCACGATCAACCGATCGTGCAGTTCGTTGACCAGCCGGTCGCCCTGCTGCTCGTCCACCACGAAGGTGAAATTCAGGTCGTTGGCGGCTTGACTGACCAGATAGATGCGTTGCTCGGCGAACAGCTCAAACGCCTCGCCCAGCTGATGCAAAATCGCGCGGATGTTGCGACCCACCAGGCTCACCGATGCGCACGGCCCGATGATCTGCGCGCGGCACAGCTGCGACAGGTCGGCCGCCAGACGCTCGAGCACCTGCGGGTCGAGCGAATTGGCGGCTGGATCGAGCGACACGGTGACGTTGGTCTCGGAGGTCGAGATCAGGTCGACCGACAGGCCGTGACGCTTGAATATCTGGAATGCGTCGGCCAGAAAGCCGACCTCGTGCCACATGCCGGGACTGTCGAGCGTGACCAGTGTGATGCCCTTGCGCAGGCACACCGCCTTGACCTGCGCCGCGCCATCGCCGCCCTCGGCGCTGATGTGCGTGCCTTCCAGCTGCGGACATTGCGTGGCATACACCACGATCGGAATTTGCTGCGACTTGGCGGGCAGGATGCAACGCGGGTGCAGCACCTTGGCGCCGCTGCTGGCGATTTCCTGGGCCTCATCGTAGTGCAGTGAGCGCAGCAGCCGCGCCTGCGGCGTGTGGCGTGGATTGGCGCTGAACATGCCGGGAACGTCGGTCCAGATCTCCAGCCGGCGCGCGCCGAGCTTGGCGGCCAGATAAGCCGCCGACGTGTCTGAACCGCCCCGCCCGAGCAGCACGGTGTCACCGGCGATGTCGCCGGCGATGAAGCCCTGCGTCACGATCACCCCGGTAAGCGCCTGCAGCTGCGCCTGCAGCGCCGCATCGGGCAGGTATTCGCAGGTGGCGGACAGAAAACTGGCGCGGCTGGATGCGGCCGGACGCGACTGCGCCTTGAGTCCGCTGCGCGCGTCCCACCAGCGGCACTCGATGCCCTGCGCAGCCAGAAAACGCGCCCCAAGCTCGGTGGCCATCAGCTCGCCACTGGCCAGCACGCGGGCGCGGGTGCGATCGCTGATCTCGCTCATCAGCGCGATGCCGGCGGCCGTCTGGCGCAGCACCGCAAAATAGTCCTGTAGTTCAGCGCTCACGCCGATGCCCAGCTGCTCGGCCAGGCTGCGATGGCACTCCTCGATCGCCTGCAGCACCGGCTCGTGCGCGCCGCCGAGCGCGGCGATCAGCAGTTTCTCGAGCCGATCGGTGATGCCGCTCAGGGCCGAATGCACCACCAACACGCGCCCGCCATCGTTCAGGCGCGCGCGCACCACGGCGGCGATATTGCGCCAGTTGTCGACCGAGGAAACACTCGTGCCGCCGAACTTGAGCACGATCCAGGAAGACCCGCCGGGAGCCATGGCTTGTCCGTGTGTGAAGCAGCCGCCCTAACCGGGCCGGCGATGACGGCAGCGCGGCCGCCGATTAGGCGTCATCAGACGTCTTCGTCGTCGAACACGTCACGCAGGTCTTTTTCGAGTTTGCGGTCCGCCAGCACTTCTTCGAGCCGGCTCCACGCCGCCTTACCGCGCTTGCCCTGGGCACGCGCGCGCTTATCGACACGCGCCAGCAGGCCGTCGTAGTCGGTACTGTCTTCGGACTCGATTATGAATTCTTCGTCCAGATCGAAGCTCTCGTTTTCGCGTTCTGCCATCGTATTTTTCGCTAATAAAACGGCTTTAAATCAGACACTTACGCACTTCCAGCGGCCCACCGGGCGATCGAACTATAGCCGATTTGCGCCGCGGTTCAACTTTCGCCTGCGGGCGACTTGTAGCGCCTTTCATTAGACCCCACGAAACGCCGCAGCGTTCCACCGCGGCGGTTGCGACGCTCGGGCCGCAGGGCTATGGGGCGGCGGCGCTGGTCGGAGTGAGGTCCGAGGTGTCAGCTTCCAGTCCGACCACGGCCAGAACGCCGTCAGCCTTCTGCAACACCTCGCGCGCGTAGTCCCAATGGATGGCGACGGTACTGTCGCCGACCGCGGCGCGCAGCAGATCCGCGAACTGGTCGACGTCGGGCTCAAAGCTCTGCCCTTCAGCGTCTACCGGCGGGTGCGCCTCGAGCAGCAGTTCGCCATCGACCCAGGCCACCTTGACCGGCTGGTTGATGATGCGCACCGGGGTGCCTACCGGAATCATCGGGAACAGCTGCTCGACGTCTTCCGGATACATGCGGATGCAGCCGTGGGTGATCGGCAAGCCGACCGCGATCGGATTGTTGGTGCCGTGGATCATGTAAGTGCCATTGCCGGCGGCCAGCCGCATCGCGAACAGGCCCAGCGGATTGTCCGGTCCGGACGGCACGCGGGTCGGCAGCGGATCGCCGGCCTCGGCGTGCTCTTTGCGCACCGATTCCGGCGGGAACCACACCGGATTTTTTTCCTTGGCGATCACGTGCGTCAGACCGAGCGGCGTGTGCCAGTCCATCTTGCCGATGCTGACCGGATAGCTGATCACCTGATGCGGCTGACCGCGCTGCGGCTTGGGGTAGTAGTACAGGCGATGCTCGGGCAGGTTCACCACGATGCCCTCGTGCGGACCCGGCGGCAGGATGTGGCGACCCGGAATGATCACCTGGCGGTCGGCGCCGGGAATCCACGGATCCAGACCCGGATTGACGCGAATGACCTCCTCGGATCCGAGGCTGTACTTGCGCGCCAGGTCATACAGCGTGTCTTCGTAGACGGTGGTAACGGTCTGGTCCTCGCCGACCACCGACTGATCCGGGCTGCTCAGCGGATAGACGGTCGCCAGCGCCACGCCGGGAAGGCTCGCGGCGCTCAGCGCCAGTAGCGCGCTGAAGGCGCGCGTAAGTTTTCCATAATGCATCGGGCGGGGATCAAAACGGTCGCATTCCACAGTTTAAGATTAGCACGGTCGGCGGCGATTCTCCGGTCCGGTTTTCTGAAGTAGATTGCGTACTTGCGGTACAAATCGGCGCCTATTTCCCTTAAAGTCCGCTGGCGCCACGCCGATACCCTGCGCATGCAGTACCCGCCCGCCACCAGCGAGCCGGCGATGACCGAGAGCGGGCCGGCGGCCTGGTGCCTGGAGCTGTCGAGCGGCGCACTGCGCTCCAGTCCCGCGCGCGCCCGAATGCTGGGCTACCCGGCGCATGAAGTCGGCCAGAACGCGGACTGGTGGGACCAGCTGCTACATCCGGACGAGCGCGTTGCCGTGCACACCGCCCGCAGCCGTCACATCCAGGGCGAGGGCAGCGGCTATCGCAGCGAGTATCGGGCCCGGCGCTGCGATGGCAGCTGGGCCTGGCTGCTCGAGATCGGTTGCATCGAGCGCGATGCGCGCGGCCAGGCGCAGCAGGTCAGCGGCGTGCTGCTGGACATCACGGTGGAGCGCGAGGAAAGGTTTCGCCAGCAGCAGCGGCTCGAGCGCCTGCGCACCGTGTTCGACTACACCTATCAGTTCACCGCGCTGCTGTCGCCCGACGGCCAGCTGCTGGAGAGCAACCGCACCGCCCTCAAGGCGGCCGGCGTGAATTTCAACGATGCGGTCGGCAAGCCGTTCTGGGACACGCCGTTCTGGGTCAGTCAGCCGGCCGCCGAGATCGCGCGTCTGCGCGAGGGCATCGCCCGCGCCGCGCGTGGCGATTTCGTGCGCTTTCAGTACCAGACGGCGCAGGCCACGGCCCGCATCGTCGACTTCACGCTGCTGCCGGTGCTCGACGACGACGGTCGCATCAGCTCGATCCTGTCGGAGGGTCGCGATGTCACCGACATCGTCAACGCGCACAAGGCGCTGCGTACGCTCGAAGATCGGCTCGCGGTCGCCACCAGCAGCGCCAACCTGGGACTGTGGGATGTGAATCTGCAGACCGGCGAGGCCTGGCTGAACGATCGCTGGTGGTCGATGCTTGGCTACCAGCCGAATGAACTCACGCGCAGCTACGACGTATGGCGCGAGTTGTTGCATCCGGACGATCTGCTGCCGGCGCTGGCGCTGCTGCAGTATCGCAGCGGCGCGCACGCGGAATTTCGCATCGAGTACCGCATGCGCAGCAAGGACGGTTCGTGGCGCTGGATCCATTGCTGCGGCCGCACCGTGGCCACCAACGAACTCGGTGAACCGCAGCGCGTGGCGGGCGTGCATCTGGACGTCACCGAGCGCAAGGAAGCCGAGATCCGCCTGGCCTCGGCCGAGCGACTCGAGTCGGTCGGCAAGCTCGCAGCCGGCGTGGCGCACGAGATCAATACCCCGGTACAGTTCGTCAACGACAGCGTGTATTTCATCCGCGACGCGGTCCAGGAGCTGCTGCGCCTGACCGAGCGGCTGCGCTCGCTGGCTAGCAATGACCCGGCCAATGCCGGCGCCGTGGTCGCGCTCAGCGGCGAGCTGCCGTACTTCGCCGAACAGCTGCCTCGGGCGCTGGAGCGCTCGCTCGACGGTCTCAATCGCGTTGCCGAAATCGTGCGCTCGATGCGCGAACTGGCGCATCCGGACAGCCCGGAGATGTCCGAGGTCGACCTCAATCACCTGATCAGCAATGCGCTGGTGATGACCCGCGCCGAATACAAGTACGTCGCCGAGGTGCACACCGAGCTCGGACCGCTGCCGCCGGTGCGCTGTCATGCCGGCGAACTCAATCAGGTGCTGCTCAATCTGCTGGTCAATGCCGCGCAAGCGATCGCCGACGTGGTCGGCAGCAGCGGGAGCAAGGGCCGGATCACGGTCTCGACCCGGGTGGATGGCGAGGCGGTGCTGATCAGCGTCGAGGACACTGGCGGTGGCATTCCCGACAACATCCGCCACCGCATCTACGAGCCGTTCTTCACCACCAAGGAGGTCGGCCGCGGCACCGGTCAGGGGCTGGCGATCTCGCACAACATCGTGGTCAAGCGTCACGGCGGCAGCATCGACTGCGACAGTCAGCTCGGCCGCGGCACGGTGTTTCAAGTGCGCTTGCCGCAGCACTGGCTGCCCGAGCAGCGCGCACTGTCGCGCGAGCAGGCCGCATGAGGCGCGTGCTGCTGGTGGACCCGGATCCGGTGGCGCTGGCACGCCTGCACCAGACGCTGTGTACGCTGCGGCCGCAGTGGCAGACGGCCGCGGCCGGCACCGCAGCCGTGGCGCTCTCGATCCTGGGCCAGGCGCGCTTTGATGCGATCGTATGCGCCATCGGCACACCGGTGCTGGACGGGCCGCAGCTGCTCACTCAGGTGCGCGAGCGTCATCCGAACGTGGTGCGGCTGTGCCTGTCGGATTCGATCGATGATGATGCGTTTCTGCGCGCCATGCCGGTCACGCATCAATTTCTAGGCAAGCCGTGCAATGTCGATGCGCTGTCCGACACGCTCGAGCGCATCTGCTCGCTGCGCGACATCCTGCAACAGCCGGCCATCCACGAACTCATCGGACATCTAAAGGCACTGCCGGCGACGCGCGCGACCTTTCAGGCGCTGTCCGAGGCTATGGCGCGCCCCAACACCCACGCCGCCGACATCGCCCAGATCGTCAGCGCCGACACCGCGCTGTCGGTCAAGGTGCTGCAGATGGCCAACTCCGCGTTCTATCGGCGCGGTGCCCCGGTCACCTCGATCCAGGCCGCGATCACCTACGCCGGCATGGAGATGATCAAATCGCTGGCGCTGTCGGCCTGCGTGTTCAGCGCGCTCGACGCCTCGCCGGCGGCCGCCAAACGCCTGCAGGACATTCAGGGCCGCTCGCTGCGGCGCGCGCACTTCGCGCGCATGCTGCTGCGCGAATCGCGGCACGCCGACGAAGCCTTCACCGCCGCGCTGCTGCTGGACATCGGCCAGGCGGTGCTGGCGCTAAGCGCGCCTGACAAGTTCGAGCAGATGATCGAGCTGGCGCGGTGCACCGGGCGCGCCTGGCACGAGGCCGAGCCGGAGGTGTTTGGCGCCGCACATCCCGAGGTCGGCGCGTATCTGCTGGGACTGTGGGGCCTGCCGCTGGGTCTGATCGAGGCGGTCGCCTATCACCACGCCCCCAGCCGCGTACAGCACGCCAACACCCACGTGCTGGCGGCCGTGCACGTGGCCGACGCGGTGATCGATGCCACCGCCGACCGGCCGGCGCGGCTGCTGGATCGGCTCGACGCCGACTTCGTGGCGCGTACCGGCGTGTCGCGTTGCCTGACGGCCTGGAACATCCATATCGACGGCGAGGACGATGAGCCGGCACAGAGCCTGGAGGCGGGCTGACATGCCTGCCAAAGCGCTGCGCATGGCCACGCCCGGCACCCGCCACAAGATCCTGTGCGTCGATGACGACCAGCAGGTGCTCGAAGGACTGAGCCTGCAGCTCGGCCGGCGCTACGAGGTATTCACCGCGCTCAGCGGCACCCAGGCGCTGGAGATCCTGCAACGCGAGGAACGCGTCTCGGTGCTGATCTCGGACATGCGCATGCCGCGCATGGACGGGGCCACGTTCCTGGCCAAGGCGCGCGCCATCGCCCCCAACGCCGCGCGCATCCTGTTGACCGGCCAGACTGACCTGGCCTCGGCGATCGCCGCGGTCAACGAGGCGCAAGTGCTGAAATTCCTGAGCAAGCCCTGTCCTCCGCCTGAGCTACATGCGGCGGTCGAGAGCGGCATCGAGCACTTCCGCAAGGAGAACGGCGCCACCACCGGCCTGCGGCGCACGCTGACCGCGCAGATCATCAGCCAGGACCCGGTCACCGGCCTTGCCAGCCGCAGTCATTTCAACGCCGCGCTGAGCGCGGTGTGCGGCGAGGCGGCCGACAACGCCGCCGCCGGGCGGCCGCCGGTCTCGCACGCAGTGCTGTACGTCAACATCGAGAATCTGGCCGACATCAATGCGCTGCAGGGCCACAGCATCGGCGATCAGGTGCTGCAGATCCTGGCGCGCCGGCTGCGCGAGCACTGCGCCAATGCGCTGTGCATCGGCCGCTGGGGTGATGAGGATTTCGCCGTGCTGCTGCCCTGCGACTTCGCCGACGAGAGCGCGGTGCTGTCGAGCGGTGACAGCCTGATTGCCGAGCTGGCCGCGCCGATCGCGCTGCAGAACGTCAGTCAGCGCATGCGCGCCTGCATCGGTATCGCCGGCGTGCCGGCCCATACCCATGACGCTCGCAGCGCCATCAAATACGCGGCGCTGGCCACCCGCCAGGCCAAGCTGCAGGGCGGCGGCGTGGCCTGCCTGTTCCGCTCCGATTGGGCCGACCGGGTCGAGTATCGCTACCAGATGCTGGTGGCGTTGCGCGAAGCGATGGACAGCGACGGGCTGCACCTGAACTACCAGCCGGTCATCGACATCAAGAAAGGCTGCGTGCGCAAGCTCGAGGCCCTGGCACGCTGGAATCATCCAACCCTGGGAGCCGTGTCGCCGACCCTGTTCGTCAATCTGGCGGAGGAGAGCGGCGACATGCCGCGGCTCGGCCAGTGGATCCTCAAGCGCGCCTGTATCGAGGCGCGCCAGCTGGTCGGGCGTTGCTGCGCGCGCGTCGCGGTTAACGTATCGATGCAGCAGCTGCTGCAC
>DASXDL010000009.1:0-20641 GCA_036490715.1 Steroidobacteraceae bacterium | reverse complement strand
GAGCTTGAAGGAGGCCACCTGCAGGATCACCGAGGCCGTCTCGAGCACGAACACCCCGCCCATGACCAGCGCGACGACCTCCTGGCGCACGATGACGGCAATCACACCGATGGCGCCCCCGATGGCCAGGGCGCCCACGTCTCCCATAAATACCTGCGCGGGATACGAGTTGAAACACAGAAAGCCCAGACCCGCACCGGCGAGCGCCGCGCAGAAAATCAGGAGCTCGCCCGCTCCGCGTATCTCCGGAATCTGCAGATAGTGGGCATACACGGCATTGCCGCTCGCATACGCGAAAATGCCCAGCGCCGCCGCCACCAGCGCGGCTGGCATGATGGCCAGCCCGTCCAGACCGTCGGTGAGATTCACCGCGTTGCTCATGCCGACGATCATGAAATACGCCAGCGCGATGAACGCCGGGCCGCCCAGCGGCACGCTCACGGTCTTGATGAACGGCACGAAGAAATCGGTCTCGGCCGGTACGTGCGCGGTGCGATACAGCACCACCGCGGCGCTCAAACCCAGCACCGACTGCCAGAAGTACTTCCAGCGCGGCGCCAGACCGCGGGAGTTGCCGATCACCAGCTTCAGGTAATCATCGACGAAGCCGATCACGCCGAAGCCGAGCGTCACGCCGAGCGTGATCCAAACGAAGCGGTTTCGCAGATCGGTCCACAGCAGCGTGCTGATCAGGATCGCGACGATGATCAGCACCCCGCCCATGGTGGGGGTGCCGGCCTTGAGCAGGTGCGAGCGCGGACCGTCGTCGCGCACCACCTGTCCGATCTGCGAGCTCGATAGTCGCTCGATCATGGTCGGACCAAGCAGCAGCGCCATGCTCAGCGAGGTCATCACCGCCAGGATCGCGCGCAAGGTCAGGTACGAGAACACGTGAAACGCCGAGTGGTGCAGCGCGAGTAGTTTGGCAATCCAGTAGAGCATCGGTGCCGGGGCGCCTCTAGTTATCGGCGGAGCACAGCGCGTCGACCACGCGCTCGAGCCGGTTGACGCGCGAGCCCTTGATCAGCACTCGTACCTCGGGGGTAATCTGCGACTGCAGCGCCTGCGCCAGCTGCCCGGCATCGCGAAACTGCTCGCCACCGGTGCCGAAGCTCTCGGCCGCCAGTGCTGCGAGCGATCCGAACGCGTACAGACGCTCGACTCCAAGCGCGCGGGCGAGCTCGCCCAATTCGCGGTGACTGCTGTCGGCGAACTCGCCCAGCTCGGCCATGTCGCCCAGCACCAGCCAGCGGCGGCCCGGCAGCTCGCTCAGCACCTCGAGGCCGGCGCGCGCCGAACTGGGATTGGCGTTGTAGGAATCGTCGATTAGCCAGGCGCCGCCGCGGGCGCGACGCAGCTGCAGCCGGCCGCGCACCGCCTGCACCGTGCGCAGGCCGCCGACCACATGCTTGAGCGTGGCGCCGGCGGCGGTGGCGGCGGCGGCGGCGGCCAGCGAATTGCGCACGTTGTGGCGGCCGGCCAGCGCCAGTGACACGTCCGCTTGGCCGGCGGGACTGTGCAGCCGGAAGTGCGTGGCAAAGCGCTGCCCGTCATCGATCTGCAGCCGGATGTCGGTGGCGTGAAAGTCGGCTTCGGTGCGCAGACCGAAGCTGACTACGCGCGCTCGAGTGCTGGCCCGCCACAGCGAATCGTAGGCATCGTCGGCGTTGATGATCGCCGTGCCGCTGGCCGGCAGCCCCGCGACCATCTCGCCCTCCGCGCGCGCCGCGCCCTCGAGCGAGCCGAAGCCCTCGAGGTGCTCGGCTCCGGCGTTGGTGATCACGCCGATGCCGGGTCGCGCGATCTGCACCAGCTGCTCGACGTCACCGCGGCGATTGGCGCCCATCTCGATCACGGCGCTTCGATGGCTGTCGTCGAGCCGCAGCAGCGTCATCGGTACGCCCAGATGGTTGTTCAGATTGCCTCGGGTGGACAGACACGGACCGCCCTGCGACAAAATGGCAGCGATCATTTCCTTGACCGTGGTCTTGCCATTGCTGCCGGCGACGCCGATCACCGGGCCCTTGAACTGCGCGCGTGCCGCGCGCGCCGCATGCGCCAGTGATGCTTCGACGTTTGATACCACGATCTGCGGCAACGGCAGCTGAACGGCGCGCTGCACGATGGCGCCGGCGGCTCCGGCCGCGGCCGCCGCCGGCACGAAGTCGTGGCCGTCGATTTTTTCGCCGCGCAGCGCAGCGAACAGGTCGCCGGCCGCCAGCTTGCGGCTGTCGATCGCGATCTCGTTAAATCCGCGGTCCTCGCCCTGGAGCCGTCCATGGCCCGCTCTGGCGAATTGCTTCAGCGTGCGGATCATGCGCGCACGCGCTCATCGAGCGCTTCGGCGACCACCGCGACGTCGCTGAATGCTCGCCGCTCGTTGCCGACGATCTGGTATTGCTCGTGCCCCTTGCCGGCGATCAGCACCACGTCGGCGGTCGCGGCGAGCTCGAGCGCGGCGTGGATCGCACGCCGCCGATCGTGCATCACACGGGCGCGGCTGGCGGCGCCGGCGGCGATCACGCCGCTCATGACCGCCTCGACGATCGCGCGTGGGTCCTCGCGCCGCGGATTGTCGTCGGTGACGATGATGGTGTCGGCCAGCGTGGCCGCGATCTGCCCCATCTCGGCGCGCTTGCCCGGATCGCGCTCGCCGCCGGCGCCGAACACGCACCACAGTCGGCCGCGACAGTGGGCGCGCGCGGCATGCAGCGCCTTGGCCAGCGCATCGGGCGTATGCGCGTAGTCGACCAGCGCCAGCGGTCGGCCTTCGCCACCGACGGCCTGCATGCGCCCGGGTGGCGCGCTGCACTTGGCCAGCGCTTCGCAGGCGAGCTGCAGAGGTACGTCCCACGCCAGCAGGACCGCCAGCACCGACAGCAGATTATCGACGTTGAAGTCGCCGATCAGGCTGCTGTCGAGCTGCGCCGCGCCGCGGCTGGTCTGGAGCTGGATTCTCAGGCCCTGAGCACGGCTGTCGACCGCACTGGCGCAAACGTAGTCGGCGCCGCTCGCGACCCACTCGGCCGGACGTTGCGAGGTCAGGAACAATCGCTCATTCGGCCCTTGCTGGGTCACGCGGCTCTGCAGCTGCGAGCGTGCCAGCTCAAGTCCGAACGGATCATCGACGTTGATCACGCGCGCGGCCAGCGTTGGCCAGTCAAACAGCCGCGCCTTGGCTGCGCCGTAGGACGGCATGTCACGGTGATAGTCCAGATGATCGCGAGTCAGGTTGGTGAATACCGCGGTATGAAAGCGCACGCCGGCGCAGCGCTCCTGATCGAGCGCGTGTGAGGACACTTCCATCGCCACCGAGTCGAATCCGGCCGCGTGCAGACCGGCCAGCAGTCGGTGCAGCGTGAGCGCATCGGGCGTGGTGTGGGCCAGCGGCTGCACCGCCTCCGGGCCGCCGGCACCGAGCGTGCCGATGTACGCGCCCCGTCGGCCGCAGTTTGCCAACGCATTCGCCAGCAGCCACGCGCACGTGGTCTTGCCGTTGGTGCCGGTGATGCCGGCGATGGTCAGGCTGGCCGACGGCGCATCGAAGAAACGATCGGCGATGAATCCGAGCTGGGCGCTCAGGTGCGGCACCGCGCACACCACCACATCGGCGGCCAGTGATGGCGGGCTCACGCCGGGCGCCGGTTCCCACAGAATCGCGCGCGCGCCGGCCGCGACTGCGCTGTGGGCGAACTCCAGTCCGTGATGACTGCGACCGCGACAGGCCAGGAACGCGGCGCCCGGAGTCACGCTGCGACTGTCCTGGGTGATATCGGAGACCTGCAGGCGCTCGGGCACATCGATCAGGCCGCCGAGCAGGGCTTTGAGCGGTCGCCAGCTGCTCTGAGAGTCGACATTCATCGTCGCGCCACCCGCTGGCCATGCAGCAACGGCGGTCCGGGAGCGATGGTTTCATCCGGAGCCACGCCCAGCAGTCGCAGTGCGCCGCCGACCACCGCGGAAAAAACCGGGGCGGAGACGTCTCCGCCCAGGAATTTGCCGGCAGTTGGCTCGTCAATAACGACGACCGCGGCAAGACGTGGATTCGAGGCGGGCGCCATGCCCGCGAAAACCGAGGTATAGCGATCTTTCGAGTAGCTGCCGTTGACCGACTTCCAGGCCGTTCCGGTCTTGCCGGCGACGCGGTAGCCCGGAATCCGGGCGCGCACACCGGTGGCCCCCTCCTGGGTGGTGACCGCCTCGAGCAGCTGGATCAACGAGCTGCACACGACCGGGTCGAGAATGCGCTCGCTGGCCGGCGGGTGGTCCAGTCGCAGCAGCGACACCGGACGGCGCAGGCCGCGCGCGCCGATCGCGGCGTAGGCCTGCGCCAGCTGCAGCGGGGTGACCGATATTCCGTAGCCGTGCGATAGCGTGGCGATGCTGATCGCGCGCCAGTGCGAATAGTTGCTGAACACGCCGGCCGATTCGCCCGGAAACTCGCTGGCGGTGACCTGACCGAAGCCGAAGCGATTCAGCGTGCTCCAGATCTGCTGCGGCTCGAGCTGCAATGCCAGCTTCGCCATGCCGACGTTGGAAGACTTCGCCAGCACTGTGGCCAGGTCGATTGCGCCCAGGTTGTGCTCGTCCTCGAAGGTGGTGGCACCGACCTGAATGAATCCCGGGCCGGTGTCGATGACGCTGGTGGCGGTGAACTTTCCGGACGCCAGCGCCGAGGCAACGATGAACGGCTTGATGCTCGAGCCGGGCTCGAACAGATCAGTGACCGCGCGATTGCGATACGCCGCCGGCACGATCTGATCGCGATCGTTGGGGTTGTAGGCCGGCTGGTTGACCATCGCCAGCACCTCGCCGGTGTCGATGTCGAGCACCACCATTGAGCCGGCGCGCGCGCGGTTGTCGATGATGGCGCTCTTGAGCTCGCGATAGGCCATGTATTGAATGCGCAGATCGATGCTCAGACTCAGATCGCGCCCGGGACGCACCGCGCGGATGCTCTCCACGTCCTCGACCATGCGCCCGCGACTGTCCTGAATCACCCGCTTGGTGCCATTTTCGCCGGCGAGCCAGTTGTCGAATGCCAGCTCGGTGCCCTCCTGCCCGACATCGTCGATGCTGGTGAAGCCGATCAGATGCCCCGCGACTTCGCCGGCCGGGTAGTAGCGGCGATATTCACGCGCCAGGAAAACACCGTTCAGATTGAGCTGGCGCACGCGTTCGGCGTCGGCCGGCGTCATGCCACGCTCCAGGTACAGGAACTGGCGATCAAGATTGCTGCTGACGCGACGGGTAAGCTCGGCGCGGTCGGTGCCGAGGGTGCTGGCCAGATGCGGCAGCTGGTCCAGGCTGCTGGAGAGCTCCTGCGGATTGACCCAGACCGAATCCACAGGCGTGCTGACCGCAAGCGGCTCACCGTTGCGATCCACGATGTTGCCGCGATGCGCGGCGATGACCGCGACGCGCGAGAAGCGCGCGTCACCCTGCGATTCCAGAAATCCGTGATCGACCAGCTGCAGGTGCACCGCGCGTCCCACCAGGCCGAGCGCGCCGGCCAGCAGCAGCGCGAACAGCAGCCACTGGCGCGCGCGAAACGATGGTGCGCTTGCGCGCGCCCCCGGCCGCGACCCATGGCTCCAGCCCAGCCGACTCATGGCGTGACGATCTCGACGTCGTGCGCGTCCGGCGTGCTCATGTGCAAGCGCTCGCTCGCGACGCGTTCGACGAAGGCATAGGTCGACCAGGCGCTCTGTTCGAGCTGCAGCCGGCCCCACTCGGCATCGAGCTCATCGCGCCCGGTATTCAGCCGCTCCAGCTGCACGAACAGTTCACGGGCCCGGTACTTGGCATAGATCGCGCCGGCGCCGGACACCAGCACCGCGCACCACAGCAGTGCCACGCTCAGCAGCAGCACGACTCGCCATGCCGTCATGCGCGCCGCTCGGCGACCCGCAGCACGGCGCTGCGGGCGCGCGGATTGGCTGCGATCTCCAACGCGGAAGGCCGCTGGCGCCGGCCGACCAGACGCAGCGGCGGCGGCGGTGCGGCGGTATCGAGCGGCAGGCGCGCCAATACCGGGTCGGGCTCAGAGTGGCTACGCAGGAACTGCTTGACCATCCGATCCTCGAGTGAGTGGAAGCTGATCACCGCCAAGCGCGCGCCCGGCGCCAGCAACGGCAGTGCCTGCTGCAACCCGCGCTGCAGCTGGCCGAGCTCGTCGTTGACGTGCATGCGCAGCGCCTGAAAGGTGCGGGTGGCCGGATGCTTGCCCGGCTCTCGCGTGCGCACGCAGCGCGCCACCAGTGCGGCCAGCTCGCCGGTGCGAGTCAGCGGCTGGGCCGCGCGCGTGCGCTCGATCTCGGCGGCGATGCGGCCGGCGAAGCGTTCCTCCCCCAGCGTCGCGATCACGTGACGAATCTCATGAAGGTCCGCAGCTGCAAGCCACACGGACGCTGGTTGGCCGCTCGACGGGTCCATGCGCATGTCGAGCGGGCCGTCTTGGAGGAAGCTGAAACCGCGCGCGGCTTGCTCGAGCTGCGGCGAAGAGACCCCGAGATCAAACAGCGCTCCATCAACAAGCGAACGAGCTGTCTGCGCACGCACCAGAGCCGCAAGCTGGCCGAATTCGCCTTGCACCAGCTGCAGGCGCGCCTCGCCCGCGAAGCGCACGCGCCCCGCCGCAATCGCCGCCGGATCGCGATCAATGGCGATGAGCCGTCCGTCGGGTCCGAGCGCCGCAAGGATGCGCTCGCTGTGGCCGCCGCGGCCAAAGGTCGCATCGATGTAGAGGCCGTCCGGACGCAGCGCCAACGCCGCAAGCGTCTCCGCGACAAGCACCGGGGTGTGCTCATCCAACTCCCCTCGTCCCCGCGGCCGCTCAGCGCCGCCTTAGAACAACAGTGAATCGAATCCCGGCGGCAGCTCGGACGCGGCCAGCTCGCACTTCAACAAGTACGCGCGCCGCTCCAGCCAACGGGACTCGTCCCATAACTCGCAGCGATTGCCCATGCCGAGCAGCGTCGCCTTGCGATCGAGACCGGCAAACGCTCGCAGCTCGGGTGACAGCAGCACGCGTCCCTGTCCATCGATCGTCAGGTCGGTCGCATGACCGATGAGGAGGCGCTGCAGACTTTCGGTTCGCGGGTGTAGGCTTGGCAGCTGCATGAGTCGCTCATGCACTTTTTGCCAGTCGACCACCGGATACAGCAGGAGGCATTCCCCGCCACGGATGTTGATGGTGACGACCAGCTGGCCGGCCGAGCGCTCCACGAACTGTTCGCGATAGCGCGTCGGGACGACAAGGCGTCCTTTGTCATCCAACGTGACACTTGTTGCACCGCGGAACATCGTAGAGAGGGCGGCAGACCCATTTTCCCCCACATTCACCCACTTGGCGCCACTATAGGAACCCGGGCACAGCCGTGTCAACGCTTTGGGTCGCAAAATTTCTCAGGCGCAGTAGGGACTTACAGCACCGCCGATAGCAGCGCAGCAATTTCGCAACAGGACTCTTTAGGGATCAGGAGCTTGCAGGGCAAAGCTCTCTGGCATTCGACGTAGGGCGCAGGGAAAGGCGGAGAGCCGGCCTGTAAGCCGGGTTCTGTCGTGAACAGTCATTCCTCTGGGACGCGCGTCGCCGCGCGCCTCAAGCGGCCTACCCGGAAGCACGCGCGGGCACGCGCTGCGGCCTTATTCAGACCGCGACTTCCCTATTTGGCCTTGCTCCAGGCGGGGTTTGCCGTGCCATCGCGTGTTGCCACCGATGCGGTGCGCTCTTACCGCACCGTTTCACCCTTACCGGCATTCGTTTGAAGGAATGCTTAGGCGGTTTACTTTCTGTTGCACTTTCCGTGGGCTCGCGCCCCCCAGGTGTTACCTGGCGCCCTGCCCGCAGAGCCCGGACTTTCCTCTATATTTCCCGAAGGAAATGCAGCGACTGTCCAGCCGACTCTCCGCGCCGTCACCTTACTGACGTTGCAGCCGCAAAGCCAGCGCATAGGCATCGCTGCGGCGCGCGCCGGCGATCTGTGCGGCGATCGCGGCGGCCCGCGCCGGCGGCAACTCGCCCAGCAGCAATCGCAGTGTGCGCGCGAGCAATTCGGCATCCCCAGCGTCCCGGTCAGCCGGCTCGGCGCCGGCCACCACCAAGGTGATCTCGCCGCGCGAGAATTCGGGCTGCGCGCGCGCCATAGCCGAAAGCTGCCCAAGATTGCCGCGATACACGCTCTCGTGCAGCTTGGTCAGCTCGCGCGTGACCACGGCGCTGCGCTCGGCGCCAAAGGCCTGTGACAGGTCATCGAGAGTGGCAGCGATCCGGTGCGGCGCCTCAAACAGCACCAGCGTGCGCGGCTCGAGCGCCAGACGCGCCAGCTGGGCGCGCCGTTCGGTGGCGCGCGCCGGTAAAAAGCCTTCGAACGCGAATCGGTCGGTAGGCAGTCCGGCGATGCTCAGCGCCGCCGTAACCGCCGAGGCGCCGGGCACGCTGCGCACCTCGATCCCGGCCGCGGCCGCCGCGCGTACCAGCGCGAATCCCGGGTCCGACAGCAGCGGCGTGCCCGCATCGCTGACCAGGGCGATCACCTTGCCGTCCTTGAGCTGCGCCACCAAGCCGTCAACGCGAGCCTGCTCGTTGTAGTCGTGCAGCGAGATCAGCCGGGCGGTCACGCCGATCGCAGCGAGCAATTGCGCGCTGCGGCGCGTGTCCTCGGCCGCGATCAGATCGGCGCTACCGAGCACCTCGCGCGCCCGCGCGCTCAGATCGGCAAGGTTACCGATCGGCGTTGCCACCACCTCGAGTCGGCCGGCGGAGGCCAGCCGGGCACTGCGAGCCACTATACTTCTCCGTTCCGGGCCGATCCCATGTCAGCAGCAAGCTTGCGGGGCAAAGTGTCGATGGTGCAAATCCGCCGTGTCGGTGGCGTAGTGGTGACCGCCGTGCTGGCCCTGGCAGGCTGCGCGGTGGTGGGGCCGCCGGTGTCGCAGCGCCTCGGCACCGAGCAGGCCGCCCAAGCCGCCGCCCGCAAGGGCGATCATGCCCAGTCCGCGACTCAGTACGAGACTGTGGCGGCCAGCGGCACGCCCGCCGACCGCGTCGACCTGCTGCTGTCGGCCACGCGTGAATGGCTGGCGGCCGGCCGGCCGGCGGATGCGACCCGGGTGCTCGCCGGCATCGGGCCGCCGTTGAGCGCGACCCAGAGCCTGGAGCGCGCGCTGCTGGACGCGGAAGCTTCGCTGGCCGCCAACCGCGCCCAGGAGGCGTGGCAGAAGATCGGCGCTATCGCGGAAAGTAGCGTCACCGCCGGTGCCGCACCGGGCGCGGCGCTGCGCTACTACACGCTCAAGCTGCAGATTGCACTGGCAGCGGCCCGACCGGTCGATGGCGTGCGCGCCGAGATGGCGGGCGAGGCCGTCACCGCCAATGCGCTGGAGCGCACACAGCTGCGCAGCCGGCTGCTGCTGGCGTTGCGCGCGGCACGCGATCGCGGCGTCAAGCTTGAACCGCAGGCGAGCCAGGATGCCACCGTGCGTGGCTGGCTTGAGCTGGGCGCCATGGCCACCGACACACGTGCCGGCTCACTGCTGAGCGAGGCCGAGGCGGCCAGCTGGCGCGCGCGATATCCGAATCATCCGGCAACCGAAGTGCTGGGCCAGGCGCTGCCCGCGCCGCTGGTGACGGCGGCCCCGGGCGGCCGCGCGGCGCTGATGCTGCCGCTGTCCGGTCCGGCCTCCGGTCAGGCCGCCACGGTGCGCGACGGTTTCTTGAGCGCCTACTACCAGCTGCCGGCAGCCACGCGCCCGGCACTGCAGATCTACGATACCGGCGCGGTGCGGCCGGCGGATGCGATCTCCCAGGCCCATGGCAGCGGCGCGAGCTTCATCGTCGGCCCGCTGACGCGCGAAGACGTCGCCGCGGTAGCGGCACTGGGCTCGCAGTCGGTGCCGGTGCTGGCGCTGAATTTCCTGCCGGCCGACCGGCCGGCGCCCGCCGGCTTGTACCAGTTCGCACTGTCACCGGAAGATGAAGCCCAGCAGGTGGCGCGGCGCATTCTGGCCGAGGGACACCACCGCGGCATCGCCCTGCTGCCGCACGACGACTGGGGCAATCGTGTGATGGACGCCTTCATGCGCGAGCTTAGTGCCGGCGGCGGCAGCCTGATCAGCCAGGCGATCTACGATCCGGCCGAACACGACTACAGCTACGAACTCAAGAGCATCCTGCGCGTCGAGGACAGCATGTCGCGGCACGCGCACCTGGAGAATGTGCTTGGCACCAAACTCAATTTCGAGCCGCGCCACCGCGGCGACATCGAGTTCGTATTCGTGGTGCCCGAGAATCCCACCAACGCGCGCCTGATCGAGCCGCAGATCAAGTTCTTCTACGCCGGCGACATCCCGACCTATTCGCTCTCGAACGCCTACGAGCCCGACCCCACCGATGCCAACCGCGACATCGACGGCCTGATGTATCCCGACATGCCCTGGATGATCAGTGATGACGGCAATCTCAACGGCATCCGCGCCGGCATCGACCAGGCCTGGGGCAATACGGTCGCCTGGCGCAGCCGCCTGTTCGCGTTCGGTTATGACGCCTGTCAGCTGATGCTGGCGATGACGGCCGCGCACCAGAAACTCGCCGACGTGCAGGTCACCGGCCTCACCGGCCAGCTGCATTTTGACGCTCAGGGCCGGGTGCAGCGCGACCTGATCTGGGTGCAGGTGCGCGACGGCGAGCCGCACCGGCTGCCACCGCCAACCCCCGCCGACGCGCCCTGATCCATTGGCCGCCCTGTCGGCGGCAACGCGGCGCGCCAGCGCCTGATGGCGGCCAGCGAATCGAGAACGGCGTTACTTGACGACGGTCAGCCGCGGCCGGCGCTCGCCGCTGGGCGGCGGCTTGTCCGGTGTCGGGGTCGGTTCGGACGGGCCCGGCTCATGTTCAGCGTCGGAGAACACCATGCCCTCGCCAGTCTCGCGCGCATAAATGCCCAGCACCGCCTCGATCGGCACGTGCACGCGATGCACGATCCCGGCGAAGCGCGCGTCGAAGTCGATCGCGTCGTTGCTGAGCTGCAAGCGCTGGGTCGCGGTGGTCGACAGGTTGAGTACGATCTTGCCGTCCTTGACGTAGGCCGAGGGCACTTCGACGCCACTGCGCAGCGCATCGACGATGACGTGCGGGGTATGACCGCTGTCGATGATCCACTCGTGCATGGCCCGCAGCAGATACGGCCGGCGCGACAATCCTGTCCCGGCCTCGGGCCGCTTGGCCGACATCAGCCGCCCCGCATCTGCAGCTCCACGTCCGACAGGCTGGCGCGAAACGACGGCCGGGCGAACATCGAGCTGGCATAGCGCGTCAGCGCCTGGGCCTGCGGTGGCATATCGATTTCGTAGTGCCGCAGACGCCACAGCATCGGCGCGACGCTGGCGTCCACCAGCGAGAACTCATCGCTCAGGAAAAACGGCTTGACCTTGAACAGATCGGCACTCTGCAGAATCGCATCGCGCAGCACCTTGCGATTCTTGGCGACGTGCTTCTTGTCGTGGTCCTCGTCGATCAACTGCGCCTGACCGTACCAGTCACGCTCGATGCGATACAGCGCCAGACGGAACTGCGCCCGCAGGATCGGATCCACCGGCATCAGCGGCGGATGCGGAAAGCGCTCGTCCAGATACTCGATGATGACGCGCGAGTCGTACAGCACCAGGTCGCGATCCACCAGCGTCGGCAGGCTGTGGTAGGGATTCAGATCCAGCAGGTCTTCCGGATAGCGACCGGGAACCACGTTGATGATGTCGATCTCGACGCCCTTCTCGGCCAGCACGATGCGGGTGCGGTGGCTGAAGGGCTGATCGGGCGCAGAGAACAACGTCATGATCGAGCGGCGACTGGTCACCAAGCACCTCCGCCTGCGGGCGCCTGGGTCCGCTCAGATCTGCGCGCTGACATGGTCGCTCTCAATGCACGTCTTTCCAATACTCTTTCTTGAGCATGTATGCCAAGGCGGTCAACGCCAGTAGGAATAGCACCACAAACAGGCCGATCCGGCGACGCTCGACCTGCGACGGATCGCCGACGTAGTCGAGAAAATTCACGATGTCGCGTACGAAGCCGTCGAACTGTTCCGGGGTCATGTTGCCGGGCGAGATGGTCTCGAAATGATCGAACACCTTGCCGCCGGGAGCATCGCGGAATACCGCCGCCTTGACGCCCTCCAGATCCGACAGCACCGCCGGCATGGCGGTGGTTGGATAGGCCAGATTGTCGCTGCGGGTAGGCCGGCTCGGATCCGAATAGAAGGTCTTCAGGTACTGGTACAGGTAGTCCACCGTGCGCGAGCGCGCGATCAACGACAGGTCCGGCGGCTGCTTGCCGAACCAGTTGATTGCATCGGCCGCCGGCATCGCGGTGCCGATGTAGTCGAGACTGCTGCTGCCGGGCGCCACCAGATCGGCGGTCATGACCGAGGTCGGAATCTGCAGATCATCGGCCATACGCTGGTAGCGCATGTACTTGAGCGAATGGCAGCCGTTGCAGTAATTCATGAAATTGCGCGCGCCGCGCTGAATCGAGCTGGAGTCCAGCACCGAATTGCCCGCACGCCAGCTCTGCCATCGCACCGGCGCGCTCTGTTCCGAGCCGCCGGGCTCGCGTGCCAGTTCGCTGGCCTGTGGCTTGGTGGCTTCGGTCGCGCTGGAGGGACCGACGTTGGCCGGCGATGCCGCCGGCTCAGCCGCCAGCGCCAGCGGCGCGCCGGCAAGCAGTAGCAAGGTCGCGGTCGCCAGCCTAACCATGGTAGGTGACCCGCTCGGGGACCGGCTTGACGCGATCGATCTTCGAGTACCACGGCATCAGCCAGAAATAAAGGAAATACGGCACCGCGAAGATGCGCGACAGCGTCACGTACGGCTCCTGCGCCGGCTGCATGCCCAGATACATGAGTCCCAGGAATGAGATGGTGAACAGCGCCAGGAACAGGCGCGAGATCCAGCCGCGGTAGCGCATCGAGCGCACCGGCGAGCGATCCAGCCACGGCAAGAAGAAGAATGACATCACCGCGATCAGCATCAGCAGTGCGCCAATGCGCTGGTCTGGGACCGCGCGCAAAATCGCGTAGTACGGGGTGAAGTACCACGACGGCGAAATCGGGTCGGGCGTCGACAGCGGATTGGCCGGCTCGAAGTTGGCCTTCTCGAGAAACACATCGCCGAGCGTCGGCACGAAGAACACCACGATCGCCAGCGCCACCAGGAATGCGCACACGCCGACAATGTCCTTGACGGTGTAATACGGGTGAAACGGGATACCATCGAGCGGCTTGCCCCTGGCATCCTTGCGGTCCTTGATCTCGACCCCGTCAGGATTGTTGGAGCCGACCTCGTGCAGCGCCACCAGGTGCAGCGCCACCAGCAGCAGCAGTATCAATGGCACCGCCACCACGTGCAGCGAGAAGAAGCGGTTCAGGGTCGCATCCGCCACGCCGTAGTCGCCGCGGATCCACTCCACCAGGCCCGGGCCGATGCCGGGGATGGTGCCGAACAGGTTGATGATCACGGTCGCGGCCCAGTACGACATGTTGCCCCACGGCAGCACGTAGCCGAGGAACGCCTCGGCCATCAGCGTCAGATAGATGAGCATGCCGAACAGCCACAGCAGCTCGCGCGGCGCCTTGTACGATCCGTACAGCAACGAGCGGTACATGTGCAGGTACACGGCGATGAAAAACGCCGACGCGCCGGTCGAGTGCAGATAGCGGATCAGCCAGCCGAACGGCACCTCGCGCATGATGAATTCGACCGAGTCGAACGAGGTCGTGGCTCCGACCTTGTAGAACATGGTCAGGTAGATGCCGGTGAGCAGCTGCAGCACCAGCACCACCAGCGCCAGCGATCCGAAGAAGTACCAGAAGTTGAAATTCTTCGGCGCGTAGTACTCGAGCACCTGACTGCGCAGGAATGCATCGACCGGCAGGCGGCGATTGATCCAGGCCCACAGGCCATTGCGGGAAGCGCCGCGGTAGCCGGATTTGTCGAGCGACCCCTGTGCCATCAGGCCGCTCCTTTCTCGGGGCTGTCCAGACCGATGATCAGCGTGTTCTGGTCGCGGAAGCTGTAGGGCGGCACCACCAGATTGGTCGAGGCGGGCGAACCGTCGAACACGCGACCGGCCAAGTCGAAGCGCGAGCCATGGCAGGGGCAGCGAAATCCGCCCGGCCAGTCGGCTCCGAGCACCGGATCGCCGGCATCGAAGAACTGCTTCGGCAGGCAGCCCAGGTGCGTGCAGATACCGATCAGCACCAGCAGGTCGGCGCGGCGCGATCGCATCTCGTTGCGCGCGTACTCGGGCTGGATGGAACTCTGCGACTTCGGGTCTTTAAGACGGTTATCGTTCTGCGGCAACTTGTCGACCATGGCCTGATCGCGGCGCACGATGTAGATGGGCTTCAGGCGCCAGGTCGGGGTAATCATCTGCCCGGTCTGCAGTTTGCTCAGGTCGACCTCGACCGGGGCGCCGAGCGCGCGGGCACGCTCCGACGGAGTCCAGGAGGCGACAAACGGCACCGCGGCGACCACCGCACCGACCGCGGCGGTGACGCCCGTGGCCACCGTCAGGAACTTTCTGCGGCCCTCATCGATCTCTGGCTGTGGGTGATCGGTCATTGCACCGACTTCGCTCATTTGATGCTCATCCTGACCGCTCTGTGGGGGGCTGCGCGCGGTAAATCTCGGCCGCCGCGCTTGCACGCTGCGTAAAACGCCGGGAACTATCGCATTATACACAACCGATAGGGCCCGACTTTTCGGCCACGGTCATCTTAAGATCACATGAACCTGCATCGCTTGGGGCGCGCCGCGGCCTTCGTCGCCGGCAGCATTGTCGGCGGCCTGGCGCTGGCGTTTGTGATCGTGTTCCTGCGTCCGCAGCTGCTGCAGCGGCCCAGCGCGAGCGCGCCTGCGGCCGCCGCACGCCCCGCCGCCGTCGATAGCGTGCCGTCCGACGCGCTCGTGACCAGCGCCGGTGCCCCGGCGGCAGCGCCGCCACCGTCGGGCACTGCTGCATTCGACACCGGCGTGAGCGAGGGCGCGCCGCCCGGTCGTGCCGCGTTAGCTGCGGCCACCGGGCCGGTGTCGTATGCGGCGGCGGTTGCGCGCGCCGCGCCCGCCGTCGTCAACATCTCGACCCAGCGGCTGGTCACCGAGCAGTTTCAGCCCTCGGTGTTCGACCAGTTCTTCGGCGATCTGCAGCCGCTGTATCGCCACCGGGTCGAGCGCGCGCTCGGGTCTGGCGTGATCGTCGATCATGCCGGCCACATCATCACCAACAATCACGTGATCGCAAACGCCGAGTCGATCAACGTCGGCCTGGCCGACGACCGGATCGTACCGGCCACGGTGGTCGGCCGCGACCCGGATACCGACCTGGCGCTGCTGTCGATCAAGCTGCACGACCTGCCGGTCATGCCGCTCGGTCGCTCCGACGAGATCCAGGTGGGCGATGTGGTACTGGCGATCGGTGATCCGCTCGGCCTGTCGCAGACCGTGACCCACGGCATCGTCAGTGCCACCGGGCGGCAGCAGCTTGGCGTGGCGACCTTCGAGAACTTCATTCAGACCGACGCCGCCATCAATGCCGGCAACTCCGGCGGTGCGCTGATCAATGCGCGCGGCGAACTGATTGGAATCAATACTGCCGTGCTCAATAAGAGCAGCGGCAACTTGAGCGTCGAGGGCATCGGCTTTGCGATACCAGTGAACCTGGCGCGCGGCGTGATGAAGGACATCCTCGATCACGGCCGCGTGATTCGCGGCTGGATCGGCATCCTGCCCGAGGACGTCGATGACGAGCAGGCGCGCCAGCTCGGGCTGGCGCACGGCGGCGTGGTAATCACCAACATGTATCGCACCAGTCCGGCGGTCGAGGCGCAGCTGCGCATCGGCGACCTGGTCACCGCGATCGATGGCAAACCGGTGCGCAACGCCCGCGACACGCTGGCCCAGATCGCGGCCCGCAAACCCGGCGGCAGCCTCACGCTGCACCTGCTGCGAGGACACGGCGAACTGGATTCCAAGGTCAAGGTAACCGAGCGGCCTAACTCGATTCAGGGCACCTGAGGCGCTGCGCGGCGTTAGTTCGGCACGCGCTTGATGCGGGCGCCGAGCTGCGCCAGCTTTTCCTCGATGGTCTCGTAGCCGCGGTCGATATGGTAGATGCGCTCGATCTCGGTCCGGCCCTCCGCGACGAGGCCTGCCAGCACCAGGCTGGCCGAGGCGCGCAGGTCGGTCGCCATCACCGGCGCGGCGGTCAAATGATCGATGCCGTGAATGATGGCGGTATTGCCCTCGAGCCGGATCTCGGCGCCCATGCGCCGCATCTCCAGCATGTGCATGAAGCGGTTCTCGAAGATGGTCTCGACCACGGTGCCGACCCCGTTGGCGACCGTATCGAGCGCGGCGAACTGCGCCTGCATGTCGGTTGGAAACGCCGGATACGGCGCGGTGCGAACATCGACCGCGCGCGGCCGGCGCCCGCGCATGTCGACCTCGACCCAGTTGTCGCCGCAGGCGACCTCGGCGCCGGCCTCGCGCAGCTTCACCATGACCGCGTCCAGGTGCAGCGGCTGCGCATGCTTGATGCGCACGTGACCGCTGGTGATGGCGCCGGCCACCAGGTAGGTGCCGGCCTCGATCCGGTCCGGCAGCACGTCATGGTGCACTCCATGCAGCGAGCGCACGCCTTCGATCGCGATGCGATCGGTACCGGCGCCCTCGATCTTCGCGCCCATGGCGCTCAGGAACGACGCCAGATCGATTACCTCGGGCTCACGCGCCGCATTCTCGATCACGGTCTGTCCCTCGGCCAGCACCGCGGCCATCATCAGATTCTCCGTACCGGTCACGGTCACGGTGTCGAGCACCAGACGCGCGCCCTTCAGGCGCGTGGCGCGCGCGCGGATGTAGCCGCCCTCGATATGTATGTCGGCACCCATGGCCTGCAGCCCGGCCACATGGATGTTGACCGGACGCGCGCCGATCGCACAGCCGCCCGGCAGCGACACGTCGGCGCGGCCGAAGCGCGCCAGCAGTGGCCCGAGCACCAGGATCGACGCCCGCATGGTCTTGACCAGGTCGTAGGGCGCGAAGTATTCGCGGATCGTGCTCGGATCGACCTCGATGCGCATGCGCTCATCGATGGTCACGGTAACGCCCATGCGCCCCAGCAACTCGATCGTGGTGGTGACGTCGCGCAGATGCGGCACGTTGCCGATACTCACTGGCCCTTCGGCCAGCAGCGCGCCAGCCAGGATCGGCAAGGTGGCGTTCTTCGCGCCCGAGATGCGGACCTCGCCCTCGAGCGGAATACCGCCGACGATCTGAAGCTTATCCACCGCCGCCGGGCCGACCGCCGCGCTCGGCCCACTCCTGCGGTGTGTAGGCCTCGATCGACAGCGCGTGGATCTCGCGCCCGACGCGCTCGCCGAGTGCGCGATACACCAACTGGTGGCGCGCCAGCGGTCGCAGCCCCTGAAACGCAGCGCCAATCAGCCGCGCGGCGAAGTGGGTGTTGTCCTCGGTGCGCACCTCGACCTGCGCCTCGGGTATCGACTGGCGGATCAGATCCGCGATCTGGTTGGCGTCCATATGCGGATGCGATCTTAAGCGATCTGTGCCGCTGTTTCGGCGCTATCATGCCCCGCAAGACCCATGCAGACCGCCACCGCAACCGTCGAGCACGCCCTGGAATCGGCGCGCCGGACCATCGACATCGAGGCCGCCGGCTTGGGCGCACTGCGCGCGCGGCTCGACCAGCAGTTCGTCGCTGCCTGCCGCACCTGTCTTGGCTGTCGCGGCCGGGTCGTCGTCACCGGCATGGGCAAGTCGGGCCACATTGCCCGCAAGATCGCCGCCACGCTGTCCAGCACCGGCACGCCGGCATTCTTTCTGCATCCGGGCGAAGCCAGCCACGGCGATTTCGGCATGATTACCCGCGGCGACGTGCTGGTGGCACTGTCAAATTCCGGCGAGACCCCCGAGGTACTGGCGCTGCTGCCGCCGCTCAAGCGCCTGGGGATCGCGTTGGTTGCGATGACCGGCAATGCGGCCTCGACGCTGGCCGGCGCCGCCGACGTGCATCTGGATGTCGGGGTGCCGCAGGAAGCCTGTCCGCACAATCTTGCGCCCACCGCCAGCACCACCGCCGCGCTGGTGATGGGCGATGCGCTGGCGGTAGCGTTGCTGGAGGCGCGCGGTTTCTCGGCCGACGATTTTGCCCGCATCCACCCGGGCGGCAGTCTCGGCCGGCGGCTGCTGCTGCATGTCGAGGACATCATGCGTCGCGGCGACAGCCTGCCGCGGGTCGGCGCCGCTACGCCGCTGGCGCAGGGCATGCTGGAGATGAGCAGCAAGGGATTGGGCATGACGGCGGTGCTCGATGATCAGCAGCGCGTGATCGGCATCTTCACCGATGGCGACCTGCGCCGCGCGCTCGATCGACAGGTCGATGTGCACCACGCGCTGATGCGCGACGTTATGACGGCCGGCGGTCGCACCATCGGCGCGCGCGAGCTCGCGGCCGCGGCCGCGCAGATGATGGAGTCGCACGGCATCACCGCACTGATGGTGCTCGATGCCGAGCGCCATCTGATCGGCGCGCTCAACGTGCACGATCTGCTACGGGCTGGAGTCGTGTGATCGGCGCTGGGCGCCCTGCGGGCCGTACGTGATCTTCCGGGTGCTATTCGCGGTGCTCGCGCTCGGCGCGCTGGGCACATTGCTCTACCTGTCGGACTACAGCAATGTCGAGCCCGCGGCGGCGGATGTCGAGAGCACCGAGCCGGGCTACATCGCCACCGGCGCCGAGCTGATCGAGACCGGCGATGACGGCCATCCGCTCTACCGGCTCGACGCCCAGCGCATCGAGCAACCGACACCGCAGGGAGTGATCTTCGTGACCGCGCCCAAGCTCGACTATCAGCCCGAGACCGGCAGTCACTGGACCATGACCGCCGAGCGTGGCCAGTTGCCACAGGATGCACGCAGCGCCGAGCTGGCCGGTTCGGTGCAGGCCGTGGGCAAACCCAACGGCTCGAACGACGTTATGCACATCGCTACCGATCAGTTGCATCTGGACATGCGCGCACAGCTGGTGACCACCACCGCCAAGGTGCGGGTCGAGTGGGGCGGCAACAGCCTGCGCGGCCGCGGCATGACCGCCAACATCAAGGACGATCGCCTGCAGCTGGGCGCCGAGGTGCACGGTGCGCTGGTGCACTAAGCTGCGGCGCCACCGCCGCCTGCCCTGGCCGATCGCGCCGCTGCTGCTGGCGGCGATGTCGCCCGGCGCCGCCGATACCCCGGGCGATGCGGCCGGCTCAGGCCGTTGCAGCGAACCGCTGTGCTACACCGCCTCGACGCTCGAGGCCGAGCGCAATCACATGGTGATGCACGACATCAACATCGTCGACACCACGCGCGGCGTCACCCACATCAAGGCCGACATGGCTGAAGCCAATGGCGCCGACCTGGCCAACAGCGAGTGGATATTGACCGGGCATGTGCAGGTGTCGCTGCCGCAGGGCAAGCTGACCGCCGACAAGGCCACGGTCCAGTTCGCCAACAAGCGCATCGCCTCGATGAGCGCCGAGGGCGCTCCGGCGCAGTTCGAACGCAGTTCGGATACGGGCCACGGACCGATCGACAGCGTCCACGGTCACGCCCATGACATCAATTACGATCTCGATCACGACCTGTTGAAGCTCAGCGGCGACAGCTGGCTGACCGACGGCTGCAACGAGATTAGCAGTCAGTCAATCATCTACGACATCGCCAACCAGAAGGTACGGGCCGATGCCGCGGCCGACGGCGACACCCAGGTGCACGGCACGCTGCACGCGCACAGCGGTCCGCAGTGCAATCCGAGCAGCGCCAAGCCATGACGCGGCTGGTGGCGCAGTCGCTGCAGAAGAGCTATCGCTCGCGCCAGGTGGTGCACGACCTGTCGATCGAAATCAGCACCGGCGAGGTGGTCGGTCTGCTGGGTCCCAACGGCGCCGGCAAGACCACCGCCTTCTACATGATCGTCGGTCTGATTCCGGCCGATGGTGGCTCGATCCGGCTGGACGAGCAGGATCTGACCGGACTGAGCATCGATCAGCGCGCGCGCCTCGGCCTGGGATACCTGCCGCAGGAGGCTTCGGTGTTCCGCAAGCTCTCGGTCGCCGACAACATCATGGCGATCCTGGAGCTGCGCGACGAATTGGATCGCGGCGCACGCGAACAGCGCCTGGAGGAGCTGCTTGAGGAGCTGCGCATCGGCCATGTGCGCAACACCCGCGGCTTGTCACTGTCGGGCGGTGAGCGGCGGCGGGTGGAGATAGCGCGCGCACTGGCCGCCGAGCCGCGCTTCATCCTGCTCGATGAGCCCTTCGCCGGCGTCGATCCGCTGTCGGTGCTGGACATCCAGCGCATCATTCGCGAGCTGGCGGGGCGCGGCATCGGGGTATTGGTGACCGACCATAATGTGCGCGAAACCCTGGGAGTCTGCGGCCGCGCCTACATTGTCGATCGCGGCATAGTGATCGCTGCTGGCACTGCCGAGCAAGTCCTTGCCAACCCCCAAGTCCGTGAGGTGTACTTGGGTCAGGCTTTCCGCATGTGACTTATCGGAGTGGTCCTGATAGTCCTT
>DASXDL010000008.1:0-32668 GCA_036490715.1 Steroidobacteraceae bacterium | reverse complement strand
GCGTGGTGCAATTTGATGCGGAATGCCGGGCGCTCGACATCGAGGAGAAACCGCAGCAGCCCAAATCCAACTACGCCGTGACCGGTCTCTACTTTTACGATAACGACGTGCTCGACATCGCCGCCTCGCTGAAGCCGTCGGCGCGCGGCGAGCTGGAGATTACCGACGTGAACCGGGCGTATCTGCAGCGCGGCCGGCTCCAAGTCGAACTCTTTGGCCGCGGCGTCGCCTGGCTCGATACCGGCACGCATGAGTCGCTGCTGCAGGCGTCCAATTTCATCGAAGCCATCCAGAATCGCCAGGGTCTGAAGGTGTGCTGCCCCGAGGAGATCGCCTTTCGCTCCGGCTTCATCGACGCTGCAAAACTGGAGAAGCTGGCCGCACCGCTGGCGAAGACCGAGTACGGCCAGTACCTGCTTGGACTACTGTCGGAGCGCCGCTAGTGCAGTTCGAGCCGAGCCGACTGCCCGAAGTCGTCCTGATCAAACCCAGGGTTTTTGGCGATCCGCGCGGCTTCTTCTTCGAGAGCTGGCATCGCGACAAGTTCGTCGCCGCCGGGATCAAGGCCGACTTCGTGCAGGACAATCACAGTCATTCGTCTCGCTACGCACTGCGCGGACTGCACTACCAGGTCCACCAGCCGCAAGGAAAGCTGATCCGCGTCGTGCGCGGCGTGGTATTCGATGTCGCCGTGGATCTGCGACGCAGCTCGCCGCGCTTCGGCCAATGGACCGGTGCGATACTCAGCGACGCCGATCACCGGATGTTGTGGGTGCCGCCGGGATTTGCGCATGGCTACCTGGCTTTGAGCGATCCGGTCGACCTGCTGTACAAGTGCACCGACTTCTACGCACCGCAGTACGAGCGCGCGATCCGATGGGATGACCCCCGGATCGGCGTGCAGTGGCCGCTGCCTGCGGAACGACTGCCGACCTTGTCGGACAAGGATGCCGCGGCGCCGCTGCTCGGGGACGCCGAGAGTTTTTCGTGAGAGTGCTGCTGACCGGCGCCACGGGCCAGGTGGGCCGCGCGCTGCTGGCCCGGATCCCGCCCGTCATCGAGCTGCAACCTCTCACGCAGCAGCAACTCGATATCCGGGACGCCGGCGCCGTCCGCCTGGCAGTCGGTACCCATCAGCCCGAACTCATCATCAATGCGGCGGCCTACACTGCGGTCGACCAGGCCGAGGGGGAAGCGGACCGCGCTGAGGCCGTCAATGCGCTCGGCCCACGCCATCTGGCGCAAGCCGCCCGAGCACTCGGGTGCTGCCGGATGATCCAGCTCTCCACCGACTACGTGTTTGACGGATCCTCGACGGCGGCATACCGGCCGGATGACCGCCCCAACCCGCTGAGCGTCTATGGGCGAAGCAAGCTCGCCGGCGAGCGCGCGGTGATCGAGATTCTGGCCGACCGCGCCGTGGTCCTGCGCACGGCGTGGCTATACGCCGCCCGGGGCCGCAATTTCCTTCTGACCATGCTGCGTCTGATGCGCGAGCGCGGCAGCGTCCACGTGGTGGCCGACCAGCGCGGTGCACCCACGGCCGCGAGTTCCGTGGCCCGTGCGCTGTGGGCTCTGGGCCAACGACCGGATGTCTCGGGCATCTTGCATTGGACCGATGCGGGAGTGGCGAGCTGGTACGACTTTGCCTGTGCGATCGCAGAGGATGGCCTAGCCGCGGGATTGCTGACGAAGCCGGCGCAGGTCATCCCGATCAGCACGGCCGACTACCCGACGCCGGCGCATCGGCCGGCGAATAGCGTGCTCGACATGACCGCATCGGCGGCGCAGTTGAAACTCGCACCCACCCCTTGGCGTGAGAGCCTGCGCAGCGTGATGGGCGAGCTCGCGCGGGGCTGACTTATACTGAGGACATTCATACTCACGGACCACATGACCGGCGAACAGGCATGTCGCGATTACTGGTAACCGGTGGTGCCGGTTTCATCGGCGCCAATTTTGTCCACTTCTGGCTCACTGAGCATCCTGGCGATCGCCTGGTGGTGCTCGATGCGCTGACGTATGCCGGTAAGCGCGCGAATCTGACGCCGGCCGAGGGCCGCGCAGAATACCGCTTTGTGCACGGCGACATCTGCGACACGCCGCTGGTTGAGCAGCTGCTGCGCGAGGAGCAGCTCGATACCATCGTTCATTTCGCCGCCGAATCGCACGTGGACCGCTCGATCGAGGGCCCGGACGCGTTTGTGCAGACCAACGTCATCGGCACCCATTCAATGCTCAAGGCTGCGCGGCGCGTGTGGCTGGAGGAGAAAGCCGTTGCGCTGCACCGGTTTCATCATGTGTCGACCGATGAGGTGTACGGGTCGCTCGGACCGGATGATCCGCCGGCCAGCGAATCGACCCCGTACGCACCCAACTCCCCCTATTCGGCCAGCAAGGCGGCGTCGGACCACCTGGTGCGCGCCTACCACTGTACCTACGGGCTTCAGACCTCGATCAGCAACTGCTCGAATAACTACGGCCCATACCAGTACGCCGAGAAGTTGATTCCGCTGATGATCTCGCAGCTGATCGCCGGCAAATCGCTGCCGGTCTACGGCGACGGACGCAACATCCGCGACTGGCTGCACGCTGAGGATCACTGCCGAGGCATCGACGCGGTCATCGCGCGCGGCCGCCCGGGCGAGGTCTATAACATCGGCGGCCGTTCCGAATGCGAGAACATCCGGCTGGTGCATCAGCTGTGCGCCATCGTTGATGAGTATCTTGGCGCAAGCGATACGCTGCGAGCGTGCTTCCCCGAGTGCGCGGTAGCGCAGGGCGAGGTCAGCGAGAGGCTGGTGCGCTACGTCAAGGATCGGCCCGGGCATGACCGGCGCTACGCGATTGACTACTCAAAGATTGAACGTGAGTGTGCATTCAAGCCGCGGATCTCGCTCGAGGACGGTCTGCGTCGCACGGTGGCCTGGTACCTGGATCGGGCTGACACGCTGCGATCGGGCTGGCAGCGGACCCTGGCCTGAGCGCGACGAGGCTACGGTGCCCCTCGACGATGTTTTGGCTAAAGCCCCATTGACACCGATGGCTGTACCCACGAGCCCCTGCGTACGTTGGCGCGCTTGCGGTAACTAGGCAGCTCCAGCCACTCGTACAGCGATTTCCAATCCTCGAGATCGTCGGCGACGTGCGAAGGAGTCATCTCTTCCAGTCCCAACCCCATTGCCGCGGCGCGCACGTAATTCTGAGAATCGCGCAGCGTGGCCACAATCGGAATCCCCAGGGTGTCGAGAAATCGCATCAGCGATTGCGAGCTCAGAGTATTCTTGCGCACTCGATTGGCGATGATGCCGAGCTGGTTTTCATTGCGCCGCAGCTTGGCGACCAACAGCAAGTTCTGAACGCAACGCGTACAGGCGTGGATATCGATGTCGGATGGCAGTACCGGCACCAGAACTTTGTCCGCAATGCGCGTGAGTTCCGGCATGTTCTGTGCCTCGATGGCAGCCGGCGTATCGATGATGATGCGTCGGCTCCGCTCCGGCGGTTCGAGCTCAAACGTCCGGCTGACCATCGCATCGCGCTCGAACACCGAAACCAGATCGATGGGCGCCTGGGTTGGACTGCGCTTTCGTACCCAATGCGCGGATGAACCCTGCACATCGTAGTCCATGATCAGCGGGCACTCCCCGGTCAGGGCGAAGTGACTCGCAAGGTTTATGCAGACCGTTGTCTTCCCAGACCCGCCTTTTGGGTTTATTACGACCACACGCTGCATCGCAGGATCCGCAGAAAATTAAACAATAATGAAGCAATCTACGCAGCGGCACCTGGTATCGCAAGCGTCGCAAATTGAACCGCTAAGCCCGGGGTGACTTGCATTGGCCGCTCAAAGGCTTAGCCGCCTGTAGCGTTCGCCGCTGCGACGATCTGGTGATGTCAGCGCTATCTCTCCGGCAAGTTGTTTAGCGCACGGATGCTATTGATCCTTGCAACTGATCGGGAGTGTCCCTGGCGCTGATCTTCAGGATCGCTTTGGGGCCGCCGCGCCTGAACGGACATCGAAGACGGTTCACGTGGCAACAGAAGAAGAGAGCTGCATCGGAACGTCCGCACGAACTGCCAACTCTTACAGGTTTACCGCGGCGGGTAATCCGCTACCTTGCGACCGGTGGCCGCGTAGCCATGTGGAGGGGGCCATGCCGCAGGTGCGATCGTTCCATTCGACCCAAGAGAAACAAAAACCGCTGCGTGAGCGGGTCTATCACAATAATGATGGCTGCCCGCCGGGCAGACGGATCACGCGCGAAGAGCGTTGCGGGGGCGATGGCGGCTATCGGCTGTGCCACGACTGCACCCGGCGCAACGTCATGCGACAGTAAGTGATTCATTCAATAGTGCGGTGGCCTTTCGAACGGCTCTGCGTCGTCTGAGCTGCTAGCTTCCAGCAGCGCCATCTGTTCCTTCAGCTCCCGCTCACGGGTGCGCAGCGCGTCGATCTCGCGCTGTTGACGCAAAACGGTATCGGACAGTTCGTTGAGTGAGCGCTCCAGAAACGAGAGCTTGAGTTCGATCTGTTCGAGCCGCGTGGGTTCGGACATCGGGCGCCCTGAAGAATGAAAGGCGAAGAGGATAGCCCGGTTGGGCGGATCAGGGGCGTTGGGAAAGCACCGGCGGTGTTCGCGCAAACTTCAGCACGAACCCGCCGGGCCGGGGGGTCTGGCGACTTGAAGCGGGGCGGGGCTCAAACCCGGCGGGCAATATGGGCTTGCCGGGAGTCCGATGGCCGCATTAAGGAGCCGTCTGTCGAAGCAAAACTACGACGGAGGAATTTTCGCTAAACGCGCCGCGCGATGCAGTGAGATGTTTCTCAGTTCTCTATCGCCGTGCGAGCAGTCCGCGTGTCGGAAACCACCGGCGGGAAGGCGCAAATTTTAGCGCCGACCCGCCGGTGTCGCGGGGGGAGTCGGGGTGTCCAGTCGGGGCGGGGCTCAAATCGTCAGCGGCGGGGGTAATGGGCCGCTGGGAGTCTCGATGGGCCGGCTGTGCACCTTGAGACACACGATAACCACCGGCTACTGAATCCTCGCTGAATCGCAGCGCCCCAAGAACACGGCGCAAGCCGGGCGGCCGGCCGCTGGCCGTTGACCGGAAACGGCTGATCGGTATATTTGGATGGCATCCGGGTTGCCCGCCGGGCACTTACCGGAATCGCACGTTTCTAGCAGTCAGGCCGTGGGAATCGGCAGCCCACGGCGCCAACACGGCTCGCCTTCTGGTTTAAGGCGGCAGATAGGGTCACTGGATGGAGCATCAGAACGGTCGCGGTCTGTACCGCGAGGCCTTCGAGCGCGACGGTTGCGGCTTCGGCCTGATCGCCAGCCTCGATGACAAAGCCAGCCACTGGCTGGTTAAGACCGCTATTGCCTCGCTTAACCGCCTGACCCACCGGGGCGCCATCGCCACCGACGGCAAGACCGGGGACGGCTGCGGTCTTCTGCTCAAAAAGCCCGAGAAATTCCTGCGCGCCCTGGCCAAGGACGCCCGCATCAAGCTCAGCCCGCACTTTGCCTCCGGCCTGGTGTTCCTGAACCAGGAAGCCGGATTGGCCGAGACCGCCCGCGCCGCACTGAAGTCGCAGCTCGAGGGCGAAGGGCTGATTCTGGCCGGCTGGCGGGTGGTGCCGACCACCCCGGACGCCTGCGGACCGGAGGCCCTGAAGACCCTGCCTCGGATCGAGCAGGTGTTCGTCAACTGCCGCCTCCGCGACATCGATGAGGCCAGTTTCAACCGCAAGCTGTTCCTGGCCCGCCGCAGGGTCGAAAAGCAGCTGTCCGGCGACCCGGTGTTCTACGTGCCGAGCCTCTCGGCCAGCACCATCGTCTACAAGGGCATGGTCATGCCCCAGCACCTGGCCGAGTTCTATCTCGACCTGGCCGACCCGCGGCTGGAGGCCTCGGTGGCGGTGTTCCACCAGCGTTTTTCGACCAACACGCTGCCGCAGTGGCGCCTGGCGCACCCGTACCGCTACATCGCCCACAACGGTGAGATCAATACCATCGAGGGCAACCGCCAGTGGGCGCTGGCGCGCTCGACCGTGCTGCGCTCGCCGGTGCTGCCGGACCTGTCCGACATCACCCCGCTGGTGTCGCTGACCGGCTCGGACTCGCAGAGCCTGGACAACATGATCGAGCTGCTGCTGATGGGCGGTCTGGACATGCTGCATGCGCTGCGCCTGCTCATTCCGCCAGCCTGGCAGTCGGTGGACACATTGGATTCGGATTTGCGCGCGTTCTACGAGTTCTATTCGGCGCACATGGAGCCCTGGGACGGACCGGCCGGCGTAGTGCTGACCGATGGCCGCTATGCCGCCTGCACCCTGGATCGCAATGGCCTGCGCCCGGCGCGCTTCGTCATCACCAAGAACCGCCATCTGACCGTGGCCTCCGAGATCGGGGTGTGGGACTACGCGCCCGAAGACGTGGTGCGCAAGGGCAAGCTGGGACCGGGCGAGATCGTGGCGCTGGACCTGCAGACCGGCACGCTGCTCGAGACGAAGGATGTCGATGCGATCCTGAAGGCGCGCCATCCGTACAAGGCCTGGCTCAAGAAGGGCGTGCGTTATCTGGAATCCGACCTGATCGACCCGCGGCTGGCGGCCGAGCCGATGGATCGCGAGACATTGGCCATCTTTCAGAAGATGTACGGCGTCACCGCCGAGGAGCGCGACGAGATCATCCGCGTGCTGGCCGAGGATGAGAGCGAGGCGGTCGGCTCGATGGGCGATGACACGCCGATGCCGGTGCTGTCGCACAAGATCCGCTCGCTGTATGACTATTTCCGCCAGCAGTTCGCGCAGGTGACCAACCCGCCGATCGACCCGCTGCGCGAGTCGATCGTGATGTCGCTGTCGACCCAGATTGGACCTGAGTGCAACGTGTTCGTGCCGATGCCCGAGCACGCGCGCCAGATCGTGATGAATTCTCCGGTGCTGTCGCAGCGCAAGCTGCGCCAGATCCTGGCCTCGGACGAGGTGGCCGAAGCCAACGAGTTCATCGATCTGCAGTACGAGCCCTCGGAAGGATTGAAGGGCGCGGTCCTGCGCATCTGCGACCAGGCCGAGACCGCGGTGCGCGAGGACAAGCTGGTGCTGCTGCTGTCGGACCGCTATCTGCAGCAGGGCAAGCTTCCGGTGCACGCGCTGCTGGCGACCGGCGCGGTGCATCACCGCCTGGTCGAGACCGGCCTGCGCTGCAAGTGCAACCTGCTGGTGGAGACCGGGACCGCGCGCGATGCGCACCACTTCGCGGTGCTGATCGGCTACGGTGCCACGGCGGTGTACCCGTACATGGCCTACCAGACCCTGTTCGAGATGATGCGCAAGGGGCAGGTCAAGCTCGGCTCGCAGGAGCGGCGCGAGCTCGGGCGCAGTTACCGGCGCGGCGTGCGCAAGGGGCTGTACAAGATCATGTCGAAGATGGGCATCTCGACCATCGCCAGCTATCGCGCCGCGCAGCTGTTCGAGATCGTGGGCCTGTCTACGGAGGTGGTGGACCTGTGCTTCCGCCACACCACCAGCCGCATCGAGGGTGCGGATTTCGACGACATCGAGGGTGATGCCCGGTACCTTGCCATGCGCGCCTGGAATCCTAGGGTCGGGGTCGAGCAGGGCGGTATCTATAAGTATGTGCACGGCGGGGAGTACCACATGTACAACCCCGACGTGGTCGGCACACTGCAGGCCGCGGTGGTCGCCGGCGACTACGAGCTCTATCGCCAGTACGCGAAACTGGTGAATAACCGCCCGGCCTCGGCGCTGCGCGATCTGCTGCAGCTGAAGTCTTCGGCCGATGCGATCCCGATCGATGAGGTCGAGCCGCTCGAGGCGGTGCTGGCGCGCTTTGACGGCGCCGGCATGTCGCTCGGCGCGCTCTCGCCCGAAGCGCACGAGTCACTCGCGATTGCGATGAACCGGCTCGGCGGGCGCTCCAATTCCGGCGAGGGCGGCGAGGATCCGGTGCGCTATGGCACCGAGAAGAACTCCAAGATCAAGCAGGTGGCCTCGGGCCGCTTCGGCGTTACCCCGGAGTACCTGATCAATGCCGAGGTACTGCAGATCAAGATCGCCCAGGGCGCCAAGCCCGGCGAGGGCGGTCAGCTGCCCGGCCACAAGGTCAACGAGATGATCGCGCGGCTGCGTTTTGCGCGCCCGGGCGTCGGCTTGATCTCGCCGCCGCCGCATCACGACATCTATTCGATCGAGGATCTGGCGCAGCTGATCTTCGATCTCAAGCAGGTCAATCCGACCGCGCTGGTGTCGGTCAAACTGGTGGCAGAGCCGGGCGTCGGCACGGTCGCGGCCGGAGTCGCCAAGGCCTACGCCGATCTGATCACGATCTCGGGCCACGACGGTGGTACTGGCGCCAGCCCGCTGTCCTCAATCAAGTATGCCGGCACGCCCTGGGAGCTGGGGCTGGCCGAGACCCACCAGACCCTGCGCGCCAACGACATGCGCCATCGGGTGCGGGTGCAGACCGACGGGGGACTCAAGACCGGGCTGGATGTGATCAAGGCGGCCATTATCGGCGCCGAGAGCTTTGGTTTCGGGACCGCGCCGGTGGTGGCTCTAGGCTGCAAGTACCTGCGCATCTGTCACCTGAACAACTGCGCCACCGGCGTGGCCACCCAGCACCAGGTGCTGCGCAGCAAGTACTTCCTCGGCAAACCCGAGATGATCATTAACTACTTTCGCTTCGTGGCGCAGGAATGCCGCGAGCTCATGGCGGCCTTAGGGGTACGGCGCGTGGCCGACCTGATCGGCCACACCGAGTACCTGGAGATCCTTCCCGGCGAGACCCCCAAGCAGCGCAAGCTGGATTTAAGACCCCTGCTGGCGGACGGCACTCTGGTGTCGGATCGGCCGCAGTACTGCGTCGATCCGTCCAATCCGCCGTTCGACAAAGGCGAGCTGGCCGAGAAAATGCTCAAGGACATGCTGCCGGCGATCGAAAAGAAGTCCGGCGGCACCTGGCAGTACGAGGTCAAGAATTTCAACCGCTCGATCGGCGCGCGCCTGTCGGGCGAGATCGCGCGTCACTGGGGCAACTACGGCATGGCCGAGGCGCCCCTCACCGTGCGCCTGTCCGGTTCGGTCGGCCAGAGCTTCGGAGTCTGGAATGCCGGCGGCCTGCACATGTACCTGGAAGGCGATGCCAACGACTACGTCGGCAAGGGCATGGCCGGCGGCCGGCTGGTATTGCGTCCGCCCAAGAGTGCCGCCTACGAGGCCCGCGACACCGTGATCATGGGCAACACCTGCCTGTACGGGGCCACCGGCGGGCATCTGTTCGCGGCCGGTCACGCCGGCGAGCGCTTCGCGGTCCGAAACTCCGGCGCCACCGCGGTCATTGAAGGCACCGGTGATCACTGCTGCGAATACATGACCGGCGGCGTGGTGTGCGTGCTCGGGCGCACGGGGGTCAACTTTGGCGCCGGCTTCACCGGCGGCTTCGCCTACGTGCTCGACCAGGCGCACGATTTCGTCGATCGCTACAACCACGAGCTGATCGACATCCACCGACTCACGCACGAGAGCATGGACGCCAACATCCAGCATCTGCGCGAGCTGATTACGATGCACATCGCCGAGACCGGCAGCGCCTGGGCCGAGGAGATCCAGAACGACATGCGCTCGTTCATCGGCCACTTCTGGCTGGTCAAGCCGAAGGCCGCCTCGATCGACTCGCTGATCGAGGATCTGCGCCGAGCAGCCTAAAGGTCATGGTCGACAAGACGCTTCAGTTCCTCGAGTTTCCGCGGCGCGAGCCGGACAAGCTGCCGGTGTCCGATCGCATCAAGGTGTTCGGCGAGATCTACACCCCGTACGACGCCGATGCGGCCTCGCAGCAGGCCGGGCGCTGCCTGTCGTGCGGCAATCCGTTCTGCGAGTGGAAGTGTCCGGTCCACAATTACATTCCCAACTGGCTGAACCTGATCAGCGCCGGCAAGCTGTTCGAGGCGGCCGAGCTGTCGCACCAGACCAATTCGCTGCCCGAGGTATGCGGCCGCATCTGCCCGCAGGACCGATTGTGCGAGGGGGCCTGCACCCTCAATGACGGTCTGGGCGCCGTCACCATCGGCTCGATCGAGAAGTACATCACCGATGAGGCCCTGAAACAGGGCTGGCGCCCCGACATGTCCGGCGTGCGCGCGACCGACAAGCGCGTCGCGATCATCGGCGCCGGGCCGGCCGGCCTAGGGTGCGCCGACATCCTGGTGCGCAACGGCGTCAAGCCGATCGTCTACGACCGCTACCAGCGCGTCGGCGGACTGCTGACCTTTGGCATTCCGCCGTTCAAGCTCGATAAGCAGGTGGTCGAGACGCGGCGAGAGATCATGGAAGGCATGGGCGTGGAGTTTCGGCTCGGAGTGGAGGTGGGCGCCGACGTCGGCTTCGATGAGCTGCTGCGCGAGCATGACGCGGTGTTCCTCGGCATGGGCACCTACAATTACGTGCGCGGCGGCTTTCCGGGCGAGAACCTGGCCGGCGTATACGAGGCGCTGCCGTATCTGGTCGCCAATATCAATCACGAACTCGGACTGAATGGCTCGAAGGAAAAATTCGTCGACCTGAGCGGCAAGCGCGTGGTGGTGCTCGGCGGCGGCGACACCGGTATGGACTGCAATCGCACCGCAATCCGCCAAGGCGCCGAATCAGTGACCTGCACCTACCGGCGCGATGAGCGCAACATGCCCGGCTCGCGCCGTGACTACAAGAACAGCAAGGAAGAGGGCGTCGAGTTTCGCTTCAACTGTCAGCCGATCGAGATCTTAGGGCAGGATAAGGTGGAGGGCGTCAAGGTCGTGAGCACGCGGCTGGGCAAACCCGGCCCGCGAGGCCGACGCCTGACCGAGAACGTTCCGGGCTCGGAAGCCGTGATCGACGCTGACAGCGTGATCGTCGCCTTCGGCTTTCTGCCCAGCCCTCCCGAGTGGTTCGCTCGGCACGACATCGGCCTACATGCCGGCGGTCGCGTGCGGGTGTCGGCCGCAAGTGAGCGGCCATTCCAGACCACCAATCCGAAGGTGTTCGCCGGCGGTGACATGGTGCGCGGCTCGGATTTGGTCGTCACTGCGGTCTTCGAAGGCCGCGAGGCGGCGCGCGGGATTCTGGACTATCTTCAGGTGGTGTAGGGCGAGGCCGCCGGCATGACGCAAGTCGTACGTTTTCACGAGATCGGCGGCCCGGAAGTTCTGCGCATCGAGGATTTGCCCGTAGGCCAGCCTGGTCCCGGCGACATTCGGATTCGTGTGGAAGCCTTCGGCCTCAACCGCGCCGAGGCGATGTATCGCGCCGGCCTCTATCTGCGCCCGCCCAAGCTGCCATCGTTGATAGGCTGGGAAGCCGCAGGAATAGTCGAGGCGCTGGGCGAGGGCGTGCAGGGTTTCAGCGTTGGCGACAAAGTGAGCGTGCTGCCGTCCTTTCCCATTGGCGAGTACGGCGTCTACGCACAAAAGGCGATCGTTCCCGCGCGCAGCGTGATTGCGGCGCCTCCCGGGTTGACGCCGCCGCAGGCTGCCTCCATCTGGATGCAGTACTTCACCGCTTACGCGATCATCGAGGTCGCGCGGGTCGGTCTCGGCGATTTCGTGCTGATTCCCGCCGCCTCCAGCAGTGTCGGACTCGCCGCCATCCAGCTCGCCAACTGGGCAGGCGCCGTACCCATCGCGCTCACGCGGCACGGCGTCAAGACGCAGGCGCTGCGAGCGCAGGGTGCGCAACATGTGATCGCAACCGCCGAAAGCGATGTGGTCGCCGAGGTGAGGCGTATCACGGGTGGCAAGGGCGCGCGCGTCGCGTTCGATCCGGTCGGCGGCCCGTTCATTGAGAAGCTCGCCGAGTGCCTGGCCGAGGAAGGCATACTCTTTGTCTATGGCGGTCTGAGTGGCCAGCCGACGCCGTTCCCGCACTGGCCGGCGGCGTTGAAGGGGCTGAGCATCCGTGGCTGGGTGGCGTCCCAGATATGGAACAAGCCCGAGCGCTTCACCCGCGTGAAGAACGTTATCCTGCAGGGACTCGCGGCCGGCCATCTGAAGCCGGTGATTTCCCGGTCGTTTGCTCTCAGTCAGATCGTCGAAGCGCACCGCTTCCTCGAATCCAACGAGCAAGTCGGAAAGATCGTCGTGACGGTGTGATCCAAAGCAGCAGCGCTCCCAATACGACGCTTGTAACAATACCGAGCACTCCGTCTATCCCGAAGCCGCCGGCAACCCCCTGTTGGCCGTACCCCCAGCCGTCGACGACCAGCATATAGGTGATCGGAATGCTGAACGCCGAGTTCAACAGGCAAAACGTCGTGGCCGCGAGCGGATTGCGCCGACCGATGGTTTCAAAGGCGATCGCGATGGTGATGGTGATCGACAAGGCCTGAAATACGTTTTCCCCGATGAAGGCCACGCCGAACACCGCCGGCGATCGCGGCAGCACAATCAACAGCAGTGAAAACAGCGACCCGAGGAGAGCGACCGTCACGTAGAGGAATCGGAGCGGCAACAGTCGATCGATCAGCAGAAACATCAGACACCCGACACTGCCGCCCAGTACCACGCCGCCGCCGCCCACGACCGAAACAAAATGCGGCGAGGCGTGAAAGTCGTCGCCGATGCCACCGAGAAAGTTGGTCAACGAGAAAGTCCCCGCCGGGGCCATGAAAAGTACGATGGCGATCAACACGTCTCTTTTCTTCACAAGGCGCCACACTTCGCCGAAAAACTGACGGAAGCTCTCTGAAGCGAGCTGTCGATCGGGCGGCGGGGCCGGCATGAACGGAAACACCGCAGTGGGAAGTACGATCAGTCCGCCGAGTACGAACGCTGCTACTGGCGGCGATATATTTCTTATCAGTTCGCCCGCCGCAATGGCGATGGCGCCGCCCGCCCCCAGATTGCCGAACGTGACCCAGGAACTGAGCTTGTTCTCCTGCTCGGCACTGACGATGCTGGACAGCCAGCCGCCCAGCGCGCTTTGAGCCAGACTGGCCATGAAATAGCCCGCGACCATCACGGTTTCCACCAGCAACAGGTGATCCAGATCGAGCAGCGCCAACACCAGTAGTACGGCGGCCATGATCGTGGTCGCCGCCGACCACCAGCGCCTGCTGAAGCGGACATCCAGCACCGGGCTCACCACGAAGGCCCAGATTCCAGGTGAAACCATGACCGCGGTCATGGCTGCAATCGTTGTCTCAGGAACGTGTCGGATGCTCAGCAGCTGAGGCAATGCGATGACGATGATGCCGCCGTACATACCGAAGATTGAGTTGGTCAGACCCATCAACCAAATCGGTGCGACCCATCGTGGCCCCATAGCGGTGTTTGACATGCAATGACCAATTGCTACGCTAATCGATCTAAGACTCTAAAAACCAACAGGGGAATAGCAATGACGATTCGTAGCGTGCTGATCGGGGTCGCACTGGCAGTCCTGGCCAGCGGGCAAGCGTTCGCATCAGCCAAGACCGACGCAGTCGCGGCCATTCAGAAATGGATGGACGATTTCAACCGCGGCGAGCTCGCTCCCGCGAGCTGCAGCGGCGTGGTGTCGCTGGTCGATGATATTCCCCCGCACGAGTGGCACGGCGAAGGCGCCTGCGCCGCCTGGGCGAAGGACTTCAGCGCCTGGGCTACGGCACATGAAGTTACCAACGGCTCGGTGAAGCTGGGAAAAGTTCGCCACGTCGATGCCAGTGGCCAGTCCGCGTACGTCGTGGCGGCGACCAGCTTTACCGGCAGCATGAAGGACAAGCCCTTCAGCATGAAGGGGCTGATCACCGTGTCGCTGAAGAAGGCGGAATCCGGCTGGGTCATCACCGGCTGGGCCTGGGCGGACCTGTAGGATTTCAATCAGCGCAGAGCGTATTTCGCGGCGCCGACGATGGCGCCCTGATCTTTCTGCTGCACCAGCACCGCGACGGCTGTGGCATCGCTCGGCAAGGAAGTCAGCGGCACGCTGAAGCTGCGCGCTGGCCCCAGCCAGCTGCCGAGATTGGTGAATGAACGCACGATGTTGAAGTCGTGCAGCTCGTGTCCGGCATTCTCCCCGCGCGTGACCTTTGAGGTGGCCTCGGGCAGATAGCTCACGAGCAGCACGTCGCACGCTGCGGCCTGCGGCTGCGAGCCGACGGCGATCTGCAGCTGCTCGTGAGTGACGGCCAGATCCAGTGGCACCCCGGGCGCGCGCGCGGCACTGAAGTTGGCGAGCTTGCCGCCGCCGACCTCATCATGTTGGCCATCGATCACCAGCTGCGGGGTGTAGACGGTGGACAGATGCAGCCGCTGCGCGTACTGCTTCTGTCGCGGCACGGCCACGGGCACCTCGAAGCGATCTTTCCACCCGAGGCTGTCCCAGTAGTCGACGTGAAAGGCCAGCGCGATCACCCCGTCCTGGTGCGCAAGCGCCCCGACCTGCGCTTCGGCCGGAGGACAGGAGCTGCAGCCCTCCGAGGTGTAGAGCTCGACCACGGTCGGTGCCGGCTGCGCCCAGGCAGTCGCGGCCATGAGCGTCAACAATAAGGGACTTAGGTTGGCGATACGCATGCTCATCATTTCGCGGCCGAGGCGATCAAGGTTACCTGTTGGCGCTCAGTCCGAGGCGCCGGCGCCGACCGCGACCCAGGCCAGATCGGCATTGGACACCGACTCGAACTTGAATCCCTTGGCGGCCGCAGTCATGCGCGTGAGCGCCTGACCGATCGGCATGGCCGGCGCCTTATCGCCTTTCTTTTGCTTGTGGAAGCGCACCGGATTGATTCTCGCCACCACGTAGTTGCGCAGATACGGTGACTTGAAGCCGCGCTTCTGCAGCTCGCCGATGATGCGCTTGACCTCGGCATCGATGGCCTGCAGGCGGGCGGCATAGCCTTCGCGCTCACGCAAGCCGGCGGGCAGCGGCCGGCTGCCGAAGCGGTCGACCTTGCGCAGGAACGAGCTGTAGGCACCGCCGGCAAAGCGCGGCAGCTTCTCGTACAGCATGCCCAGCGTCAGCAGCTCGGCCGATTCGAACCGGTCGGCGAACTGCGTCTCCGGCGCATGCGGCTCCTTGCGCGCCAGGCTGCGCGCCATCCGAATGACCTCCAGGCTGCGGTCCTTGAGGTTGTGCGCCTTCTCGGTATTGAGCGCCAGGATGCGGTACGCCAGGGTCTCGTCGGGTGAGATCAGCACCGAGACCTGCTTCAACCCCAGCACCTTCGCGGCAGCCAGCCGATGCCGACCGTTCGGCGTCCAGAAGCCGCCGCCTTCGCCCAGCACCACGATCAGCGGATCCAGAAACGAGCCGGTCTGCTCGATGCTCTCTGACAGCCTTTTGGTGTGAGTCGGGGACAGGTCGCGCTGAAACGGCGTTGGCTGGATGGCGCCGAACGGCAAGGTGGCGAACACCAACGGCCGCCCGCCGAGCGGGTCGCGATAGGTGCCAAGGCGGTTGCCGCCGGATTTTTGAATCGCCTCGACCAGCAGCACGATGTCGGCGTGCTCAGGCTCGAGTGCGATCTCGGCAGCTTCCAGGCCACGCGAGCGACCGGACGGTTTGAGTTTGCGGCCGGCCGAGGATTTCTTGCTGGCACGCCGGGCGGCGGGACGTGATTTGGCGGCTTTGGCCATGGCGGGCAGTGTCGCGCACTGCATCACGGGGCGCTACCGGAACCGCCGTCGATGAGCGAGGGTCGACACCACAAGGCTCACTTCGATGGGCGCATCTTTAGACCCGCGGCGGAGCATCCAGCGGCGCGAGCCACAGTCGATAGCCCGCCTTCGGCAAAAAACCCTGCGCCGCCCAGAAGCTCTGCGCCAGGGTGTTGTGCTCTGAGACCTGCATCTGCACGGCGACGAAGCCGCGCTCGGCCAGGTAGGCTTGAACGCGCTGCAGCAGCGCGCGTCCAATGCCTTGTCCACGGTGGTCAGCGTCGACGAACAACTCATCGACCTCAGCCATTGGGCCGCCGTGCTCGAAGCTGTACACCGACGTGCACAGCAGGTAGCCCACCGCATGGTCGTTCAGGAGGGCCAGCCATCCCTGACCATAGGCCGGGGTCGACAGGAATTGCTGCAACTGCGTAGCGAGCCGGTCGGCGTCGGGCTCCGGCAGGCCTTCGTGCCGCCAGTAAGCGGTCATGAGCACCTGCAGCACCTCGATATCGGTCCGATCGGCGGCACGGATCGTCGCTCGATTCACAGTTAGGTCTCCCGAGCAGACATGAGCGAACGCTGGGCATGACCGCGCCCGCGGCGAAACGCGCCGCTTCGAGTGCGTCACCGCTCACGCTTTGTAAAAATCATAGGCTTACATTCTGTGCCGCTCGCTACGGCCCGGCTACACTGCTGTGCCATAACCGGCGCAAACCGGAACGAAGCGACGCAGGAACTGCATGACGGGTGGACATGTCCTCGGCGCGTGACGCGACCAAGAGCCGCCGTGGCAGGGGCGCGTCCGGCTCCAATCTCACTTTCCTCGCCGGCGGCGGCGAAATGGGCGCGCGCATGCGCGCGCTCGACTGGACCGCCACGCCACTGGGCGCACCGGAGCAGTGGCCGCAATCGCTCAAGACCATCGTGCGCGTCATGCTCGATTCGCGCTACGCGATGTGGATGCTGTGGGGGCCGGAACTCACCTTTTTCTGCAATGACGCCTATCTGCCCACCGTCGGCATCAAGGCCGACTGGGTGCTCGGTGCCCGTTCCGACAAGGTTTGGGAGGAGATCTGGAGCGACATCGAGGCGCGCATTACCCAGGTCCTCAAGCACGGCCAGGCGACCTGGGACGAGGGGCTGATGCTGTTTCTCGAGCGCAGCGGTTATCGCGAGGAAACCTACCACACATTTTCTTATAGCCCGGTCTACAACGATGAGAGCCGCATCAGCGGCATGCTGTGCGTGGTCACCGAAGTCACTGACCGCGTCATCGGCGAGCGGCGCTTGCAGATTCTGCGCGACCTCGCCGCCCGCCCGATCGGTGTCCAGGGAATCGAGCAGAACTGCGAGCATCTGTGCGAGACGCTGGCGCAGTATCCGCTCGACGTTCCGTTTGCCTCGCTCTATCTGATCGACCAGACCGAGGGACCGGCGCGGCGCGTGGCACGCACCGGCGAGCTGCCCTCGCACCTGCTGCCCGAGGAGTTGGCGCTGACCGACTCGCTGTGGCCGCTGGCGACGCTGCTTAAGTCCGGCGCCACCCAGGAGCTGCAACACCTGCCCTCGGTGGGCATCGACATCCCGGCCGGCCCCTGGCCGGATCTGGTGCAGCGCGCGTTGATACTGCCGCTGAAGGCCTCCGGCCGCGACGGCCTGGTGGGATTCCTGATCGTCGGCATCAGTCCGCGCCGGCCACTGGATAATGCCTACCGCTCGTTTCTGAATTTGGTGGCCGGACAGATCGCCACCGCGATTGCCGATACGCAGGCGTTCGAAGTGCAGCGCCAGCGCGCCGAAGCGCTGGCCGAGATCGATCGCGCCAAGACCGCATTCTTCTCCAATGTGTCGCACGAATTTCGCACGCCGCTGACGCTGCTGCTGGGGCCGGTCGAGGAAAGCATCGCCGATCCGCAGCTGCCTGCGGCCGCGCGCGAGCGGCTGCTGTTGGCGCAGCGCAATGCGCTGCGCTTGTTGCGCCTGGTCAATACGCTGCTCGACTTCTCGCGGATCGAGGCCGGTCGGGCCCAGGCCTCCTACGAACCGACCGACCTTGCGGCTTATACCGCGGATCTTGCCAGCAGCTTCCGCTCCGCCATCGAGCGTGCCGGTCTTAAATTCCAGGTCAGCTGCGACGTGCTGGCCGAGCCGGTGTACGTGGATCGCGAGATGTGGGAGAAGATCGTCCTGAATCTTCTCTCCAATGCGTTCAAGTTCACCTTCGAGGGCGCCATCGGCGTGCGCCTGACGCACCATCAGGGCGCCGCGCTGCTCGAGGTCAGCGACAGCGGCGTCGGCGTTGCCAGCGAGGAGATCCCGAGGCTGTTCGAGCGTTTTCATCGCATCGAGGGAACGCAGGCCCGCACTCATGAGGGCTCCGGTATCGGCCTGGCGCTGGTGCACGAGCTGGTGCGCCTGCATGGCGGCGGCATCGAAGTGACGAGCACGCCGGGCCGTGGCAGCACGTTTCGCGTGCGCCTGCCGCTGGGCAGCGCCCATTTGCCGGCAGAGCGCATCAAGGCGCCTCGCGCCGTCGCCTCGATGGCGACCGGATCGCAGGCGTTCGTACAGGAGGCGCTGCGCTGGCTGCCCGAGCCGGCCACCGACAATACGACCAGCTTGCAGGCGCTGCCGGACGCAGCCGCCGGCACGCCCATCGATCAGCGTTTTGCCAGCACCTTCGGCGCCCGCATCGTGCTGGCAGACGACAATGCCGATATGCGCGCCTACGTGACCGAATTGCTGGCGCCGACCTACTCGGTCGAGGCGGTTGGCGACGGCGAACAGGCATTCCGGGCCGCGCGCCGCGCGCGCCCTGATCTGATCATCAGCGACGTGATGATGCCGCGACTGGACGGCTTCGGGCTGGTGGCGGCGGTGCGGGCCGACCCCAGCTTAAGCAGCGTGCCGATCGTGATGCTATCGGCACGTGCTGGCGAAGAGGCGCGGATCGAGGGCCTGGACGCCGGCGCCGATGACTATCTGATCAAGCCATTTTCCGCCCGTGAGCTGGTGGCGCGGGTCGGTGCGCTGCTGGAGCTCGGGCACATCCGCCGGCAGACGGAAGAAGCGCTGCGCCGACGCAGCGCCCAGTTCCAAACCCTGCTGAATCAGGCGCCGCTGGGCGTGTATCTGGTCGATGCCGAGCTGAAGGTGCGCGAGATCAATCCGGTCGCGCAAAAGAACTTCGGCGGCCAGGAGGATCTGCGCGGCAGCGACTACGACGAGCTGGTGCACCGGCGGTGGGGAAGGCGGGCCGCGGATGAGATGGTGCAACGCATCCGCGACACGCTCGCGAGCGGCGCGCCGTACATCGCCGCCGAATCCGCCGAACAGCGCCTCGACCGGCCGGGCACCGAGTACTACGAGTGGCAGATGCATCGCACCACGCTGCCCGATGGTGGTTTTGGGGTGATGTGCTACTTCCGGGACATCTCGGCCCACGTTCAGGCGCGTGCCGCGCTGGAGTCCGCCGATCGGCAAAAAGACGAGTTCCTGGCGATGCTGGCGCACGAGCTGCGCAACCCGCTGGCGCCGTTGCGCAACGCCAGCGAGCTGCTGGCGGCGACCGCGCGCGAGGAGCCGCGCGTGCAGTTCACGGCCGATGTCATCCGCCGTCAAGTCACCCAGCTGACCCGGCTGGTGGATGATCTGCTGGATATTTCCCGCATCACCGAGGGGCGCATCGAGCTCAACCGCGAGTCGCTCGAGCTGGGGGACATCGTGGCGCAGGCACTGGAAACGGTCGAGCCGCTGCTGTGTGACAAGCGCCACAAGGTGTCGATCGTACGCAGCGACCGGCAGCTGTACGTCGACGGCGATAACGCCCGCCTGGTCCAGTGTGTCAGCAATATCCTCACCAACGCGGCGAAATACACCGACGCCGATGGCCAGATCGGCGTGCGAACCTATGCCGAAGGTAGCCGGGCGATTATCGAGGTCAGCGACAACGGCGTTGGCATAGCGCCCGAGCTGCAGCCGCGAATCTTCGAGCTGTTCGTACAGGGCGATCGTTCGCTCGATCGCTCCCAGGGCGGCCTGGGGATCGGCCTGTCGGTGGTGAAGCGCCTGGTGGAGATGCATGGCGGACACGTCATGGCGCGCAGTGAAGGCATCGGCCGGGGGTCGATCTTCCAGATGAGCCTGCCTGCGAGCAAGCCACCGGGCATCGCCGCGCGTGGCGCACCAAAGGTCAAAGACGTGCCCAAACGGATCCTGATCGTTGACGACAACGCCGATGCCGCCGACTCGCTCGCGATGCTGCTGCAGCTGGATGGCCATGAGACCCTGGCCGTGTACGGCTCGGCCGAGGCCATCAAGCAGGCGCAGGAGTTTCGTCCTGATGTCATGCTGCTGGACATCGGTCTGCCCGAGATGAATGGCTACGAGGTCGCCCGCCGCGTGCGCTCGCATCCCGAGTTCCAACACATCCGCCTGATCGCGGTCACCGGCTACGGTCAGGAGGCCGATCGGGCGCGTGCGCAGCAGTCCGGCTTCGACGGACACCTGGTGAAACCGGTGGAACCGCAGGCACTCACGCAGGCGCTGGCCGATTCAGGCCGGTCGGTCTAGAGCCGCCGCCAAGCGCACCTGCTGCAGACTCACGCCGCCATTGCAAATTCGCTTTGACGCCTGGGCTCTACGCCTTGATCCCAGAGCACGCCGCCAAGGATAATCAGCGCATCCGTGGCGCTCACCTGACTGTAACCAGCCGAGCTGGAGCGCACATTTTTTCCTGGGACCTAATGAGCAGCGCAGCCGAGTCCGATGCATCGATGACGCGGCTGCAATGCGCCGACGCGCCTGGCACTCTCGCCCGCAACGCGGTGCACGTCTGGCACATCCCGGTGCAACCGCCCGCAGCGATGGCGCGCATGGCCAGCACGGTGCTGACCAGCGCCGAACAGGCGCGCGCAGCGCGGTTTGTGCGTGCCGAGGATCGCATTCGCTTCCAGCTGGGCCGGCTTGCGGCTCGCCTCCTGCTGTCGAGATACCAAGGGCAGCCGCTCGGTGAAGTCACGATCGAGCCGGATCAGCACGGCAAGCCGCAGGCCGGCGGTGCTTCCAAAGCGGACCCCATCCAATTCAATCTGAGTCACTCGGGAGAGTGGATCCTGGCGGCGTTCGCTATCGGCTTGGCCCTCGGCATCGACGTCGAGCAGATGGACAGCGAGCGTGTGCGGGCCGAGTTGGTGGAGTATTTCATGTCGGACGCTGAGCGGCGGGCCTGGCAGCAGCTGGACGAGGCGCAACGCTGCGCCGCATTTTTCAAGTGCTGGACCTCCAAGGAGGCATTTTTGAAGGGCCATGGCATCGGGCTTCGCACCGCGTTGCGATCGATCGAGGTGTCGGTGGATCCGGCTGAGCCGGCGCGGCTGCTGTCAGCGCCGGGCGAGCTGTCGCCGCAGGGTTGGCGGCTGTACACGCTGGGCACCGCGGCCGGGTACGCCGGCACACTGGCGGTGGCCGCATCCTCGGCACAGGTGGTGGAAATCGTCGATGTGAGCTGGCAGGCGCTCGGTGCCAGTTAAGGTGGCGCGCACCCCGACCGCTGCCGATGGCACGGTGCTGGCCGTCATTCTGGCGATCAGCTTCTGTCACCTGCTCAACGACATGATGCAGTCGTTGCTGCCGGCGATCTATCCGAACCTCAAGCTCGATCTGGGGTTGAGTTTCGGGCAGATCGGGCTGGTGTCGGCCGCCTATCAGCTGACCGCATCGATCCTGCAGCCGATCGTCGGCCTCTATGCCGATCGCCGGCCCACGCCGCTGGCATTGCCCGGCGGCACGCTGTTCTCGCTCGCTGGCTTGACGGTGCTGTCGATGGCGCACGCCTATCCGATTCTGCTGGCGGGTTCGTGTCTGCTGGGCATGGGATCCTCGATCTTCCATCCCGAGTCCTCGCGCGTGGCGCGCATGGCCGCAGGTCCACGCCACGGTCTGGCACAGTCGCTGTTTCAGGTCGGCGGCAATCTCGGACAGGCGCTCGGACCGCTGGCGGCCGCGCTGGTGGTGGTGCGCTTCGGCCAGTCGAGCCTGGCGTTCTTTGCGCTGCTGGCGCTGCTGTCGGGCGCGATCCTGTGGAACGTCGGCCAGTGGTACAAGCATCACGGTCTGGCGCGGCTCGGACGCAGCACCCATCATCAATCGGGCTTGCGTCGGCTGCCACGCGCCGCAATCGTGCGCGGCCTGATCGTGCTGCTGGTGCTGATATTTTCCAAGTACGTGTACCTGGCGAGCCTGACCAGCTACTACACCTTTTATCTGATCGAGCACTTCAAGCGCTCAGTGCCACAGGCGCAGCTCTACCTATTCGTATTCCTGGCGGCGATGGCGGTCGGCACGTTCCTCGGCGGTCCGCTCGGCGATCGCATCGGCCGCAAGCCGGTGATCTGGCTGTCGATACTCGGCGCGGTGCCCTTCACCTTGCTGCTGCCGTTCGCCGACCTGTTCTGGACCGGCGTGCTGACCGTGACCATCGGCCTGGTGATGGCCTCGGCGTTTCCGGCCATTGTCGTGTATGCGCAGGAGCTGGTGCCCGGCAAGGTCGGCATGATCTCGGGTCTGTTCTTTGGCTTCGCCTTCGGCGCCGGCGGTTTGGGTGCCGCCATGCTCGGGGCGCTGGCGGATGCCACCAGCATCGAGTTCGTCTATCGGGTCTGCGCCTATCTGCCGCTCATCGGGCTCTTGACTGTGCTGCTGCCAGACGCGGAGCTGGAGCATCACTCGGTCAGACCCGATGAGGCTTCACACGGCTGAGCGCGCCAGCCTCACCGCCTCGCTGAAGTCGGCCGCGAAGCGCAGCTGCACGCCATCGGGGATCACGCCCATCTGCGTCAGGATGGCGCGCGGCTGCTCGCGCAGTCCCGACAGGATCACCGCCGTGCCCGCCCGCGCGCAGCGTTTCAGCAGCTGCCGCAGCGCGCTGACACCGCTGGCATCGATCAGCGGTACCAGCCGCAATCGCAGGATGAACACCCGCGGCGGCCTGGGGAATTGATTGAGTACCTCGTCCAAGCGGTTGGCGACCGCGAAGAACAGCGGACCGGATACCTGGTACACCTCGACGCCCTCCGGCAGTTGCGCCCGCTGTGTCATCTCGAGGGCACCGGCGGATTCCGCGGCATCCTCGTCCACCAGCGACAGGTTCGACTCCATCGCGACCACTTGGCTCATGCGATGCATGAACAGGAACGCGGCCAGGATCAACCCGACCTCGATCGCCACCGTCAGGTCGACCATCACCGTCAAGACGAAGGTAAGCAGCAGTACCAGCCGATCGCCGATCGGTCCTCGCATCAGATGCCTGAAGCTCTCGATCTCGGCCATGTTCCAGGCCACGATCAGCAGCACGCCGGCGAGCGCCGCGAGCGGGATGTAGCTCATCCACGGGGCCAGTACCAGCACGAACAACAGCAGGAACACCGCGTGCGCCATGCCGGCCACGGGCGAGCGCGCGCCGGCACGCACGTTGGTTGCGGTGCGCGCCAGCGCGCCGGTCGCCGGCAGACCGCCGAACAGCGCCGAGGCAATGTTGGCGATACCCTGGGCCACCAGTTCGCCGTTGGAGCGATGCCGGCCGCCGATCATGCCATCGGCCACCACCGCCGACAGCAGCGATTCCACCCCCGCCAAGAAGGCGATGGTGAATGCACTGGGAAACAGCTCGCGGGTGCGCTCCAGCGGGATATGCGGGAACGCAAAAGTCGGCAGCTGCGCCGGAATCCCGCCGAAGCGCGAGCCGATCGTTTCCGCCGACCACCCTGGCAGCAGGCAGATCAGCGTACCGACGCACACCGCGATCAGAAACCCCGGCCACGCCGGCCGCCAACGCCGCAGCAGCACGATCAGTGCCACGCTGACGAGCGCGATCACGGTGGCCGCAGCGGAAAAGTCGCCGAGGTGCTGTGCGTAGGCGCTCAGGCGCGCAAAGAAATCCGCCGGCACCGCGCCCATGTGCAGACCCAGAAAATCCTTCACCTGGCTTAGAAAGATGCTGACGGCAATGCCGGCAGTGAAGCCGGTGATGACCGGCTGCGGCATGTATTTCATCAGCGTGCCGATCCGCAGGATTCCGGCGGCGATCAACATCAGGCCGGCCAGCAGGGTGCACAGGATCAGGCCGCCGTAGCCAAAACGCTCGATTACGCTGAACACCACCGGAATGAAGGCCGCGGTCGGGCCGCCGATCTGGACGCGCGAGCCGCCCAGCGCCGAGATCAGAAGCCCGGCGATGATCGCGGTGTGCAGTCCCTTGTCGGGAGTAGTGCCCGAAGCGATCGCCAGCGCCATGGCCAGCGGCAAGGCCACGATCGCGACCGTGAGGCCGGCGATCAGGTCATGGCGCAGATCATCGAGGCCATAGCCCAGCCGCAACACGCTGTAAAGCTTTGGAACATAGAGCTGCCACGCCGGTGCTGCGGGTGCTGCCATCAGCGTTCAGTCTTCAATGGCAGCGAAGGCGCGCACCGGGAAGGTGCCCAGGCCGCGGACCTTGACCGGCACCGCGTAGAAGTTCGAGCCGCGCTCGGGCAATGCCTCAAGCCCGCATAGATGTTCGACAATCGGAATCTCGGCCTGTAGCAGCGTCGAGTGCACTGGACGATCACCGTTGTCGGTGCAGTCGATATTGTGCGAATCGATCCCGACCAGGAGGGCGCCGGCCGCGCGCAACCACTCGGCCAGGGCCGCCGTCAGATGGGGAAAGCCCTCAAAGTACTGCTCGCTGCGCCAATGCCGGGCCCAATCGGTGTGCACCAGGACGGCTTTGCCACGCACCTCGTCAGTCGAGAACGGCAGCCGGTCGATGGCGCGGCCCACCGCTGAGGGCAGATGCGCGACCAGGCAGGGAAGATGGGCCAGCGAGCTCAAGGGCAATGCCGCCAGATCCTTGCCGTCGGCATAGCGGTGAAACGGACTGTCGACATAGGTGCCGGTGTTGGCGACCATGTCGATGCGGCCGATCCGGAATTGCGTGCCCGGGCTGTAGACGCGGCGCGAGGCTTCGCGCGACAGGTAGTCACAGATGACGGGCGCCGGCAGGCCCTTGTAGGTCAGCATCCCGGACTCGACACTGTGGCTGACATCGATCAGTTGCATCGCGCGCCCAAGCTTAGCGCAACCCGGGAGCTGTCATAGTCGTCAAGCACCGGGCCATTTGCTACCTTTGACGCGGGGAGATAGCCAACTATGTACGTTCAGCCCAGTGCGCCGCGCGATGTCGGCGGCGTCATCGATGATGCCATCAAGCTGTATCGGGCCTCGTTTCGCAGCTGTTGGCCGATCGCCTTGATCAGCACGGTGGTCACGATCGCCTCGCTGGTGTACGTGATTGCGCGCATTCCGATGCTCGCCTCGCTGCGCGATCCGGCGCAGGTCTGGCAGCAGTTCCGATCGCCCTCGATGTGGGGCCTGTTCCCGTTGTTCAGCATCATCTCGATCGGGGTATTCGGCGCGATGATCGCCGCCCAGGTCTCGGTGGCCAGCGGCAATGGGCCGCTGACGCTGGGCCGCGCGCTGGGAGCGGCGTTCGGACGACTGCATTGGCTGCTGCTCGGGGTGGTGTATATCCTGCTGTACGTGGCGACGCTGCTGCTCACGGTACTGCCGATCGGACCGCTGCTGCGCTTCCTGCTCTTCATGGTCTGGCTCATCTACGGCATCTATCTGTGGGGCATGCTGCAGCTGTGGATCGTGGCCCTGTACGCTGAGGACGCGAGCACGCTCGAGTCGATGCGCAGCAGCTGGACGCTGATCCGCGGTCACTGGTGGCGCACCAGCATCATCGTCACTGTCGGCATCATCATCGTCGTGATCCTCAGCATGCTGTTCAGTTTCGTCAGCGGCCTGGTGCTGGTCATGTTCCCCGGCGATCCGGTGTCGATTTTGCTCAGGTCGCAGATCGTCGGGGCGGTCGCGCGCGTATTCATCATGCCAATGCTGCCGGCGCTGCTGGTGGCGATGTACTACGACTACAAGTTTCGCCGCGACGGCGGAGACCTGGCGGCACGTACTAAATCGCTGCAATCAGCCTGAAGCCATGCGCTGCCTGCCGACGCTGCTGTTGGCAGGATGCGTGCTGCTCGGCGCGGCGCGTGCCGACGACCTGAGCGCAGCCTTCGATGACTGCCTGGCTCGTCTGGGCAGCGCGCCCGGCCAGGGGGTCGAGCAGGTGCGCCGGCTCTGTCCCGATCTAGAGTGGGCGATCCAGCAGTTGCCACTGGCGCAGCAGCTGCCCGAGCGCTGGCAAGCACGCCTGGATCGCTCGGCGATCCTTGATCTGCGTGCGCTGCAATCACGCTACGGTTCGCCGCCACCCAGCAGTGCGCCCTCGGTCGCGACGCTGCAGCGGGTCGTTCACGGTTTGCAGACAGCGCCTGATCAGGTATCGCTGTGGCAGTCCTTCAAGGACTGGTTGCGCGACCTGCTGTTGCCGCAATCCCAGCCAGGACCGCCGTGGCTGGCCGGCTGGCTGCCGCATCTGTCGGTTCCGTCCTGGCTGGCGCGCTCGATCACCTACCTGCTGCTCGGGGCGGTGATTGTCATCGCCGGATGGATACTCAGGCGTGAACTGCTGGCTGCCGGACTGGGTGGTGGCAGAAGCCGCCGCGGCGCGCGCTTCGGGCATGACGTGGCTGCCGAAGTCCCCGGCGCAGCGCTTGATCTGTCGAGTATCGACGCCGCGCCGCTGCAGCAGCAGCCGGCCCTGCTGCTGCGACTGCTGGTGCAGACCCTGGCGCATTCCGGGCGCCTCACCGATGAACGCAGTCTCACGCACCGCGAACTCGGACTGCGGGGCGTATTCGACCATGCCGAGCAGCGCTCGACCTTCGTGCGCTTGGCGCAGCTGGCCGAGCGGCTGCTGTACGGTCCGGCCGCGGCCGAGCCTGCCGCAGCGCCGATCGAACCATCGGTCAACGACGCGCGCCGCCTGTACGGCCAGTTGACCGCACTTCGCGGTGGCCGGCCGTGAAGCAGCGCCTGGTCACCTTAGGATTCGCGCTGGTCGCACTGGCGTTGTTCTACGCGCTTCTGTTTCCCAAGCCGTTCTCGAGTCTGGGGCCGGCATCGGCACCCTTGAGTACCGATGCCGGCGATGATGGCGAGCTGGCGCTGTGGCGCTGGCTCAAGGCCGACAACATCCCGGTGCTGAGCCTGCGCGATCGCTACGATCATCTGATCAGCCCGGCATTCGGCCTCGCCAAAAGCGGCAATCTGCTGCTGACGCTGATGCCGCACCGCCTGTCCATGCGCGCGCCCGAGCGCGAGGCTTTAAAGCAATGGATCGAATCGGGCAACACGCTGCTGGTGATGGCGGCGCTGGAGGACACGCCGCGCTGGACGCTGACCACGGGGGCCGACTTTCTGGATGAGCTGCGTCGCATGACGCGCCTGAGTTTCCTGGTGCTCCCGGCCAAGCGGCCGGCCGCAGGCCAAGACCCTGATCTGCGCTCGCAGTTCGACGAGCTGCTCGGCGGCACCGACATCCATGCCATCCCCTTGGGCGCGCATCCGCTGATGGACGGCGTGCAGCAGCTGCGCGCGCTGAGCGATCTGCCGGCATCGCACTGGCGCGCGTCATCGCCGCCCGAGGTGCTGCCGCTGGCGATTGCGCAGCGTGACGGCGGCGACTTTGAACCGCTGTTGTGGCTGCTGCGTCAGGGGCAGGGGCAGGTGATCGTATGCGCGCTGGCGACGCCTTCATCCAACCGCGAGATTGCGCTCTCGCAGAACGCCCGGCTGCTGTCCAATATCATCGCCTTCGCGCGCAGCGCCCACGGCAGTGTCGTATTCGACGATGCCCACCAGGGCCTGGTGGACTACTACGACCCGAATGCCTTCTATGGCGATCCGCGCCTGCACCACACGCTGTGGTGGATCGTGCTGCTGTGGCTGGCGTTCGTGCTCGGGCCGCTGCGGCCGGTCACCACCTACAGCCCGTGGCAGCCGGTAGATGAAACAGCGCTGATCAGCGCCAGCGGCCGATTTTTTTCCGGCGTGGTGACGCGGCCCGAGGCCGCACGGCGGCTGCTGGCGAATTTCTTTGACGGCCTGCGGCGGCGGCTGCATATGAGCGAGAACGGCGAGCCGCTGTGGGACTGGCTCGAGGCCCAGGCCGCGGTGTCGCTGCCCGAGCGGCGTCGATTGCAGGATCTGTACGCGCGCTCGCGCGCCGATGAGCGCGTCGATCTGACCCAGCTGCACAATCTGCTGTCCGAACTTCAGGGGAAACTCGCATGAGTTCTGCATTGGAAGACCTCGAGCAACGCCTGCAGGGTGCGCTCGGCCGCAGCGTGATCGGCATGCAGCCTGTGATCCGCGCACTCACCATTGCGATCGTGGCGCGTGGCCATGTGCTGATCCAGGGCGCACCGGGTCTGGGCAAGACGCTGCTCAGTAAGTCACTGGCCACCGCGCTGGGCGGCGGCTTCAAGCGCGTCCAGGGGACCGCCGACCTGATGCCCTCCGACATCATCGGCGTGCACGTCTATGACACCACCCGCAATGGCTTCGTGTTTCGTCCCGGGCCGCTATTCACCGACGTGCTGCTGTTCGACGAGATCAACCGCGCCGGCCCGAAGACCCAGTCGGCGCTGCTGGAAGCGATGGAGGAGCGCCAGGTGTCGGTCGACCGCCGCAACTACAAGCTGTCGGCTGGATTTCTGGTGATCGCGACGCAAAACCCGCGCGAATTCGAGGGCACTTACCCGCTGCCCGAGTCACAGCTCGACCGCTTCATGCTGCGAATCGACCTGACCTATCCGTCGCGCGAACACGAGCTGGAGGTGCTCAAGCGCTATGGCGCGCTGGCCGCGCCGGTGCGCTCCGAGGAGGCGGCGCTATCGGCGAAGGTGGTGGATGCCGAGTTGCTCACCGCCGCGCGCGCCGGTGCCGACGCGGTGCACGTGGCTGAAGGATTGCACAGCTACGTGCTCGATATTGCCAAGGCATCGCGCGAGCACACCCAGCTGGCGCTGGGTCTTTCCACCCGCGGCACCCTGGCGCTGCTGCGCGCGGCGCGCGTGGCCGCCGGCCTGCGTGGGGCGGAATTCGTCTCGCCGGATGATGTGAAGAGCGCCGTGCCGCTGGTGATGCCGCATCGGCTGGTGCTGTCGAGCGAGGCGGTACTGGAGGGTACCAGCGAGCAGGCGGTGACGCAGCGCCTGCTCGAGCAGGTGCCGGTGCCGCGCTGAAGCAACGCGCATGTCGCTGCGTCAGAACGCGTTGTTGTTGCTGCTGCTGACCGGTTTGCTGGCGGTGGCTTCCGATTGGAGTGGGCGAGCGGAACTTGCGCGCTTGTGGTGTCTGCCGGTCGGCGTGCTGCTGCTGGGTCTGGCCTACGAGGGCTACCTGATGGAGCGGGCGGCGGTGGCGCTGCAGATCATTGTGCCGCAGCGCGCTCTGCTGGGACGAGCGATGCCAGTGGGTTTCGTGCTCACACAGGCCCTTAGGCGCAGTTTGGAGGTCGAGCTGTCGCCGGCAGCGCCGGCCGAGGTGTCGATCGATCGCGGCGTGATGACACTGTGGGTGCCGGCCGGCGCCGCCGCGATGCGTTCACGCGACGCCACCGCGCGCCGTCTCGGGCGACATCAATGGCCGCCTTGTCAGCTGCGCGTCAGAGGCGTGCTGGGCCTGGCGTGGTGGAACCGCCGTCTCGGTAATGAAACCGTGCTGCAGGTGCTGCCCGATGTGCTGCACGAGGCCGATCGCGTGATCGGCGAGCGCGCACTGGCCGGCCAGGCGGCGCGGCGCCTGGGCGCCGGCAGCGAGGTGCTGCAGCTGCGCGACTACCGACCCGGCGATCCGCCGCGGGCCATCGACTGGAAGGCCAGTGCGCGCCAGCGGCGGCTGATCAGCCGCGATTTTTCCGAGGACCAGCACCTTGAGATCGTGGTGGCGGTGGATGTCGGCCGCAGCAGCGGACTGGCGGCCGGGGATACCGATCGTCTGGCGCTGTATGCCAACATCGCCGCCCGCCTGGCGCAGCGCGCCATCCTGCTGGACGATCGCGTCGGCCTGCTGCTGTATGCGGATCGGCCGCTGATCGCGCTGCCGCCCGGTCACGGCCTGGCCGCGCTGATGCGCGTGCGGGCCAGCCTGGGCGATGCGCGGGTGCAACCTGGGGATTCCAATCCGGCGCTGGCAGCCGCGCGCATCCGTTCACTGGTGCGCCAGCGTACCCTGGTGGTCATGCTGGCCGATCTGGATGACGCCTCGGCCACCGGCGAGCTGCACGCCGCGGCGCGACTGCTGTTACCCAAGCACCTGCCGTTCATCGCCGGCGTGGCGAGCGAGCGCGCGGCGGTACTGGCGCGCACCCCGGCTGCCGACGAGCAGCAGGTGTATCGAGCGCTGGCCGCACAGGAATACGGCCGCGCGCGCGCGCGCAACGTCGCGGCGCTGCGTGCACTCGGGGCGCCGGCGCTCTCGGCCCCGGCGCACGAACTTGATCGCGCAGTGCTTGATGCCTACCGCGAGTTTCGTCAGCGCCGCCGCGTTTAGGCGCTGCGCGCACCGAACGGCCGCAGCAAGCGCCCGCTCAGGAACGCCAGCATCAGCAGCCAGTAGCCCAGGCCGATGGCGGCGCGCAACGCCAGCGACGGCCGCGGATCCGGTGAGATGAAGCCCTCGATCAGGCCGCAGCCGATCAGCAGCAGCGCGCAGGCCAGCAGCACCCGCACGATGCGATTGGCCGCCAGCTGAAACGATTCGCGCCGTGTCGGCGCGCTCGGCCGGATCAGCGATTCACCGAGCGCGGTGCCGGCCGCGCCGGCGATGCACATCACCGACAGCTCGACCGGGCCGTGCGCCAGCACGAACTTCAGCAGCTGGCCGTCGATGCCGTAGTGATGGGTGAAGGCGAACATCGCGCCGAGCATCAGGCCGTTGATCGCGACGATGTAGAACGCGCCCAGCCCGAAGAAGATGCCGGCGCAGAAGGCGAACAGGCTCACCACGATGTTGTTCGACAGAATCCGCATCGACACCAGCGAGGCCGGCGTCACGTGCAGCAAGCCTTCGGTCCACAAGCGGCCGTGTTCGACATCGTCGATCATCTTGTCGCTGGCGACCAGCACCACCAGATCCGGGTAGCGATCGATCAACCAGTAGCCGGCGGCGGTGGCCACGCACAGCAGCAGTGCCAGCCACAAGATCGTCGGCCGCAGCGAGCGCACGATCGCTGGAATCTCATCGCGCAGCAGATGCAGCAGGCTGGCGGCCGTGGTGCGTGCCGAGCGGTCGATGTCGGCATGGGCGGCAACGTACAGCGTCTCCAATGCGGCCGTTGCGCGACTGCCGGGAAGCAGCCGGCGCGCGCTCGCCAGATCCCGCGCCAGCGCCCGATAGCGCTCGATGAAGCGCTGCGCCGAAGCCACGTCCAGGTCGTGCGGCCGCGCGGGCAGCTGTGTCAGCCACTCGCTCCACACGCGTGAGCGCGACTTCATCCAGGCAGCGGCGGCCGTGCGCTCGCTCATGCGCGCTGACCTGCACCTAGGCTGACCAGGGCGCGCAGCTGGCGCAGCAGCTCCTCATCGCTCATCAGTGCCAGCTGCGCGTCCGAACCGCTGCGATCGGCGCGCGCGAGGATCGAGCGCGCGATCTCGTCACGACGCTTGAGTTCCAGCTCCGGCCAGCGCTCGAGCAGGTCGCGGATCAGCTCGACCAGCTCGGGTCGCAGCTGACTTTGCGTCACCATGGCGGCCAGCTGCGACAGCGATTGTGCCGCGCCCTGCGAATCGCGAATCAGCACGGTGCCGGCGGCCAGATCGCCGATGCGCACGCGCTGCTCGGTGGTCAGGCAGCACACCAGTCCGAGCAGGTAAAACGCCGGCAATGTATCCACCAGCCGAAAGATATTGCGCACCAGCAGCGGCCCGATGCCGGGCGTGCCGCCATTGCGCAGCACGATGCGTACGCCGGCGCGGCGTTTGCCCGGCGTGCGCCCGCGCATCAGCACTTCGAGCACCGGGTGATAGAACACGTAGATCAGGATCGCCGGCACGCCGGCCACGGCAAAGAACCAGCGCGGCGTCGCGCCCAGCAGCGTGATGGCGCCCACGCCCCACACCAGCGCCCACACCAGGCAGTACCAGCCCAGCGCGAACAGCACGCGAATGTGCCAGTCGAGGATGAAGGCGTAGCTGCGCGTGCCGGCACCGGCGATATCCAGCGCCACATCGACGCCGGTCAGTCCGGCGATATGCAACTGCTCGCGATCCACGCTGTTGTATCGGGTGCGCGCGAAAAAGTAGTAGAACGCCGCGTCATTGTTTCAGGTCTGCATCCAATGCGCGAAAAAAAACCCCGCATAGCGGGGTTTTAATTTCTTCACACGACGCAGGTCTGTCCGGGTGCGCAATCCAATGCTGGGCAGACCTGAGTGTCTGGCCTTTAAAAAGGCCGGCCTCGAAAGTGCGAGACCTGCGCGTCAGTTCGCGCTGCGAGCACTCGCGGCACGCTTATAAACGTGGCTTGCCGCAATCTGTGCGCACCCCGACAGCCTGGGTTTCTAACATCAGGAACGTGGTAGAAACGCCGCTGTCCCATTTTTGCTGCAACCACTGGGGTCGCCGCAACTAGGTGAGATGCTAACGCGATATACGCGGCAAGTCGATAAGCTCACAACGAAATAGTTCGGCGTTGTCGCCAAGTGGCGACAGGGTCCGGGCGGTCGATTCTGTCAAATGTGGTGCCGGACATACCGGTACGGGTCAGAACGCCGCCACGCCGGTCACCGCCCGGCCGATGCTCAGCTGGTGAATGGTCGCGGTGCCCTCATAGGTGACCACGCTTTCCAGGTTCAACATGTGGCGGATGGCAGCGTGCTCGACGCTGATCCCGGCGCCGCCCAGTAGATCGCGGCAGTCGCGTGCGATCTCGAGCGCGATCTGGCAGTTGTTCCACTTTCCCAGCGAAATCTGCGCACCGCCCAGGGCATCGCGGTCCTTCAGCCGGCCCAGCTGCAAGGCCAAAAGCTGCGCGCCGGCGAGCCTGCGCACCATCTCCGAGAGCCGCAGTTGCACCGCCT
>DASXDL010000007.1:0-30102 GCA_036490715.1 Steroidobacteraceae bacterium | reverse complement strand
CGGCGCAAACTCGATCCCGAGGAAAGCATCCGCCCGATCGAAACCCTGCGCGGGCGCGGCTATCGCCTGAGTCTGCCGCGCCGGTCCAGCTAAAGGTCAGCGCCCACTTGATGGATCGCGCGCCGCCGTCGGTCAGCCGCAGGCTGCTGATCGCCGTGGCACTGCCGTTGCTGCTGTTCTTCGTCCTGACCGCCTCCGCGATCGACTACGTGTTCCGCGAGCAGACCACCGCGGCACTGCGCGATCGCCTGGAGGAGCAGATCGTGGCGCTGGTGACGGCCGTGGATCTGGATTTCGAGGGCAAGCTGGTGGTGAACCTGCTGGATCCGGAGTCGCGGCTGGACGTACCGGGCTCGGGCCAGTACGCCACCTTGCACGACGAGTCGGGCAAGCTGCTGTGGAGTTCACCGTCGCTGGGCGGTACCGACTTGGAGCCGGGCGGCAAGCTGGCGGTCGGCGGAGTGGACTTTCGCTACGAGACCGCGCGCGATGGCAGCACGGTCGCGGAGCTGAGCCGCGGGCTGCAGTGGGCCTACGGCTCGGGGCTGTCCAAGAAGCTGGTGTTCACCGTGGCCGACAGCACCGCGCCGCAGATGCGCGAGCTATGGCTGTTCCGGCAGCGCATGGCCACCTGGTTTGGCGCACTGGCGCTGGCGCTGCTGGGCACGATGGCGTGGATGATGCGGCGCGCGCTGGCGCCGGTACGCCGGCTGGAGAGCGAAATCGCTGCGCTGGAGGTCGGCGGCGCTACCGCCCTGGGCGGCGGTTACCCGCGCGAACTGGCCGCAGTGACCGAGGGGCTCAACGCGCTGTTGAACTCCGAGCGCAATCGCATCCGGCGCTATCGCGATACCCTCGGCAACCTGGCGCATAGCCTTAAGACTCCGCTGGCGGTGATGCGCGCCAGCCTCGGCAGCGCCGAAGGCTCCGAGCAGCGCACCCGCCAGGCGATTCAGCTGGAGATCGATCGAATCACCCAGATCGTCGAACACCAGCTCAAGCGCGCCGCCGCCAGCGGCGGCGCGACGCTGGGTCAGACGCCGGTGCCGGTGCTGGGCCTGGTCAGCGACCTGCGCGCCGCGATGATGAAGGTGCATGCGCGCAAGGACCTGCGCATCGACATCAATGTCGCCCCGGAGCTTGGGTTCCTCGGTGACAGCGGCGATGTCATCGAGGTGCTGGGCAACGTGGTGGACAACGCCTGCAAGTGGTGCCGCGCGTGCGTGCTGGTGACGGCGATGGTCGATGCGGACCGCGAGCTGACCCGGCGGCTGTCGATCGTGGTCGACGATGATGGTCCGGGCATACCGCAGGAGCTGCGCCAGCGTGTGATCGAGCGCGGGGTGCGCGCCGATGAGCACGTTCCCGGCCATGGCCTGGGACTGGCGATGGTGCGCGAGACTGTGGCGCTTTACGGTGGCCGACTGTACATCGACACCTCGGTGGCGCTGGGCGGCGCGCGCGTCGAGCTGCAGCTGCCGGGGCGCTGACGGGCTAGGGCGCCAGGTCGAATTCGATTCCCTGCGCCAGCGGCAGGGCCGAACTCCAATTGACGGTGTTGGTCTGGCGGCGCATGTAGGCCTGCCAGGCGTCGGAACCGGCCTCGCGCCCACCGCCGGTGTCCTTCTCGCCGCCGAATGCGCCGCCGATCTCGGCGCCTGAGGTGCCGATGTTGACGTTGGCGATGCCGCAGTCGCTGCCGCGATGGCTCAAGTACAGCTCGGCGTGCTGCAGGCGCTGGGTGAACAGCCCCGAGGACAATCCATAGGCCGACTCGTTTTGCTGCCGGATCGCCTCTTCGATCGAGTCCACCGGAATCAGATACAGCAGCGGTCCGAAGGTCTCGGACTGCACGATCGACCAGTCGTTGCGCGCAACCACGATCGCCGGTTCGACGAAATGCCCGGGCCGCGAAATTGCCTTGCCGCCGATCAGCAGCTCGCCGCCGGCGGCTTGCGCGTTCGCCACCGCGCGTTCAAAAGTTCGCACTGCCTCAGCATCGATCAGCGGCCCGACCAGCGTGGCCGGATCGAGCGGATCGCCGATCCGCACCTGCCGATAGGCATGCAGCAGCCGGCGCTTCAGATCGTCCAGTTGCGAGCGCTGCACCAGCACCCGACGCGTGGTGGTGCAGCGCTGGCCGGCGGTGCCGAGGGCGCCGAATACGATGGCGCGCGCTGCCAGGCCGATGTCGGCGGTTTCATCGACAATGATGGCATTGTTGCCGCCGAGCTCGAGCAGGCTGCGCCCGAGCCGTGCCGCGACCGTCTGCGCAACCTTGCGGCCGACCGCAGTCGAGCCGGTGAACGACAGCAATCCGACGCGCGCATCGGCGGCCAGGCGCATGCCGAGCTCGGGGCCGGCATCGATCAGCAGCTGAAAGATCGGTGGCGCGTTCTGCTGCCGGATCACCTGGTCGCACAGCTGCTGCACAGCCAACGCGCACAGCGGGGTCTTGGGCGAGGGCTTCCACACCGTGGCGTTGCCGCACACCGCCGCCAGCAGTGCGTTCCACGACCACACTGCGACCGGAAAATTGAACGCCGAGATCACGCCGACCACACCGAGCGGATGCCACTGTTCGGACATGCGGTGCTGGCTGCGCTCCGAATGCATGGTACGGCCGTACAGCATGCGCGACTGACCGACGGCCAAATCGGCCATGTCGATCATCTCCTGAACTTCGCCCAGACCTTCAGCCAGGATCTTGCCGTTCTCGAGCGATACCAGTTCGGCCAGCTCGCGCTTGTGCCGGCGCAGCTCTTCGGCCAACTGACGCACCAGCTCGCCGCGCTGCGGCGCCGGCACGTCGGCCCAAGCACGCGCGGCCGCGACCGCCTGACTCATCGTGACCTCGTAGCCGACCACACCGGTGGTGCGCGCGCGGCCCAAGCGGCTGCCGTCGGCCGGATTGAAGCTCTCCAGCCAGTCGCCGGAAGGTGCCGGTTTGGCTTCAGCCGCTCGCGCCGTGACACCCTCGAGCGGAGCCGACAGATCGAAATGCTTCAGCAGTGCACTGACGCGAGCCAGAGCCATCGGCCTAACCCGCGCGCGCGCGCTGGCGGCCCGGCGCACCGCTCACCACGACGTCGCCTGACACATCTTTGCTGCCGCCGGCAGCCAGGTGGCGACCGAAGCGATTGCCCAGGATGTCGGGCAGACGGAAGGTTTCCTGCGTCACCAATCCAGAGTGTCGCTCCGGACGGCTCAGCACCAGATCGAGCACCGCACACAGACCCGAAGCGGTACTCACCTGGATCGCCGACCACAGCCGTCCGGCTATGATCTGCGGATAGATCTTGCTGACATAGCTTTCCTCGCGCAGTTCGCCGTTCTGCATGCCGGTGACCGCCGCGTACACGATCACCACGTCCTGCAGCGTCTGCGGCACAGCGTTCTCGAGGATGCGCTTGAGCGTGCCGCGATCCTGGTTGAGCTTCAGGTCGTTCATTAGCAGGCGCATCTGCTCGCAGTGGCCCGGATAGCGGATGGTCTTGTAGTCCATGCTCTCGCAGTGCTCGCCGAAGCTCTGCGCCAGCGAGCCCAGGCCGCCCGAGGTGTTGAACGCTTCGTACAGCGTGCCGTCGATCTCGATCTCCTCCATGCCCTCGAGCGGCCGCACTTCCACCATGCGGCCGTCGACGATGGCTTCGCAGGGATTGCCGTACTCGTTGATCAGGCCTTCGGTTGACCAGGTGAGTGAGTACTTCAGGACGTTGTGCGGATGCTGCGGCAGAGCCCCGACCCGCAAGCGCACGCTGCGCAGGCTGTCGAAGTGGCGGATCAGTTCGCCGCCGGCAATGCTGATGAACCCCGGCGCCAGTCCGCACTGAGGCACGAATGCAGTGCCCGCGCCCTGCGCCAGTGCGCTCACGCGTCGCGTAACCTCGACGTCTTCGGTCAAATCAAAGTAATGCATGCCGCTGTCGCGCGCCGCCGCGGCGACCACCGCGTTGCAGTGGTACGGCAGACTCGAGACCACGGCGAGCGCCGGTTGCAACTGCAGCTGGCGGCGTAGCGCGCCGGCATCGGCGGCGTCGAGCCGCAGCGCCTGCACGTTCGGCAGAGCATGAGCTCGGACGACGCCGGCGGCTGCGGTCTCATCGACGTCGGCGAGTTGCACCTGGTAGGCGCCAGACTCGGCCAGCAGGCCCGAGATCAGCGCGCCGATTTTGCCGGCGCCCAGGATAAGCACCTTATTCATGCGTGTTCCCCGGCAAAGCGCGCATGTTAGCATTACCCGATGCGCTCGACCGACGCTACCTCCTGGCACCCGGCCAGCTGGCAATCGCGCAAGGCTGCACAGCAACCGGTGTACGACGATGCCACGGCAGTGAGCCGCGTGGTCGCGGAACTGGCGCGTCTGCCGCCGATCGTGGTGTCCTGGGAGATCGAGAAATTGCGCGAACGGCTGGCGGCCGTGCAGCGCGGCGAGGGCTTCCTGCTGCAGGGTGGCGATTGCGCCGAGAGCTTCGCCGAGTGCGAGTCCGACCGCATTGCCAAGCAGCTCAAGGTGCTGCTGCAGATGAGCCTGGTGCTGTTATCGGAGATGAAGCGCCCGGTGATACGCATCGGCCGCATGGCCGGTCAGTACGCCAAGCCGCGCTCGGCCGACACGGAAACGCGCGATGGCGTGACGTTGCCGGCCTATCGAGGCGACCTGGTGAACCGCGTGGAGTTCAGCCCCGAGGCGCGCCGCGCCGATCCGCAACTGCTGCTGCGCGGCTACGAGCGCGCGGCGCTGACGCTGAACTTCGTGCGAGCGCTAGTCGATGGCGGCTTCGCCGACCTGCACCATCCGGAATACTGGGATCTGGGATTCATGCGGCACGCCGAGCTGCGCGAAGCGTACGAGCGCATCGCCCACTCGATCGGCGATGCGCTGGATTTCTTCCAGTCGCTGACCGGACAGGCGGTGCACGATGCGACCCGGGTGGATTTCTATTCCAGCCACGAAGGATTGCACCTGCTGTACGAGCAGGCGCAGACGCGCTTCATCGCGCGCCAGAACCACTGGTACAACCTGTCGACGCACATGCCTTGGATCGGGATGCGCACCGCGCAGGTGGATGGCGCGCACGTGGAATATTTCCGCGGCATCGCCAATCCGATCGGCGTCAAGGTCGGCGCCGCGATGGATGACCAGTGGCTGCAGCAGTTGGTGACCACGCTTAATCCGCAGAACCAGCCCGGACGTCTGACCCTGATCCATCGATTCGGCGCCAAGGACATCGAGAAATCGCTGCCGCGAGTCATCGAGGCGGTGCGACGCACCGGCCACACGGTGTTGTGGTGCTGCGACCCGATGCACGGCAACACCGAAACCAGCGCCGGCGGCCTCAAGACGCGCCGCTTCGAGAACATCCTCAAGGAACTCGATCTGGCGTTTCGTATCCACGCGCAGCTCGGGAGCTACCTGGGTGGCGTGCACATCGAGCTGACCGGCGAAGACGTCACCGAGTGCACCGGCGGGGCCCGCGGCCTCACCGATGCCGACCTGCAGCGCTCTTATCGCTCGCAGGTGGATCCACGCCTCAACTACGAGCAGGCGCTGGAACTCGCGATGCTGATAGCCGAGCGCAGCAAACAGAAATCGTGACCGCCAGCAAAGCCCTGGAGTCGCTGCTCGCCAGCAATCGGCAATGGGCCGCCGGTCTGACTGGGTCGGATCCGCAGTATTTCACCCGCCTGGCGCACCAGCAGTTGCCGCAGTACCTGTGGATCGGCTGTTCTGACAGCCGCGTGCCGGCCAACCAGATCCTCGGCCTGATGCCCGGCGAAATCTTCGTCCACCGCAACGTCGCCAACGTGGTGGTGCACAGCGATCTCAACTGCCTGTCGGTGATTCAATACGCGCTGGACGTGCTGAAGGTGCGCGACATCATCGTCTGCGGCCATTACGGCTGCGGCGGGGTGAGCGCGGCGTTGCGCGATCAAAAGCTCGGTCTGATCGACAATTGGCTGCGGCACGTGCAGGACGTTCGCGATCGTCACGTCGGCGAGCTGGCGGCTGCGGGAGCGCCTGACGCGCAGCTGCGACGGCTATGCGAGTTGAACGTGCTGGCGCAGACGGTGCACGTGGGCGAGACCACGCTGGTGCAGGACGCCTGGCGGCGCGGCCAGCCAGTCGCCGTGCACGGCCTGATCTACGGGCTCGATGACGGCATCCTGCGGCATCTGGGTCTGAGCCTGGACTCGGACCAGCAACTGGCCGCCTACAAGGAGTCAGGACCGGCGGCGCCGGGCTCACAGCGCGCCGCGGGATGAGTCAAGGGCGCGCGGCCGCCATGAGCGACACCGAGATCGAGCTGAAGAGTTACGTCGCGACGTTGCCACAGCGTCCGGGCGTGTATCGCATGTACGCCGATGACGGCGAGCTGCTGTATGTCGGCAAGGCGGCACGACTGCGCGATCGTGTCGGCAGCTATTTCAGCAACAAGGACCTGGATAGCAAGATCGCCGCCATGGTGCGCCGGATCGCGCGCATCGAGGTCACCGTGGTCAATAGTGAGCAGGATGCGTTGCTGCTCGAATGCAATCTGATCAAGGCCCACCGCCCGCGCTACAACATCATGTTGCGCGACGATAAGACCTTCCCCTACATCTTATATGCCCCCGATCACGCCTACCCGCGGTTGTCGTTCTACCGCGGGCCGCAGCCGCGGCACAGTCGCCTGTTCGGCCCGTTCGCCAGCGCCCACGCGGTGCGCGACGTACTGCTGCACCTGCAAAAGGTTTTCAAGATCCGCAACTGCCGCGATTCATTCTTTGCCAACCGCAGCCGTCCGTGCCTGCAGCACCAGATCGGGCGTTGCTCGGCCCCCTGTGTCGATCTGATCTCGCCGCAGGACTACGCGCGTGATCTGCAAGGCGCGATCGGAGTGCTGGAGGGCCGCAACGCCGAGGTCATTGCGCAGCTGCAGCAGCACATGGAGTCGGCCGCCGACAAGCTGCAGTTCGAAGATGCCGCGCGGCTGCGCGACCAGCTGCGTGAGCTGCAGGAAATCCGCTCGCAGCAGATCGCCAGCGCCGGCCGACGGGCCGACATCGACGTGATCGCGATCTGCGGTGACCCCGGGCAATATGCGATCTGCGTGCTGCCGGTGCGCGAGGGCCAGCATCTGGGTACCGCCAGTCACTTTCCCGGCAGTGCGCTCAGTGAGCCGACCGATACGCTGGCGGACTTTCTGCTGCTGTATTACAGCCGCGAGCCAGCGCCACCGGAGATACTTATAAATATGGTGCTGGCGGACCACGATGCGGTGGCGCAGGCGCTAGCGAGCGCCGCCGGGCGAACGCTCGAGCTGCGCGTCCCACAGCGCGGCCTGAAGCGGCAGTGGATGGAGCTGGCGCTGGAGAATGCGCGCAACGCCCTGCGCATGCGCGCGCTGCGCGCTGAGATCGCGGTCGAAGGCCTGCGCCTGCTGGCGCGCCTGTTCGATCTGCCCGCGCCGCCGGAGCGGGTCGAATGCTTCGACGTGAGTCACACCGCCGGCGAGGGCACGGTGGCCTCGTGCGTGGTGTTTACGCCCGAAGGCGCGCGCAAGAGTCAGTACCGACGCTACAACATCGACGGGGTGACGCCCGGGGATGACTATCGCGCCCTGTACCAGGCGCTGCTGCGCCATGGCGCCCATCTGGTCAGCGGCGAGCGGCCGCGGCCGGATCTGCTGTTGATCGATGGCGGTCCGGGACAGGTAGAGGCGGCGGTGAGCGGCCTTGCGGCTTCCGGGGTCACCGATCTGAGTGTGGTCGGAGTGGCCAAGGGCGCCGACCGGCGACCCGGGCAGGAGCGGCTGTTTCGAGCCGGCAGCCCGCAGCCGCTGGTACTGGAGGCCGACAGTGCGGCGCTCCACTTCATACAGCGGGTGCGTGACGAAGCGCACCGCTTCGCCATTACCGGGCATCGGCGGCGGCGAGCGCGTCGCTACCGAGAATCAATCCTGGAGACCGTGCCGGGTCTGGGACCGGCCCGGCGGCGTGCGCTGCTGACACACTTCGGCGGCCTGCAGGGCGTCATGCGGGCCGGCTTGGTCGATCTGGAAAAAGTTACCGGCGTGGGCGCGGCCATGGCGCGTTCGATCTATGATCATCTGCACCCGGGGGCCTGATGATCTGGACTCTGCCCAATATCCTGACTTGGCTGCGAATCCTGGCGATTCCGCTGATCGTGATGCTGTTCCTGTTCGGCGCACGCGAGCACGCGGCGCTCGCGTTCCCGATCGCCGGCCTGTTGTTCGCCGTGGCCGCCATCACCGACTCGCTCGACGGTTACCTGGCGCGCCGGCTCGGGCAGACCACGCGCCTGGGCACGTTCCTGGACCCGGTGGCCGACAAGCTGATCGTGGCGGTGGCACTGGTGTTGATCGTCAGCCGCGATCCGCGTCCGCTCATCGTGCTCATGGCAGCCGTGATCATCGGCCGCGAGATTGCGATCTCGGCGCTGCGCGAGTGGATGGCGGGTATCGGCCAGCGCACCGCGGTGGCGGTGTCGCGCATCGGCAAGTACAAGACCATCCTGCAGATGACCGGACTGAGCATGCTGCTGTTCCGCGACGATCTCATCGGTCTGCCGATCTATCGCATCGGCATCTGGCTGACCGCGATCGCCGCGGCTCTGACACTGATCTCAATGGCACTGTATCTGCGGGCGGCGTGGCCGCATCTGTCGTCGCGCAATTGAACCGGCCATGAGCGAGCTGTTCAGCCTGCGCGGCAAGGTGGCGCTGCTGACCGGCGCCAGTCGCGGGATCGGGCTGGCGATCGCGACCGAGATGGCGCGCGCCGGAGCCCAGGTGGTGCTATCGAGCGACGAAGCGGAAGGCTGCGCCGCGGCGGCGGCGCGCCTGCGCGAGCAGGGTTTCGAAGCCGTCGGTCTGGCGTGCGAGGTGCAGCAGCGTCCGCAGATCGAGTCGCTGGTGCGCCAGACGCTGCAACTGCACGGCCATATCGACGTGCTGGTCTGCAACGCCGGCGTGGCCCCGCCATTCGGTCCGATCGCCGAGGCCAGCGATCTGGACTGGGAGCACACCATGACGGTGAATCTGCGCAGCGTGCTGTGGCTTACCGGCCTGGTCATTCCCGCCATGGCGGCGCGGCGCGATGGCAGCGTAATCGTGACCGCGAGCCTCGCGAGCCTGCGCGGCAACAAGTCGATCGGTCTTTATGCACTGTCCAAGGCCGGACTGGCGCAGCTGGCGCGCAACCTTGCGGTCGAATGGGGCCCGGCCAACGTGCGCGTGAACGCCATCTCGCCCGGGTTGATCGAAACCGAGTTCGCGCGGCCGCTGCTGGACAATCCCGAACTGCTGGCGCGCCGTCTGGCGGCAACGCCGTTACGCCGGGCGGGCAGCCCAGCTGAGATCGCCGGAGTCGCGGTGATGCTGGCATCCGCGGCCGGCGCCTTCATCACCGGACAGAATCTGATCGTCGACGGCGGCACCCTCATCAGCGACGGCAACTGATTGCCGCGGAAGGCCCGGCCGGCAGAGTGTGAACTGCGTCTCGCCGAGCGAATCAAGAATCCCGGTCCCGGGGCCGATATGCCAGTTGCATCCAATCGCCGCGCATTGGAGTAACCCGAGTGCAGCCGAATATGAATTTTCTTGTGGTCGACGACTTCTCGACGATGCGCCGGATTATCAAGAACCTGTTGCACGACCTGGGTTATCCGAACGTCACCGAGGCGGACGATGGCAATACCGCGTTGCCGCTGCTGAAGGCCGGCAACTTCGATTTCCTGATCACCGACTGGAACATGCCCGGAATGCCTGGGCTGGAGCTGCTCAAGCAGGTGCGCGCCGATGCGCGCCTGGCCAAGATGCCGGTGCTGATGCTCACCGCCGAGGCCAAGCGCGAACAGATCGTCGAGGCGGCCCAGGCCGGTGTCAGCGGCTACGTCATCAAGCCGTTCACGGCAGTGACGCTCAAGGAAAAGATCGACAAGATCCTGGCGGCCCGGGCGGCGGCCTGACCTGCCATGCCCGCCGCGATGCCGACCCCGGACGCGCACAGCCAACTCACGCTCGAGGTGCGCCGCGTGGCGAGCGAGCTGCAGAGCGCGCTCGATCACTTCCGCGTCGATTCCAAGCTGATCGATCTGGCGCAGCGCCAGGTACCTGATGCACGCCATCGTCTGGCGCACGTCATCCGCCTCACCGATGATGCTGCCCATCGCACCATCGATCTGGTCGAGCAGTGCGGCCCACTGGCTGATCGCACCGTGCAGGAGGCCGGCGAGCTGCTGGCGCAGCGCGCCACCGGCCCGGGCACCGCACTGGCGCCCCAGGTCAGCGCCTTCCTGGTGCGCACCGGCAAGAACATGCAGTCGGTGCGAGCCAATCTGGCCGAGGTGCTGCTGGCGCAGGGCTATCAGGATCTGACCGGACAGATCATCCGTGGCGTCATGACGCTGGTGGACGAGCTCGAGCACGCGCTGGGCGAGTTGCTGCGCATTGCCGGCGCGGAGCCCGAGCCACGGCCGGGAAGCGCGACGGCGGATGGCTGGCGCGGCCACGGTCCCATGATACCGGGGGTCGATCACGGCCCTGCGGTCAGCGATCAGCAGGACGTCGATGCGCTGCTATCCAACCTTGGCATGTAGACCATGACCATCGATCTGACGCAATTTCACGATTCCTTCTATGAGGAGAGCTTCGAGGCCATCGGCCAGATGGAAGAGGCGCTGCTGCGTCTGGACGTCGGCACGCCGGACGCGGATCTGATCAACACCATCTTTCGCGTCGCGCATTCGATCAAGGGCGGCGCCGCGACCTTCGGTTTCGGGCAGATCACATCGTTCACGCATACGCTCGAGACGCTGCTGGACGAGCTGCGCAGCAAGCGCATGCAGGTCAGCGCGTCGTTGTCGGATCTGCTGCTGCGCTCGGTCGATGTATTGCGCGAGATGCTGCGCGCCCAGCAGGGCAAGCAGCCGATCGACGCGCAGCGGGTAGCCGACCTGCAGTTCGATCTGGAACTCGCGGTGGTGCAAAAGGCTGCGACGCCGAGCGCGCCGGCGCCGGCTGCAACTGCGGCTGCAGCGCCGGCACCAGCGGCCATGGCGGCGCGCGGTACGCTCTACCAGATCAGCTTCCGGCCTTTTCTGCATCTGCTGGCGCGCGGCAACGACCCATTGCGGATGTTCCGCGAGCTGCGCGAACTGGGCGAACTGCGGGTGACCGCCGACAGTTCGGCGTTGCCACCGCTTGAGGAGCTCGACCCCGAAAACTGTTACCTGACGTGGATGCTGCGCTTGCGCACCGATGCCCCGCGCCAGTCAATCGTCGAGGTGTTCGACTGGGCCGAGGGCGACTGTGCACTCGAGGTCAGTGTGGTAGAGAACGCCGCCGCCGCGGGTTCCGCGCCCAGTGCTACCTCGGCCGCCACCAAGGCGCCTGCAGGTGCGCCCGTCGCAGCCCGTGTCGAGGACAGCGAGCCGCGTGCCGCCAAGGCCGGCGAACCCGTGAAGGCGGTCGAAGGCGGCAAGAGCGCCGAGGGCGCCAAAGGCAGCGATGCCAGCTCGATCCGCGTCAGCACCGAGAAAATAGACGACCTGATGAACAGCGTCGGCGAGCTGGTGATCACACAGTCGATGTTGGGGCAATTTGTCGCCGCGCTCGACGGTGGGTTAGGTGAGCGATTGCGCTCCGGCCTGGCGCAGCTCGAGCGCAACGTGCGCGAGCTGCAGGAAAGCGTCATGCGCGTGCGCATGGTGCCGATCAGTTTTGTGTTCAGCCGCTTTCCGCGCATGGTGCGCGATCTGAGCCAGCGGCTCGGCAAGCAGGTCGAGCTTAAGATGACCGGTGGAGAAACCGAGCTCGACAAGACCGTGTTGGAAAAGATCGGCGATCCGCTGGTGCACCTGGTACGAAACAGTATCGATCACGGGATCGAGTCGCAGGAGCAGCGCGTCGCCAGCGGCAAGGATGCTCGCGGTACGGTGCATCTGCACGCCTACCATCGTGGCAGCAGCATCACGGTGGAGGTCAGCGACGACGGCGGCGGCCTGAAGCGTGAGCGCATCCTCGCCAAGGCACGCGAGCGCGGCCTGATCGGGCCCAGCGAGCAACTGTCTGACGAGGCCATCAACAACCTGATCTTCCTGGCAGGCTTCTCCACCCACGACCAGGCGACCGACATCTCCGGTCGCGGCGTCGGCATGGACGTGGTCAAGCGCAATGTCGAGGAGTTGGGCGGCAGTATCGAGGTGCGTTCGGACACCGGCAAAGGTTCACGCTTCATCATCACGCTGCCGCTGACATTGGCAATCGTCGACGGCCAGACCGTCGCCGTCGGCAGCGAGTCCTACATCGTGCCGCTGACCGCGATCGTCGAATCGCTGCAGCTGCGCACCGCATCGGTCAGCCAGGTAGTCGGCCATGGCGAGGTGCTGTCGTTTCGGGGCGAGTATCTGCCGGTGCTGCGGTTGGAGAAGGTATTCGATGCGCGCGGCCAGCGGGCGCAGGCCGCCGATGACGGATTGATCATGGTGGTCGAGGGCGATGGACGGCGCGTCGGGCTGTGCGTCGATGAGCTGCTCGGCCAGCAGCAGGTGGTGGTCAAGACGCTCGAGGCCAACTACGGCCACGTCGACGGCATCGCCGGCGCCACCATCCTCGGTGATGGCTCAGTGGCACTGATTCTGGACATCGCCGGGCTGACGCGTTCGGTATCCGAGCCGCTGGCCGCGTAGCCGCGAGCAAACTGTGAAGCGCGACGCATTCCGCGCTGCCGTGGTTGCCCCGGGGTTAATCCGGGCGGGGACGCGCCGATATAGCCGCTATCGGCCGCGGTGCGTGCGGTCCGAGGGCGGCCGGATTTGACGTAACGGGCTGGAGCATCGGGCAATGTCCAAGACTATTCTTGCGGTGGATGATTCGGCGTCGATGCGCCAAATGGTCGGCGTCACGCTGCGGGCTGCCGGCTACGAGGTGATCGAAGCCTCCGATGGCGACGAGGCGCTCGAATACGCGCGCAAACACCGGGTGGATCTGGTGCTGACCGACGTCAACATGCCGCGCATGGACGGCATCACCCTGGTGGCGCAGCTGCGCACGCTGCCGAACTACCATCTGACGCCGCTGCTGCTGCTGACGACCGAGTCCAGTCCGGAGCGCAAGATCCAGGGCAAGCAGGCCGGCGCGACCGGTTGGATGGTCAAGCCGTTCAATCCTGACCAGCTGCTGGCGACACTCGAGCGCGTACTTGGCAATCAGACCGCCGTACGGAACTGAGTCCGGCGCCATGGAAGCTGCCGCCACCAACGCCGTCCGCAACGCCGCCATCACCGCCACGGCGGAGCAATATCTGACGTTCCAGCTCGCCGGCCAGACCTACGGCGTGGAGATCCTGCGCGTGCAGGAGATCAAGGGTTGGGAGAAGCCCACGCGCCTGCCACATTCGCCCGAGCACGTGCAGGGCGTGATCAATCTGCGCGGCGCAGTCGTGCCGATCCTGGACCTGCGTCGCCGTTTCCGTCTGGGCGAGGCCGAATACGGCCGCACCACGGTCGTGATCGTGGTCAAGGTCGACTCCGAGCGCGGCGAGCTCACCGCCGGCATCGTGGTGGATGCGGTATGCGAGGTCTGCAACATCGGCGCCGGCGATGTGCGTCCGACACCCTCGGTCGGCTCGGCGATTGACTCGGACTTCGTGCGCGGCCTGGCGATGGTCGGCGACGGCATGCTAGTGCTGCTGGATGTCGGCAAGCTGGTAACCAGCACGCTGACTGACGGTGCCAGCACGACGCCGGCCTCGTAATGGGCAAGACGATGCCAAAGAACAGGAAGAGTGCGGCGCGTAGCCGTCCGGCCCGGGCGGTATCTGCGCCAAGCGCTGCGGTCGGTTCCGCGGTGGCACCGGCAGCAGCGACAGCCGCATCGCTGTCGCTGGGAACGTCGCTGTCGATCCGCGAAGTCGGTGAGTGCGCGGCGCGACTGCGCTCGCTACTGCAGAGCGGTGCCGCCGAGATCGATGCCAGCGCCCTGGAGACGGTGGATACCGCGGGAATACAGCTGCTGCTGGCGGCCGCCGCCGCCGCCGCCCGCCGCGGTCTGACGCTGAAGCTCACCGGCGCGCAGTGCCTGCACCAAGGCGCCGCCAAGGCGCTCGGTCTGGCCGAGCAGCTGTCCGCCAGCGCGCAGATCCTGCCATGAGCGCGCTCGAGAAACCGGCAGCTGAAAGCGCTGCGGCTGCCGAGGATGCGGTGGTCAGCGCCAACGTTCGATTTGCGGGCGAGCTGCGGCGGTTCCTGGAACTGGGAGCCGCGCAGCTCGACGCAGCCATCCGCGAGAGCGATGCGCGCGTGGACAAGCTGGCCACGGCGGTGACCGCCGTGGCGACCGACGCCCGCGAACTGGAGCAGCAGGTGCAGGCGCTGGACGCCGGTGACGCTGCGACCCTGACGCAGGCGCGCGCGCGCATCGGCACCCTGGTCGCCAAGCTCGATCAGGACGTGCAGGCGACGGTGACCTCGTTGCAGTTCTACGACAAGCTGATCCAACGACTGACGCACGTGCGCGACGGGCTTGCGATACCGTCGGATTCGACCGTGTCGGCGCACGATCCGGCCCGATCCGACTGGAATTCCATGCTCGAGCAGGTGCGCTCGCGCTACAGCATGGTCGAGGAACGCGTGCTGTTCGACTTCATGATGCGCGGCCTGAGCGCCGACCAGATGCTCAAGGCGCTGACCGGCCTGCGGGCAGCGGCGGCGCCCGGCGAACTCGAAGTGTTCTGAAGTCCGCCCCATGGCAGGAGCGGCCGACAGCGCGCTGCTGCGCGAATACGAATTATCCGACGACGATTTCCAGCGCATCCGCAGCCTGGCGCATGAGCGACTGGGTATCGCATTGGCGGAATCGAAGCGCGAGCTGGTCTACGGCCGCCTGAGCCGGCGGCTACGTGCGCTCAAGCTGCGTGACTTCGCCAGCTATCTGAAGTGCGTTGAAGGCGGCAATGGCCAGGAACTGCAGCACTTCTGCAACGCCATCACCACCAACCTCACTTCGTTCTTCCGCGAAAGCCACCACTTTGATTTCCTGGCGCAGCTGCTGCCGGAACTCGAACGCCGCAATGCCCAGCGCCGGCGGCTGCGCTTCTGGTCGGCCGGCTGTTCCACCGGCGAGGAGGCCTATTCGATCGCGATGGTGGTGCTGGAGAACACGGGCCACCTGTGCGATTGGAATATCCGCATCCTGGCGACCGATGTCGATACCAACGTGCTGGCGCATGCCCGTCACGGTCAGTACGGCGCCGATCGCCTCGAGAAGATAGAGCCGGAACGCGTGCAGCGCTGGTTCGAGCCGAGCAGTGACGGGCGCCATTACCGAGTGCACGAGCCGCTGCGCCAGCTGGTGAGCTTCAAGACGCTCAATCTGATCGACCACTGGCCGATGCACGGCCCGATCGACGTGATCTTCTGCCGCAACGTGGTGATCTATTTCGATCGGGACACCCAGCGCCAGATCGTCGCGCGCATGGCGGGGCTGCAACGCCTCGACGATCACCTGCTCGTCGGACACTCCGAGTCGCTGCTTCACGTCAGCAAGCAATATCGGCTGGTCGGCGACACCATCCATCGGCGCATCGACCCATGAAGTCGCGCGCCACAACAGCGACCGCGGCCGAGCCGATCGAGCCGTTCGGCCACATCCAGCGGCGCTTTGATCGCCGCGTCGACGCCACCGTGGCGACGCTGCATGCCGGCGACTACTACGTGGCCGGCGCCGGCGAACTCATCGGCACCGTGCTCGGATCGTGCGTGTCGGCCTGCATCCGCGATCGGCGCTTGTGCATCGGTGGCATGAATCACTTCATGTTGCCGGTAGATCGCTCCGATGGCACCGGCGCCTGGGCTGGCACCACCAGTGCCGCGACCCGCTTCGGCAACGTCGCGATGGAGCGGCTGATCAACGCGATTCTCAAGCTCGGCGCACAGCGCGGTGATCTCGAAGTCAAACTGGTCGGAGGCGGCAAGGTGCTGGACTCGCTGAGCGACGTGGGTGCCCGAAACATCCGTTTTGTGAAGGAGTACGTGCGCGCCGAAGGTTTTCGCGTGGTGGGCGAGGATCTCGGCGATCTGTATCCGCGCAAGGTGCTTTACAACCCGGCGACCGGCAGCGCGCAGGTCAAGCGGCTGGCGCGCAGTGCCGGTGACGTGGTGGCCGATGAGGCGCGCTATCTGCGCGACATCGCCGGCCGTGCGGTCGGCGGCGACATCGAGCTGTTCTGAGCAGCAGCGGTCACAGGGAGGAATAGGCATGATTCAGACTGCGGAATCGCAGCGGCGCATCAAGGTCCTGGTCGTCGATGACTCGGCCCTGGTGCGCTCGCTGCTGACCAAGATCCTGTCGGCCGACCGCGCGCTGGAGGTGGTCGGCACGGCCCCGGATGCGTTTGTAGCGCGCGAGAAGATCAAGCTGCTCAATCCGGACGTGCTGACGCTCGATGTCGAGATGCCGCGCATGGACGGGCTGCAGTTCCTGCGAAATCTGATGCGGCTGCGGCCGATGCCGGTGGTGATGTGCTCATCGCTGACCGAGCGCGGCGCCGACGTGACACTGGCGGCGCTCGAGCTTGGCGCGATCGACTTCGTTACCAAGCCCAAGGTCGACGTAGCGCATGCACTCGAGCACTACGCGGCCGAGTTGATCGGCAAACTCAAGATTGCGGCGCGCGCCCAGGTGCGCCCGCTGGCGACTCCGGCGCCCAAAGTGCTGCCCGCGGGCGCTGTGGCGCCGCTGGGACTGGAACTGCGTTTCCGCACCACCGACCAGATCGTCGCCATCGGCGCCTCGACCGGTGGCACCGAGGCGATCCGGCGGGTGCTGGAACTGCTGCCGCCGAATGCACCCGGCATCGTGGTCGCGCAGCACCTGCCGAAGGCCTTCAGTGCCGCGTTCGCCGCGCGCCTGAATGCCGGTTCTCAGCTGACGGTGCAGGAGGCGAGCGACGGAGCCGTGATCCTCCCCGGGCACGCCTACATCGCGCCCGGCGACCGCCACCTGCAGGTCGAACTCGATGGTGCGCGCTATCGATGCCGGCTGCTGGATGAAGCCCCGGTCAATCGCCACCGCCCCAGCGTCGACGTGCTGTTTCGTTCCATGGCCGAGCAGGTTGGCCAGAATGCTATCGGTGTGCTGCTGACCGGTATGGGTGCCGACGGGGCGCGCGGTCTCAAGGAGATGCGCGATCGCGGTGCCTTCACGATCGCCCAGGACGAGAAGACCAGCGTGGTCTGGGGCATGCCCGGAGCGGCGGTGGCGCTCGATGCGGTGGATCGCATCCTGCCGGTGGAGCAGATCGCCGCCGGGCTGGCGGGTTCGGTCGAATCGCGCGAGGTCCGGCAGGCTGCCGGAACCTGAGTATCCGAGCACCCGTGGCCATCAAGTTTTGGCCCCGGCAGCCGAATACTGGTTAAGGAGTGGCCGGATTATGGCGTTGACCGCCTGCGCGGTGCAGCAATGTGACGTAGTTCGCATTCGGCTCGCACCGATAATTCAGTTGGAGATGCTTCCATGACCCGTTGGATCCGTAGCCTGAATTTTTCCACCAAGATGGCGGTCATCGCCATCGCCGCGGTCGTGCCGGTGGTGGTACTGACGGTGCTGTTTCTGTCTGAGAAGCAGAAGAGCATCGACGTGGCTGCGCGCGAACTGGCGGGGCTGCATCGCACCCAGAACCTGGAAGCCATGCTGCTGCCGCTAGGCATGCACGAGGTGCTGAGCGTCGCGGCGGCCGCCGGCGAGAACGTGGCCGACAAGCTGCAGGCCACGAGCATGGACGTCACGCGTGCGGTGGGCGCGCAGGACGCCGTCAACGAGAACTACGGCGCGCCGCCCGGCGAGGATGCGCGGCGCTGGAACGAGGTCAAGTATTCGTGGAATGCGTTGGCGACGGCCAAGCCGACCTCGATCGCGGATGTGGCGCGGCTGCACGGCCAGCTGCGTCAGAAGATCCTGGATTATCGCGACTACATCGCCACCCTGTCGGGGCTGGCGCTGGACGGTGACCCGGTCGGCTCATTCATCATCGACGCCTCGGTGATGCGCATTCCGACTTACGAGAGCTACCTGACGCAGATGCGCGCGCAGGCGGCGGCGGTGGCCGCCGCGGGCAAGGCCTCGATGGCCGATGTGCAGGACATCACGCGCACCGAGGTGCTGGCGCTGGACGCGCTCGACGGCGTCGATGGCGACATTCGCCACGCCGTCGATGGCGGCACGAGCGGCGAGGGCGTGCGCGCGGTGTCTGAGCAGGCGATGGCGCAGGCGCGCAATACCTTCGACTCGTTCCGCAAGTACGTGCACCAGAGCGTTATCGGCGGCGGCAGCGTCGATGCGATCGACGCCGTGACGCAGAATGGCACCCAGCTCGGGGCGGCGATCGGCGGAGTGCAGGGCTCGATGCAGCAGGCGGCGCAAAAGCGACTGCAGTCCTCGGCTGATTCGATGCGCGCGACGCGCAACCGCCTGTTGCTGCTGGTCGTGAGCGCCATGCTTTTTGGCTTGGGATCGCTCGGCCTGGTGTTGATTACCCAGGTGCGGGGACTGACCGATACCGTGGCGGTGGTGTCACGGCTGGCGGAGGGCGACTACACCCATGAGATCGAGGTCGTGGGCAGCGACGAGCTGGCCCGTACCATGCGTGCGGTTCAGATCATGCAGAGCAAGCTCAGCGGCGTACTCAGCGGCGTGAAGGAGAGTTCGCTGACGGTCGCGACCGCGGCGCGCCAGATCAACGCCGGTACTTCTGACCTGTCGGCACGCACCGAACAGCAGGCCGCCAATCTGGAGGAGACCGCCTCGTCGATGGAGGCCATGACTTCGACCGTGAAGCAGAACGCCGATAATGCCAAGCTCGCCAATAAACTGGCTCAGGCGGCACGCGACCAGGCCGAGCAGGGCGGTGCGATCGTCAAGCGGGCCGTGGCCGCGATGGGAGCCATCGACGTGGCCAGCAAGAAGATCGCCGACATCATCTCGGTGATCGATGAGATTGCGTTCCAGACCAACCTGCTGGCGCTCAATGCGGCGGTCGAGGCCGCGCGCGCCGGCGATCAGGGACGCGGTTTCGCCGTAGTGGCGAGCGAGGTGCGCAGCCTGGCGCAACGTAGCGCCTCGGCAGCGCAGGAGATCAAGGAGCTGATTCACGACAGCGTCAGCAAGGTCGGCGAGGGCAGCAAGCTGGTGAGCGAATCGGGTCATCACCTCGGCGAGATCGTGGCTTCCGTCAAAAAGGTCAGCGACGTAGTCGGGGAGATATCCAACGCCAGCCAGGAGCAGGCGGCCAGCGCCGAGGAGATCAGCCGCGCGGTGATGCAGATGGATGAGAGTACGCAGCAGAATGCCGCGATGGTGGAACAGGCCAGCGCGGCCGCCGCCTCGATGAATGACCAGGCGGCGCGACTGTCGCAGCTGACCGCGTTCTTCAAGCTGCGCGACGCCTACAGCGGCGTGCCCGGCCACGCCGAATACATCGCGCCGGCGGTGATCAGTGCCGCCCCGGTGGCCCCTGCCAGCACGCCGGCCGTCAAGAAACCCGGCGCCAACCCCCGACCGGAGCGTCGCGCCGGTGCGCGCCCGTGGACTAAGCCAGCAACTACCCCGGCACCTGCCGCGCGCCCCGGCGCCGCGGCGGCCGGCAGCGACTGGAGTGAATTCTGATAATGACGGCCGCGCCGAATGCCGAAGCCGCTCCGGGCACCTCCTTGCAGCGCGATGCCAGCATGGATGCGTTCGAGTTCGTGCGCGAGCTGGCCACCGAGCTGTCTTCCAGCACAATCGAGCTGCCGAGCTTTCCCGACGTCGCGCTGCGGGTGCAGAAGGTCCTGTCGGCGGACGATGCCAGCGCGGATCGCGTCGTGCGGGTGCTGGGCGCCGAGCCGGTGCTTGCCACGCGGGTGCTGTCGATGGCCAATTCCGCCGCCCTGAACCCGGGCGGCAAGGCCGTGACCGAGCTGCGGGCTGCAGTCACGCGCCTGGGATTCGACGCGCTGCGCGCCGCGGCGATGAGTTTCGCGATGGTGCAGCTGAAACGGGCCAAGGCCTTCCAGGGCATCGAGCGGCACCTCAACGTGCTGTGGCAACACAGCGTGCTGGTGGCCTCGCTGTGCTATGTGGTGTCGCGCCGAGCCGGCAAGGTCAACCCCGACATGGCGATGCTGACCGGGCTAGTGCATGGGGTCGGCAAGCTCTACATACTCACGCACTCGATGCGCCATCCGGCGCTGTTTGGCGATCAGGCGATGTACCAGCGCATCGTCAAGGATTGGCACGGCAACATTGCCAAAGCGCTGCTGGAAAGCTGGTCGATGGCCGAGGAGATCGTCGCGGCCGTGCACAGCTATGAGGACAGCGCGCGCGATTTGCGCGGTACCAGCGCGGCATTGGCCGACGTGCTGGAAATTGCCGACATGCTGGCGATGTGCAAGGACTCGGCGGATTTGATCCGCACGCGGCTGGCCAATCGCAAGTCCGCGGCCCACTTGGGACTGGACCCTGACATCTGCCTGGCACTGGTGGCGGAATCGGCTGCCGAGCTGGCTGCCCTGCGCAGCGCACTGGGCCACTAGTCGTCCGCCGTTCAGGTAGGATGAGCTCTCCCCGGTTCTAGATCCGCGTCCGCCAGCCGACCGCTGCCGCCGCGAGAGGTGGCAATGCGGCCGATTCCTTTTCGCGAGTTCGTAGTCATGGCGGCGGCGCTGATGGCGACCCAGGCGATTGCGGTGGACACCATGCTGCCGGCGCTGCCAACCATCGCCGCGGCGCTGGGCGTGGTGAACGAAAATCACGTCCAGTGGATCGTGATCGCCTACATCGCCGGAGTCGGTTCCGGCCAGCTGTTCTGGGGACTGCTGGCTGATCGCTACGGCCGGCGCCCGATTCTGCAGACCGGACTGGTGGCTTACGTTGTGGCCGCGGTGCTCAGCGGACTGTCGCACAGCTTCACCAGCCTGCTGCTGCTGCGCTTTGCGCATGGCCTTGCCGCCGCCAGCATGGTGGTGTCGCGCTCGGCGATCCGCGATCTGTACTCAGGCCGGCAAATGGCGCGCGTCATGTCGTTGACCTTCATCGTGTTCCTGATGGTTCCGGTGCTGGCGCCGAGCCTTGGCCAGCTTATTTTGCTGCTGGCGCCTTGGCGCACCGTGTTCATTTTGTTCGGCGCCTACGCGGTGTGCGTGCTGCTGTGGGTATCGCTGCGGCTGCCCGAGACGCAACACCCGGAGTACCGCCTGACACTGACCGTCGATCACATCGTCAGTGCAGCCGCGCTGGTGCTCGGCAACCGCACCTCACTGTGCTACACGCTGGCGCTGACCGTAATGTTCGGCTCGATCCTGGCTTACGTCGGCATGGTGCCGCAGATCTTCGAGCATACGTTTCAGCATCCCGGGCTGATGCCGACCATGTTCGCGCTGTGTGCCGCCTCGATGGGTGTCACCGCGTTTCTGAATTCGCGCATCGTCGAGCGCGTCGGCATGCGATTCATCTCGCACCTGGGAGTGCTGGTGTTCATCGGCTTCACCGCCGTGCACACGCTGATTGTGGCTGCCGGCTGGGAGAGTCTGCCGACCTTCGTGGTGCTGCAGGCCGCGACCATGGCATGCCTGGGTCTTACCGCCTCCAACTTCGGCGCCATGGCGATGGAGCCGGTCGGTGCGGTGGCTGGGATCGGCGCCTCGCTGCAGGGATTCATCAGCACCTTCGGCGGGGCGGTGGTGGGCGGGCTGATCGGCCGTGGCTTCGACGGCACGACGCTGCCGCTGGTTCGCGGCGCATTCATCTGCGGGCTGTCGGCGCTGGTGTTCGTACTGCTGGCGGAGCAGGGCCGGTTGTTTCGGGCGCACCATGCCGGCACGGCGGCGCCGGTGGAGGGCGCGGTATGATCACATCGGCGTAGCGTCCAGTGCCAAAGCCGACGGCTACCCTCTAGGCTCATATCGCATCACCATCACTCCCGAACCGAACTGCAAGTGGCTCACGAGCTTCAAGTCCAGATGCTTCGGCAGCCCCGCGAACAACGTCGGCCCGTGACCCGCCAGCTTCGGCTGTACCAAAAATTCGTATTCATCGATCAAACCTAGCTCGGCCAACGCCAGCGCGAGCTTCACGCCTCCCAGCAGCAGCCCCTTGCCCGACTGCCGCTTGAGTTGCCGGACGGCGCTGCCCAGTTCCCCGCGCACGAGCTGCGCGTTCCAATCGACCCGGTCCATGGTGGCCGACACGACGTACTTCTTCGCCGCGTCGATGGTGCGAGCAAATGGTTCCATCCAATCAGGCCGCGCTACCGTCTGCGCCGGTGGCCGAAACGCTGCTTCCATCATTTCGTAAGTCACCCGGCCAAACAGCAGGGCATCGGCCCGGGCGATGTTGTCGGCCGCGTGACGATGCAACTCTTCGTCCGCGACAACTGCGCGATGATCGCAGCTTCCGTCCAACGTGACGTTGATGGAATACCGAAGGGGTCGCATTACCTGAGAGTATCGCTGCCGCGGTAGACCAACAAGTTAGCCAACACCGACGTCGCATTGGAAATTGATCCGCTAAATTACCGGCACTCTACATTCGGGATCAGAGCTGTCTTTTTCTCCCGCCCCGCGGACGTGAAGCTGAGGGCTTCGGCAGCTTGAATCAGATCGACGGCTTCATAAGCGTCCCACACTCGCGCCCAGGGTGACGAGAAGCTCGTCGAGTTGCTCGAACGTCTCGCCCATCCCGCCCTCCATTCCGGCGATGGTGGCGTCCAGAGCTTGCTTCGAGGGATAGAGTTCGTGCATGACCACCAGCGTCTTGCCACCTCTTTCCTCGAAGGTCACCGTGGTGACGGCGCCGTCGTCAGTTTCGTCATTGGTCCAGACCAGGCGCGCGTGCGGCGTCACTTCGATGTACCTGCCGAAGAACGCCATAGGCTTTGCGGCCTCGTGGCCGAACTCGAACCGGTACCTGCCGCCGACACGAACATCCGCCTCGCAGGACAGCAGCGACACGCCGGTCGACGTCGGTGCCCACCAGCGCTTGAGCAGCTCGGGTCTGGTCCACGCCTCGTACACGAGGCGCGCCGGGCCGTTGAAGGTTCGCGTAACGACCAGCTCTCGCTCGGACTTCCGTTCTACCGTGGTGCGGTTCTTCATCGGGTAGGCTCAATTCTGTTCTTTCGTCCATCGACCTTCTCGTTCCGTTGCAGTTCCCCGACAACCTTTTCCAGCTCGTCGAAGCGTGCGTCCCAGCGCTGGCGGTAGCTCTCGATCCATGCTGCCTCGTGCTCCAGACGGCGCCGGCCGAGCCTGCAGGTCCGCACGCGCCCAAGCTTGTGCGTGGTAACGAGCCCCGCCTGCTCCAACACGCGGACATGCTTCTGCATGCCGGTGAGGGTCATGTCGAACTGCTCGGCAAGGTCCGTAATTTAAGCGTCGGCACGCCCGAGCTGCTCCAGAACGCCGCGTCGGGTGGCGTCTGAGAGCGCGGCGAATGAGGCATCGAAGCGGGCCCGGGCATACTGAACCATAAGGTTCAGCATTTAACACGCGGATCGGCGGCCTGCAAGGGCGGCTCGAGCGCGCGCGGCGTTGCCGGCAGCCTGCACTGCCAAATCGACTACCCGACCGCGTCGGTGGCGACAGTCCATCGCCCTAGTGAAAATCTCTCGAATCGCGGCGCAGGCCGAGCCAGACCGAGCGGTCATGCAGCCGCCGCGCGACCACGTGGGCGACGCGATCGCGCCGCTGCAGTGTGCCGTCGACCACCAGCAGGCTGGATTCGAGGGCGCAGCGGCGCTGCGCCGCAAACACCTTCGGCCACAGAATGATGTTGACGATTCCGGTCTCGTCTTCCAGCGACGCGAACACCACGCCCGAGGCGGTGGCAGGCTGCTGCATGTGTGTGACCAGCCCGCCGACGCGCACGCGGCTGCCGTCGGCGAGCTGCTGCAGATCGCTGCTGCGGCGAAATCCGCGGCGCGCCAGCTGCGGACGCAGCAGCTCGAGCGGATGCCGCCCGGTGGTCAGCCCGAGGTGGCGGTAGTCGGCGAGGATGTTCTGGCGTTCGGTGGGCGGCGGCAGCGCCAGCGGCGACTCGCGCGCCGACACGCTCTCGAGCAGGCCCGGCAGCCGCTCGACGCCGAGCGCCTGCCAGCTGGCATCGTGACGATGCTCGCTCAGGCTGGCGAGCGCACCGGCGGCGGCCAGCGCCTGGATGGACCGGCGTGACAGACGCGCGCGCGCAGCCAGCTGATCGATACTGATGAATGCCTGCTGCCCGCGCTCGGCCACGATGCGCTCGCCGTCCTCGCGCGGCAATCCACGCACCAGCCGCAGTCCCAGGCGCAGTGCCGGCTGCGCGCCGGCGGCGGCCGAGGCTGCCGCAGGCTCCAGCGTGCAGTCCCAGTCGCTGCAGCTGACGTCGACCGGTCGCACCGTCACGCCGCTGCGGCGCACGTCCTGGCTGAGCTGCGCTGGGGAATAGAAGCCCATCGGCTGGCTGTTGATCAATGCGGCGGCGAACGCGGCCGGCTCGTGGCATTTGAGCCAGGAAGAAATATAGGTCAGCAGCGCGAATGAGGCGGCATGGGACTCGGGAAATCCGTATTCGCCGAACCCCATGATCTGCCGGTAGATCTGTTCGGCGAATACCGGCGAGTAGCCATTGTTCGCCATACCCGACAGCAGTCGCTCGCGATAAGGCTCGAGTCCGCCGCGGCGTTTCCAGGCGGCCATCGCGCGCCGCAGGCCGTCGGCCTCGCCGGGCGTGAAGTCCGCGGCCACCACCGCGATCTGCATTACCTGCTCCTGGAAGATCGGTACGCCGAGGGTCCGTTGCAGCACGCCTTTGAGCGCCGCACTTGGATAGTCGACGCTGTCCGGATGTTCGCGGCGCTGCAGGTAGGGATGCACCATGTCGCCCTGGATCGGACCCGGACGCACGATCGCGACCTCGATCACCAGATCGTAGAAATTGCGCGGCTGCAGGCGCGGCAGCATGCTCATCTGCGCGCGCGATTCGATCTGGAACACGCCGACGGTGTCGGCGCGGCAGATCATGTCGAAGGTGGGCTCGTCCTTGGGCGGGATGTCCTGCATGCGCAGCCGGGTGCCGCGATAGCCCTGGATGAGGTCGAAGCAGCGGTGCATCGCGGTCAGCATGCCCAGTGCCAGCACGTCCACCTTGAGTAGCCCGAGGGATTCCAGGTCGTCCTTGTCCCATTGGATGACGGTGCGATCGGGCATGGCCGCGTTCTCCACCGGCACCAGCGCGCTCAAGGGTTCGCCCGAGATCACGAAGCCGCCGACGTGCTGCGACAGGTGGCGCGGGAAACCGATCAGGGTGCGCACCAGTCCCAGCATCAATGTCAGCCGCGAAGCTGCGATGCCGAGCTCGCCGGTGGCGAATTTGCGCTCGATCTCCCCCGGCTTGTCCCACCACACGTGCAGCCGTGTCAGTCGGTCCAGGTCGGCGTCGGCGATGCCGAACGCGCGGCCGACGTCGCGTACCGCACTGCGGGTGCGATAGCAGATCACCGTGGCGGCCAGCGCCGCGCGCTCCCGGCCGTATTTGCGGTAGATGTACTGCACCACCTCTTCGCGCCGCTCATGCTCGAAATCGACGTCGATGTCCGGCGGCTCGTTGCGCTCGCGGCTCAAGAAACGCTCGAACAGCAGCTGCATGCGCGCCGGGTCGATCTCGGTGATGCCGAGCGCATAGCAGACCGCGGAGTTGGCGGCCGAGCCGCGCCCCTGGCACAGGATGTTCTCGCGCCGCGCGTACTCGACCACGTCGTACACGGTCAGGAAGAAATGCTCGTAGCGCAGTTCCACGATCAGCGTCAGCTCGCGTTCGATGGCGGCACGGATCGGTGCCGATACGCCGCGCGGCCAGCGCCGCCGGATGCCGGTCTCGACTAGGGCGCGCAGATGCTCACCGGCGCTGAGACCCGCGGGCACCAGCTCGGGCGGATATTCGTAGTGCAGCTGCGACAGCGAGAATTCGCAGCGCTCGGCGATCGCGACACTCTGCTGCAGCAGCGCCGGCGGATACAGCCGCTGCAGCTCGCGCAGCGAGCGCAGACGCCGCTCGGCATTCGGATACAGCCGCAGGCCGGCCTGCTCGAGGGTGCAGCTGTGACGGATCGCGGTGAGCACATCCTGTAGCGGCCGACGCGAGCGCAGGTGCATGTGCACATCGCCGCTGGCGACCGCCGGCAGGCCGCTGGTCTGGGCCAGCGCCAGCGCGGCACTGAGCCGCGCGGCATCGTCAGCGTCGCGATGCAGCTCCACTGCCAGCCAGCCGCGCGCCGGAAAGAAATCGTGCAGCCACGCCGCCTGCGTCGGCCTGGCATCGGGCGGCGCCGGCCATAAGGCCAGACAGTCCTCCAGCCCGGATTCAAAATCCGAGCGCGCTAGCTGGTATGTGCCCTTTTTGGAGCGCCGGCGTGCCAGCGTGATGAGCTGGCAGAGCTGCGCGTAGGCGCGCTGCGAGGGCGCCAGCAGTACCAGCTTCAGGCCGCAGCGCGCGCGAAACTCGGCGCCGATGATGAGCTTGAAGCCGCCGCTATCCGGCGCGCGCTGCAGTTCGCGCAGCGCCTCGTGGGCGCGTACCGCACCGGCCAGTGAGCATTCATCGGTCAGCGCCAGGGCGCGATAGCCGAGCGCATGCGCCTGCGTGATCAGCTCGGCCGGATGTGAGGCGCCGCGCAGGAAGCTGAAATTGCTCAGCGCGTGCAGTTCGGCGTAGGCGGGCATCGCGGCGCAGCGTGTGCCTTAAGTCCACAGCCCCTGCAGGTACCAGGCGCCGCGGGTCAGGTCGTGGAACACCCACAAGCGCGCGCCATCGGCGGCGTGCGCGACGTAGTAATCGCGCTGTGCGTCGGCGCCGTCCCACCAGCCGCTCTCGATGCGCTCCGGTCCGCTCAGCAGGCGCGCCGGCGGCTCGATGCGCCGGGGCTCACGCAGCAGCGTGCAGGGTCGTGCGGCGTCATGGATCGATGCGGGCGCTGGCGGCTGCTGCGGCGCGGCCAGCTGCCAGGCGCGCTCCGGCCGATAGTCGGCCTGCAGCTGCAGACCCTGTACCTGCTGCTCGCCGAGCCGCGCTTGCAGCCGATCGAGCAGCAGCTGTAGCTGTTGCAGCTGCTGCTCGTCGCTGCCGAAGAAATCCGCCTGTACCACCGAGGCGGCGGTGAACTCGAGTGCTTCCAGCGACAGTGCGAGTACCGGCGCCGCCAGCGTCAGGCTGTGCAGGCGCTCGCGCGCCAGCAGCAGGAACTGCGCTGCGTCGCGCGCCGGCGCCGACAGGCCGATGGTCACGCTGCTGGGGGGCGCGCGATGATGCTCGAAGTGCAGCGTGAAGCGCAGCACCGCGCAGTCGCGGCCGCGCAGGTAGCCCTGGAATTCCAGCAGCAGGCGTCGCAGCGGGAACAGCAGCGCGGTGACATCGTGTACCTCGCCGTCGAATTCGCAGCGGGCGTGGTAGCTTGCCGGTAGCGGCCAGGCCGCACGCGGGTCGGGCGCCCGGGCGCACAGCCGCCGCAGATACAGACTGCTGTCGGGTCCGAACCGCCGCGCGATCGCCGCCGCAGGCAGCGCCAGCACCTCACCGATGCGGCGCAGGCCGGCCGAATGCAGCGCCGCGAGCACCTCGTCCGGCAATGCCAGCAGCGTCAGCGGCAGCGGCTCGAGCCGCGCGTGCAGCTGCGCGCGCGTGCTCACGCAGCGCGGCGGCTCGGCTCGTGTCAGCAGCGCCGCGGCGGTGGGCGAGGGCGCGAGCGCGCAACAGTGCTCGTAGCCGAGCTCGCTCAGGCCGGATTCAAGCTGGGCGATCAGCGCGGCATGGCCGCCGAACAGCCGCGCACTGGCGCCGAGCTCGAGCCACAGTAGCGGCTGCTGCTGCAGCTGATAGTGGATCAGGCTGCTCCACTGGTAGGCCCAGGCGGCCAGTCGCTCCATCGCGGAGCGCGGCGAGGCCTCGCGAGCCAGCTGCGCCAGGCGCACGCACAACCACAGCCCGGTGGGGCGGTCGCTCATGCGCTGCCCGTCGGTGTGACTCCCACGCGCAGCGTAAGTCCCGCGCGGCCGCCGCGCGATTTCTGGATCTCGACCGCAATGCCGTCGGGCGCAGGATGCAATCGCAGTCGCAGCGCGGCGGGCGAGGCTTCGAGCGCGGCGGCGGGCGGACGATACAGGATCCCGAGGCTGCCACCGGTCTCGGCTGCGAGCTGCAGCCGGCGCACGTTGCGATCGACGATGCAGGCCGGCCAGCCGAGCACCGCGCCGATCGCCGGACAGCGTAACGCCTGCTCCGCGGCCCACAGCGACTGCGCAAGGCTACGGCTCTGGATCAGCAGCACGCGCTCCAGCGGCAATCCGTGCTGCGCCAGGGCGGGCGCGTACGGCAGATAGGGCGGGGCAATCCACGCGATATAGCGCCCGGCGCGTGCCAGCCGGGACAAGGCCGGCAGCAACAGGCTCAGCTCACCGATGCCCACCGCATCGCTCATCAGCTCGGCGATCGCGCCGATCGGCCAGCCGCCGCCCGGCAAGCTGGCATCGAGCTCGGGAAAGCCCGAGGGCGCGGTCGGCTTGGGCGCCACGCCCGCGCCGTTGCCCTCGCGGCACAGCCGCGCGAGCTGTTCGAGCTGCTCGGCGCGATTCATAAGGCACGTACGATGCCGACCACGACGCCTTCGATCTCGCAGGACGCTCGCCGCAGATCAAGCTCAAGCGGGGCGAACTCGGGATTGGCTGGCTGCAGCCGCAGCATCGGTCCGCGGCGGTGGTAATACTTGACCGTGGCCTCATCGCCGAGGCGTGCCACCACGATCTGGCCGTTGCTCGCCTGGGGGGTGCGATGCACCGCCAGAATATCGCGATCGGCAATGCCGGCATCGCGCATACTTTCCCCGTACACGCGCAGCAGGAAGTCCGGGCGCGGGCGAAACAGCGAACGATCGACGGCCAGCATGTCCTCGATGTTGCTCTGGGCCAGCGTCGGGACGCCGGCCGCCACGCGGCCATACAGCGGCAGCAGCGGGGGAGGGGAGGGGGCGTTGCCGGCAGTGAGGCCCGCCGCCGCGCCGGCGGCGGGCAGCAGACGGATGCCGCGCGCGATGCCGGGCTCGAGCTGCAGAAAGCCCTTGCGCTCGATGGCGCGCAGATGCTGGTCGATGCCCTGGCGGTTGCGCAGGCGCAGGGCGCGCGCCAGATCGGCGCGCGTGGGCGGCAGGCCGCGGCGGTCGATGAACTGGCCGATGAGGTGCAGGATCTGCTGCTGGCGGCGGCTCAGGGCGGGGGCGGTTTCAGATACCATACGTCTGTATGGTATCGGGTTGCGAAGCGAAAATCAGGCCCCGTTATTTCGCAGGCTTAATATATTAATAAACAATGCCTTGAGAGGTTAACGGATTTTTTACTGTAACTTCCGAGCCGGCCGGCCTCGCCCTCACGCGCGGGCAGCCTGCTCAGCCTCTTCGGTCGCGCTCGCTTCGGGTACCTCGCTGGGTGCCGCGGCGAACGCCGAGCTCAGAAACCACTGGTCGATCTCAGCCAGCGGCATCGGCTTGCCGTACAGGTAACCCTGGAACAGCGTGGCGCCGAGTGCGGTGAGCTGGCGGCGCTGCAGTTCGTTCTCCACCCCCTCGATCACCACCTCCATGCCGAAGCTGCGGCCGATCGAGAGTGCGGCGGCGATGATGGTTTCGCCGCCCTGTCCGAGGGTGTTGGCGAACGAGCGGTCGACCTTGATGGTGTCGGCCGGAAAGCGCTGCAGATAGGCCAGCGACGAATAACCGCTGCCAAAGTCGTCGATCGCCACCGTGACGCCGAGCTTGTGCAGCTCGGTCACCAGCGCCAGCACTCGATCGGCATCCTGCGAGAATACCGATTCGGTGAGCTCGAGCTCCAGCTCCTGTGGCTTGAGCTGGGCGGCCTGCAGGATCTCATCGAGCTGCGCGAGGAAATTGTCGTGCAGCAGCTGCTGCATCGAGACGTTGACCGCGACGCGCGCGCAGCAGCGCCCGACCAGCTGGCGCGCCTCGAGGCAGGCGCGCCGCAAGATCCACTGGCCCAGCCGCGGCATGTCGCCGCTCTCCTCCGCCAGATTGATGAACAGGGCG
>DASXDL010000006.1:0-47326 GCA_036490715.1 Steroidobacteraceae bacterium | reverse complement strand
GGTAGTCCGGCTCCTTCGGATCGAGGAACGTATTGGTCGCCTTGCCAAAGAAGCGCCAGACCAAGCCAGCCGACAGGCCTGTCATCGGCGTATCCCAGTCCAGGCTCATGCGGTGGCGCCAGGTCGGGGTGATCGGGTCGCAAGAAAGGCCGAATCGGCCGGCGCAGTTGTAGGACGACGCGCCTCCCGGACCTCCCGGGGTGACGATCAGGTCCTTCAGCCAGGTGCCGTCGAGCCGCGCACGCAGGTCGCCGAAGCGTCCGAATCCGATCTTGTACGCCAGCCCGATGTCGAGGCCGCGGTATTCCAGGCCGCCTTCGTTGAGCAGCGGGTCGACGACGTAGCCACTGGGACTGGCCCACAGCGTGCCGCCGGCATCACGGTGTACCAGATCGCACCAGTAAGCCAGACCGGTCGTGGCGCAGTTGGTCTGGATCAGGCTCGAACCGTAGGAGTTCACCAGGCCGCTGATCTTGATATCGGTGTAGTCCACTGTCGCACTGAAGTTCGGCACGAAGCTCGGTGTGAACACCAGACCGACATCGTAGGTCTTGCCGACCTCCGGCCTCAGCACCGGGCTGCCGCCGACCAGACCGTTGTACTGCGAGGACGGAGCGCGCGGCGCACCGCCGGCACCGTACTGGCCCGCCGACAGCTTCAGCAGCGCGCACTGTGCAGCAGACAGTGCCGTGCCGGTACCGCACAGGTCGTCGCTGCCGTCCAGAGCGACGTGATCCGGCTGGTACAGCTCCTGCAGGTTCGGTGCCCGTACCGCGCGGTTGAAACTGGCGCGCACGCGCAGGTCACTGGTCGGTGCCCACTCGAGCCCGAACTTGTAGGTATTGGTGTTGTAGCCTTCGCTGTAGCTCGAATAGCGATAACCGGTCTCAAAATCCAAGGTCTTCACAAACGGCGCATCGTGCACGATCGGCAGGCGCGCCTCGGTGAAGAGTTCCCACACGTGCTGCGCGGCCGCCACCGGCGGCGCCGGTGAGCCGATGCCGGCCAGGTCGCCGCTCTGATACTCCGCGTCGGGGTTGGAGGTCAGCGTATCGCGGCGATACTCGGTACCGAAGACGACCTTCAGGCCCTCATTCGCCCACGGCAGCTTGATGCCGTTCTTGGTCAGATCACCCGAGATGTAGGCGCTGCCGATGTCTTCCTGCGTTGAGGCGCTGAACTCGCCTGGAACGGAGATGTACGCCAACGCGGCCGGGCTGACCGCCACCGCCGGATTGAAGATCGGCCACGGTATGCAGCCGGACTGACCGCCGGAGCACACCGGCTTGCCGCCCGGCCCAGGCACCGCCAGCAGCGCGTTCTGAATGTGCTCGGTCGAGGTATCGTTGTTGTGGAAATCCAATGACCGGGTGGTTGAGAACAGCCCATAGGCGTCGTAGGTCCAGCCCTCGACGACCTCGCCGCGCACGCCGAACACGCCGCGATAGGAGGTGTGGTTGTACTCGTCCTGGCGCGGGCCGCCCTCGATATTGCGTCGGCCAATGAGAATCTGGCCGATGCCGGCGGCACTCATCTGGTACGGGAACAGCGGCGTCGCCGCCGCGATGTTCTGCGAATTTGTGTAGGCAACGCCCGGACACAGGGTCGGATACTCACCGGCGGTGATGTACGGGTTCATGCCGGGGTTGCCGTAGCCGGCACCCAGCGGACCGCAGTTGTACGACAGCGCACCGTCCGGCAGGCCGGTGTCGGCATCGATTGCTCTGGCGCCTCCCAGGAATGAGCCGGCCGGCGCGTAGTTGCCGGTGCTCGAGTCGTCCATGAACATGAATTCGCTGTAGGCCTCGGCGTGGTCGTTGACTTTCAACTTGGCGAAGAACCCGGCGGTGTAGCGCTCGTCGTTGCGCTGCAGGTAATGCGATGCGCCGTAGTTGAAATGATTGAACTGCTTCACCAGGTCGCCGCCGGGCGAAACTTGAAATTTACCGACCGCCGGATTCTCGAACACGGCCGGAGCGGTGGTGCTCGAGCCGCCGCAGCTGTAGGGCACCGCGCCGCTGCTGCTGTCGGTGAGCGTACAGGCAGTTTGGTCGCGATGATTGGCCGTGATCGCCGTGACGGTGCGATACCCGAGGTAGCCCTCGAAATTGCCGGCGCCGTCGGCGAAGTTGTGACCCATGATGATGGTGAAGTCCTTGTTGGACCCATCCCAGTTGGAGCCGGTGACCGGCGCAAAGCCGCTGGCCGTCAGCAGCGGATCGACCCAGGCTTCGTGGTTGCTGTGGTTGTAGATGCCGACGTTGGCATCCACGCGCACGCCCTCGAAGTGATCGTTCATCACGAAGTTCACGACGCCGGCGACTGCGTCCGCGCCGTAGGTCGACGAGGCGCCGCCGGTGAGCACATCGACGCGCTCGATCATCGCGACCGGAATCTGGTTGATGTCCGCGGCCGAGGCATAGGCCGGGGTTGCGCCGTTGATTGCGCTCGGGTCACCGCCCTGCAGGCGGCGGCCATTGACCAGCACCAGCGTGCGCTGCACGCCCAGACCCCGAAGATTGACCGTGGCCGTACCGTTAGCGGTCATCGACAGTCCGGAGCCCTGGTCGGCGACCACCTGCGGCAAACTGTTGAGCAGATCCTCGACACGCGTGACGCCGGTTTCCTTGAACTCTTCGCTCGACACCGCGGTCACCGGACTGATGGCGTCCAGACTGGGACTGGCGATGCGCGAACCGGTGACGACGACCTCCTGCAATGCCGCAGGGGCCTCGGTGGCAGCGTCGTCGGCGACGGTGAGTGACGGCACGGCGGCAGCCGCCGCAGTTCCGCTGGCCAGCAGTGCCATACGCACCGCACGCCGCAATAACAGATTGCTATCGGTGGACATGTAATGAGTGCTCCCTATGCTCTGGTCCGGCAACGCCTTGGCGCGCCCATCTTGGGGCCGTGCTCTAGACCGTTACCCGCGCTGTACTTTTCGCGACACCCAGGGGCCCGTTGTCTTGTTGCCCTCGTCAGTGACGCTTAAACCGTGAAAGCCCAGAGAGACCGGCTTTTCCGCGGCTAGGTAATCAGTATATTAAAAAAGTGAAATGTGTCACAACACCGGCGAGGAACTATCGGTGTGATTTGTTGCTCCCCAGCAACGCCGGTCAGTGCAGCGCGAGCATCTCCGAGCGCGGCCGCAGCCCGAATTCGAGCCGCCGGTAGTCGATGGTCATCTCGGCGAATACGCCCAGCACATCCATTCCCAGCAGCAAGGCCGGCTGGTCCTCCAGGCCCCACATCTTGAACACCTGGAAGTCGCCGAAGGTCACATAAGGCTTGGTCAGGGTGGTCTTGCCGAAGCGCATCGAAGCCACCTGCTCGAAGCTGGCACTCTGCAGCACCTCGGTGGCGTCGACGACATTGGTGGGCACAGCGCCGACTGAAGCGTTCGCGCCGCGCCGCAGGGCGTTCCACAGTGCCAGGTTTCCGAGGCTGCGCGGGCCGCCGGTATCGATGATGGCCTTGACGTGCACGTTGCCGACCAGGCCATCGATCTCGAACAGATGCTGCGACACCAGCCGCGCCGGCACGACGTCATCGCCCAGCGGTGCGCCGCTGAAGGCCTGGCCGATGCCGATGCGATCGTGCTCGAAGTCGGCCGTGAGCGAGCGATGATCGAGGGTATCCAGCCCCAGAATGCCATCGATGCCGGTGAGCACCGGGCCGGCCAGAACCGGCACTTGCACCTCGCGGTAGTGCATCGAGCCGGCATCGAGTGAGGTCACATGAGCGCTGGGCGCCATGATCGTGCCGTTGACGCCGCGAACCGAGATGCGAAGCTGCGGGTCGGCGACCAAGCCCAGCACCGGCATCAGCGCCGCGGAAATCACTGTGTGATTGGCGCCGGTATCGATCATGAATCGGAACGGCCCGCGGCCGTTCACCATCACCGGTGCGACGATGCGGCCGATCTGGTCGCGGGTGGTGGGAATGGCGTAGAGGGCGGTGCTGCTGGCCGGGGGCGCAGCGGCGTCGGCGGCGGCCCCTTCGTCGGCACGGGCCGCATCAGCCGTCACCAAAATCAGAACGAGGGCGAGAGCCCCCAGCGGGCCCGGATATGACCGCAACGCAGCATGAACTACCCCGCGCATCGTGACCCATAGTGGGCGCGAAACGCCTAGCTCACAACCTTAAAAAAAAGCTGGCGGCCCAGGGGGCCGCCAGCCGGTGAGGTCAGTCGACGGAGCTCTTTAGAACTTCGCAGTGAAGCCGACGAAGAGCTCCCGACCCAGGAGGTCATACGACGGGTAGGTGTTGGAGGAACCGGTGCCGGTCAGCTCGGAGCTGACCACCGGCGGATTCTTGTCCAACACGTTGTTGGCGCCAGCACGAATCTGAATATCGCGCCAAACCGGCCAGATCACCGCCAGATCCAGGTAGGTGAAGCTCGGGATGCGCTCATCGGGCACATCGAACTGGCCGTAGGTCGCGCCCTGCAGCAGCGGATTGGTCGAGTTGTTATCGAGCGTGGTAGCGCCGATGAAGCGCCAGTTTGCCGACACGACCAGCTTGGACCACGGCGCCTCCCAGTTCAGCCGCAGGGTATGACGCCAGCGCGGGTTGACCGAGTTGGTATTGCAGCTCGGGCCATAGAGCCCGGCGCAGTCATAGCTGCCGGAGCCCGGGTACGGCGTCGTGACCGAATGCTCCAGGTAGGTGCCATTGAAGATCGCGACCAAGGCGCCGAACCGGCCGATGGACTGGCGGTAGTTGGCCGACACATCGACGCCGGAGGTCAGTCCGCTGCCGGAATTGATGTCGGTCTGCAACACGTAGCCGCCGCCGGCGACCGTCGCACCGGTGAGCGCTCCGGTGACCGGGTTGCGCACCACCTGACTGCAGTCGAATGCCAGGCCCTCAGTCAAACAATTCTGGAACAGCACGTTGGCCGGCACCGGACCGATCAGGCCGAACTGCGCGATGTGCCAGTAGTCGATGCTGGCGGTGAAGTTCGGCAGCATCGTCGGCGTCAGCGTAATGCCGATCGAGTAGGTATCGGCCTCTTCCGGCAGCAGCTTCGGGTTGCCGCCGATCACCTGACCGCACTGGGCCGAGGTGCACTGCGGGATCGTGCCGTACTCCGCTGCCGTGACGCCGGTGCGCATGCAGGTCGCGAGCGAGGCAGTGGGAGCCGCGCCTGCGCACGGATCGTTGCCGACCACGGTGGTCTGACCGTAGGACTGCGGGCTGAAGAGCTCAAACAGGTTCGGCGCGCGTACCGCGCGGTCGTACGAGAAGCGCAGCCGGGCATCCGCGATCGGCGCGTACTGCACTTCGAACTTCCAGCTGCGGGTCGGACCGGCAGTCGAGTAGTTCGAGTAGCGATAGCCGCCATCGATCGAGAGATCCTTGACCAACATGTGATCCTGGATCAGCGGCGCGCGCACCTCGAAAAAGCCTTCGTCGACGGTCAGTGCCGCATGAATCGGCGCGACCGCGCCTGAGAACCCCGACAAGGCACCGGACTGTTCGACCGCATCCGGCGAGAAGTCGAAGGTGTCGCCGCGGTGCTCGCCGCCGACGTTCACCGCCAGGCCTTCGTGCGCCAGCGGCGAGGTCAGGCCGTACTGGCCGAGCTCGGCGGTGATGTCGACGTGGGTAATGGTCTCGCTGTCGGTACCGTAACCGGTGCCGGGCGACTGCAGGTACCCCAGCTGCGCTGCGTTGACGCCACCTTGCGTAAAGATGTTCCACGGGACGCAACCGCCGGTGGTGTTGGTACATACCGGCGCCGCCGCCGTGCCTGTGGCCAGCAGTGACTGACCAATATTCTGGTAGTTCAGGTAGTCGGTGTTCGAGTTGAACAGCGTGGTGTAGTAGTACTGCGCGTAGGCGTCGTAGCTGACGCCCGGCAGGATGTCGCCGGTCGAACCCGCCGCGATGCGGAAGTTGGTGTGATCGTAGAACGCCACACGTCCGCCGCCTTCAACGTTGCGGCGGCCGATGTTGATGATCGACAGGCCGGCCGGATCGTTGCCCGGTGACGGCGTATCGGCCGTAATCATCGCCGGTGAGCACAGTGTCGCCTGCTCCTGCGCGCTCAACAGCGGATTGGTGCAGTTGACGCGATAGAAATTGTCGGCCGAGTACGGATAGCTGGCCTTGAACGCCGCCGACGGTCCGACGATCTCGGTGGTGCGGTCATCCATGAAGGTGCCGATCAGGTACGGCTTGACGTGGTCGTTCAAGTCGATGTGGGCATTGAAGCCCGTGTTCCAGCGCTCGTCCTGGCGCTGCATGTAGATATAGGGATTCGGCTGGAACTCGAACGGCGGATTGGACCCCACCTGCGGGTACGGCAGGAACGAGGTACCGACCACGCTGTAGACGCTCTGCGCGTTGGGACCGTTTTTCGGCTGGAAATAGTTCGAATTGCTGGTACCAATGCAGTCAAAGTCGGAGCGCACCAGGGATTCGTTCGACACCAGCTGGCAGTTGGAGAAGTCACGTTCGCCGTTGGTGATCGGGTCCTGGTGATGATAGGTGGCGTAGGCAGTGATGTTGCCGGCGCCGTCCGCCACGTTGGTGCCCATGATCAGCGACAGGTCATGCTTGTAGCCGTCATGAACCGAGCCACTCGGGGCGGTGAACGTCGGGCTGGTCGGGCCGACCGCCGCCTGCGTTGACGCATCCAGGCTCTGGATGCCGGTCATATTATTGTTGTGCTGAAAGAAGCCGTACTGGCCGTCGATCTCAATACCCTGAAAGTTTTTCTTGGTAATGAAATTGATGACACCGGCCACCGCGTCCGAGCCGTAGACCGCGGACGCGCCGCCGGTCACGACGTCGACGCGCTCGATCATCGCCGCAGGGATCTGGTCCAGGTCCGCCGCGGGGTTCGGGTTCTCGGAATTGGGATCACCGGCGAACAGCCGCTTGCCGTCCACCAGCACCAGGGTGCGCTGCGGCCCAAGGCCGCGCAGGTCAGCGGTGGCCACGCCGCCGGCCGCCGTCAGGGCGTTCTGGTTGTTACCCAGATCCGAGTCCTCGGAGATGACGTTCTGCGGCAGCTGATTGATGATGGAGGTCGCATCGGTCTGACCCTGGAGCGCGATCTGCTGTGCGCTGATCGCTGCGATCGGGCTGGTCGAGGTGATATTGCCCGGCACCGGAATGCGCGAACCGGTCACCACCACTTCCTGCAGGCCCACCGCCTGGTCCGACTCGGCGGTGGCGGGGGCAGCAGCGTCCTCGGCGTTGACCACGGCCGAGCCCATCAACAGCAGCCCGCACAAGCCGGCGAGCAACGGCCTTATGACATCAAGACCGCCGCGTGCGTCTGCAACGCCGCTGCGGCGATCCGCTGTGGAATGAAACATGGTGTCTCCCCAATTCTGCTGAGCTACCCGAACTCGTTTCGGTACATGGCCGATCGCGCTCGAGCGTTCAATTACGTTGATGACGTGATGTCGCCTCAGCCGCAGCTGCTTCCCTGCGTCCTTGCGGGATCAATGCCGTCGTGGCATTCAGCTGCGTCGAGACCGAGACGAATCCCCTTTCAGTGGGCGCAAGCATATAGCGGAAATTTCGCGCAGTACAATCACTGTTGTGTTGATGCAACAGAATGCGTCGCCGCACCGGTCCCGGTTGGCCGCTAACGTCGGTTAGTTGACCTAATGTCTGCGGTGTGGTCATGCCTGGCAGCACTGTGTCCGGTGCTGCCGCCATTCCTGCGAGTAAAACCTTCGTTTGGCAGCGTCCTTGCGCGACCCACGGCGCGGCGGCCGCAATAGAAGCCGAGCGCGTGGGGCGCGGGTTCAACGCCGACCGGTTCGCACCGCCGATCACTTTGCGGTGCAAAGTGACCGGGCGTTTGTCTGCCGCAACAGCCGCACCGATATGAGGCGCGCCGCTGCGAACGCACGCGGCAGAGTCGGGGCCGTGTTACGGCTCGGTGTCGAGCTGCCCGGCAAAATCAAATCGGCTCAGCAACAGCCCGGATTTGCCGGCGATGGCGAGCGCCGGATCAGTGCAGAACCCGCGCGCGCTGAACCGCCGTTGGTGAGGATTGGTGGCAGTCGACAGCGGCTGCTCGCTGTACTCATCGACCGTGCATTTGCCATCGCCAGCGGTCGAATAGAGCTTGCGCTGACCTTCGAAGATCACCGTGACGTTGGCCGGGACATTGCGGGCGCTGCTGATGCCGGGCGTGGCCGCGATGCCGAATACGAACAGCAGCCGACGCGCGCTGCGCGGCTCCGGACCGGCAAAGGTCAAGCGCACGCCGCGTGCATCCGGGCGCGGGCCGCCATCGCAATGCATGTCGGCATCGCGCCAGTCGATGTCCAGATTGCGCGCACCGCGCATGCGCACGCGCAGATAGCCATCGTGGGATGACAGGCAACCGGTCGCGGCGGTCGCCGGCTCCCCGGCGGTGATCAAGTGCAGCTTCTGCGACGCATCGGTCGGCGCCGCGAGCATCGGGCTGGGCGCATCGCGGCCGCAGACGCCGATGCAGGCCGCGAGCAGGCCAAGACAGCTGGAACTGGCAGCGCCGATTCTGAAGTGCACGCCATCGATGCTTGGTGCAGGCCCCTGGTCTGTCAATGGCGGTACTCGGGCGCCTCGCACAAGCGTCCTACTGCGATGCAACGCACGGGCGCGCCTTATGCCAACTGCTAGACTTTTAACCTATGATGAATCGTCGCAGGGCGGCCATGCCTAATCAACTCATTGAAATCTTTCCGGTAATTCCGCCGCAGCTGGCGCGCTTGCCGGAGCTGGCGAGCAATCTGTTCTTCAGCTGGCATCGGCCCACGCGCGCGCTATTTGAAGACCTGGAATCCGAACTCTGGCGTCAGGCCGGCGGCAACCTGCGCTTGATGCTGCGCTGCATGAGCCAGGAAAACCTCGATCGCGCGGCCAACGATCGCATCTACCTGGAGCGCTATCGGCAGGTGGTCGAATCATTCGACGCCTACCTGTCGGAACCGCCGCGCGCCGTCGAGCCGCTGGTCGGGTACTTCTGCGCCGAATACGGCTTTCATGAGAGCTTCCCGATTTATTCGGGCGGTCTGGGCGTGCTGGCCGGCGACTACTGCAAGGCCGCCAGTGACGAGCGGCTGAATTTTGTCGCCGTCGGCCTGCTCTATACCCAGGGCTATTTCGTGCAGTCGGTCGACAGCGATGGCGTGCAGCACGCCAACAACACCGAGACCGATCCGCGCGATCTGCCGGTCGAGGCAGTGCGCCTCGCCGACGGCCGGTGGCTGCAGGTGAGCGTGAAGATCGCCGAGCGCACCGTCGTGGCGCGCGTGTGGAAGGCGCAGGTGGGGCGCGTGTCGGTGTATCTGCTCGACACCAATTGCAAGGACAACGCCGCCGAGGATCGCGAGATCACGCATCGCCTGTACGGCGGCGATGCCACGGTGCGCATCCGCCAGGAAATGATTCTGGGCATCGCCGGCGTGCGGGCGCTGCGCGCGCTCGGGCTGGCGCCCGCGGTCTGGCACATGAACGAAGGTCACGCCGCGTTTCTGATTCTGGAACTGCTGCGCGAAGGGGTCGCCCAGGGCCTGGACTTCAACGCGGCACTCGAGGCGACCGCGACCCAGTGCGTGTTCACCACGCACACGCCGGTGGCGGCCGGGCACGACGTGTTCGACCTTGGCCTTTTCACGCATTGCTTTCAGTCGATGTTTGCCGAGCTCGGCGTGCCGCCCGAGCGCGTTATCGAGCTCGGGCGCGCGCCCAATGCCGCGCCGGGCTTCAACATGACGCATCTGGCGCTCAATGGCGCGCGCCGCATCAACGGCGTCAGCCGCATCCACGGCCAGGTGTCAGCGCGGCTGTGCGCCGAGCACTGGCCGGAAGTGCTCCCGGAGCAAAACCCGGTGGGCTACGTCACCAACGGCGTGCACGTGCCCACCTTCCTGGCGCAGATCTGGAGTCGTTTCTTCGACGCCCGGCTCGGCCACCAGTGGCACGAGCGTCTGTCGGACCGCGATTTCTGGCACGCGCTGACGCAGGTGCCGGAGCAGGATTTCTGGGAGACCTCGCAGCAGGTCAAGGCGCGCATGCTGCACGGCGTGCGCACCCGCCTGACACGCGAGTATCGGGCCAAGGGACTTAATCCGGCGCAGCTGCGCCGGATCACGCGGCTGATCGATCCGGAACACCCGAATGTACTGACGCTGGGATTCGCGCGCCGCTTCGCCACCTACAAGCGCGCCGCGCTGATGCTGAGAGATCGCGCGCGGCTGCTGAAACTGGTGGCCTCAGAGGACCAGCCGGTGCTGTTTCTGTTCGCCGGCAAGGCGCATCCGGCCGACCAGCCCGGGCAGCAGGTACTGCGCGAGATCAAGCAGCTGATGCTGGAGCACGAGTTCGCCGGCCACGTGGTATTCCTGGAGGACTACGACCTGCAGCTGGCACGCTGGCTGGTGACTGGCGTGGATGTCTGGCTCAACAATCCGGTGGCGCCACTCGAAGCCAGCGGCACCTCCGGCATCAAGGCGGCCGTCAATGGCCGCCTCAACGTCAGCATTCTCGACGGCTGGTGGGCCGAAGGCTTCGATCACAACAACGGCTGGGGTATCCCCGGCGCCGATGCCCAGGAGCCGGAACGGCGCGACGCGCTCGATTCGGCCGCGATGCTGGACGCCATAGAAGAAGAGGTGGTGCCGCTGTATTACGCCCGTAATCAGCATGGCTTCTCGCCCGAGTGGGTGCGGCACTGCAAGCGCGCGATGATGACGGTGATTCCACATTTCAACATGGGCCGCGTGGTGCAGGACTACGCCCATGGCTTGTACTACCCGGCGGCCGAACATCACCAGCGCTTGGTGAGCGGTGGCGCGGGCAGCGCCACGCAGCTGAGCCAGTGGAAGCAGCGCGTGCGGGAAAAATGGCCGGGCGTGGCGCTGCGCCGTCTGAGCGACACGCCGCGCGAGCTGCCGCGCGCCGGTTCGCTGCAGGTGCGCGTGGCGGCCGCTCTCAATGGACTCACACCGGCGGACGTGCGTGTCGAATTTGTGGCACAGCGGGTGCTGCCGCGCTCGCGCGCGGATCTGCCGGCGTTGTCTTCGTACCGCGTCGACCGGCCGGATGATGCCTGGCGCGCGTTGCTGCGTCCGAGCGGTCAGACCGACAGCGATGGCTCAACCGTGTACGAATTGCAGGCCGCGCCGCCGAATTGCGGTCAGTTCGCGTTCGAGATCCGGCTGTTCCCTTGGCACGAACTGTTGGCGCATCCGCTCGAGCTGGGTCTGCTGCGGCGTTTGTGAGCGCGAGGAATCTCGCCGCACTGTGACGCCGATCCTCCTACACCCGAGTCAGTGGCTCTACCGACGTACTATACTCGGGCGCTCCCGTCATCATTCGCACCTATGGCCAAGCAGCAGTCGCGGGCTTCCTCCGGACGCTACGTCAGTCGCCTGACCAGCGGCACGCTGGCGGTGGTGATGGCCGGCGGCCGGGGCGAGCGCCTCAGGGATTTGACGCTGCATCGCTGCAAACCGGCGACGCCGTTCGGCGGCAAATTTCGCATTATCGATTTCGTACTGTCCAACTGCGTTAATTCGGGCATCCGCCAGATCTACCTGATGACGCAGTACAAGGGCCAGTCGCTGATTCAGCACGTGCAGCGCGGCTGGAGCTATCTGCGCGGAGAATTCGGCGAGTTCATCGACGTGGTGCCGGCGCAGCAGCAGGTCGGCCTGCACTGGTATCGCGGCACCGCCGATTGCGTCTATCAGAACCTCGACATGGTGCGGGCGCTGCGGCCCAAGCACGTGCTGGTGCTGGCCGGCGATCACATCTACAAGATGGACTACGGCCCGATGATCGCCTATCACGTTGAGAAGGGCGCCGACATCACCGTCGGGGTGGTCGAGGTGCCGCGCGCGGCCGCGCGCGACTTCGGCGTGCTGTCGGTCACCGATTGGAATCGGGTCACCAAGTTCACCGAGAAGCCAACGGAGCCTGAGACCATTCCTTCGCGCGAGGACGTCGCGCTGGCATCGATGGGCATCTACGTGTTCAACGCACGGCTGTTGGAGAAACTGCTGATCGCCGATGCCGCCGACGACAAATCGGCACACGACTTCGGCAAAAACATCGTGCCGAGCGCCATCGATTTGCTGCACGTCGTGGCCTATCCGTTCACCGACGTCAAGACTCGCGCGCAGAACTACTGGCGCGACGTCGGCACCGTGGATGCGTTCTACGATGCCAACATTGAGCTGGTGCACGTAGCCCCGGAACTCAATCTGTACGACGAGGAGTGGCCGATCTGGACCTATCAGCTGCATCAGCCACCGGCCAAATTCGTGCTCGATGAAGCCGGCCGTCGCGGTACCGCGATCAATTCGATGGTATCGGGCGGCTGCATCATCTCCGGCGCGGTGGTGAACCAGTCGCTGCTGTTCTCCAATGTCCGGGTCGAGGAGCGCTCAAGCATCATGCGCGCCGTGGTGCTGCCGAACGTCAAGATCGGCGCCGGCTGCAGCGTCAATCGGGCGATCCTCGACGAGGGCTGCGAGATCCCGGACGGCATGCAGATCGGCATGGATCGCAGCGCCGATGCGGCCCGCTTCCATCTGACCGACAACGGCGTGGTGCTGGTCACTCCGGACATGCTGGCGAAGCTGGCCACGCTGCGCGCATGAGTCTGTCGGCCCGGCTACTGGAGCGGCGCCGCTCGGGCGTGCTGCTGCATCCGACTTCGTTGATGACCGGCGAGGGCTCGGGCAGCCTGGGCGGGCTCGGAGCGGCGGCGCGTGCCTTCATCGACTGGCTGGCGCAGGCGCGCTTCTCGATCTGGCAGGTACTGCCACTCGGCCCATCGGGCGAGGGCGGCTCGCCCTATTGGGCGCGCTCGGATTTTGCCGGCGACGCATCGCTGATCGATCGCAGCGAACTGCCCGATCTTCACAACCAAGCGCAGGACTACCAGGCTTTTCGCGCGCGCCAGGGTGCTTGGCTTGAGGACTACGTGCTGTTCGAGACGATCTCGGACCGGCTCGAAGCGCCGTGGTGGGACTGGCCGGCGCCGCTGCGCGAGCGCGAACCGGCGGCGCTGGCGCATTTTGCCGAGCAGGCGCGCGAGGATCTGGAAGATCGGCGCGTCGAGCAATGGCAGTTCGACTGGCAGTGGCGCGCGGTGCGCAGTTATGCCGCGCAGCGCGGTGTCTACCTGTTCGGTGATCTGCCGATCTACGTGGCGCCGGATTCGGTGGCGACCTGGTCGGCGCGCAACCAGTTTCAGCTCGATGCTACCGGCCGCCCGACGCAGGTCGCGGGCGTGCCACCGGATTACTTTTCGGCCGACGGCCAGCTCTGGGGCAATCCTCTGTACGACTGGGACCAGGCAGTGCGTGACAACTTCGCGTTCTGGCGCACGCGCCTGGCGCGCGCGCTGCAGCGCTTTGACCTGATCCGCATCGACCACTTTCGCGGCCTGGCGGCTTATTGGTCGGTACCGGCTGGCGCGCACACGGCGCGCGAGGGCCACTGGCGGCCGGCACCGGGCCATGCGCTGTTTCGGGCGTTGACCGCCGAGATTCCCAATCTGCCGCTGGTGGCCGAGGATCTCGGGGTGATCACGCCGGACGTCGACGAGCTGCGCACCGGCTGGCGCATGCCGGGCATGCGGGTATTGCAGTTCGGATTCGACGGTTCGCCGGATAATCCGCACCTGCCGCACAACTACCAGCAGGATATCGTGGCTTACACCGGCACCCACGACAACGACACCACCGAGGGCTGGTATCGCAGCCTGTCGCCGGCCGACGCCCGCCGCGTGGAACACTATTTGCGTTCCGGCCCCGACGATCTGGCCGAGAGCATGACGCGCGCGGTGCTGTCATCGGTGGCCCAGCTTGCAATCATTCCGACCCAGGATCTGCTGCAACTGGGCTCGCAGGCGCGTTTCAATACGCCCGGGACGGTGCAGGGCAACTGGGTCTGGCGGCTGCCGCCCGGCGCTCTGACCGCTGCGCTGGCGGAACGATTCGCAGCGCTCAATCAGGTCTACGGGCGCGCACGCACGGAGCATTTATGAGGAAAAGCGCACGCGCATGGTCGTATGGTTGGCTGCTGCTATTGGCAATCGGCAGCAGTGGTTGTGCCAGCATTGCACCGAGGCTGGAGGCGCCGACGCTGACCATCACCGGCGTCACCATCGGCAACGGCAATGGCCAGCAGCAGCCAGTGCGACTGAGCTTTCATGCCACCAATCCCAATAACCGCGCCATCGCTGTGCGTCGCATCGACTGCAATCTGGAAGTCGCCGGCAAGGCCTTTGCCGAAGGCCAGACCGACGGCCCGTTCACCCTGCCGCCGCTCGGTGCGGTGGACTTTGATCTGAACGTCAATGCTAATATCAACGCGGTGTTGTCGGCCCTGATCGGTGGCCTGGGTAATCACAGCATCGACTATCGCGTCTACGGACGGGTGCTGCTGCAACAGGGACTGATGCGCACCATCCCGTTCGACCAGCAGGGCAAGGTGCGACTGTAACTTAGGGCTGTACGATGCTCTCGTACAGCTCGGTGTAGCCGCGCACCTGGCGGCTCCAGGAAAAATCCTCGGCCATGCCGTTTTGCATCAGCCGGCGCCAGCCACCCTTGTTCTGATACAGGTCGAGCGCGGTATTGACCGCCCAGATCACCGCCGCTGCATCGTAATCGTTGAACACGATGCCGGTGCCCGAACCGGTGGCAGGCTCGAAGTGCTGCACTGAATCCGCCAGCCCGCCGGTGCGCCGCACGATCGGCACGGTGCCGTAGCGCAGGCTGTACATCTGATTGAGCCCGCAAGGCTCGTAGCGTGAGGGCATCAGGAACATGTCGCTCGCGGCCTCGATCCAGTGCGCGATCTCATCGCTGTAGCGGCGCTCGAAATGCACCCGCGCGGGAAACTCTCGCTGCAGACGCTGGAAGAAATCCTCGTAGCGCGGCTCGCCAGTGCCGAGCACCGCCAGATTGAACTCGCGTGACCGCAGCAGCGCCGGCAACGCCTCGAACAGCAGGTCGAAGCCTTTCTGGGTCGCCAGTCGGCTGACGATGCCCAGCAGCGCGGTGCGCTCGCCGTTGCTCAGATTCAGGCGTTGCAGGAACTGCTGCTTAATCTCGGCCTTCACGCCCAGCTGGTTGGCGCCGTAGCGCGCCGGCAGATAGCGGTCGCGGCGAGGATCCCACTCGTCGTAGTCCACGCCGTTGAGAATGCCGACGATCGCATCGCCACGCGTGCGCAGTGTCGTCTCCATCCCCATGCCGTACTCGGCGGTGCACAGCTCGTGCGCGTAGGTCGGACTCACGGTGGTAATGCGATCGGCATAGGAGAGCCCGGTGCGCAACAGATTGATGCGCCCGGCGGCGAGATCGGTCTGGTCGAACATCGACACCGATCCGCCCGGCAGCACGTCGTCGTGCAGCGCGCGGTCGATGATGCCCTGGTAGCCGATGTTGTGGATGGTCAATACGCTGCGCGCCGATTGGAACAATCGGTCCCAGGCATAGGTGTAACGCATCAGCAGTGTGCCGGCGGCCGTGTGCCAGTCGTTGAAGTGCATGATCTGCGGCGCGAACGCCATGCGCTGGCAGCACAGGAACGCGGCGTGCGTGAGCACCAGGAAGCGCCGGTGTTCGTCGGCGTCGAGGGTGTAGAGGGCCGGGCGATTAAACACCGCCGGACACTCCACCAGGTAGACGAAGGCGTCCGAGTCCGGCACGCGCGCGCGCGACACCGAAAACTGATAGTGGTGTGTGCCAAGCGTGAGCGGCAGATCTTGCAGCTCGACCACTGGATGAATCTCCAGCCGCTCGCGCTGGATGCTGGAATATCCGGGCATGAAGAGGCGCACGTCGTGCCCGTCGGCGTGCAGATATTTGAGCAGGGCACCGGAGACGTCCGCCAGACCGCCGGCCTTGGCGAAGGGGGTGACTTCGGCCGAGGCAAAGCAGATTTTCAATGGCATCGCGCCATCTTACCGTAGCGCGCAAGACGCGCGTTGGCGAAGCCATTATCATGGCGGCATGCGCGCGCTGGCCGTGTACCTGACGCTGTTAGTCTTGCTCGCGGTGTCGATCGGGATCGGATCCATCGCCTCGACCTGGCCGCAGTGGTGCCTACGCGAGCACTTGTGTGCGGCCAACTGGCCACCAGCACGTTGATTATTTCCAGCGCCTGAATCGCTCCTATGTCTATTACTCCATACGCCCAACTCGAGCAGGAATGGCGGCGCCTGCACGCCTTCAACGGCGCGCTGTCACTGCTGCGATGGGATGCCGCGGTCATGATGCCGCGCGGCAGCTCCGACGTACGCGGCGAGCAGCTGGCCGCGCTCGAGACTGAATATCACAACCTGCTGACCGCGCCGAAGATCACCCGGCTGCTGGATCGCGCGCAGGCGAATTCGCAGGGGCTGGAGGACTGGCAGCTGGCCAACCTGCACGAGATGCGGCGCCAGCGCGACTATGCGATCGCGACCCCGGTGTCGCTGATATCGCGGCTGGCGCGCGCGACCTCGCGCGCCGAGGTGCACTGGGCGGAAGCGCGTCGGCAGAACAATTTCGATCTGTTCGCGCCGCACCTGGATGAAGTGGTGCATCTGGTGCGCGACAAGGCGGCGCTGCTGGGACAGGCACTGGGTCTGCCACCGTACGATGCGCTGGTCGATGAATTCTCGCCGGGCATCGCCGCCGCTGACATCGATACCATCTTCAAGTCGTTGTCGCGGCGCTTGCCGAGTCTGATTCGCGAGACACTCGAGCTACAAGGCCAGCGGCCCGCGCCGCTGCCATTCAGCGGTAAGTTCGCCCCGGGCAAACAGCGCGCGCTGGTAGTGGAGGTGATGCGTGCGATTGGCTTCCCGTTCGATCGCGGCCGCATCGACGAGAGTGAGCATCCGTTCACCGAAGGGGTACCGGGCGACATCCGGGTCACCACGCGCTTCGACAATACTGACCTGTTCTCCGGCCTCCTGGGCGCGATGCATGAGACCGGGCATGCGATGTACGACCTGGGGTTGCCGCAGGCCTGGCGCGACCAGCCGGTCGGCCGCGACCGCGGCATGGCGCTGGAGGAAAGCCAATCGCTGCTGCTGGAAATGATCGTCGGACGCAGTCGCGCGTTCGTGCAGTACCTGCGGCCATTGCTGGAGAAACACTTCGCGGTCAGCGGCCCGGAGTGGGAACCGGACAATCTGTACCGGCGGCTCAATCAGGTGAAGCGCAGCCTGATACGCGTCGATGCCGACGAGGTCACCTACCCGCTGCACATCCTGCTGCGCTACGAGCTGGAGAAGAAGCTGCTGTCGGGCGAGTTGGCGGTGCGCTCGCTGCCCGAGGCCTGGAACGCGGGCATGGAGCAGCGCCTGGAGGTGCGGCCGACCGGTGCCGCCGACGGCTGTCTGCAGGACATTCACTGGGCGCTGGGCTCATTCGGCTACTTTCCCTCCTATGCGCTGGGCGCGGTGATCGCCGCGCAGCTGTGGGAGAGCCTGCGCACGCACATTCCCGGCATCGAGGAGCAGATCGGCCGGGGAGAATTTGCCGGCCTGTTCGGCTGGCTGCGCGAACACGTACACGGACTGGGCGCCAAGGTAACCGTCAAGGACCTGATCAAGGACGCCACCGGCCAGCCGCTGTCGGCGGCCGCGCTGCTGCGCTATCTGGACGGCAAGTACCTGGAGGGCGCGGCGTGAAAAGCGCGGCGGCTTTGGCCCCGACGCCATCCTCGACCCTGCGACGTCTGGGCGCGCGACTGCGCGGCCTGGCCGGCAAGGCGATCGAGGACTACCGCATGATCGAGCGCGGCGATCGCGTGATGGTGTGCCTGTCGGGCGGCAAGGATTCCTACACCATGCTGGACCTGCTGCGCTCCCTGCAGCGCAGCGCGCCGGTGCCGTTCGAGCTGACCGCCGTGACGCTTGATCAGAAGCAGCCGGGCTACCCCACCCGGGTGCTGCCCGACTACCTGCGCTCGCTCGGCATGCCGCTGCAGGTGATCGAGCAGGATACCTATAGAGTGGTCAAGCGCCTGATCCCTGAAGGTCGCACGATGTGCTCGCTGTGTTCGCGGCTGCGGCGCGGGGCGCTGTACCGCTACGCGGCCGAGAACGGCATGACCAAGATCGCCCTGGGCCATCACCGCGACGACATCGTCGAAACGCTGTTCCTGAACCTGTTCCACGCCGGCCGCCTCAAGGCCATGGCTCCCAAGCTGCGCTCGCAGGACGGACGCCATATCGTCATCCGGCCGCTGGCCTATATCTGCGAACGCGATATCGAGCGCTACGCCCGCGGCATGCACTTTCCACTGATTCCCTGCAGCCTGTGCGGGTCGCAGCCCAACCTGCAACGCAATGCAATCAAGCAGATGCTGGCTGCATGGGAGCGCGAACATCCGGGCCGGGTGCAGTCGATCTTCTCGGCCCTGCGGCAGATCGAGCCCGCTACCCTGGCCGATCCGAGCCAGTTCGACTTCGCCGGCCTGCGTACGCTGGCCGAACGGGCGGACAGCGCGCTGCCGATTGGTTAGAGTCGCCAGCCCATGCCTGCCACTTCCAGCACCGGCGCGCGCCGTCCGCTGGCGGCCCGCTCGCGCCGCCTCGGCTGGGCGCGGCTGCCGGATTCCGAATTGCTGCAGCTGCGGATCTGCGATCTGCGGCTGGATGTGCGCCGCTCGCCGCTGCAGCGGTACGTGCGCCGCCTGTATCAGGAGCTGAACGGGCGCGGCATTCGCTTTCGGCCGCACGTGTGGCTGTCGGAAGAATGGTTCTCGCCCGACGGCGTGCCCGGATTCGCGGTGCCGTTCTATCTGGCACACCCGCGACTGCTGCGGCTGGAGCGCAAGATGACGCGCGAGGCCGAGGGCAGCAACGTCAACTGGCTGATGCGCATCCTGCGGCACGAGACCGGCCACGCCATCGACTCGGCCTACCGCTTGCGCCGGCGCGCCCACTGGCGCGCGCTGTTCGGGCCGGCGTCCGAGCCATACCGGCCGGGCTACCGGGCGCGGCCGGCGAGCCGCCATCACGTGCAGCATCTGGGCGACTGGTATGCCCAGAGCCACCCGACCGAGGATTTCGCCGAGACCTTCGCGGTATGGCTGGCGCCGCGTTCCGGCTGGCAGCGTCGCTACGCCTCCTGGCCGGCGCTGCGCAAGCTGCGCTTCGTGCAGCAGGTCGCCGGGGAATTCGGCGCTCACCGCCCGCCGGTGCGCTGCCGCGCGCGCATCGAGCCGCTGGCGCACGATCAGCGCACGCTGGCGCAGTACTACCGCGGCAAACTGGCGCGTGCCCGTACCCGCCGCGGCATGCTCGCCGACCGGCTGCTGCAGCGGGTATTCAGCGACGAACCCGGTCGGCGCGCGCTGACTGCGGCGACGCTGCTGCGTGCGCACAAGCCGCAGCTGCTGGCTCATCTGATGCGCACCACCGGGGTCGAGCGCTACGCGGCGCACCAGCTGCTGCGCACCGCGATCGAGCGCGGCGAGCGTCTGCGGCTCTACATACGCGGCCCGCAGCGGGCCGCCCTGAGCGCGGCCCGTAACACGCTGCGGCGGATGGCACGGCTGTACATGCGCAGCCAGGGGCTGCGTTTGCGCGCATGAAGAAACTGCGCGCGCTGGTGGTGGTGCACTCCAGCCTGGTGCCGCCCGAGAGCCTGGATGGTTTTTCGGAAAAAGAGATCGACGAATGGCGCACCGAGTACGACGTCATCACGGCGTTGCGCGCCGCCGGTCACGAAGTACACACGCTCGGCGTATTGGATTCGCTGACCGAGCTGCGCACCGCGCTCATGGAAACCAAGCCCGAGCTGGTGTTCAACCTGCTGGAGGAGTTCAACGGCATCGTCACCTACGATCAGCACGTGGTGGCGTTCCTGGAGCTGATGCGCGCTCCCTACACCGGCTGCAATCCGCGCGGGCTGCTGCTGTCGCGCGACAAGGTGCTGTGCAAGCAGCTGCTGGCGTTCCACCGCATCCCGACGCCACAATTCGCGGTGTTCAGGCGCGGCCAGCGCGTGACGGTGCCGCGCCGCCTGCGGCCGCCGCTGTTCGTCAAGTCGGCGACCGAGGATGCATCGCTCGGCATCGCCCAGGCCTCGGTGGTCGACGACATCGCCAAGCTGCGGGAACGGGTGCAGTTCATGCACGACCAGATCGGCTCGGACGCGCTGGTCGAGGAATACATCGAGGGCCGCGAGCTGTACGTCGGCATGCTCGGCAACGAGCGTCTGACGCGCATGCCGGTGTGGGAAATGCAGTTCGGGTCGCTGCCGCAGCTGGCCATCGCCACCCGCAAGGTCAAGTGGGACCGCGCCTACCAGAAGCGCTACGAGATCACCACGCGCGCCGCCGATGATCTGCCACCAGCGGTGCTGCATCAGCTCGACCGGCTGTCGCGCCGCATCTATCGCGCGCTGCATCTGTCCGGCTGCGCCCGCATCGACTTTCGGGTCAGACAGGATGGCAGCGTTTTCATGCTCGAGGCCAATCCGAATCCCAATCTGGCGCGCGAGGAGGATTTCGCCGAATCGGCCCGCGCCGCTGGCATTGACTACGAGGGCCTGCTCGAGCGCATCATGACGCTGGGTCGCAACTACCGGGTGGAATGGCGTGAATTCAATGCGTAAGGCACTGCTGCTGATGACGCCCATGCTGCTGCTGCTGGCGGCGGCGGGCTGTAGTACCGAGGCCAAAAAGCGTCAGGCCGAGTTCGACGTAATGATCAAGAAATTGCCGGGCAAGTACGATAATCGCGCCCAGGCCAGCAAGGATGCGTCCGGGCAGCTTGCGGCCGTCGCACTGCTGATCGAGCCGGTCAATGCGCTGGCCGTCGGCCGCCTGGTGATGTTCGAGCGCGAGACCGCGGTCGACGATTCCCGGCGCGTGTTCGGGCAGCATATCTGGACCTTCGAGGTCGATAAGAAGAACAGCCTGGTGCAGACCGTGTATGTGCTTAAGGACCCCCGGCGCTGGATGAACGCTGGCGATGATCCGTATGTGATTCAGTCGGTGCTGCCGGATGATCTGACGGTGATGTCCGGCTGCGAGTTGATCTGGAGCAAGACCGACAGCGGCTTCAAGGCTGCCACCAAGCCAGACAGCTGCAAGGCGTCCGCGGTCGCACAGGGCACGCTGGTCGAGCAGAGCGCGGAGCTTAAGGGATCGGAGCTGACGCTGGGCGAGCAAATCGGCGGCGACGACGAGGGCCACACCTCGACCTATCGGTTCGAGCGCCACGCCACCGAATCACACCAGGACTAAGCCGCGCGTGGCGACACTCGGCTGGCAGATCTCCGACATCGCCGATGTGGTGCGCACCGCGGTCGCGCCGGTGTTCCTGCTGTCCGGCGTCGGCGTCACACTGACATTGCTGACCAGCCGGCTGGCGCGGGTAGTGGATCGTGCGCGCGCGCTGGAACTAAAGGAGAGCAAGGCCGAGCCCGACTACTTGCACGAGCTCGGCGGCAATCTGCGCACGCTCGAGCGGCGCGCGCGCCTGCTGGGCCGCGCCATAGCACTTTGTACAATTTGCGCGCTGCTGGTATCGATGGTGGTGGTGGCGCTGTTCCTCGGCACCTTGGTGGGGGTGCAGCTGGGACTGGTGATAGCGACCCTGTTCATCGTCGCGATGCTCAGTTTTATAGGCGGGCTCCTACTGTTCTTGCGCGAGGTATTCGTCGCCACCCAGAGCCTGCGCATAGGACTGCGCGGCGGCGGCCCGGCTCACTAGCCGCCGGTTCCGACCTCGGCGTACTCGATGCGCCCCGGCTCAGCGGCCGCGGCGGTCAGCCAATTCAGTAGCGCCGGGTCCTGCAGCGTCGTGGCCTGGTAAGCCTGCGCCACCGGCGACAGCGTCGCACCGTAAGTGCGAAAACGCAGCACCACCGGCGCGAACATCGCATCGGCGAGCGAATAGTCGCCGAACAGCCACGCACCCGAGGCGCCAAATCGGGCCCGGCAGTCGCACCACAAAGCATCCACGCGCTCGATATCAGTGCGCAGCCCCGGCGTCATCGGCGTGCGCCGTCCGGTGGCGCGCGCGTTCATCGGCCATTGCGAACGCAAGTCGCCGAAGCCGGAGTGCATCTCGGCGCTGACTGCGCGCGCGATCGCCCTTGCGACGCGCTCGCGCGGCAGCCCGGCGCCGGCGATCTCGCACAGATATTCCATGATCGCCAGCGAATCCCAGATGGTCAGCGCGCCGTGTTTGAGCACCGGTACGCGTGCCGCCGGGCTGTGCTCAAGGATACGTGCCCGCCGGTCCGATTGTGTCAGCGGAATCTGTATCTCAGCGAACGGCAGCTGTAGGTGCTGCAGCAGCAGCCACGGTCGCAGCGACCAGGATGAGTAGTTCTTGTTTCCGATGACGAGTGTGAAGTCCGACATGCTTTGACGCCTGTTAGCAGTCCCACCGGCCGGCTGCCAGGCCGGCAGAGAACTTGCAGCGTGAATTCCGTGATGAGCTTATCTAAGGCTAAACGGCATTCATGGTCAACTCGAAACGTTGCTCGGTGAGGCCGCGGATTTCTCGAGGGCGAAGTCATGCAGCAATCTGAATCCGACCTTGGCGTACTGCCGGTATCAAGTCTGCGAGAGTACTTTCACGACGCCCTGCAGGGCGCGCTGGCGCACCAGCACATTGCGGTCGATGATCAGACCGAGCACTACGTCGTCAACCTTCTGACCTGGTTCTCGCGCTCCGAGCACCTGTACCAGCACGGCGCCGACGGCGTGCGGCTGCGACCGCTGGTGCAGATGCTGTCCGATGCGCTCGAGGCGCCGACTGCGCAGCAGCGCGAGCTCGGGCTGCAGCGCCTCGGCGATGTGTCGCTGTTCATCGCCGGTTTCTTCGCTCACAGCTTCGCGCGCAAACTGATCGACATCGACTATCACATCGCGATGGGCGGTCGCGCCTACGGCACGCTCTCGAGTGGGCTGGCGCGCGGTCGCCGGCGGGTGATGAGCCGGGTGTTCGGCGAACTGGCGGACAAGTTTCTGCCGCTGGTGGACGCGCTGGGCGAGATCAGCGATGCCTCGCGCCGCTACAGCCCGGCCGACGTGCTGCGGCTGTACGAGATCTGGCTCAAGACCGGCAGTCCGCGGGCGCGTGCACTGCTGCGCCAGCTCGGGGTTGAAGCCACGCCGGTCGCAACGCGGCCGAACTGAGCGCTGCCAAGCTATGGTGCTCCGGCAACTGCAGCAGCTACTCGCGGGCATCTATGATCTGCCGCTGCACTATCAGGTCTACGACTTCCTATTCACCGAACGCGAACGCTTGCCGCAGATGCTGCGGGCATCGGCCAGCGACGAGCAGGTGCTGGTGCGCGACGAGGGCGATGCAGCGGCGGTCGGTCTGTTCCTCGACGCGGCGCTGCTCGAGCGCCTGGCGCGCTCCAACCCGATGCAGGCGCTGAACGCCGGCAACCTGGCCGATTATTGGACCGCGCTCGAGGGCGTCAGCCACTTTAGTTTCCTGGCCTATCACGCCGGCCACGATCGCGGCGTATCGTTGCTGGAGCTGGAGCTGCAGGCCGAGGTCGACAAGTACGTCAGCAGCTGGTGGTTGCTGCGGGCGCAGGATCCGGCGCGCTATCCGGCTGAGCTGCATCGGTTGCTGTTCGAACGCTGCCAGGTGGATGCACAGCTGTCGGGTGAGCGGCGCGACCTGTACCGCGCGGCCAATCAGTACGCGGCGCGCTTCTGCCGGCGGCTGGAGCGGCTCATGTCGGCACAGGCGGCGCGCTCGCGCCGCGAGACGCTGACCGAGCTGCGGCGATTTTACCGCCTGAGCAGCGAACGCAAGATGACTCACATCCAGAGCCACGGCTAGCAGGGCGCCTGGCTCGGTCCGCCCGGGCGGGCGAAGCATCAGCCGCGCGGCGGCTTTTTCGGCTCGGTTCCCGGATTGAGCTCGGCAATCTCGCGCTGCAGCCGGATCCACTCGGACAGCTTGCGCAGGTCGGTGGGCTTGCCCTTGTCCTCGTCTTCGGGCGGCTTTTCCGGCGGCACCGCGTCATACGGGTTGTAGCCGGTGACACCAGTGCGGCTTCTGGGCGTGACGCCGCGCAGGCGCTGCGCGATCGTGTCCTCGAGCGAGAGTTTCGGGTCGGGCTTGGCCTCCGGGACAGGATCGGGATTGGATTTGGAGTCGCGCTTATTCACGGTTGCCGTCGCCAGTGCAGCCACTGCATCTAGTTGGATCGACCTTTCTGCCAAAGAACCGATTGGGCTCGCAGTAGGCCCACGGCGGTCTTGCCGTCGTTGATATCGCCGTTCAGCGCGCGAGCACAGGCGTCCTCCAGCGGCACCCAATGGACCTCGATCAGCTCGCCCGCCTCGTGCGCCATTTTGACGGAATCAAGCCCAAGGGCGAGGTACAAGTGCACGGATTCGGTAAATACCCCCGGCGAACTGACATAAATCCCCAGCGACTGCCAGGTTTGTGCTCTCGTTCCGGTTTCCTCGGACAGTTCGCGCTGCGCGGTCGCCTGCGGCGGTTCCGCGGGTTCGAGCTTGCCCGCCGGCAGTTCCCACACCCAGCCGCCGACCGCATGGCGAAACTGCCGGATCAGGCACACGCGCTGCGAGGCGTCGACTGCCACGACCGCGGCGCCACCCGGATGGTGGATAATTTCCAGATCGGTGACATGGCCGTTGGGCAGACGCACGGTCTCGACGTTGACGGTGATGACCCGGCCATGGAACACGGTACGCTGTTTCTCCACACTCATGTTCGGGAGCCTAACGCTTTGCCCGGCACTCTGCTGCTGATCACGGGCGCGCCGGCCAGCGGCAAGACGCGGCTCGCACGGCTGCTGATGGCACGCGTCGGCGGGGTCTGCTGCAGCAAGGATGAGATCAAGGACACGCTGTTCGAGGTGCTCGGGACCGGCGATGCGCTCTGGTCGCGCCGGCTGAGCGATGCCAGCTTCGCGCTGCTGTTTCAATGGGGCGCGCGGCTGCTGAGCGATCAGCCGCTGGTGCTGATGGACGGCAACTTTCGCCCCGGTGAGCACGAACCGGTGTTGCGAGGGCTGCTGTCGCGCGGCGCGGCGCGTACGGCCCAGGTGCTGTGTGTGGCCGACCCGGACATTCGCGCGGCGCGGCTGGCGGCGCGCGCGGCCGATCCGGACCGCCACCCCGGACATCGTGACCGGCTGCTTGCGGTCGGGGCGCGCGATGCCGCCGGCTTCCTCGATCTGCCCGGGCCGCAGTGGCAATTCGACAGCGACCGCGACGACCCGCAGGGCCAGGCGGACTTGTGTGACCGACTGCTCAGCTGGCTCGCGACGACGTAGTTTGGCGCGCGAGCGTCACGCGCCTGCATTATATTTTGCTCCCGATGGCCGCCGCCTCACCCCTCGATGTGCTGAACAGCGCGCAGAAGCGCGCCGCGACCTTCGGTGAGCGCGCCGGCGACAAGGGTTGGCGCGCCGGCCCGCTGCTGGTGATCGCCGGGGCCGGCACCGGCAAGACCAGCACGATCGCGCACCGGGTGGCGCAACTGACGGTCAACGGCGTCGATCCGGCGCGCATCCTGCTGCTGACATTCACGCGCCGCGCGGCGATGGAGATGCGCCGGCGCGCCCACGACATCGTGCGCACCACGCTGGGCGACACGCTCGGCAACAAGGCCCAGGCCATGCTGCAGCGGTTGGTCTGGGCCGGCACCTTCCACGGCATCGGCAACCGCCTGCTGCGCCATTACGCCCAGCATCTGAAGCTCGAGCCGAATTTTACCGTCGTCGATCGCGGTGACTCCGCCGACCTGCTCGATGAGCTGCGCACGCAGCTCGGGTTTGCGACCAAGGAGCAGCGCTTCCCGCGCAAGGACGCCTGCCTGGCGATCTACTCGTGGCGCGTCAATACGCAGAAGAGCCTGCATGACACGCTGGAACAGCAGTTTCCGTGGTGCCGTGACTGGGAGCCGGATCTGGTCAAGCTGTTTCGCGCCTACGTCGAGCGCAAGCAGCGCTACGCGCTGCTCGACTACGACGATCTACTGCTCTACTGGCACGTCATGATGGGCGAGCCGCGTCTGGCGCAGCACGTGGGCGCCAACTTCGATCACGTGCTGGTGGATGAGTATCAGGACACCAATCGGTTGCAGGCCGAGATCCTGTACGGTCTCAAGCCCGACGGCTCGGGTCTGACGGTCGTGGGCGACGACGCACAGGCGATCTATTCGTTCCGCGCCGCGGCGGTCGACAACATCCTGAGCTTCCCGGACCGCTTCCAGCCCAAGGCCGAGGTGGTGACACTGGCGCAGAACTACCGCTCGACCCAGGGCCTGCTGGATGCCTCCAACGCCCTGATGGCCGAGGCGCCGCGCCAGCACCGCAAGCACCTGCTGTCCACGCGCGGTGCCGGCGGCATGCCGCTGTATGTGACGGTCGACGATCTGGCAGGCCAGGCCGACTACGTCTGCGGCCAGATCCTCAAGCGGCGTGAGGCCGGGGTGGCGCTGCGGCGCCAGGCGGTGCTGTTTCGCAATTCCAGCGCCAGCGACGTGCTCGAAGTGGAGCTGATCCGCCGACGCATCCCGTTCGTGAAATACGGCGGCCTGAAATTTCTCGAGGCCGCACACATCAAGGACATGCTGGCGATGCTGCGCTGGGCCGACAATCTGCGCAATTCGCTGGCCGCGTTCCGGGTGCTGCAGCTGCTGCCCGGCATGGGACCGGTGAACGCCGGCAAGTGCGTCGAGATGCTGCAGGCCCAGAACGGCGCGATCAGCGCGCTCAAGGGTTTCAGCGCGCCGCAGGCGATGGCGCCGGCATTCGGCAAGCTGCAGGTGTTGCTGCAGTCTCTGACCGAACCGCAGCGGCCCTGGCCAGGCCAGCTGCGGCTGGCACGCGACTGGTATCAGCCGCACATGGAACGCATCTTCGAACATGTGCACACGCGCCTGGGCGATCTGGATCAGCTCGAACAGCTCTCCAGTCAGTATCCGTCGCGCGAGCGCTTCATCACCGAGCTGACGCTTGATCCGCCGCACGCCACCAGCGATCTTGCCGGTCAACCGACGCTGGATGATGACTATCTGGTGCTGTCCACCGTGCACTCGGCCAAGGGCATGGAATGGGACACGGTGTACGTGCTCAACGTAGTCGATGGCAGCTTTCCATCGGAATTCGCCACCGCGCGCAATGATCTGATCGACGAGGAGCGGCGGCTGCTGTATGTCGCGATGACGCGCGCGCGCAATGAGCTGCAGCTGTGCACGCCTTTGAAATTTTTACTCACCCAGCAGCCCAAGAACGGTGACGCTCACGTTTATGGCGGCCGCAGCCGCTTCATGACTGAAAAAGTTTTAAAGACCATGACGCCGATTGCCTTTCATGGTGCGCAGCTCGGCGAAGCGGCGGCGCTTGGAGATTCCAGCAACTCGACACTCGACGTGTCGGCGCGCATGAAGGACATGTGGTGATGTGCGCCAGACCACAGACGCTCGCGAAACCCTGTCGTTATAGTCGGTTGCATTCCCCTGGCCTGGGGCGCACTGCAACATGGCTGTCTTTCTCAACTCGCAGCTCGACTACATCTTCTTTCTATATGGCCTAGCATTCATTCTCCTGGGTGGAGTGTGCTTCGCCATGCTCGGCGTGCCAGGGCGGCCGCGCGCGCTCAACTGGCTCGGGTCCTTTGCCGTCATCCACGGAATCTCCGAATGGCTTGATCTGATTGCGCTGCTGGTCGGCGACGCGCCGTCGTTTGCCGTGGTGCGCACCGCGCTGATGGCGATCTCGTTTGCGCTGCTGCTCGAATTCGCGCGGCGCGAGGCGCAGGACCGGCAGCTGTACGTACCGGCGTGGCCGCTGTACACCGGCGCTGCGGTACTGATCATCGCTGTGGCCAGCGTCGCCGACATCAGCAGCGCCAACGCGGTGGCCAGATACACCCTTGGATTGACCAGTGCTGCAGCCACCGCCTGGCTGTGTGCCCGACGCGGACGCGAGGCGCGGCCGCAGATCGGGCGGCTGTGGATGCTGGCGGCGGCCGGCTTCGGCATCTACGCGGTGGCTGCCGGCCTGATCGTGCCCAGCGCGCACTTCTTTCCCGCCAACCTGATCAATCACAGCTCGTTCGCGCGGCTGACGGGCATGCCGATTCAGCTGCTGCGCGGGCTGCTGGCCTGCTTCATCACTGGTGTGCTGTGGGTGATCTGGAAGCGCATGGTGGCCGAGGACATCAACTCCGCCGTCTATACGCGCGCGCAGCAGAATCTGCTGGTCTGGACGCTGGTCATCACTGCCTCGATCATCGGCCTGGGCTGGACGTTGACCGAGTTTCTGGGCGGGGTGTATCAGCGCAACGTCGAGGAAGGCTCGGACGGCGATATCGGCCTGCTGGCGCATCTGCTGGACCGCGAGACCTCGATGCTCGGCGCCAAGGCGCGCGCGGTCGCGCAGCTGCAGCCGGTGCAGCCGCTGCTCAGCGCCGCAGCCGCGCATGAAGCCGAACGCGCGCGGGCGGCGTTCGATCTGGAAGCGGCGGCCTCGGGCGCGACCTCGGCCTTCGTCCTGGACAAATCCGGCGCGCTGGTGGCGTCCTCCGGCGATGGCGCCGGCAGCCATCGCATGCTGCCGCACTTCAACCTGCGCGATGAGCACCAGGGCTATGCCCTGGATCCGGCCAGCGGCAGCCCGGAATACCTGGCAAGCAGCCCGGTCAGAAATTCCGACGGCGTGGTCATCGGTGCGGTGGTGCTGGTGCGCTCGCTCGAGGCCTTTACCGAGGAGCTCAGCGGCTTCAACCGCTGGTACTTCCTGGTCGATGGCGAGGGCGTCGTACTGGCGACCAATCGCAGCGAGTATGAGCACATGCCGTTGTGGCCGACCGTGGCGGCGCGCGCGAGCGCCGATCGGCCGCTGATGGAGCAGGAGATTCTGGACGGCAGCTGGATCACGCTGCAGGGCCAGCGCCACTACGTGCGCCGGGAATTCGCCGACCAGAGCCGCTGGTCGCTGGTGCTGGTGATGCCCGATTCACGCGTCTATGCCAGCCGCTTCCTCGGCATCATCATCACGCTGCTGGTGTCGATCATGGTGATGATCTACTTCTACGGTCGCGAGCGGCTGATCCGCGACCACATCGAGCTCGAGAGCCGGCTGAATCTGCGCGACGTGGCGCAGAATCTGCGCCTGCAGGCCACCACCGATGCGCTCACCGGCCTGTTCAACCGGCTCAAGTTCAACGAGACCCTGGGCAGCGAGATGGCGCGCTGCAAGCGTCAGCACACGCCGCTGAGCCTGATGCTGTTCGACGTCGACCGTTTCAAGGCGATCAACGACGGCCACGGTCATCAGGTCGGCGATACGGTGCTGGTGCGGTTGTCACAGTTCGTGCGGCAGCGCATCCGGCCGTCTGATCTGCTGGCGCGCTGGGGCGGGGAGGAGTTCGCAATCCTGTCGCCCGGATCCGATGGGCCGATGGCGTCCCAGGCCGCCGACCGGCTGCGCACCGCCATCCAGGAGATCACCTTTGCCAAGGTCGGAACCCTGACCTGCAGCTTCGGCGTGGCCCAGTACGTGGAAGGCGATACCGCCGAGAGTCTGCTGGCCCGGGCCGATGAGGCGCTGTATCGGGCCAAGATCGGCGGCCGCGATCGAGTCGAACTGGCGGCCTGAAAGCCCTTCAGGGCTCGAGGTAGGCGTAGCCGTTGAGCTCGTTTTCGTAGAAGCGCTTGAGCGCCTGGCTCTCCGACACGGTCAGCCGGCCTTCGCGCACCGCACGCTCGCAATCGCGCGTCAGCGCCGGGGTCAGCTCGGCGACGTCGTACTCCATGTACTCGAGCACCCGATTGGCAGTATCGCCCTTGACGATCTCCTCGATCGACCAGCCGCCCTGATCGTGCAGCCGGATGTGCACCACGTTGGTGTCGCCGAACAGATTGTGCAGGTCGCCGAGGGTTTCCTGGTAGGCGCCCACCAGAAACGCGCCCAGGTAATAGTCTTCGCCCGCCACCGGCTCGTGCAGCTCGAGCGTGCGCTTGACATCGCGCGGGCCGACGAAGCGATCGACCTTGCCGTCCGAATCGCAGGTGATGTCGGCCAGCACCGCCTTGCGCTCCGGTCGCTGGTTTAGCCGATGAATTGGCATGATCGGAAACAGCTGGTCGATGGCCCAGCTGTCGGGCAGCGACTGGAAAATAGAGAAATTGCAGAAATAGGTGTCCGACAGTACGTTTTCCAGATCCTCGAGTTCTTCCGGCACGCGTCCGAGCCGGCGGCAGACGTCGCGGATGCGCGCGCAGCTGGCCCAGTAGAGCCGCTCGGTCAGGCCACGAAACTCCAGCGTCAGCAGACCCAGATTGAACATCTGCAGTGCCTGATCGCGCGCGGTCAGGGCGTCGTGATAGCACTCCACCAGCCGCCGCTCGTCGATGTTGCGATAGGCGTCCAGCAGGTCGCGCACCGGACCAGGCAGCGCGCGCTCGCCGCCGACGTCCTCCAGGCACTTGCCATCGACGCGAAAGCGATCGAGCACCGAGTGGCCCAGCACATTGAAGATCAGCACGCTGTGGTGCGCGGCGATGGCGCGCCCCGACTCGCTCAGGATCAGCGGATGGGGTATGCCGCGGGCGTTGCAGACACTGCCGATGCGGTACACCACGTCGCTGGCGTACTCGTTGATGTTGTAGTTCATCGACGACGGAAAGTTGGTGCCGCTGCCGTCATAGTCGATGCCGAGGCCGCCGCCGACGTCGATGTATTCCAGGCCGGCGCCCATCAGCTTGAGCTCGGCGTACACGTGCGCCAGCTCGTTGATGGCCTCCTTGACGCGACGGATGTCCTGCAGCTGGCTGCCGGGATGGCAGTGCACCAGCTTCAGACAGTCGAGCATGTCGCGCGCCTTGAGCGTGGCCATCATGTCCAGGATCTCGGTGATGAACAGCCCGAACTTGGATTTCTCGCCGGCCGAGTCCCGCCAGCGGCCCGAGCCTTCGGTCGCGAGCTTCACCCGCACGCCGAGCTTGGGGCGCACGCCGTAGCTGTCGGCGTGCCGCAGCACCAGCTCCAGCTCGGCGAAGTTCTCGATCACCGGAATGATGGTGCGGCCGAGCTTGGTCGCGAGGATCACCGCCTCGATGTAGCTGGAGTCCTTGAAGCCGTTGCAGATGATCGGCCGGTCGTGCGCGCCCTCGGTCATCGCCATCACCGCCAGCAGTTCGGGCTTGGAGCCGGCCTCGAGTCCAAAGCCGAATTCCGCGCCGTAGCGGAACACCTCTTCGACCACCAGCCGCTGCTGGTTGACCTTGATCGGATAGACCGCGGTATAGCGGTTGCGGTAGTCGTTCTCGGCGATCGCCTGGGCAAAGGCCCCGTGCAGGTGGCGCAGGCGGTGGGCCAGGATGTCGGAAAAGCGGATCACCACCGGCGCCGACAGGTCGCGCTCCTGCAGGCCCTGCACCACTTCGAGCAGGTCGATTTCGTGAGCCGCGGTGGTGTCGGGCCGCACCACCACATGGCCGGCGGCATTGATCGAGAAGTAGCCCGAGCTCCAGGCCGGCACGTTATAAAGTTCGAGCGCGTCCTCAAGACTCCAGGTCTGGGCGCTCGGCGCGCTGCGCAGCGCTTGTGGTTGTCCCACTGGCGTATTCAACCTCGCGATCCGCCTCGCATAAGGCGCGCACCATAGCAAAATGCGCCGACAAGTAAATGTCAGCGATCACGCTGCCGATATTCGGACGCACCGCCAATCGCTACAATTGCCCCGATGGCCATCGATTTCTACTGGGGCAGCGGGAGCCCGCCGTGCTGGCGCGTCGCTCTGGCGCTGGAATTCAAGCGCCTCCATTACAACAGCCATCTGTTGCAGTTTGATCGGCAGGAACACAAATCGCCGCAGATGCTGGCGATGAATTTCCGCGGACTGCTGCCGGTGGTGCGCGACGATGATTACGTCGTGTTCGAGTCCTTGGCGATACTCTATTACCTCGATCAGAAGTATCCGGATCCGCCGATCTTCGGGCGCACGCCGCAGGAAGCCGGCGTGATCATGCGCGTGATCTGCGAATACCAGGCCTATGCCGAGCCGCCGGTGAAACAGATCGTGGCCGGACTGCAGCAGCGCCAGGAGCGCAAGGTCGACGATGGCCTGGCCGAGGTGATGCATCGCGTCGCCGGTGAGGCGCGCTCGATCGAGATGCGCCTGGCGCGCTCGGACTGGGTGGTAGGGGAGAGCTTCTCGGCTGCCGACATGATGATCTATCCCGATATCCGCCTGCTGCTGCGGATACTGCAACGGCCCGAGGCGCACGAGCTGGCCGCGCGCTTCCTGCCGCTGGAGATCAACTACCCGGCCATCGCCCGCTGGCTCGATCGGGTCGCCCGACTGCCGGGCCACGAGCGCACCTGGCCGCCGCACTGGCGCTGAGCCAAGCTCGCTGTTGCTGCTGGGCGACGCTGGCGAGGCGGCGTGGCGATTGCTACGCTTCGCAGACCACCCAGCGGCAGGAAAATGATGAGTGAACACAAAGTCTATGTCGATTTTCCGGGACGTATCGTACTAGTCGGCTTCGGCAGCATCGGACAAGGGGTGCTGCCGCTGATCCTGCGGCACATTGGCGTGCCGGCCGCGCGCCTCACCATCGTCAGCGCCGACGACGCCGGCCACGAGCAGGCGGCCAAGAGCGGCGTCAAATTCATCAAGCAGCGTCTGACACGCGAGAATTTCCGTCGCATTCTCGATCCGCTGGTCGGGCGCGGGGATTTTTTGGTGAACGTGTCGGTCGACGTCTCCAGCGTCGCGCTGGTGCGCTGGTGCTGGGAGCGCGGCGCGATGTATCTGGATACCTGCGTCGAGCCGTGGCCGGGCGGGTACACCGACCCGACCATCCCGCTGGCCCGGCGCACCAACTATGCGCTGCGCGAGGAGGCGCTCGGGCTGCGCGCCGGCAACGCCCGCGCGCCCACCGCGGTGCTGACCCACGGCGCCAATCCGGGTCTGGTGTCGCACCTGGTCAAGCAGGCTTTGCTGAACATCGCCGGCGATCTGAAAGTAGGCGGCAACGAGCCGAGCGGCCGGGCCGAGTGGGGCGCGCTGGCGCAGCAGCTCGGCGTCAAGGTGATTCACATTGCCGAGCACGACACGCAGGTGTCGACCATACCGAAGGAGCCGGACGAGTTCGTCAACACCTGGTCGGTCGACGGCTTCGTGTCCGAGGGCTCGCAGCCGGCCGAGCTCGGCTGGGGCACGCACGAGCGCAACTTCCCGCGTGACGGCAAGCGCTACGACTTCGGCGCCGGAGCGGCGATCTATCTGGCGCAGCCCGGAGTGGCGACGCGAGTGCGCAGCTGGACCCCGCTCAACGGCGCCTATCACGGCTTTCTAATCACGCATAACGAGGCAATCTCGATCGCCGATTACTTCGCCGTGCGCAAGGACACGCAGCTGCTGTACCGGCCGACGGTGCACTATGCCTATCACCCGTCCGACGCGGCGGTGGCGTCGTTGCACGAGTTTTGTGGCCGCAATTTCCAGATCCAGCATCGTCGTCGAATTCTGATGGACGACATCAGCAAGGGGGTCGACGAGCTCGGCGTGCTGCTGGCCGGCCACAAGAAGAATGCCTATTGGTACGGCTCGCAGCTGTCGGTCGACGAGGCGCGGGCGTTGGCGCCGAACAACAATGCCACCAGCCTGCAGGTCACGGTGGCGGTGCTGTCCGGCATGATCTGGGCGATGGAGAACCCCAACAACGGCATCACCGAGCCGGAAGAGATGGACTACAAGCGCCATCTGGCGATCTGCCTGCCCTACTTGGGCAAGGTGGTCGGCCAGTACACCGACTGGACGCCGCTGACGGATCGGGAGCGACTGTTCCCGGAGGACCTCGATCAGGGCGACCCGTGGCAGTTCAAGAACGTGCGCGTCAGCTAGCGCTCGATGTCGCCGTAATCGACCGCGACGATGGTGTAACGCTGTAGACCGGCCGCAAGCTGCAGCTCGATTTCGTCGTCCAGTCGACGGCCGAGCAGCAGCCGCCCGAGCGGTGCATCCATGCTGATGTAGTCACGGCCCATGTCGAGTTCGTCCGGGCCGACGATGCGATAACACAGCTGCCGTCCATCGTCGGTCTCAAGCGTGATGCGGGCGCCGAAGAACACCCGCTGCCGATCGCTGGGCGGCTGATCGACGATCGTCATGCCCTCGAGGCGGGCTCGCAGGAAGCGCACGCGCCGGTCGATCTCGCGCAGCCGGCGCTTGCCGTAGGTGTAATCGGCATTCTCGGAGCGATCACCCTGGGCGGCGGCCGCGGCGACCGCTGCGGTCACCTGCGGCCGCTCGCGACGCCACAAGTCATCGAGCTCGGCGCGCAGGCGCGCCGCGCCTGCCACGGTGATGTAGCGAGAGCCCGCAGGCAGCGGCGGGCGGTACCGACTCATGATCTAATCCTCTGAAATTCCAGAGTATTTGACTCCTGTGCCCGTGCGTTAAATTGAGCAGCAGCTCACAGCCAGACCGCCACCACAGGCCTACCCTGCCATGGTATCCCCTGGGCGGGCTGCACTGACATTAGGCAGGTTGCCCGCTTCACTCGCCCTGGCCGTCATCGTGCCGGGGCGTTTTTTTTTGCCCGGCGAAACGCCGATCATGTGAAGATCGCGCACCGTCGCCGTTGAATTTCCAAGGCCTGGCGCCATCTAAACGGCACGTTCACTCGCGGAGGGACGACTCGCATGCGCACGCTCAAGGGATTGGTGATTCTGGCCGCGGCCTTGCTGGTGAGCGGTTGCGGTTACAACCAGATTCAGCAGCAGGACGAGGCCGTCAAGGCGGCCTGGTCGGAAGTCGTCAATCAGTACCAGCGGCGCGCCGATCTGGTGCCGAACCTGGTCAACACCGTCAAGGGCTTCGCCGCCCAGGAGCAGAAGGTGCTGATCGGGGTCACCGAAGCGCGCGCCAAGGTCGGCACCATTCAGGCGACGCCGGAGCTGGTCAATGACCCGCAGGCGTTTCAGAAGTTCGAGGCCGCCCAGGGGCAGCTGACCCAGGCGCTCAAGAGCCTGATCGCGGTCAGCGAGAACTATCCGCAGCTCAAATCGGATCAGAACTTCCGCGACCTGCAGTCGCAGCTCGAGGGCACCGAGAATCGCATCACCGTGGCACGCAATCGCTACATCCAGGCGGTGCAGAGCTACAACGTCACGCTGCGTTCGTTCCCGACCAATCTGACCGCGATGATCTTCAAGTATTCGGTCAAGCCGAACTTCACGGTCGAGAACGAGGCCGAGATCTCCAAACCCCCGACCGTGGACTTTGGCGGCAGCACCAATGACGCGAGCGCGCCGGCGCACGCGCCGGCGCAATAGCCGGCGGGCGCCATGCGCCCGCTGAGTGTGCTCGCGGCCCTGGTGCTCGGCGCCGCGCTCAGCCTCGCCGGGGCGCAGTCGCTGCAGCCGATCCCGAAGCTCGAGTCGCGCGTCACCGACCTTACCGGCACGCTGACCGCCGGTCAGCAGGCGGAGCTGGAGCAGAAGCTGGCCGACTTCGAGGCGCGCAAGGGCGCGCAGATCGCGGTGTTGCTGGTACCGACCACGCAGCCGGAGGAGATCGAGCAGTACTCGATCCGAGTGGTCGAGGCCTGGAAGCTCGGCCGTAAGAAGGTCGACGACGGTGCGCTGCTGATTCTGGCCAAGGATGATCATCGGCTGCGGATCGAAAATGGTTACGGCCTGGAAGGCGTGCTCACCGATGCCGCCTCCAATCGCATCATCGAGGAGACGATCGTGCCGCTGCTGCGTCAGGGTCAGTACTTCGCCGCCATCAGCGCCGGGGTTGACCAGATGATGCGGCTGATCGACGGCGAGCCGTTGCCGCCGCCGGATCAGACCTGGCAGCACCGCCAGGGCAGTCGTGGCCTGCACAATCTGAACTACCTGCCATTCCTGTTGTTCGGGCTGCTGTTCCTGTCGAGCATTCTGCGTGCGATCTTCGGCCAGACCACCGGCGCTGCGCTCAGTGCCGGCGGGGTCGGGGTGGTGGCGTTCCTCCTGACCCAACTGGTGGGCTTTGCGGTCGGCGCCGCGGTGGTCGGATTTTTCGTGGCGCTGTTTCTCGGCGCCTCGGGCGGTGGCTGGAGCTCGGGTGGCGGCCGCTTCGGTGGGCCGTTCGGCGGCATCGGTGGATTTGGCGGCGGAATGGGCGGTGGCTTCGGTGGCGGCGGCGGCTTTGGCGGTGGTGGTGGTGGCTTTGGCGGCGGCGGCGCCTCGGGCAGCTGGTGATGAATACCTGGGCTCGTCTGCTGCGACATTTGTGCACGACCACATACGGCACGCGCCGCCTGTTTAGCCCGGCAGTGCTGGCGCAGATCGAGGCCGCGATCGGGGTGGCCGAGTCGCAGCATTCGGGCGAAATTCGATTCGTGGTCGAAAGCGCGCTGCCCGAGCGCTCGATATGGCAGCGGCTGACACCACGGCAGCGCGCGGTGCAGGTGTTTGCGCAGCTGCGGGTCTGGGACACTCACCATAACAACGGCGTGCTGATCTACGTGCTGCGCGCCGACCGGGCAGTCGAGATCCTGGCCGACCGCGGCATCAGCAGCAAGGTCAGCGAGCGCGAATGGCAGGCGGTGTGCCGCGAGGTGGAAGGCTACTACCGCACCGGGCGCTACGCCGAAGGCTCGAGCGCCGCTGTCGCCGCCGTGGCGCGTCTGCTGGGTGAGCATTTCCCGCCCGGCGGCAGCGGATCGAACGAACTGCCCAACCAGCCAGTCCTCCTCTAGAATCAACCGCATGAGCGGCAATTCTGGGTCCCGTGGCTGGGCCGTCATCGGGCCTGTCGGCGCGCCGGCGTTACTGGCGGCACTGACGGGCTGCGCGCTGTGGGGCTCGCATCCGGTCCCGAAACCCGATGCCGATGCGGCGGTGGCGGCCGCGCCACCGGCACCGAAGTACGCCGAGCCGGTCGACACCCATAAATTTACTCTGACTGACCCGGACGACGATGTGGTCGGCGAGGTGCAGGTCACGCTGGCCTCGCAGGAGGACACGCTGCCGGACATCGCCCGGCGCTTCAATGTCGGCTACGAGGAGATCGTGCGCGCCAATCCGGGGGTCGATCCATGGCTGCCGGGCGCGGGTCGCAGCATCGTCGTACCCACGCGCTTCGTGCTGCCGGACGCCCCGCATGAGGGCATCGTGATCAACGTCGCGGCGATGCGTCTTTATTACTATCCGCCGCACAAGAAAGGTGAGCCACAGGTTGTCTATACCCATCCGATCGGCATCGGCAAGGTAGGCTGGTCGACGCCGCAGGGCGTGACCAGCGTGACCAGTCACGTCAAGGACCCGATCTGGCGGCCGTCGGCCGCGCTGCGCAAGGACCATTTCAATGACAACGGCGAGGACCTGCCCGCCGTGGTGCAACCCGGGCCGGACAATCCGCTGGGCAAGTTCGAACTCACGCTCGGCTGGCGCAGCTTTCTGATCCACGGCACCAACAAACCCTACGGAGTCGGGCTGCGCTCCAGCCACGGCTGCATCCGTCTGTATCCGGAGGATATCGAGCGGATCTACGCGATGGTCACCAACGGCACGCGCGTGCAGGTGGTCAATCAGCCGTTCCTGTTTGGGCTGCACGACGGCCAGCTGTTTCTGCAGGCCGACAGCGTGCTCGAGGACGACGCGCGCGACTGGGCGCACGCGCAGAAGAAATTGTTGTCGCGCGGATTGGCCGAGCACATTCAAAAGACCCTGAAGGCCGCCGGCACTCAGGTTGACTGGCAGGGCGTCGCGGCCATCACCCACGCGCCGCGCGGCATTCCGGTGCCGGTGACCGGTCCGGGCGGCAGCGTCGAGGCGGTGCTGGCGGCCGCGCCGACGGTGGAAAATCGCATCCCGACCGGCGCTGACTGGGACGGCAGCGACGATACCGGCACCAGCGGCAAGAGCGCGCAGCAGCTGTTGCTCGAGCGCGAGCCGACCACCGCGCAGGCGCCCGCGCCGCACACGCCCGGCACCTAAGACCTCGAACCCACATGGCGCAGTTGAGCGAGTGGTTGCAAATCATGCTGACCGAGGTGGTGCGCAAGCAGGATGATGCGCGCGCCGCCGAGGAAGAGGGCCAGCGGCGCGCCGCGGCGACGGTGGCCAGCGAAGCGACAGCGGCCGCATCGTCGCCGTCACCGGAGCGTGCAGCGGTTGATTAGAGTGCGCGCGGCAGCACGGCGCTGTCGCTGCTGTGCTACATTCGCCACTGGCTTCGAGGGAAGGGCGTGGCCGAGCCGCTGATCGCCACTGATACCGCACAACCGTTGCGGACGCAGGCATCGATACAACGTGCCGCCACCGCCGTCACCGCCTTCATCGGCCGCACGCTTCGCGGTCCGGTCAACCAGCCGCTCGCGATCGCGAGCTTCAATGACTATCAGCGCCTGTTCGGCGGCCTATGGCAGCCGTCGATGCTGTCGTACGCGGTCGAGCAGTATTTTCAGAACGGCGGCCGCGAGGCCATCGTGGTGCGGGTGTGCAATGGCGGCTATCCGCCCACGCTGACACTGCCGGCGGCCAACTCGGCGCTCACACTGATCGGTCTATGGCCAGGGACGCGCGAATTCCTGCGCGCGTCGGTTGACTATGACGGCATCAGTCCGGGCGAGCCGGACCGATTCAACCTGGTGGTGCAGCGCATCCGCGCACCCGGATCCGAGTTCATCGAGGACCAGGAGATCTTCCGGCGCGTGTCGATCCTGCCGGGGGCCGAGCGCAGCGTGGCCGGCATGCTGACCGGCTCGCGCCTGGTGCGGGCACGCGGCCTGATGCCGCGGCAGCGACCCGAGCTGACGCGTGGCGCGGCGCCGGCGGCCGCGGTCGGCTACGTGCAGTCCAACAGTGACGGCGACGATGGTGATCCGCTCACCAACTACGACGTCATCGGCGATGCCAAGCGTGGCAGCGGCCTGTTCGCGCTGCACGGGGCCGAGCCGTTCAATTTTCTGTGCCTGCCGGCGCTGGCGCGCGACACCGACGCTGGCATGCCGGCGTTGCTGGTGGCGCTGCGCATCTGCCGCCAGCGCCAGGCGATGCTGCTGGTCGACCCGCCGCTGGCGTGGGCGGATGCTGCGAGCGCGATCGACGGGCTGCGCAACTGGTCGCTCTACAGCGAGGATGCGCTGATGTTCTATCCGCGCGTGCTGGCGTTCGATCGCCTGCGCGGGCGACACGAGGCGTTCGGTTCGGCCGCGGCTGCCGCCGGCCTGCTGGCGCGCCTCGAGGGCAACGGCCCGGTATGGCGCCCGAGCGCGCAGCCGGAGGAGCTGCTGCGACCGCTGCTGCGGCCGGCCAGCATCGTCACCGATCTGGACCAGGTGCGGCTGACGCACGCCGGCGTCAATCCATTGCCGCCGCCGCCGATCTCGGCCCGGCCTACGCCGCTGCTGCCGCCGCGGCTGCGCACGCTGATGGCAGAGGCCGCGGCACGCAGCGACTCGCGCGAATTGGGGCCGCGGCGGTTGGCACTCTTCATCATGAACAGCATCGAGCGCGGCACCCGCTGGGCCATCTACGAGAAGCCTGGGCCGGCCTTGTGGTCGAAAGTGCGCTCGCAGCTGACCGCGTTCTTCCAGGGCCTGGACCAGGACGGCGCACTCGTCGGCGGCAGCGCTGCGGAAAAGTACTTCGTGATCTGCGACCAGCGCCTCAACGACATCGATCACGTGCAGGCCGGGCGCCTGCAGCTGCTGTTCGGTTTCGCCACCTCGCACCCCGGCGACTTTCGTACCTGCCTGGTCACGCACGAGCCCGGCGGCAGCAGCGTGCGGCCGGTGAGCGTCAATCGCTACGCATTGCCACAGCAAAACTGACCACGGCGCGCGCCACCTCACCAGCCGCGACGATGTCGCCGCCGGCGCCGTCGCTGATCGACACGGGTACGCCGACCAGCCCGGTCTGGCCCCAATCGATCTTGTCCAGACGTGCGGTCGCGACCACGCTGAGTTCGGTACGCCGCAGGAATTCCAAGGTTACGCCGCGGGCACTCCAGCTTAGGGTTTCCGGCACGCTGACCTCGATCACCATGGTGGCCGCCAGCTGTGCCAGCGCGCTCAGCGCCAGCGGGTCGAGGCTGCCGTCGGCCTGCCGAATGCGGCGCTGGGCCGCAAGCTCGGCGCGGCACAGGCCGACGCGCAGCTCGTCAAAGCGCGGTTGCAGCGCCGACAGCAGCGGACTGCGCATGCGCACCGCGCGTGCGAAGCGCCAGTTGCCGAGCAGTGAGCGTTGCAGACGCTGATAGTGGCGCAGCGCGTGGCTAGTGGGGGCGCTGGGTGTCTGGGTCATCCAGTCAAGCTGCGGGCGCGCGGCGCGCGAGTCGGTGCGAATGAGTGCAGCCTCCGGATGATGGGCAGCGCCATCGGAATGGACGGCGCGCACGCGACTCTATTCGACTTGTAATCGCGTCTCAAGGGCGCAGGAGTATGATCCGCGGCGGCGTTCCGACAAGATGTAGGACGATCGGATGCGCCGCGTATCCGGGGCGAGGAAAAGCGCAGCATGTCGAATCGCTATGTGGTGTTCTCGCACGGCAAGGAAGGAGCGCCGTGGGGCAGAAAAATCACGGCGTTGGCCGATGTTGCACGCGGTGAGGGCTACGAGGTCGAGTCGGTCGACTATCGCGGCATCGACACGCCGCGCGGGCGCATTGACAAGCTGATCGAAGTCTGCAAGACGCTGTCGGGCGATCTGGTGCTGGTCGGTTCGAGTCTGGGCGGTTACGTGACGGTCGCCGCAGCCTCGTTACTGCACGCCCGCGGCGCGTTTCTGATGGCACCGGCACTGTATGTCGAAGGCCTGCCGCCGCTGCGCGAGCGCGCGCTCGATTGCCCGGCCGCGATCGTGCACGGCTGGCGTGACGACGTGGTGCCGATCGATCACAGCATCCGGTTCGCGCGCGAGTACAGCACCGCGCTGCATCTGGTCGACGCCGGCCATCAGCTGCACGAGCAACTGCGTTTCATCAAGTATCTGTTCGAGTACTTTCTGATCGGCCTGGATCTGGCGCCCGAGCGCGGATCGAACTGACGCGTCATGCAGGGACTACTGCGCCGAGTGCTCGCCTTATGGGTACGTGCGACCCTGCGCCCGGACGACGCGGCCGCGCGCCTGGGCGGGCGCACCGTGCCGATCTGCTATGTACTCGAGCGCGGCAGCCCGGGCGACCAGGCGGTGCTGCAGAACATCTGCCTGCGTGAGCGATTGCCGCGGCCCGGCCGGCGATTGCTGGCGCGCCAGCTGCGCAACGCACGCTCGGTGTTCGCGCTGACTCGCAGCGTCGGTCTGTGGCGCAGCCGGCTGGATCGGCGGCCGCCCTCGAGCCTGCTGGCGATGATCGACGCGCTGCAGCGTGATCCGACCCTGGATGTGAGCCTGGTGCCGGCGGCGGTCTACTGGGGCCGCGCGCCGTCCAAGGAGCGGTCGCTGATCCAGTTGCTGCTGGCCGAGGACTGGGTGATCGGCAGCCGCGTGCGCCGCTTCTTCACCGTGCTGTTCAACGGCCGCAGTACCACGGTGCAGCTGGGCGAGCCGGTATCGCTGCGCAAGCAGATCGAAGCCGACGCCGATACCGCGGTCAACGGCCGGCGCGTGGCGCGCTCGCTGCGCGGGCAGTTTGCGCGGCTGCGCACCGCGCGCATCGGCCCGGACCTGTCGCACCGGCGCACGATCGTGACGGCGGTGCTGCGCACCCGCGCGGTGCGCGCCGCCGTGGCGCAGGAGGTGAGCGAGCGGCGCAAGCGCAGCCGCCGCGAAGTGCTGCTGGAGGCGCGCCGCTACGCCAACGAGATAGCGGCCAACTATTCGCCGGTGTTCATCACGCTAATGTCGCTGGCGCTCAGAAGCCTGTGGAATCGCGTCTACGACGGCATTGAGTTCCAGCACGTCGACACGTTGCAGCAGGTGGCCGAGGGCAACGAGATCGTGTACGTGCCTTGCCATCGCAGCCACATGGACTATCTGCTGCTGTCATATGCGATCTACGAGCGCGGCTATGCCGTGCCCCACATCGCCGCCGGGCTGAACCTGAACCTGCCGATCGTCGGCCGGTTCCTGCGCAAGGGCGGCGCGTTCTTCATCCGCCGCAGCTTTCGCGGCAATGCGCTCTATACCGTCGTGTTTATGAAGTACTTGGCCGAGATCATGGCGCGCGGCCATCCGATCGAGTACTTCATCGAGGGCGGACGCAGCAGGACCGGCCGCCTGCGGCCGCCGATGACCGGCATGCTGGCGATGACCGTGCGCAGCTATCTGCACGAGCCGCGCCGCCCGGTGGTGTTCGTGCCGGTCTATTTCGGCTACGAAAGGATCGTCGAGGGGCCGACCTACATCGGTGAGCTGTCCGGCCAGCCCAAGCAGAAGGAGTCCGTGTTCGGTCTGCTGCGCACGCTCGGCAAGCTGCGTCAGCGCTTCGGCAACGTACACGTCAACTTCGGCGAGCCGATCCACCTGGATGCGCTGCTCGACCGGCAGGCGCCGGACTGGCGCACGGCTGAGTTCGACGACCAGAACCGCTTGCCGTGGGTCAACAAGCTGGTCGATGGGCTGGCGCACAGCATCATGTGCAACATCAACTCGGCGGCCACGGTCACACCGATCAACCTGCTGGCGCTGGTGCTGCTGGCGACACCACGTCAGGCCATGCTGGAGGTCGATCTGCTGCGTATGCTCGAGACCATGGTGGCGGTGCTGGCTGCGATTCCCTACGCTGACCGCGTGACGGTCACCGGCAACAGCGCGCCGCAGATGATCGATTATGGCGTGGCGCTGAATGTCATTACGCGCGAACGCAATCGCGCCGGCGACCTAGTGCGGATGAGCCCCGAGCATGCGGTGTTGGCAACTTATTACCGCAACAACGTGCTGCACCTGTTCGCGATGCCGTCGCTGATCGCTTGCTGCTTCCTGGCCAACGCCGTGATGCGCACCGAGGACGTGCAGCGTCTGGCCTCGCGCATCTATCCGTACGTCGCGGCCGAGCTGTTCATGCGCTGGAACGAGGATGAGCTGCAGGACATCGTCGGCCATGCGCTTGCGGCGCTGGCGCAGCTCGGGCTGCTGGAGGGTCACGCCGACGGCCTGACCTGGCGGCGACCGTCGCCCTCGTCCGAGGCTGCGATGCAGCTGTCGCTGCTGGCGCAGACCACGATTCAGACGATCGAGCGCTATTACCTCGCCATCGCACTGCTGGTGCGCGCCGGCAGCGGCGAGATCACGCAGCAGCTACTGGAGGAGCGCTGCCATCTGATGGCGCAGCGCATGACCATGCTGTACGGCTTCAATTCACCCGAATTCTTCGACCCGAGCCTGTTCGAAAACTTCATCGATCTGCTGCGGGCGCGCGAGGTGGTACAGACCGACGAGGCCGGCCGCCTGCAGTTCGACGAGGTGCTGATCCGGGTAGCGGCCGATGCCCAGCTGGTGCTATCGGAGCAGATCCGGCACAGCATCCTACAGGTCACGCACGGCTGACTTTAGCGCGGCCACAGCCAGCCGAACACGCCGGCACCGAGCAGCGCGTATACCAGTCCGTCGATCATGTACCTGACGGTCGAGCTCCAGCGACGCTGCCACCAGATTGAATGGGGCGGATAGCCCAGTGCAAAGCCCATGAAGGCGACCGTGCCGACGACCTGGAATACCTTCAGATAGGAGGCTCCGGGCGGCAGCGCGTGGCAGGCGACATAGGCGCTGAGCACGAACACGATCAGCAGATAGATAAACCACTGCGTCAGCAACTTGCCCATCTGCATGTCGCCGTTGGCCATGACGGTCAGCAGCAGCACCGGACCGCGCCGGCGCTTGTCGCGATAGGCAGGATCCTTGAGTGCGCCGATCGAGTCGGGGCGCGGCGCCAGATAGTCGCCCGGACCCACACCGGCGCTGCGCACCGCATCCAGCAACGCATCCTCCTGCGGCAACTTGCTCAGATCACCGGCATGATGGCCGACCACCATGTGCAGCAGCGAGCTGGCGATATGCGCCACCACCGCCGACAGCAGGATCGGCAGCCACAGACTTGTCAGTGCAACCATGATGCGGACCCCCAGGATATTTGGGCCTAGTATCGGCCCACGGGCTTAGGTCTGTATATCGAGGGCAGCGCGCCAGGCGCGCAGCTTGCGCGCGTACGTCCAGCTGGCGTTGGCCGGGCTGGTGGAGGGTAGTGCGAGCACCTCCACAGCCGGGAACTCGCGCGCCAGGCGCACACCGAAATATCGCTGCAGTGCCCGATGCGCGCTGGCGCCGTTGCAGCACACGCGACGGATGGAGCAGCGGTGCAGCAGTGCCGGCAGGTCGTTGGCCGTGGCCGAGGCGTGCTCGATGGCCGCATCCAGGCTGCCCGGCCGCACGCATGACTCCAGCACGTCCCACAGCCCCAGACCGGCGCGCGTCAGCAGCCGCAGCCGCTGCCGGTAGGGATGGTCCGGGCCGGCGCCACAGACCTCGCCCATGATGCGCCAGAACTGATTGCGCGGATGGGCGTAGTACTGAGCGGCGGTGAGCGAGGCCACGCCCGGCATGCTGCCGAGGATCAGGATTCGGGTGCGCGCACCGACCAGCGGCGCAAAACTGCGCACCCGCGGCGAACCCCCAGCGCGCATTTGCTAGTCGTCGATGACGCGCCGGCGCAGGCGCTTGGTCTGCTGACGCAGATGCTTGCCTTCCAGCCGGCGCTGGCGTGCGCCGCTGGTCGGACGGGTCGCCAGCCGGCGCTTGGGTTCGATGCTGGCCTGCGCCAGCAGCCGCTCGAGCCGCGCCAGCGCTTCGCGCCGATTGCCTTCCTGGGTGCGCTGATTGCGCGCCACAATCAGCAGCGTGCCATCGGCCGCCAGCCGGCTGCCGGCCAGTGTGCGCAGACGCTGCTTGACGGCGCCCGCCAGCGCGCGCGTGCCCGCAAGATCAAATCGCAGCTGCGCGGCGGTCGCGACCTTGTTGACGTTCTGGCCGCCCGGTCCGGAGGCGCGCATGAACTGAAACTGCAGATCCTGCGGCGGTATCGCCGCGACGTGCTTCACGAGCGCGGCTCGCCCTGGCGCACGTAGACTTCGCGCTGCGCCACCGGGATGGTGATGCCGGCGTCGCGAAACAGCCGCCAGATCGCGCGATTGACGTCGGAGCGCACGTTGTTCACGCCGCTTTCCGGATCGGCGATCCAGAAACGCAGCTCCAGGTCCATGCCGTGATCGGAGAACTGCATCAGGCGCGACACCGGCGCCGGCTCGCGCAGGATGCGCGGATTGCATTCCACCGCACTCATCAGCACCGATAGCGCACGTTCCGGATCGTCGTGATAGCTGACCCGCACCGGCAACTTGAGACGCACCTTGCGATCGGAGTAGCTCCAGTTGATCACCGGGTTGGAGATGATGTGCTGATTGGGCACCAGCGTTTCCACGCCGTCGCGGTCACGCACCACGACGTAGCGTCCGCGCAGCGCCTGCACCCAGCCAAAATTCTCGGTACTGGTGCCGGGCATGCCGGTAAAGCTGATGACATCGCCGGGCTTGATCGACTTGTCCATCAGCAGCACGAAGCCGCTGACGAAGTTGCTGGCGATCGATTGCAGGCCGAAGCCCAGGCCCAAACCGATCGCGCCGGTCAGCACCGTCAGCGCGGTCAGATCGACGCCGGCGGCGTTCACTCCCAGCAGCACGCCGAGGCCGACCAGGAAGAAGTACATGAATTTGGTGATGCCGATGCGGGTCGACAGCGCGATCGACTGAACGTGCATCACCCGCCGCTCGATCGCGCCCGCGAGCACGCTGGCCACCAGCACGAACAAGGTGATGACCACCAGCCCCTTGAGCAGCGCCCACAGCGTGAAGCGGCCGTTGCCCGGCAGCAGGTTGATCGCATCGAGCGAGCTCTGGATGGCGTCGAACCAGCCGACCAGCTGGAACGAGATACCGAGCCACAGCAGCAGCGTCAGGCGCGGCTCCCAGACCCGCAGCCAGGAGCGCGGTCCGAGGCCCAGGCGCACCAGATAGACCGCCAGTCGCACCAGGATCAGGGCGGTGGTGAGCTGCATGCCGACATCGAGCAGCGTCGCCGGTGATCCGAGCGCCGCACTCACCGTGCGCGAGGCCAGCATCGCCAGCAGCGCCACCAGAATCGGCGCTTCGATCAGCGCGATTTCGATCAGGCGCGCCCGCAGGCTCGCCGGGTTCAGCGTGGTCAGATGGCGCGCGCGCCAGCGCCGTAGCAGCGCGGCGGTCGCCAGCGCGGTCAGCGCGCACACGGACAGCACGCCGAGCTGCAGCAGCAGCTCGCCGGCGCTCGCGGTCGCGAGAAACGACTGGATCGCGCCGCCGTCGGAAGTGGTCACGCGTTCAGGTCGGGTATCAGCTGGCTTTCGAGCTTCATGATCTGATCCTTGAGCGCCAGCTTGCGCTTCTTCAAGCGCTTGAGCTGCAGCTCGTCGATGTGAATGTCCATCGACAGGCGCGTGATCACCTCGTCGAGGTCACGGTGCTCGATGCGCAGCTGCCGCAGTTTTTCGACATTGCGGAACAGATCGCGATCGACGTTGTCTTCCTGATCGCTCATCCCTGTGATCGCCCAGTAGCCACCGCTGCCAGCAGGGTCGTGATCGGTGTGATCCGATCCGCTAGCTTAGCGAAGCGACCCAGTGGACGCCACGCCAGTCCCGGTTCATGGAAATCCGAGCCGATCGAGCCGGCCAGGTCGTAGCGGCGCGCCAGCGTGGCGCTGCGATCGGCCTGAGCCGGGGACATTCCGGCGACACTGACCTCGATGCCGCGGCCGCCGGCGGTCTTAAATTCGCTCACCAGTTCGCCCAGCACGCCCGATGAGACAGGGTAGCGGTGCGGATGCGCCAGCACCGGCAAACCACCGGCCGCGACGATGCGCTGCACTGCGATGGCGAGCGCTGGCCAGGCTGCCGGCACGTGCCCGGGTCGGCCACGTTTGAGCCAGCGGTCGAAGGCCGCCTGCATGTCCTTGGCCAGCCCGAGCCCGCACAGCGCGCGTGCCAGATGCGCCCGGGTCGGAGCGTGGAATTTGAGCGCCTGGGCCGCGAGGCTGTCGCCGGGCAGTCCGGCGCGCGTGAGCTGCTGTGCGATCGCGAGGATGCGCGTGCGACGCAGTTCGATGACCGCAGCGCAATGCGCCTGGAACGGGGCGTGGGCGGGATCCAGATCAAGGCCGATGACGTGGATCTCGCGACCGCGCCATAAGCTGGTGAGTTCCACCCCGTCGATGAAGCGCATACCCGCGGCGAGGCAGGCGCGGCGCGCGGCCTCGCAGCCGCGGCTGGTGTCATGATCGGTCAGCGCCAGCAGCTCGACCCCGCGGGCGGCCGCCGCGGCCACCAGGCCTGCCGGCGACAGCACGCCGTCGGAGCA
>DASXDL010000005.1:0-3102 GCA_036490715.1 Steroidobacteraceae bacterium | reverse complement strand
TGTAAACCGGCGTGCAATTCTGACCAGGATCGGGGTGTAACCGGCGTCCAAAATTGACCACCCTGTACCCTGCGAGGCTGAGAAGGCCGAGCAGGGAGAACTGGGGTGCTATGCGTGGAGACGATCGGCAAGATCCGCCGTCGGCGGCTGGTGCAGGGGGAGTCGATCAGCGCGATTGCGCGCGATCTGCAGCTCTCGCGCAACACGGTGAAGCGGGCGCTGCGCTTTGAGGGCGAGGCGTTCGAGTATCGGCGATCGCGCCAGCCGCGTCCGCGGCTGGGGCCGTACCTGCAGACGCTGGAGGGCTGGCTGGAGGCCGAGGAGCAGCTGCCGGCACGGGAGCGGCGGACAGCGCAGCGGCTGTACGAAGCGCTGTGCCTGGAGGGGTATACCGGGGCCGTCGATGCCGTGCGCCGGCACCAGCGGCAATTTGAGCGCCGCCGTCACTCCAGTGCCACGGCGTTTATCCCCCAGACCTTCGCGTCGGGGGAGGCCTACCAGTTCGACTTCAGCCATGAGCATGTCGAAATCGGCGGCGTTGATCAGCTCGTAAAAGTCGCGCACGTGCGGCTGTGTTACAGCCGCGCGTTCTTCCTGGTGGCCTACCCACGCGAGAGCCAGGAGATGGTGTTTGACGCGCATGGCAGGGCGTTCGAGTTCCTCGGAGGGGTGCCGCGCCGCGGGATTTACGACAACATGAAGACCGCCGTCGATACGATCTTCGTCGGACGGGATCGACGGTACAACCGCCGCTTCCTGGTGATGTGCAATCACTATCTGGTGGAGCCGACCGCCTGCACGCCGGCCTCGGGCTGGGAGAAGGGCCAGGTCGAGAACCAGGTCGGCAACGTGCGCGAGTGGCTGTTCACGCCGAAGCTGCGCTTCGGCAGTCTTGCGGAACTGAACGAGCATCTGGCGGCGTGTTGCCTGCAGCTGGCCCGGGAACGCAATCATCCCGACCAGCCAACCCGCAAAGTGGCTGAGCTGTGGGATGAGGAGCGCGCCGACCTGCGCGCCATGCCAGTGCCGTTTGACGGCTTTGCCGAGAAATCCGGCCGTATCTCCTCGACCTGTCTGGTGTCCTTCGAACGCAACCGCTACAGCGTCGAATGCCGGTATGTGGGTCAGGTGGCCTGCGTGCGCGCCTATGCCGAGCGGATCATCGTGGTCTGCGGCGGGCAGGTGATCGGCGAGCACCCGCGCTGCTTCGAGCGCGGTCGCACGCTCTACAACCCCTGGCACTACGTCGCTGCGCTCGAGCGCAAACCCGGTGCGCTGCGCAACGGGGCGCCGTTCAAGGACTGGAATTTGCCGTCCTGTATGACGCGGCTGCGCGAGAAACTGGCCCGGCATGCCGATGGCGACCGGCAGTTCGTCGAAATCCTCACCATGGTCGCGATCTACGGCATCGACGCCGTCGATGAGGCTTGTGCGGCGGCTCTCGATGAGCAGGTGGCCAGCAGCGCGCACGTCGTGAACCTGCTGCATCGGGCGGCTGCGCCGCCCCGAGCGCCGGTGCTGCAGGTGCCCGAGGCGCTGAAGCTCATCACCGAACCGGCCGCCAACTGCGATCGCTATGACCTGTTGCTGCGGATGCGACCGGCCATAGACCTCTCGATCATCTTACCCGTCAACCCTCACCCACTGGAGAATGCCGATGCAAGCCCAACTGACCGAACAACTCAAATCGCTACGCCTGCGCGGTATGGCCAGCGCCCTGGAGGAGAGCCTGACGTCCCTGAGCCAGAAGAAGCTGGCTCCGACCACGTGGTTGGGGCAGCTGCTGGCCGCTGAGCTGGCTGACCGCCAGGCGCGATCGTACGAATACCAGCTGCGCCAAGCGCGCTTGCCGATGCCGCGCGACCTCGACAGCTTCAACTTCCGCGAATCGGCCGTGGATGAGACGCGCCTGCGCCAGCTGCACACAGGTGAATATATGGCCACCGCGCGCAACATCGTGTTCGTCGGCGGCACGGGCACCGGCAAGACGCATCTGGCCACGGCACTGGCCCGCCAAGCGGTCCTGCAGGGCAAACGCGCCCGGTTCTACAGCGTCGTAGATCTGGTCAATCAGCTCGATGCTGAGAAACGCGAAGGGCATGCCGGGCGGCTGGCCACGCGGCTGCTGCACCATGACGCCATCGTGCTCGACGAGCTGGGTTACTTGCCCTTCGCGCAGGACGGCGGCGCCCTGCTGTTCCACCTGATCAGCAAGCTCTACGAGCGCGTCTCGCTGATCGTGACCACCAACCTGACGTTCGGCGAATGGAGCAGCGTGTTCGGGGATGCCAAGATGACCACCGCGTTGCTCGACCGGCTCACCCATCGTTGCGACATCCTCGAGACCGGCAATGACAGTTACCGGTTCAAGAAGCGCAGCTGACCGATCCCCTGCCGGCTCAAAACCACAGCACGGAACCCGATCCATCTGCCGCTGACGCGGCAGACCGCGCTGCGGCTAGAGCCATCAAATGTAGACGCAGAAAATCAGAAAACCCGATCCCAAAAACCCCATCACCCCTGGTCAATGTTCGGCGCCGGTAGGTGGTCAGTCTTGGACGCCGGTTGACAGTTCGGCGTCACACTTTGAGGTGAGTGGTGGTGCAGGCGGCAAGCCGCGCGTAGCACACGTCCATTTCTACCCTCGCTCCGCCGCTGTCTATCTAGGTGCGGGTACAGACGCGGGTACGATCTTTCGAAACACTGTGCGAAATTACTTCTGGTAGATACACTTAGACACGCCAATCCAGTGCCTATCTCCATCAATAAAATCAGCCGGTTATGTGCGTAATCGGCGCTGCCGTCGGTGTAGCTGATGGCGGCAAGTCCATAGCATGTCCGCGGCAGGCGGTTTTGGATGTAGCCGCGCGGACAGCCCCGCCATTATTCCTTGCTCCGGACAAAGACGCCGAAGGTATTGAACTCCGGCGCTTCTGGCGAAACGCCAGTTGGCTCCGCGTCCCGCGGCTCCGTGGCGCTCGACGCTACGGCAGCGCACACCGCAGCCACTGGTCATTGTCGTCACAGTACCAATTGCTGGTGTCCCGTATGTCCCCCGCCTCATCGTACCGATTGAGTTCCAGCAATGGCTTGCCCCGCGTC
>DASXDL010000004.1:0-87142 GCA_036490715.1 Steroidobacteraceae bacterium | reverse complement strand
GGAATCGGAAACTGCAGCACGCCCACCTGCAGCGGCAGTACCTGCCACGGCCAGGAATCCGCCGACTCCGACAGCATCGACAGCGGCGAGAACACGCCATGGTCGATCGGCTTGTCGCGAAAGAACGAGATATCGAATTCGTCGGCGAACAGGCTGGTGCCGACGGCCTTGGCGAGTTCAGGTGCGCCGCGCAGCGGCGGCAGCTGCGGCACGCCGCCACCTTCATCGGCCGGCAGGAACTGCTCGCCCACACCGAGCGCAAACGGCGAATAGTGATCGAAGAAGAACGAGGTGATGTGATCGTTATAGATGATCAGCAGAACGTCGGGTTTTTTGTCATTCAGCCAAGCCCGGATCGGCTCATAGGCCTCGAAGATCGGCTTCCAGACCGGATCGTTTTCGAGCCCACGACGCTTGGCAAAGCCGATGGTCGGCGTGTGTGAGGTTCCAATTGCACCGATGATCGTTGCCATCACGAGTTCCTTGCCGCGATCCGAAGGTGGCTATATTGCCATCGACGCCGTGGCGCGCATGCCCAGCGTACTGTTGAATTGCGCGCGCGGTAGCTCTGTGCTCTGATGAGTGGTATCAGCCGCGTAGATGGCTTGATGAGGGGACGCACGAGCCATGGAATCCAGTCTGGCAGTCAACGACAGCTCCGTGCCGGCTTCACCGCCGTTCCGCTTCTACGACAACCGCCAGAAATACCTGGCGTTCGTCAACACCACCAACGAAAAGTCGGCGATTGCGCGTCGGGCGGTGCAGGAACTCGCCCACCTGGCGCCGACACCGCCGGCGCTGCGCATCTTCGATGCCGGCATGGGTGACGGCAGCGTGCTGGCGCAGCTGATGCGCGGCACGCACCATCGCTTCCCGACACTGCCGCTGTATGTGGTGGCCAAAGAGATCAGCCTCGAGGACGTCCGGCTCGGGCTGGAGAAGATGCCGGATCGTTTCCAGGAGCATCCGGCCACCGTCCTGATCATCACCAACATGATGTATTCGGAAGCCTCGCGCTTGATGCCGCGCGATGCGCGCGTGGCCGCCTCGTTAAGCTGGGAGGAAATCCGGCTCGATGGCAACAGCGCCCATGAATATGCCGAGCAGATCGCCGAGCTGGGGCCGAAGCTGGACTACGGCTGGCAGACCAAGCCCAGCGCCAAGACCGGCAATCCGGTGTACGTGCGTCCCTCAGTACTGGTGGTCTACCGCCGCGATCATGCGTTCCTGCTCGATAGTGTGATCCCCAAGCCTGGGCGTGGACTGGAAGGCTACGACCTGGTGCTGGCCAGCCAGCCGTGGCGCGCGCGCATGGGTGCGGATTTCAAAGTGCGGCGCGTGCTCGCGCCGCTGGTTCACAGCCTGGGGCCGGGCGGGCGATTGCTGGCGGTGCAGTCGGCCGGACGCGATCCGGCGCTGGAGATCGTGCAGAAGTGCTGGCCGGGAGAAAATCCGTTTGCGGTCGACCGGCACCAGCTGCTCGCGGCCCTTAAGAGCGAACTGGGGCGCGATGCGCGCGACTTCGTGCTCACCGCGCAGCCGGACGAGCGCGCGCTGATGCGCTACGAGATGCACACGCTGCCCTCGGAGATCGGCGATCGCATCGGCACCTCGACCCTGTTTGCGGCCTGGAATGCCGCGATCTACGTCAATCAGATCGAGGACGAGCGGCTGGATCCGGTCATCCAGACCGGCGCCTATCTGGATGCGACCCAGCAGGTGCTGCAAAAGCACGGCGGCTTGTGGTTCAACGATGAGACCTTCGTGATCAGCCGCCGCCGCCAGGCCTGAGGCGCCCAAAGTTTCAGTTGCCGGTCGGAATGATGCCGGCGTTCTCGACCATCAGGATCACGGTGCGCCGGGTGGCCCGGGTCCGGTGCACGACGCCCTTGGGAACCACGAAGCCCTGGCGCGGCTCAAGCTCGACGCTGCGGCCTTCCAGGTCGATGATCAACTGGCCATCCACCACATAGAAGAACTCGTCGTCGTCATCATGCTTGTGCCAGTGATATTCACCCTCGACCACGCCCAGGCGCACGACCGAGGCATTGACCTGGCATAGGGTCTGGTTGAACCACTTGTGCTGGCAGGAATCCGACAGGGCCCGCTCATCGATCACCTGCAGCGGCGGGTACTCGATGTTCAATCGAGTCTCGTAGGGATAGTCCACTTCGCTCATGACTTGCTCCTGGCCTTAAGACCGACCAGCGCGGTGCGCAGGGCGTGAATGTCTTCCTCGCTATTATAGAGGTGGGGCGACACGCGCAGGCGTCCGTGGCGCGCCGAGGTCAGGATGCGCTTGGCCTTGAGAGCAGCCGCCAGGGCGGCAGCATTGCAGCCGGGCACAACCGCGGTTACCACTGGCGAGTCATCGGCGTTGACCTCGGCGTCGAGCTCCCGCAGCATCGCGCGTGTGGCGGCCGCCAGTTCGAGCACGCGCGCTTCGACCGCGCCAGGGCCCAGCTCGAGCAGCAGCTCGATCACCGCCGCCATGGCGTAGAGTGAAGGAAACGGCGGCATGCCGGCCTCATAGCGCTCGGCCGAAGCGGCGAAGCGCGGCGCCCCATGGTGCAGATTCTGTACCTCGCGCCAGTGCGCGTCACTGCGCCAGCCCACGACCGAAGGTGCCACGCGCTCACGAACCTGAGGCGCGACGTAGACGAAGCCCGCGCCGTTGGGTGACATGAGCCACTTGTAACCATTGACGCTCAGCATCGCCGGCCGTACCCGTGCCACATCGAACTGCAGTGCGCCGACACTTTGGGTGCCGTCGACATACAGCAGCACGCCGCGCTGAGCGAGAAACGCCGAGATCTCTTCCAGCGGTGCGCGAAAGCCGGTCGCATAATTGACGCTGCTCAGTACCGCCAGGCGCGTTCGAGGGGTCACGCTGTCGTAGAATTTTGACCAGGGCACGGTGCGCAGCTGCGCGCCATAACGCTCCAGCAGCGCCGAGACGTACAGCTGATTGGGGAACTCGCCCTCAAGCGTGATGACCTCATCGCCCGGCTGCCATGTAAGTCCGTTCACCAGCAACGCCATGCCGGCCGAGGCGCTGGTGACGAAGGCGATGTCGGCGGCCCGGCAGTTGATGAGCTGGGCGCAGACGGTGCGCATCCGGTCCAGATCGTCGAACCATTCCAAAAAATCCATGCAGGCCTGGTCGTCACGGCGGGCCAGATGGCGCACCACGGCCTCGGTGGCGCGACGCGGGGAAGCCCCGTAGGTGGCGGTGTCCAGGTGAGTCCAGTGAGACAGGACCGGGAACTCGGAGCGAACCTGGCGCCAGTCGATGCTATTCACGGCGTGTCGCGGCGCGTCCCTGCCATTCGGTGCCGCCGCACCAGCAGGCGCCGTCGAGCTGCAGCCGCTCGATGACGCTGCGCGTTTTCTCGGACGAGCCGAACGACACCAACACCTGATTGATCACCACCTCGTTGAGAATCTCAAAGCCGGCGGCACGCACTCCTTCCGCGAATCGGCGCGCATGCGCGCAGGTGCGATCCACCAGCGCCTCGATCCCGTCGCGACCCAGCGAGCGCAGCGCTGCCCACAGCTCGACGCCGCGCGCCCGACGCGACATCTCCGGCGTGTGGTGATGCGGTTCGCGCAAGGTGCCCGGCATCACGTACGGCGCGAAGATCGCCATCACTGCGCGCAGTGCGGTGGCGTCGCGCACCAGCGAGACGCCGCAGTCGTAGCCGACGTTCGCCCATTTATGGGCATCGGTCGCCCAGGAGTCAGCCTGCTCGAAGCCGCGCGTCAGGTGCCGGTGGCGCGCCGAGGCCGCGGCCCACAGCCCGAACGCGCCATCCACATGCACCCAGGCGCCGGCGGCGTGCGCGGCCGGGATCAGCTCGGCGGCCGGATCGAAGGCTCCGCTGGCGACGTTGCCCGCCTGCAGGCACAGGATGCTGCGATCATTCAGGGCCGGCAGGCGCTCGGGCCGCATCCGGCCCTGGGCATCGACAGCCACCCGGATCAGTCGACTGCGGCCCAGGCCCAGAAGACCCAGCGCTTTGAGAACCGAGGCGTGCACGTCGTCACCGACCACGACCTGCAAGGGCGGTGCGCCGAACAGGCCATCGTTGTCGACGTCCCAACCGGCGCGCTGCAGCAGCACGTGGCGCGCCGCGGCCAGCCCCGTGAGGTTCGCCATGGTGCCGCCGGTAACCAGGCCCGCGCCGCAGTCAGCCGGTAGACCCAGCAGCTCCTTGACCCAGCCGAGCGCGATGTCCTCGATCGCGGCGGCTGCGGGCGACATGACCCGCAGGCCGCCGTTTTGATCCCAGGTGTTGACCAGCCAGGCGGCCGCGACCGCGGCTGGCAGCGAGCCGCCGTTGACGAAACCGAAGTAGCGGCCGCCGGCGTTCACGATCGTGGCGGGCGATCCCACGCGATCGAGCAGCTCGATCACGGCGAGCGGATCCGCGCCGGCGGCGGGCAGCGGTCCTGCCAGCTGATCCAGCGCGCGGACGGCGCCGGCCGTGGGTGCCACCGAGCGTGCATTCACGCCCTGCAGATAGGCCACTGCGCGCTGCGCGGCCTGTCGCAGCGCCTCGATGTCAGGGGCGGTAAAGGGGGCTGTCGTATGGGGGGCCGGCATGAATCCAGTGTGCCGGCAAGTGGACCTTTGAAAAAGGGCCACTTAGATTAAGAATGGACTCCATGGAAGCGCAGGTACTAACCCGGCAGCTCGGGCCCTGGTCGGCCGGCAAGGGCCCGTTGCAGCAAAAGCTCGCGCGCTCGCTGGCGCAGGCGGTGGGGCGCGGTTTGCTGAACCCGGGCATGCGGCTGCCGTCTGAGCGCACGCTGGCGCGGGCACTGCGCTTGAGCCGCACCACCGTGGTCGCCGCGTACGATGTGCTGCGCGAGAACGGCTGGCTCGAGAGTCGCAGTGGCAGTGGTACCTGGGTGTCGGCCACGTCGCTGTCGGTGGCGGCGGCGCGCGGCGCGGCGCAGGCCGGATCCCTGGCCGACAGCCCGCTGCTGGGACTGATGCAACGGCGCGAGGACGCCGACATGGTGGATTTTGCGCTTGGCACGCCACTGCCGCTGCACGATCTGCCCGGCGACCCCTTCACGCTGCCGGATGATGAGTACCGCGCCTTGGTGTGCGACCGACTCTACTATCCGCTCGGCATCGCCGCGCTGCGCGGCGCGGTGGCGCGCTACTACTGCGAGCGCGGACTGGCGAGCGTCCCCGAACAGATTTTGATCACCAACGGCGCCCAGCAGGCGCTGTCGTTGGCCGCGGCGCTGTACGTGCAACGCGGCGATGCGGTGCTGGTCGAGGACCCGATGTACTTCGGCGTGCTCGACATCCTGCGCGCCGCCGGCGCGCGCATTCTGTCGCTGCCGGTCGGGGAGCGGGGAGTCGAGCCGGCGGTACTGCGCGATCGAATCAAGGCGACCGCCGCGCGGCTGGTGTATCTGACGCCGACATTTCAGAACCCGACCGGCGCGGTGATGCCGCGCGCCGCCCGCAGCGAGGTGTGCCAGATCGCCGCGTCGCTCGGCGTGCCGGTGCTGGACGACGAGGTGCTGGCCGAACTGGCGCACGGGGCAGCGGTGCCACTGCCGATCGCGGCGCACGGCGCGGAGGCGCCGATTCTGACCGTGGGGTCGCTCAGCAAGCTGATCTGGCCGGGACTGCGAGTCGGCTGGCTGCGGGCCGCCGAGCCGGTGATCGAACGACTGGCGCGCTTGAAGAGCTCGATCGATCTGGGCTCCCCGCCGCTGACGCAGGCGATCGCGGCTCGGCTGCTGGGCGCCGTGGAGCAGGCGCGCGCCCAACGATGCGTGGAATTGACCGCCAAGCGCGATGCCGTCGCGGCGATGCTGCGCGAACAGTTGCCGGACTGGAGCTTTCGACTGCCGGCGGGCGGCGCCTTCCTGTGGATCAAACTGCCGTCCGGGGATGCGCGTGAATATGCGCAGCTGGCGCTGCGCCACGGCGTCAGGATCATCGCCGGTCCGCTCATGTCGGCGGCAGAGGGCTGTGCGCAGTGGATCCGGCTGCCGTTCCTGGCCGAGATGCCGGTGCTGTCGATCGGCGTGCGACGGCTGGCCACGGCGTGGCGCGAGTTCTGCAGCAGCGATCGGCGCGTCGGCGCGCGCGTCGGCTGGGTCTAGGGCGGGGGCTGCTCGAGCGCCTGCGCCAGTGCATCGAGCAACGGCACCTGGCCCGGCACCAGTTTGCGGCGCGCCTGCTCGAGTGCGAACCACGCGCCGCGATCGACCTCGGGAAACTGCCGGCGCTGGCCCGAACGCGCCGGCCACTCCATCTCAAAGAGATTACTGCGCAGCTGAGCGGGATCAAGATCGCCTTCCAGCGCCCACGCCGACACCTGCTTGCCGCTCGGCTGCATCACGGCCGGCAGCTCGATGAAATGGCCCTGCGCCGGAAAGCCGGTTTCCTCCTGGAATTCGCGCCGGGCTGCTTCGAGCGCGTCCTCGCCGGACTGGTATTCCCCCTTCGGGATGGACCAGACGCCATCGTCCTTGTGCGCCCAGAACGGTCCGCCCGGGTGCACCAGCAACACCTCCAGGGCCAAGGCGCGACGCCGATAGAGCACAATGCCGGCGCTGAGTTTCCTGGCCAATGAGTGAGGCCTTGCGCCGATCAGTGTCCCAGGCTTTTCGCCAGGGCCTGTCGCAGCTCGCCTTCCGGATCGGCCGGCAGGCCGACGCTGCGCCAGGCGACGAAGCCGTCGGGGCGGATGAGGCAGACACCGGCGCTTGATATGCCGAACGCCTGCAGGAAGCCAGCGTCGGGATCACCCAGATCGGCGCCGACGCGCAGCGCATCGATGGCGAGGCCGCCGAACTGGCGCGCGATGGCTGGGACCGCATCGATCCAGCGCTCAGCGTCCGGCCCGGCCAGCACCAGGTAGTGACCGGTCAGATCGATGGTCGAGACGCGCTGGCCGGCGCGGCTCAGCCACACATGCGGCGCCCGCGAGCCCGGCATGCCAGCGGTGGTGCGTGGATCTGCGTGCAGCCGCCCCGGAACCCCGTACAGGTAGCCCAGCTCGATGTCGAAGTCATCGGCCACCGGATCGATGGCATGCATGCCCTGTAACCACGGCGCGGTGCGCGTGACATAGCGCGAGAACGCCTGTTCGACGGTAAATTTGCCGACCGGGCGACGCTCGGCGTCGTAGCTGTCCAGCAGCCGCGGGTGCGCCTGCCCCTTGAGCACCAACGCCAGCTTCCACGCCAGATTGTGGGCATCGTGGATGCCGGTATTGCCGCCGAATCCGCCGGTGGGCGGCATCAGGTGCGCGGCATCGCCAACGATGAACGTGCGTCCGGCGCTGAAGCGCTGCGCAGTGCTGGCGACCGCGCGCCAGCGCGAGATGCCGTCGATCTGTACCGGCAGATCCGGCGCGCCGACGCCAATGCGGATCAGCTCGATCAGATGCGGTTCGCTGACATCGACCGCGGCGTTGGCCGCGGCCACCGGATCCACGCTCGGATCACCCAGGGTGTTGACCGCCATGAAGCCAAACTGCGCGGTGCGATTCATGCGGAAGAATCCGCTGAACACCTTGTTGTTGACGTAGATGATGCTCCATGCCTTGCCGGCCAGCCACGGCGACAGATCGGCGTGGAAGTAAATCGTCACCGAATTGGAGAACACCCCGCGCCCATCGTGGCCGATCCCCAGGCTCTCACGTACCCTCGAGTGGCCGCCGTCAGCGGCGATCAGGTAGCGGCAGCGCATTTCGCGGCTGCTGCGGTCCGCCAGGTTCTTGACTCGAACGCTGACTCCGTCTGGGTCCTCGCGCACGCCTTCGATCTCGGTGCCTTGCAGCACGGTGGCGCCGGCCTCGCGTGCCCGCTGGCGCAGAATCGGCTCGAGGCTGGGCTGGTTCAGGAACAACCGGCGGCAGGGGCTCACGGCCTCGACCCCCTCGTTGAGGTTGGCGATGACGTTGGCCAGCACGCGCCCCGACAGCGTGTCGACCACGACCACCGCGCCTTCCGGCACGAAGTCTTTTTCGGAGCGCTCGCGTACCGCCGATTCGATTCCGATCGAGCGAAACATCTCCAGCGTGCGCATGTGGAAGAAGGCCGCGCGCGGCAACGGCGAGCTTTCCGGCAGTCGATCGATGGCGATCGAGCGGATGCCCTGATGGGCCAGAAAGGTGGCGGCGCTGAGTCCGACCAGCCCGCCGCCGGCGATCAGGACCGGCGCGTCATCGTCGCGCTGCATGGCATCGCAATCCCTTGTTGCCTGTAAGGAGCGCTGCCTAGCCTATCAGCACTCGGCGACGACCGGGATCGGTCGCAGCCGTCTATATATAGAGTGGCTGTGGCCGCCGCTCGTCTAGGGCAGGCGCAGAATGGCGCGATCGACCTTGCGGATATCGGTGCACCCGGTCAGCGCCAGCGTGACTTCCAGTTCCTTGCGCAGGATGTTCAGCGCCAGGGTCACTCCGGCGCCGCCTTGGGCCGCCAGGGCGTACAGAAAGGACTTGCCGATCAGGCAGGCCTGCGCCCCCAGCGCGATGGCGCGCAGCATGTCCTGGCCGGATTGCACGCCGCCGTCGAACCACACTGCGGTGCGCCCTGCGACCGCATCGACAATCTCGGGCAGCACCGCGATGCTGGAGGGCGCGCCGTCGAGCTGCCGGCCGCCATGATTGGACACCACGAGCGCATCGACGCCGTGACTGGCGGCGATGCGCGCGTCATCGGCATCGAGGATCCCCTTGATGATCAGCTTGCCGGGCCAGATCGAGCGGATCCAATCGATCTCCTTCCAGGTCACGTCCGGATTGAACTGCGAGGCGATCCAGTCCGACAGCGTCGAAAAGCCCTCGGCCTTGCCCAGGCGCGAGACCAGATTGCCGAAGGTGCGGCGCTTGCCCATCAGTACGCGCAGCGCCCAAGCCGGCTTGCGCGCCACGTCGAGCACGTTGCGCAGCAACAGCCGCGGCGGAATGCTCAGGCCATTCTTGGCATCGCGCCGGCGCAGGCCCAGCACCTGCAGATCGACGGTGAGCATCAGCGCCGAGCACTGTGCCGAGCGCGCCCGCTCGATCAGCTCCTGATTGAAGCCACGGTCCTTCATCAGGTAGACCTGGAACCAGAACGGCCTCTCTACCGCCTCGTGCACGTCCTCGATTGAGCAGATCGACATCGTGCTGAGGCAAAACGGTATGCCGAATGCCTGCGCGGCTCGGGCGCCGTGAATCTCGCCGTCACCGTAGAACAGCCCGGTGAGCCCGGTGGGTGCGATCGCCAGCGGCATCGTCACCGGCTCGCCGAGCATGCTGCTGGCCACTGACAGCGAGGTCAGGTCGCGCATCACCCGCTGGCGAAACTGGATGGCCTGCAGGTCACTGCGATTGCGCGCCAACGTCAGCTCGTCGTAGGAACCGCGGTCGGCGTACTCGAAGATGGCGCGCGGCACGCGCTTTGCCGCCAGCGCCCGCAGATCGGCCACACTATTGATTACCTGCGCCATCGATTCCCCATCGGCCCGCGGCGCCTGCGACTACTTGCGCTTCTTGTTGGCGGATCCCGACGATCGTTTGGCCACGACCGGCTCGAGCAGATGCGGGCCGCCGCGCTGCAGGTTGCTGCGGCTGGCTTCGCTGACGCGGATGCGCGCCTGGTCGATGTGATTCTGGGCCGCCAGGCGCGCCGCGGCGCTGTCCTTGCGGTGAATCGCATCGAGGATATCCAGATGCTCGTTGGCCATGTCGGCCGCGTACTCGTCGCGCATCACATTGCTGCGGGCGATCGAGAATGCATTCAGTAAAAATCGGTGCAGGTAGTCGAGCACCATGATGTAGTAGGGATTGTGCGAGGCCTCGGCGATGGCGCGATGAAACGCCATGTCGGCCTTGATGTTCTCCTCGGGCGAGCCGGTGGTCGCCCCGAGGCGCTTGGCGCGACGCGCGATGTTGGCCAGCTCAACGCGCGTGCGCCGCGCCGAGGCCAGTGCCGCCGCCTCGGATTCAATGCCTTTGCGCAGCTCGTAGATCAGCAGCACCGACTCGAGCCGACCGCCGATACCCGGGTCGAAGTGCAGCGAGTCCATCTTCCATTCGCACACGAACGCGCCGCTGCCCTGGCGCGTGCGCACCAGGCCCTCGTTCTTGAGCCGGGCGATGGCTTCGCGGATGACCGGGCGACTGACGCCGAACTGTGTGCCCATGATCTGCTCGGACGGCAGGCGGGCGTCGACCTCGAATTCGCCGGCGCGAATACGCTCGCCGAGAAGCCGTGCCACCTCTTCGGCACGGTTGAGCGCGCGCAGCGGCGCTTCGGTGACTTTGACGACTCGCGAGCCTATCTCATTCATGGGGCACCGATGCGCCGACATCCGGGCGCATTGCGAGCCATCGTAGTCTGTGCCATGGGGCGACGCAATCGCATCGCGGCCGGCGAATGCTGCGCCAATGACAAGCCTTGGGCGCTGAGATTATGTTTCCGCAAGCGCACGGCTTCAGGGGGCAGCCGGAATGATCGGCAGCAGCAGATAGGCATCGCGACCGGCCCCGACGTGCAAGGTGACGCGGCCGCCGAATACCGCCGGCGGCCGATCGCCCGGATCGGTGTGCGTCATGCCGCCGGTGCCGCGTGTGGCGTAGACAAAGGTGTGGGCGAAGTCGCTCAGCGGGCCATCATAGACATAGTCCTTGCCGCGGATCGTAAGCGCAATGCGCCAGCCCTTGGGCACCACGATGCAGCTTGGCAGGATCTCGACGTCGCATTCGTAGACGTTGCCGGGGGTCAGCGGTTCGCTGCGATCGTGCCGGTGGTAGGGGCGAAACGGCGTGCTGCGCTCCGCATCCAGGTGTCGCTGCGATGCCCGCAGCCAGCCATTGGCGATCGGAGTGTTCGGATCGGTGGATCCCATGAAGGTCAGTTCTCGGCCTTCCGGATCGAACACTCGCACGATCAGAAACAGGTCGGTGTCGGTGGTGGACGAGGATATGAACAGCTTGGCCGCCATCGGTCCGGTGATCTCGGTGTCATGCTCGAGGGCTGGCATGAAGAAGGTCAGGCCCTTGCCGGCGGCGTCGTACTCGATCGCTCGGGCGGCCTCGACTGGCGAGCCTGCCAGAGTCATGTCGAGCGGATTTAAGTAAAAGCGCGTCCAGCGCGTGCGCGCCAGCGGCCACTCGCGTTCCTCTCGCAGCACGAAGCGCTCGCCAGGATGGCGGATGTTGAGTGTCACCGGCGCGGTGTGTTGCCAGCCATTGTCGATGCCGCGCAGGTAGTGGTCGAAGAAGCGCTTTTGCAGCGCGGTACCGTAGGCGGCTGAGAACAGGCTCCAGTGCGAATCGCCGTGCACTTCCAGCCACTTCTCGCGCGCCGCCGCCTCCAGGTAGCCATTGAAGTTGCCGCGCGGATGAATGCCCTGGCCGCCCCAGTTGGCGCACGACAGCAGCGGCAGTGTGATCTTGTGAAGGTCTGGCGTGCGTTCCTGGTACCACTCGTCGCACAGCGGTCGCCGCGCCGCCTGCTGCCAGGTATCGCGCCGCCGTTCGGCCAGTGTCTCGGGACTCATGGTCACGGGACCCGCGATCGACTGACCGGTGTTGGGATTGGTGCGGGCGCGCTCGCCAACGCCGTACTGCACCGTGGTGGCCTGAACCGAGGCCCAGCGCTTGGCGAAATCCGACAGGATGCCGCCGTGGCGCAGGTAGTCGCGATAGAAATCGTTGTTGCCCTCCCACGGAATGATGGCCGCCAGATGCGGCGGGTGGCGCTCGGCGATGCGCCACTGCATCACCGAGTAATAGGAGATGCCGGTCATCCCGACTTTGCCGTTGCTCCATGGCTGCGTTCCGGCCCACTCGATCCATTCCAGCGCATCGTCGGTTTCGCGCGGCTGAAATGGATCGAGCACGCCTTCCGACCAGCCGGCGCCGCGCGAATCCACGCGCACCAGCGCATAGCCGTCGGGCACCCAGCGCTCCGGATCGGGCACTTCCCAGCTCTGATATTTGTTGCTCGAGCCGACCAGGATGTCAGGGTGATCCTGGATCATCTTGCCCCACTGCGCCGCGTACCCGTCCTGGTAGGCGAGCCCCTTGGCGTAGCAGCCGTAGGTCAGGATGACCGGATAACGGCCCGGCGCGATCGGCCGATACACATCGGCGCGCAGCAGCGCGCCATCCGACATCCGCAAGCCGACATTCCAGTCGATGCGCATGCCGTCGCGAATTTCCGTGTAGCTGTGCTCATCGTGCACTTCCGGGGATGGCTTGCTGTTCACGTGTCCGGTGGTCCTCATGAAACTTGCGGTGGATCGTTGGCGTGAGGCGCTGACGATTGCGATGCGGAAGCCAGATCAGCCAGCTCATATCGGTCCGACACCTGCGCGACGTACCACTCGCGGTATTCGCCAAAGCGCACCGGCTCGAACAGCGCCGGATGCTCAGCGTCGACGCAACTGGGCATCGGCGCGACCAGCGTACTGAAATTGGGTTGAAAGAAGATGGGCAGGGAATAGCGGTGCGCCGGGCCGCGGTTCGGCAGCACCCGGTGCGGAGTGGCAAGAAATTGGCCGTTGGAAAATCGCGCCAGCATGTCGCCGCCGTTGACCAGCAGGTGGCCCGGCAGATGCGGCACGTCGATCCACTCGCCCTCGAGCGTCTGGATCTGCAGGCCCGCGACCTTCGATGGCGGCAGCAGCGTCAGGAAGCCCAGATCGGTATGAGCTCCCAGTCCGAACTGATCATCGCGCGGGCTTACCGGCGGATAGTGGCCACTGCGGCAGTTGACGCTGGGGTCATCGAACTTGTCGTCGAAATAGTCGGCGGCCGCGCCCAGGGCCAGCGCATACAGCGGCAACAGGCGGTAGGCCAGGCGCATCGATTCGCGCATGTAGGCCTGAATGATCGGCTTCAGCCACGGCTGCGCAGCGGGCCACTTGTTCGGGCCCATCATCCGGCGGCCGGCCAGCAACTGCGGGCTGTCCTCGGGTACATCGCGCATGTAGTTCATGGTCTCGGTCAGGTCCGGCTCGCGGTTGCTGCCGACGTAGCTGTTGCGAAGCTGTGAGCCCGCGACCGGGATATAGCCGGTGAAGTCAGCGCGCGCGCTCAACGCCAGCTTCTGCTCCAGCGGCAGCGCGAAGAATTCCTCCACCGCTGCGAAGCTGCGCTCGATCAGGCGTTCAGGGACCGCGTGATTGTTCAGGAAGAAAAAGCCGATGTTCTGCTGTGCCTGTTGCAGTTCGCTGGCGAGGCGTGACGCCGCGCCCGGTTCACCGGCGAGGTACGCGGCCGCGTCCAGCACCGGGATGGATCGATGCGGCACCCGGGACCACAGGCGGCGCGCGCGCAAATAGACCTCTATTCTGTCTTCCATCGCACGATCGGGCCGGGCGGGGTAGGGACGCTGAACGCCGCGCCGATGCAAGCCACCGACCGGCGTATTGCGGCGAACATTTGTCTGTTATCTTACAAGTGCCGGGCTTTGTCAATGGCGCGGCGCGCGTGTCGCAGCCTGCGCATGGCGTCTATGCTTGGCAGCGAAAGCAACACGGGAGTAGCAACGATGAGCGGCAGATTGCAAGGGAAGGTGGCGGTGCTGACCGGTACCGGCCGGGGTATCGCGCGCGCTGTGGCCGTGCGCTTTGCGGCCGAGGGCGCGAGCGTTGTCGGTTGCGATCTGGACGCCAGAGCCGCCGAGGAGACGGTCGCCCTGGTGCGCGGACGCGGTGGCAGCATGATCTCGCTGCATCCGCTCGATCTGATGGACGAGGCCGGCGTGCAGCGGTTGATGGAGCTGGCCACGCGCGAATACGGCGGCGTCGACATCGTATTCAACAGTGCGCGTGGCCATCGGCCCGGCACCATCGAGGGCACCTCGCTGGCGGACTGGCGCTGGACGCTCGATCACACCCTCGGGATTCAGTTCCTGGTGACCAAGTACGCGATCCCGGCGCTGAAGGCGCGCGGTGGCGGCTCAATCATCTTCGTCGCCTCGATCTCCGGATTGCCCTTCGGCACCGGTTTTCCCGGCAACGTCGATTGCATCCTGCCGTACTCGGTCGCCAAAGGCGGGGTGATCCGGCTGGCGATCGGCCTGGCGCATGAACTGGCTCCGGCCGGCATCCGGGTCAATGTGCTGTCGCCGGGCAATATCCTCTCGAGCGAGCACTCACCGTTTCATGGCGATGCCGGCCGGGCGCTTCGCACCGCGGCGGAGAATACCTGCCTGATGCAGCGCCTTGGTAAGCCTGAGGAGATCGCCAGCGCGGCGCTTTTTCTGGCTTCCGACGATGCCTCGTTCGTGACCGGCCATAATCTGATCGTCGACGGCGGCTTTACCGCTTCCGGCGGTCTCGGTCGGCCGAGCGCCGACTATGAAGCTGAGTTGGGCAGCGCGGTGTCGCGCAACATTGCTGCGGCCGGCCAGACTGGCCGCGGCTCGTGACGACATCGGCGTTCACTGCACCGGTCGCACGTGCGGAGCGCCGATCACCGTCACCAGCGTGAACAGACCGAGCGTGATCATCAGCCAGGCCACCGGCAGGTAGCTGCCGGCATACCAGGCCGACAGCGCGGTGGCGACGAACGGCATCGGTCCAGACAGCAGCGCCTGCAATGGCTCGCGCGACAGCGCAATGCCGCTGTAGCGTAGCCGCGCCGGGAAGAATTCATGGAAGAACTTGGGTTGCACCGCATTGACGGCGCGCTGCCCGAATGCGTACGCGATCGTCAGCGCGGCATAGATCGCCGCCGGATGGCGGGTCTGGAACAGCCAGAACATCGGGAAGGGCACCAGCACCGCGCAGATCGTGCCGAACAGCATGATCGGGCGCCAGCCGACCCGATCCGACAGTGCGCCGAAAGCAATGCCGGCAAGTCCAGACAGGCCGCAGCAGACCATGGTGGCATTGAGCGCCACCGCGCGGCTCATGCCAAGCGTGGTGGTGACGTACGACATCGACCAGACAACGAACAGGTAGCCGGCGGTGACCGATGCACTCGAACCCATGGCGACGATGACCAGCCGCCAGTGCTGTTGCAACAGCTCGCGCACCGGCACGCGCGCCACGCTGTCGGCCCGGCGCGTGAGCGCCTTGAATTCCGGGGTCTCATCGATGTGCGAGCGCAGATATTGCCCGAGCGCCAACCCGAGCAGCGCCAGCAGGAACGGGATGCGCCAACCCCAGGCCAGGAACTGCTCGGGCGTGAGCGCGAGCTGCACCAGCGAGAACACGCCGGAAGCGCACAGAATCGCGAAGTCCGCGGTCGCCGCCGGAAATGCGCCGAACAGGCCACAGCGCTTGGGAGCGTATTCGGTCACCAGCGCGAGCGCGCCGCTGTACTGGGCGCCGGTGCCGATCCCCTGCAGCACACGGCACAGCACCAGCAGTACCGGCGCCCAGTTGCCGATCGAGGCATGGGTCGGCAGAAAGCCGATCGCGGCGCTCGCCAGTCCCATCAACCACAGCGTCGCCACCAACACCGGCTTGCGGCCGATGCGATCACCCAGATTGGAGAGAATCAGCGCGCCGATCGGACGCACGGCAAAACCCACGGCAAAGGTTGAATACGATGCCAGCAGGCCGGACACGCCGCTCAGATTTGGAAAGAACAGTTTGTCCCACAGCAGCGCGGCCGCCGTGGCGTAGATGAAATAGTCGTACCACTCGAGCAGGCTGCCGGCGGTCGCGGCACCCACGACGCGCCAGATGCCGGCCGGTGAGGGCAGTGCGTTGGCCTTGGCGCTAGCGATGTGCGTGACCTCGTCCGTCATGAAGAACCTTTGCGGACGGCCGGCGCGATGCGCCGCAGGACAGTCTGACACGACATCGATCGTTTGCCCCCCGTTGGCATTGGCCACGGCGTATTTGCCGCTGCGGCCACATTGACAATTTTCCAAAGTTGTAAGATAACAGACATATGGCAGGTATGCGCTGAGCCGGCGGGATCGGCGGCGGCAGCCGCCACGACCGGGCCGCTGACAGCGAGATTGGCAGGCGGCGCGGAATTACCAGGTGGGGAAACAAGAGGTCGTTCATGTCGAAGACAGACAAGCCGAGCGAGCCGCCGGAAGCGCTGACGCCCGGGGTCAAGCGCGCCGGGCCCGGTGAATACCATTTCGATTTGAAGCGGGTTAATTCCGTGATGGGCGGCCCGGAGTACTCGACCGCGTTCGGCGGCTGTGTCGAGGGCGAACGCATGATGGCGGCGCTGATGCGCATGCCGGCCGGCACCGGTGCCGAGATGCATTCGCACCCGAACGAGCAGTGGATCTACATCCTCGAGGGTGCGATGGAGTCAAACGTGAACGGCCAGCGCGAAGTCATGCGCCCGGGCACCGTGATCTACATCCCGGCCGGCACCCGGCACTTCGGTCGGGCGCTGGCGGGCGAGGATGTGGTGTTCTTCACGGTCAAGGACACCTCCCACGGTCTGCACGGCGTCAAGACGCAGAAGGACGAGGACTGAATTCGTGAGCGGCGATGATCTCGCAGGCCGATCGCTGCAGCAACTGCTGTCACTGGCTGGCCGTCACGCAGTGATTACCGGCGGCGCGCGCGGCATCGGGCTTGCGATCGCACGCCGGCTGGCGGAGGCCGGAGCCGAGATCCTGATCGGCGATCGCAATGCCAAGGCGGCGGCCGAGGCGGCCGCCGGCCTGGAGCGCGAGTTTCGCGTCCGCGCACTGGCCGAGGCGCTCGACGTATGCGATGCGAGTTCGGTCGCGCACCTGGCTGAAGTCGCGCAGCAGAAATTCGGCGGCATCCAGATCTGGGTCAACAATGCCGGTATCTATCCGCCGCGCACCTTGCTTGAGACCAGCAACGAGGAATGGGATCAGGTCCAGGACACCAATCTCAAGGGAGTGTTCCTGGGTTGTCGTGAGGCGGGACGGCGCATGGCGGAGGCCAAGAGCGGCGTCATCATCAACATCACCTCGGTGTCCGGCTATCGCGGCCGACCCGCGATGGCGCACTACGTCGCCTCAAAGCACGGCGTCGACGGCCTCACCAAGGCGCTGGCGACCGAGCTCGGGCCCCAAGGCGTGCGCGTGGTGGCGGTGTCACCGGCGCTGACCGACACGCCGGGCTATAGCGAATCGATGAGCCGCGCCGGCGGCGGCGCGACCCAACAGAGCTACCAGGAGCTGCACGCGCGGCTGCGCGCGCTGGTGCCACTGGGACGCATCGGCCAGCCGGATGACGTCGCGCGCGCGGTGCTGTTCGCGGCCTCGGACCTGGCGGCGTTCGTCACTGGAACCACGATTTTCGCTGACGGCGGGGTCAGCGTGTTCTGAAAGCTTCGGCAACTATCGGCAACACAGGCGCAACGTAACCACGATGCAAAAGTCGGTGACACAGGCCGCGCAGCCACGGCTGCAGGACAACCAGGCGCGGCCCGCAACAACCGCGGGAGGCCGATGATGGCGATTCGCCCGTATGACATGCCGCCGGTGCGGCTCAAGGGTCCGATCCTGACCCCTCCACAGCAGGCCGAGAGTGTGGCGCAACTGTATCGCGAGCATAACCGCGCCCTGATCGGCTTTCTGGTGGCGCGCTTGCGATCGTTGCAGGACGCCAAGGAAGTGGCGCAGGAGGCTTACGTGCGCCTGCTGCAGATGGGTCATGCCGATTCGCAGGTGCTGGCGCGCGCCTACCTGTTCCGTGTGGCCGGCAACCTGGCGATCGACCGGCTGCGCCGTCGGGCCACGCGCGACCGCGTCACCGAAGAGCTGTCGGCGGATCAGTCGATTGGGTTTGGGCTGCCAGAGCGGCAGCTGCTGGTCAACGAGGAACTGCTGCTGCTGTCGCGCTGCCTGCAGGAGTTGCCCGACAAGGTCCGCAGCGCATTTCTGATGTATCGGCTCGAGGGCCTGAGCCAGAACGAAATCGCAGCCTGCCTGAAGGTCACCGATCGGATGGTACGCAAGTACATCACGCAGGCGCTATTGCACTGCCGGCTGCGGCTGGATGGAGTCAGCGAGCCGCAGGCCCGCAAGCAGTCGCGCGTCAGCGGCGCCTAGCAGCAAGTGTCCAGGAGCAGATAATCGATGGCTAATTTCGGTGCGGTCGGATTGGATTGGCAGCAGCGTGTCAACTGGGAGCGCCTGCGAACCTATCGTTTGGAGCGGGCACGCGAGCGCATGAAGGCACATGGCCTGGGTGCACTGCTGCTGATGTATGACGAAAACATACGTTACGTGACCGCGACGCTGACCCCGGGCTGGTGTCGCCTGAAACCGGGTCTGCGCTACGCCATGCTGTGCGGCGATGACCCGCCGGTACTGTTCGAGCAGGGCGATGTCGGTTTTCAGATCGAGCGTCATTGTCCGTGGATTCCCAAAGCCAACGTGCGCCACGCGTTCCCGTGGATCAAGGGAGCGGCCGGACCGGCCTCGGTGGTGCAGGTAAAGAAGTTTACCCAGGGCGTTTTGCAGGAGATGAAGAAGAGCAATGTCGCCGGCATGAAGCTCGGTGTCGACTTCGTCGACATCAACATGATTCAGGTTTTCAAGGAAGCCGGCGTCGACTGGGTGGATGGCATGACGCCGATGATGGAGGCGCGCGCAATCAAGAATGTCGATGAGCAGGAGTGCATGCGCATGGTGGGCGCCATCGGTGATGCGGCGCACTGGGAATGCATGAAGTTTCTCAAGCCCGGGCTGACCGAAAATCAGGTCACCGCGCACATCATGGAGTTCCTGTACTCCATTCCCGGGATGGAGGACGTCGAGGACGTGATCGTATCCTCCGGACCGAACACCTGGCCGAACTGGCGCAATTTCTCCGACCGCATCATCAAGCCGGGCGACATCGTGTTCATGGACCTCGCGGCGCTGACCTGGAACGGCTACAAGTCGTGTTACTACCGTACCTACTGTGTCGGCCGCGAGCCCACGCAGGAACAGAAGGACGTGTATGCCACCGCCCTGAAATGGCTGTACGACGCGATCGAGACCGTGCGCGTGGGCATCACCACGCGTGAGATCGCCGCCAAGTGGCCCTCGGCGATGGAGACCTGGGGCTACGAGGATGAGGATCAGGCCGCTGCCAACCTCTGGGGCCATGGGCTTGGGCTGGCGCAGTACGACACACCGGTGATCTCGCGTATCTGGTCACTCGATTTTCCGGTCGAGATCAAGGCCGGGATGGTGTTTGCGCTCGAGACCCAGCACGGCAAGCGCTATCAGTGGGGAGTGCGCATCGAGGAGATGTTGATCGTTCACGATGACTCGATCGAAATCGTCTCGGGGTTCCCGGTCGAGCGCATCACGGTGGTCGATCCGCTGCCGGGGTACTCGCGCTTCCTGACGTAACGGCGGGGGCACCGTGACGCTGTCGCAAGCCTCGCTGGTCTTTCCGATCACCGCGCCGGCGGCGCTGCTGCCGGAACGCGTCGGGCCCAAGGCGGCCAATCTGGCCGCGCTGGGCCGCGCCGGCCTGCCGATTCCGGAAGGCTTCTGCATCGAGGCCGACGCCTACTGGATCCAACTGGCGGCACTGGGGCTGGATCTGACCATTCCCCGCGGCCGCGATGACGTCGACGTCATGCGCGCGCGCCGACAGGCGATCGCGGTGCGTCTGGCACTGTCCGCGCGCCCGATCGTGAATCAGATCCTGGAACCGCTGCTGGGCGCATGGCAGCTGCTGCGCGAGAGCACTGGCGGCGTGCCGCTGGCGGTGCGCTCCTCGTCGCTGGTCGAAGACCGGCACGGCTCGAGCTGCGCCGGGCAGTTCGAGAGCTACCTCGGATTGGACAGCCAGGCGGACTTTCTCACCGCGGTGCGCGCCTGCTGGGCATCGCTCTGGTCGCCGCGCATGCTGCGCTACCTGCAGGGGCAGGGCGCCAGTCCGGCCGATACGGCGATGGCGGTGCTGGTGCAGCCGTTGATCGACGCGCGCGCATCCGGCGGTGGCTTAAGTCGCACCGCGGCCGGCAGCATGCTGTTGAGCGCCACCTCGGGCCTGGGATCGGCGATTGCTCAGGGCGAGGTGGTCCCGGATCGTTACGATGTCGCGCGCGACGGTACCCTGATCGGCGTCACGGCCGGCAGCGGCCGCCACGCGGCCGGATGCCATCAACACTCGGCCGACGCTGTGTCCCCCCCAGGCGGGCGCGACCTACGGTCGCCGTGCCTGAGCGTTGAGCGCGTGCAGGAGCTTGCCGGGTATCTTGCCGGCGCCGAACGCATCATGGGGCGAGCGGTGGAGATCGAGTGGGCGCTGGATGCGACCGGATTCAAGCTGCTGCAATCGCGGCCGCTGTCATTGCAGCAGGGTGCGGCGCCGGATCCGGCGTGGTCGCAGCATCCGCGCGCGCGCGGTCAGCCGGCCGGCGTCGGTTGGGGCACCGGGCGTGCCTGCGTGGTCACTTGCGAGTGCGAACTTTCGCGGGTCGGTCCGGGTGATGTTCTGATCACGCGCATTGCCGGGCCGGCGCTGGGCCGCATCCTCGCGCGCGTCGCCGGCGTCGTGACCGAACTGGGTGGCAGCACCTCCCACCTGGCGTCGTTGGCGCGCGAGCGCGGCATTCCCATGGTCCTGGGCGTGCGCGACGCCACCCAGCGCATACCCGACGGTCGCCAGGTGGCGGTCGACGGAGTGGCGGGCGTGGTGCGATGGATAAATTGAAGGTCGTCGTCACCGACTACGTCTGGGAGTCGCTGGACGTGGAGCAGCGCATTCTCGGCAGCCTGGCGCAGCTGGTCGCACTGCAGACCAAGTCGCCGGCCGATTTTCTCGCGCAGGCGGCCGACTGCGTGGCTCTGCTCAATACCTATGCCGGTCCCATCACCGCCGAGGTGATCGCTCGGATGCCGGCCTGCCGCATCATTGCGCGCTATGGCATCGGGGTGGATACCATCGATCTGGCGGCCGCCAGCGATGCCGGCATCATCGTCACCAACAATCCGAGCTACTGCATCGAGGAGGTGGCCGAGCACGCGATGGCACTGCTGCTCGCCTGTGCCCGCAAGGTGGTGCAGTTCGACCGCCTGGTGCGCGCTTCGCGTTGGGAGGTGACCGCCGGCAAGCCGATCTATCGCATCGCCGGCAGCACGCTCGGTCTGATCGGCTTTGGCAATATTGCGCGCCAGGTGTCGCGGCGCGGCGCGGCCTTTGGCATGAAGATTCTTTATGCCGATCCCCATGTGCCGCAGGGACAGTTCGACGTCCCGGGAACGAGAACCGCGTTCGAAGACCTACTGACGCAATCGGATTTCGTCTCGCTACATCCGCCACTGATGCCGCAGACGCGCCACATGATGAACGATGCCGCCTTTGCGCGCATGAAACCGAGTGCCTATCTGATCAACTGCGCGCGCGGTCCGATCGTGCAGACCGATGCGCTGGTGCGGGCACTGGATACTCGCACGATCGCCGGCTGCGCGCTCGACACGACCGATCCTGAGCCGCTGCCCGAGGCGCACCCGTTACGCGGCCGGGACAATGTCATCATCAATCCGCACGCGGCCTGGTACAGCGAGCAGGCGATGATCGGACTGCAGTCGGGTGCGCCCAATGAGGTGCGCCGCGTGCTCACTCGGGAATGGCCCGTGAATGTGGTCAACCCGTCGGTGCGCGGCCGCAACCGCGCCGGTCTGTAGCCTCCCACCTGCTATCCTCCCGTCCGCCGCCGTCGCCCACGGCCTGTTGCTTGGCAAAGGATCGCGCACGATGAAACTCGTTCGATACGGCTCTCCCGGTCGCGAGAAACCCGGCTTGATCGACGCTCAGGGGCAACTGCGCGACCTGTCAGGGTCGATAGCGGACATCGGGCCCTCGACCTTAAGTCCGGATGGCCTGCGCGCCCTGAGCAACCTCAAGCCCGATAGCCTGCCGCGCGTTGCCGAGCAGCCACGCCTGGGTGTGCCGCTGACCGGCATCGGCAAGTTCGTGTGCGTGGGGCTCAATTACCGCGATCATGCCGAGGAAGCGGGCATGGCGATCCCGGCCGAACCGATCCTGTTTCTGAAGGCCAACAGCTGCATCAGCGGTCCCAGCGATCCGGTGCTGCTGCCGCGCGGCTCGGTGAAGACCGACTGGGAGGTGGAGCTGGGCATCGTGATCGGCTCGGTCGCGCGCGATGTCAGCCTGGAGCATGCCCTCGAGCATGTGGCCGGCTACTGCCTGGTCAACGATGTGTCCGAGCGCGAGTTCCAGCTCGAGCGCGGCGGTCAGTGGGACAAGGGCAAGGGCTGCGATACCTTCGGTCCGATTGGTCCGTGGCTGGTGACGCGTGACGAGGTGCCCGATCCGCAGGGGCTGGATCTGTCACTCGAGGTCAACGGCAAGTCGATGCAGCGCGGCAATACCCGCACCATGATTTTCGGCTGTCGGGAAATTGTCAGTTACACCAGCCGCTTCATGAGCCTGCTGCCCGGTGACGTGATCGCCACCGGTACGCCGCCAGGGGTTGGACTTGGGCGCAAACCGCCGGTATACCTTAAGGCCGGGGATGTGATGCGCCTGTCGATTTCGGGCCTTGGGGTCCAGGAACAGAGGGTCGTGAGCGCATTGCCCTAAGTTCCGGTTTTGGCGCGTCGCGCGCTGTAGGTTTGGAGTATGAGCGGTAAGGCCCTGAACAACACGACCCTGAAGCGCCTGAGCGCGGCAGCCCATTGGCTGCAGCGCCTGCACGAGGCGCCCGATGATGCGTCGCTTCAGGCCCGGTGCCGGCGCTGGCGCGAAGCCAAGTCGGCCAATGCCAGTGCATTCGCGCGCATGCAGGCCGTCTGGCAGGGCTTTGATCAGTTCGCACGCAGCGGCTATGCCGGCGGCGATGCGTGCCAGGCAGGCTTCAGCAGCACCCCGGGCGCCATGTTACCGGTCGACAATCCTTCCGCCGTGACGGCGGGCGAGTGTTCTAGCGTACAGCGAGAGATCTAAGCGATCGCGCTGACGTCCAGCGCCCGGTACATCACCGCGCGCTGACCTTAAGGCTCCGGCCGATGCCGGCGGACCGCGCTGCACCTTGCGGCCGCACGGCTGTCGCACTGCGCGCCCACGATGACGTGGCGCCATGCGACCGCGTTCCTGTTGATATCAATTGGTGTGCGATGTGCACGTTTCGTGTGATGCGCGCGCGCAACGCGCGTCGGGTTCCGGTAATGCCGCGAGCGGCGTTGTAGGCAGTGAAGTCGCTCTGATCGCAGGGCGAGCTCGCAACAGTCGACACGGTAGATCAAGGCACTGGGGGGATGTTTATGTCAGAGCGCGGATTCCACAATCGATTTAACTTCGCCGGCGCGGTTCGCGCCGGTCTGGCATTGATCATCATCAACGCGATATCGCCCGCGGCCGCAACCGCCGGCGAGCAAGGCGCCAACGCTGTGGCCACCGACGAGCTGCAGGAGATCGTCGTCACGTCGACCAAGGCGACCGAGGATCTGCAGCATGCACCGGCCGCGATCACGGTCGCGACCGGGGTGGAACTCACCAGCATGGGCATCGCCGATCTCGGCGGCCTGTCGGACCTGATCCCGTCGGCTCGACTCGAGCCGTTCGAATCCAGCATTCACCTGTACATACGCGGCATCGGCTCGGAACAGGATCGCAACTTCGTCGACCAGCTGGTCGCCACCGTGATCGACGGCGTCTACATGCCGCGCAACACTTCCAACATCCCGGCTTACGACGTGAGCCAGATCGAAGTGCTGCCCGGTCCTCAGGGCACCTTGTACGGCGCCGGCGCATCGGGCGGCGTGGTGCAGGTTTCCTACAACCGACCGACGCAGAGCTTCGAATCAAGCTTCAAACAGGAAATCGGTAATTTCGGTACCGTGCACAGCACCCTGGTCAGCAACATACCGCTGAACGATGAAGTGGCGGTGCGGGCCGCGTTCGACTACGACAAGCACAACGAATACGAGACCCAGGGCGCCGATTCGGAGAACTATGCGTCCGGACGTATCGGCATCCTCGCCAAGCCGAACGACAATTTCACCGCCTACGTCTGGGGAACCTACAACCGCAATACCGGCCAGCCCACCTCGCTGGTGGTCACGACCGGTCCCGGGCCGACGTTCCACGATCCCTCCAATCCCTGGGACACCACGTTCTGCTCGAGCTCGCCCTGCAGCTTCGTTCCGCGCCAGGACGTCGGCCCGAGTCATGGTGATGACACCGTCACCGTGGTCGGCGGGCAGTTCGACTACAAGATCGGCAACGGCCTTTTGACTTTTATTCCGACCTACGTCAATGGTTCCACCACCGAGACCGACTACGTCGGCCCGCTATCGGACATCATCTCGACCGGCACCAATCAGTACACCACGGAGCTGCGCTTTACCCAGGACCTGGGCTCGAGCTTCAAACTGCTGACCGGTTTCTACTGGCTCAAGCTGAACAACTTCCTCAACTACGCGGTCGGTGCCCCGTCCAACCCGGTGGTGTTCAACTACGAGAACGACTACGCCGGCTTTGCGCAGCTGACCTACTCGATGACCGACGCGTTCCGGCTGATCGGCGGCATCCGTTTCTCGTCGCAGAACAAGCAGGATGACTTCATCGTGCCGGCGCTCGAGCCGGTGCAGCACACCTGGCACCCGTTTGACTGGAAGGCGGGCTTCGAGTACGACCTGAACAAGAACTCGATGTTCTACGGCGCCGCGCAGACCGGCTTTACCAACGGCACATTCGACTATCGCCTGCCGACCGCCGACAACAAGCCGACGCTGATCACCAATACCAACCTGCTGTCGTTCACGCTCGGCATGAAGAACCGGCTGCTCAATGGCCGCCTGGAGGTGAACGATGAGCTGTTCTACTACGATTACAAGGACTACCTGATCCAAACGGTCATCATCCAGCCGGATGGCGAGAACGTGAATGCGTTCTTCACCGCGCCCAAGGCCGTCAGCTACGGCAATCAGCTCGACATTCGAGCCTTGATAACTGACAACTTCCAGCTGCGCGCCAGCTACGCCTACGATCGTGCCTACACCAAGACCTTCACCACCGCGGCTGGCGAGACCTATGTCGATCAGAAGCTGTTCGAGGCGCCTGAGTCGACCGTGGACCTCGGTGCCATATACCGATTCGATCTGCCCAACGGTGGCAACGTCACCGGCGAGGTCGATTCGTACCTGAGCGGCGGCTACCTGGCGGACGATTTCCCGGCCCAGTACGGTGCCCAGCAGAACGGCTACACCCGGACCAATGCCTCACTCACTTATAATGCGCCCAGCGGCCGCTGGAGCCTGGGGGCGTATTGCAAGAACCTGGAGAACGGAGCGCAGATGATGCCGGGAGCGACCATCGAGCAGGGCCAGACCATCGGCGTGTTCGCGCTGTCGCCGCCGCGCACCTTCGGCGTGCGCTTCACGGCGAGCCTGAGCGGCACCAAGCTCGAATGACGGGCCGCATCGGTCAGTACCGATCCCTCGCCGCCGGCGCGCTGATCGCGCTGGCGGCGAGCCTGCTTGTGATGGCAGCGGGCACGGCACAGGCGGCTTCCGCTCATGCCGCCAGCGCCAATGCGGCCGGCGGCATGACGCTGCTGGTGCTCAACCAGAAGGACAAGTCGCTGGTCCTGGTTGATCCCAATAGCCTGAAGATCTTGAACCACGTCGAGGTCGGTGAAGACCCGCACGAGGTGATCGCCTCGGCCGACGGCAAGCTGGCGTACGTCAGCAACTATGGCTCGCTGATGACGCCGCAGCACACGCTGCAGATCGTGGATCTTACGGCCGTGCGCCTGCAGAGCACGATCGACCTGGGCGCACTGCTGGCGCCGCACGGCTTGGCCCTGGCGGATGGCCGCATCTACTTCACCGCCGAGGGCAGCAAGGTCGTGGGCCGTTACGATCCGGCCACTGCCAAGGTCGACATGGTCGTCGGTCTGGGGCAGGACCGCACCCACATGCTGGTCGTCGATCAGGACGGACGCCGCATCTTCACCAGCAACGTCAATTCCAATTCGATCAGCGTGCTGCAGCGGGATAACAAGAACTCCGACAATCGCTGGCTCGAGTCGATCATGTTCGGCAATGGCGACGTGTCGGGCTGGATCGAGACGGTCATTCCGGTTGGCAAGGGCCCCGAAGGCTTCGATGTCTCGCCTGACGCCAAGGAGCTGTGGGCGGCCAATACCCACGATGGTACCGTCTCGATCATCGATGTGGCGACGCTGAAGGTCGCACAGGTGGTCGATGTCCACATGAAGTCAGCCAATCGCCTCAAGTTCACGCCGGACGGTCGCCTGGTGCTGATCTCCGATCTGGGCAACGGCGATCTGGTGGTCGTGGACGCGGTGTCACACCAGGAGCTGAAACGCCTGAATCTTGGCCACGGCGCCGGCGGTATCCTGATGGCGCCGGATGGCAGCCGGGCGTACGTGGCCGTGAGCCGAGATGATTACGTGGCCGTGATTGATCTGAAGACCCTGACCCAGATTGGCCGGGTCGCCACCGGGCAATGGCCGGACGGGATGGCGTGGGCCATCAGGAAATGACCGGTCGCGCCGGCGATGACATCTTTGCATTCCTCAAAGACAGCAGGCTGATCGTCCCGTTTCCGGTGGGCGGATCCACCGGCCACACCGCCAGCGTCCTGGCCCGCGCCCTGGAGCGCGATGTCGGCGCCGCCCTCGGGCTCGAATACCAGATCGGCGACTTCGGCCTTACGGCGCTGCGCGCGCTGGTGCGTTCGGACGACGGCCACGCGCTGATGATCGGCAACAACATCACCGCCTCGATGACCCCGGTCCTGCGGCGCGACTCCATGGGCTTCGACTTTGAGGTCGAGGTCGTGCCGTTGACCAAGCTGGCCGAATATCCCAGCATCCTGATGGTGAATGCCGGACTGGCGCTGCACAGCATCGAGGCGCTGTTCGAGCACTGCCGCCGCCGTGACGGCGTGCTGCGATATGCGTCGGACTTTCTGGGAACCTATGTCGACGTGGATGCGCTGGAGCTTGCCGGCCGCGGCGGACTGACGGCCGCGCTGAACGAGGCCGGCAGCGCCAACGGCGTGCTGGCGGCGCTGGTCGCCGGCGAGGTGGACATGCTGATGATGAACGGGGCAACCGCCGCGGCCAACCGCGGCAGCTTCAGGCCGCTGGCGGTCGCCAGCCTAAAGCGCCTGGCGAGTTTGCCCGATGTGCCGACCATGGCCGAAGCCGGCTATCAGGGAATCGGCATCGTGCAGTGGCAGGGGCTGTTCGCATCGAGCCGGCTGCGCCCCAAGCTCATCGGGCAGCTTCACGACGCCGTGGTCGAGGCGATGAAGACCCGCTCGGCGCGCGAGGCTTTGCAGGCGGTGGACGCCAGCGTCGTGACCAGCGCCTCGACGGCCGCATTCGCGGCCGAGATTCGGGCCGAAATGGCGCGCTGGCAGGCGCTCAGGCCCAAGATTCTGGGAATGCCGCGCATCTGAGCCGCTCGGCCGCCGCGCTCGGCGGCTGCTGGAACAAACCGGACCGAACATGCAACCATAGCGTGCGTGCGGATCGCCATCATCGGACAGCAGGATTTCGGCAAGGCCGTGCTCGAGGCAATGCTCGCGCGTGGCGACACCGTGGCCGGCGTGTTCTGTGCGCCGGAGCCGCCGGGCGCCAAGGCCGATCCGCTGCGCAGTGCCGCCGAGCAACGTGGCATCACGGTCTATCAGCTGCCCTCACTCAAAAGCGGGGACGCCCTGCAGGCGTTGCGCGGGCTGGAGGTCGAACTGGGGATCATGGCGTACGTGCTGCAGTTCGTGCCGCAGAGCTTCGCCACGCTACCCACGCACGGCATGATCCAGTATCACCCCTCGCTGCTGCCGCGCTACCGTGGTCCAAGCTCGATCAACTGGCCGATCATCCGCGGCGATGAGCGCACCGGGCTGACGATCTTTCGTCCCACCGATGGGCTGGATGAAGGGCCGGTAATTGTGCAGCAGCAAACACCGATCGGTCCGGATGACACGCTGGGCAGCGTGTATTTCGACCGCCTGTTCCCGATGGGAATCGAGGCGCTCAAGCAGGCCGCGGACCTAGTGGTCAGCGGCCAAGCGCGCGAAGTCATCCAGGACGAGGCTCAGGCCACCTATGTGGGCTGGTGCCGCACTGCCGAAGCCAAGATCAACTGGCACAACCATGTCGATCTGGTCTACAACCTGATCCGCGGCTGCAATCCCGCGCCCGGCGCGTGGACCACGCACGGCGAGCGCAAGCTGTACTGCTTTGATGCGCGCAAGCACCCGGTCCGCGCCTTTGGCCAGGTGCAAGGCAAGATCGGCGCCATCTGGGCGATCCAGGGGCAAAGCGTGCTGGTCGGAGCGCAGGGCGGCCAAATCGAGCTGCTGCGGGCGCGCTGTGATGGTGGCAAGAAGCTGCCTGCGGCCGAGGCCTTCGCCGCGGCCGGGCTCGGCGTCGGCGCGCTGCTTGGTGACGGCTGAGCGGCAGCACTCTATATATTAGCCCTCCAGCGACGGTATGCCGCGCCGGATTACCTCACTGAACGAGCTGTCCGCCGCTGCCGCGCGCGCGCGCTGAGTGATGCGGCCGAATTCGCGCAGCTGCGAAAGCGGATAGCGTCGATCCAGGCCGCCTACGCGGTACACGTAACCGGCCAGGTAGCCCGAGAACAGCAGCCGCGGGTCGAGCGGCAGCCGCCCGACGATATGCTGCATCATCCGGAAGATCAGCGTGGTGCAGTTGGCGGTGATCGTGTTGTAGAACCTAGGGGCGCGCAGCAGGCGATTGGCCTGGTCGATATAGCCCAGAAACAGCGAGCGCATCGCCGCCGGCGGCAGGCGCAATCGGTACAGGTAATCGTCCTCGCCGCGCACGTTGGTGCGCACCCGAATCACGTCGCGCTCGTCGGCCGCGATGATGCTCAGTTCGAATTGCTTGAAGAAGCCGCCGATGGCAGAGAACGCCTGATCGCGTTGACGCCGGATCTCGACTGAAAAGGCCACGCGCTCACCCTCCTGGAAGCAGAACGACACCAGCACGTGCGCGATTGCGCTGATGGTCCAATACGACAGGATCAGATCGACCGCGGCCAGTCGATCGAGCCGATAGTGGCGCGTCTGCCAACGCACGCTGCATTCGGTCGGCGAGCGCCAGTCGAAATTGCGCACGTTGTGCAGCAGCACCCGCTCGCCGTCGACCTCGCCGTGGGTCATCTGGGCGACATCGGCGGCCCAGAGGCGCAGGTTCGAGGGCCGCAGTGAGTGCCACCACAGCAGCAGCAGCGCAAACGCCAGCACAAACAGCAGCAGGGCCGCGGCGCGGTGATCGAATGCGCCGGCTGCGAGTAACGCCACACTCGCAAGCAGCCACAGTAAAGCGGCCAGAGCGCGGACGGCCTCGTTGCCGGCGGCCTTGTACCACAGCGCCAGCGCCCCCCAGCAGGCCGGCAGCAGCAGCGCGGCTGCCAGCGCCATCATGAGTTTACCGCTCATCGGCGACGAGCCTGGTCCTCGATCAACTCGCGGTGCACATACAGAAAACGCACCGTGTCGTAGTCAAACGGCGAGCCGCTGGCGTAGTAGCGAAAGTCGGTGTTGGCGCGCTGGTCGACCGCATTCAACGTCGCCAGCGCATACGACTGATAGCCGCGGTACAGGTCCGCTAGATTGAGTTCGTAGGCCAGCGCGTAATCGCCCAGCATGCCGATGCCGTCGCGCAACGTGGCCGGTCCGAGCACCGGAATCACCAGATACGGGCCCGGATGCAGGCCCCAGGTCGACAGCGTATCGCCAAAACCGGTGGCCGCACTGCGCAGCGGCATGGTGGCCGCGACATCGAGCAGGCCGCCGATGCCGACCGTGGAATTGACCACGAACCGGCCGGCGGCGCGCAGCGCCGCACCCAGCCGCCACTGCAGCACGTCGTTGGCGATGGTGTCAGGCTCGGACAGATTGCCGAAGAAGTTGTGCACGCCGGTGCGCATCGGTGCCGGCAGGCGCCGATAATGGTTGGCCACTGGTAGAAATATGGCCTCATCGAAGCGGGCGTTGAAGCGATACACCGCCCGATTGGCGCGCTCCCACGGATCGTAGGAATCGAACGGCGGTACTTCGGTAGCGGACTCGGGCACGGAGGCCGCCGCCGCCGATTGCGCGCTCGATGCACTCGCTGCCAGGCGCGTTGCGCGCGCGATGGCCGCGGCGTTGTCGGCTGCGGGGGTATCGGGCGGCAGGCGCCGGATCGTGAGCGTCGGCGAGACGCATCCGGCGAGCACGCCGCAGGCGATCAGCACCAGCGCCAGGGGCTTCACGGCGAGGTATTCCAGGTCCCATCGAGCATCTTGAGCATATCGGCGACCTGGCGGCGATCGCCGAGGTTGCCGAGGTGACCGCCGTAGCCGTAGACGGCGATGCGGTCGTCCAGCGTGGCGCGCAGCCAGTCGAGCTCGGACTGCACCAGGATCGGATCATCGCTGTTGCTCTGCGCGTAGTAGTCGCGGTCGGTGCGCAGCGTCTCGCCGATGCTCTCGAGGCGATTATCGGCCAAAAGGCTGGCGCGCGTGGCACCGGCGCGATGCGCCAGATAGTAGGGTGCCAGCACCCGGTCGAAATATTCCGAGAATGGCTTCGAGCGCAGCTGCCGCGCCACTTCCTCGAGCGAATCGCCCGGTCGCGGCGGGTGCTGCGGATCGAGCACCACGCCGGCACCCGAGTACAGATCGCCGGCGAAGAACACGTTCATCAGTGCAATACGAAAGTTGAGCGCGATCGCGGCGGCGAAATCGGCATCGCTGTTGAGTACGCCGGCCGCAGCGGCCAGCACGTCACCGTCACCGGGCGCGATCTGATCGGCGGTGCGATAGACGTTGGCGATGCGGGTATAGAGTCGCCGATACAAGCGTTCGATCCCCTCATCATCCGAGCCGATGGTCTGCGCAAACAGTTGGTCCAGCCGTCCGATCGAGCTGAACAGGCTCACCGGCGGATCGATCATGACCACGCGATGGATCGCAAGGCGATGATCGGCAGCCGCGAGCGCCTTGACCATCGCGGCATGGGCGCCACCGAGGCTGTAGCCGACCACGTCGATGTCGGTGACACGCTCGCGATGCGGCAGATGGGCAATGACCTGCTGCATGGTGGCGTACAGATCGCGGCTGTCCTGTATCAGATCGCCGGCGACGCCAGTGCTCGAGGCCGAGACGATGAAACCCGGAAAAGTCGGGGACGGCAGGCTGAGCACGTGATAGCCCGCGCCGTAGAGCACCGCACGGAGCAGCTGGATGCTGCCGGTGTTGCCGTCACTGCCGGTGCCGGAGATCAGTACCACCAGGTTCGCCGGGTGATCCTGCGCGGCGTACCAGGCGCGCAGGCGGCGATCAAACCACATCACCTCCGGTACTTTCCGGGCCCAGGGCAGCGCAATGTCGATTTCCTGGAGCGGCACGGCGCTGGGCAACGGTGCGATGTCCTGCGGCGGGGTGCCGTAGACCGTGGCGCGCAGTGCGGCTGAATCCGCCAGGCCGGCGGCGGGACCGACGATTGCCGGCGCTGCCGGCTGTCCGGCCGCCGCCAGATTCGCCAGTGTTAAAAAGGCCAGCATCAGCGCGCCGGCGGCGCGACTACGCGTAGGACAGTGTTTTTTGCGCATCATCGTCAGCCACGTCTGATCGAAACACGGTCTCGCACCCCGATGCCGCGCGCGCCGCGATCGCGGCGAGCATGCCTGACACCCGCACGCTTGCCGGTGATCACAGGAGAACAGCGATCATGCCGCAGCAAGGATTGAACGGTCTGAATATCGCGATTCTGGCCACCGATGGATTCGAGCAGTCCGAGCTGCTCGAGCCGCGCAAGGCGCTGGATGAGGCCGGCGCCACCACCAAGCTGGTGGCGCCCAGGCGCGGGGCGGTGCGCGGCTGGAAGCACAAGGAATGGGCCGAGGACCCGGTGCCGGTGGATCTGACGCTCGATGAGGCCGATGCCGATGACTTCGATGCGCTGGTGCTGCCGGGCGGTGTCATGAACCCAGACACTTTGCGCACGTTGCCTAAGGCAGTCGCGTTCGTCAAAGCGTTCTTCGACAGCGGCAAGCCTGTTGCAGCAATCTGCCATGGCCCCTGGACGGTGGTCGAGAGCGGAGCGGCGAGCGGGCGGCGCATGACGTCGTGGCCATCGCTGAAGACGGATATCGAGAATGCCGCAGGCCACTGGGTCGATGAAGAAGTGGTGGTGGACGGTAATCTAGTCACCAGCCGCAAGCCCGACGATCTGCCGGCGTTCAATCGCGAGATCATCAAGCTGTTCAGCCAGGCGCGTGGCGCAGCAGGCCGCAACCGCCGCTGACGGTCTCAGAAGAGGCCGTCCGAGTCCTCACCAGCGGCCGGCAGGGCTCTTATCGCTGCCGGCTTCGGGAGATGGCTCGTGCCGTTCCACGTGAGGATTAGGGCCGCTGGCCACCTTGTGTAGTGCCCGATTGCCGGTTTCATCGGCGCTTTCTTCAGCGGCCGAAGGCGCTGACTGCGCGCCAGTCATCGTGCCGTCGCGCTCCGGTTGCTTCAGCAACGGGTCGGGAAGGGGCGGATTTGACGGAGTGCGGGTGTCGTTCATGGTGACTCGTTCTCGCTGGCGACAGATCGTGCCGGCAGAATGCGGGGCTGATGGCGCTTACGCGAGCGGCCAAGCGCGCGGGCGACTGTCGGCGCGGGCCGGCATGCGACGCTTTGTAAGAAATTCAACCGAAGCCGGCGTTGCCGTGGCCGCAAGTCCGGTCGGGCCTGGAAAAGGCCGGAAAACGCCGTGGTACCATAACTGATCACTGGTGGGAGGAATCATCATGGCTTCGAGCGGCTTGATCGCCACTGTGCTCAAAAAGCGCAGCAAGCAACTTCAGTCCGAGTGGTTGCGACTGATGGCGGACTCTCCCACGGTGACCGCCAACGGTCGCATCGGCGTTGGCGAACTGGAAGAGCAGGGTACCCGGCTGCTACAGCTGCTGGCCGCAGCCGTGGAGGGCAAGCATGCGGATGACCTGCAGGCCACCCAGAGCAACGAGCTGCGCGAGTTCCTCGAGGGCCTGTCGCGCGCACGGGTGCTGCAGGGTTTCTCCTCCGCCGAGACGGCCACCTTCGTGTTCTCACTCAAGCAGCCGCTGTTTCAGGCCCTGCGCACCGAGGCCGGCGGCAATGCCGAATTGCTGGCAGATGAAATCTGGGCTGCCACGCAGATCATCGACCGCATTGGACTGTATACGGTGTCGACCTTTCAGCGCGCGCGCGAGGAACTGATCAATCGCCAGCAGGAGGAAATGCTGGAGCTGTCGACGCCGGTGGTCAAGCTGTGGGATGGCATCCTGGCACTGCCGATGATCGGCACGCTGGATTCGGCCCGCACCCAGATCGTGATGGAGTCGCTGCTGCAGAAGATCGTCGACACCGGATCGGAAATGGCGATCATCGATATCACCGGCGTTCCGACGGTCGACACGCTGGTGGCGCAGCACCTGCTCAAGACCGTGACGGCGCTGCGACTGATGGGTGCTGAATGCATCATCAGCGGTGTGCGTCCGCAGATCGCGCAGACCATCGTGCACCTCGGCGTGGAGCTGCATGGCGTGATCACCAAGGCCAACCTGGCCGACGCTCTGGCGCTGGCGCTCAAGCGCAGCGGCTTTACCGTCAGCCGCTGAGGCACATATGGACCGTATTCCAATCCTACGGATGGGAGAGTTCCTGCTGGTCACGGTCCAGGTGGATCTGCACGACCGGGTGGCGATGCAGCTGCAGGAGGATCTGACCCAGGCGATCGCGCGCTTCAGCGCCCGCGGCGTGCTGATCGACATCTCGGCGCTGGAGATGGTGGATTCCTTCATCGGTCGGGTGATCTCGGACATTTCCGGGATGGGCCGAATCCTGGATGCCGCCACGGTGCTGGTCGGCATGCGCCCCGCGGTTGCCATCACGCTGGTGGAGCTGGGACTGTCGTTGCCCGGCATCGCCACGGCACTGTCGGTCGAGCGCGGCATGGCACTGCTTCGTCGCAGCGTGTGAATGGCGCTCTGCCGTGACCGATTCGCCGGGTGATACGCCGCTGGGTTCCGAGCACGACATCGTCCTGGCGCGCCAGCTGGTGCGCCGCCTGTCGCAGGAGTTGGGTTTCTCGCTGGTGGATCAGACCAAGATGGTCACTGCCGCGAGCGAGCTGGCGCGCAACGCGCTGATCTACGGTGGCGGCGGGCAGATGCACTGGGAGCGAGTGGAGGAAGGCGCACACCGCGGCCTGCGCCTGACCTTCAGTGACCAGGGCCCCGGGATTGCCAACCTCGAACTGGCGATGTCAGACGGCTGGTCGTCGGGCACCGGCCTTGGCATGGGTCTGTCAGGCGCGCGCCGGCTGGTCAACCAGTTTGAGATCGATTCGAAGGTCGGTGAAGGAACGCGAGTGATTATCACGCGCTGGAAGTGAGTGTGCAGGTGCAGGGCAGTATCGAACAACGCCGCCATCTGATCGATGAGCCCACCCGGGTGGGGGCCGCGCGCCGCGACGCACAGCAGTTGGCGCGGGAGCAGGGATTGAACGATACGCTGGTGGGGCGGGTCGGCATCATCGCCACCGAGCTGGCAAACAACCTACTGCAGCATGGCGGCGGCGGCGAGCTGTTGCTGCAGCCGATCGTCACCGCCGACAGCCGCGCGATCGAAGTGCTGGCGATTGACCGCGGCCCCGGCATGGGCAACGTCGATAGCTGCCTGCGCGACGGCTTCTCCACCGCGGGCACCTCCGGCACCGGCCTGGGTGCGGTGCGGCGCCTGGCGGTGGAATTCGATCTGCACTCAGTGGTTGGTGAAGGCACCGTGGTGATGGCGCGGATCGGCAGCCTGTGCAGCCAGCGCTTCGGCGCGGTCAGCATCAGCATGCCCGGGGAGCTGATCTGCGGCGATCGCTGGCAGCTGGCCGCCGACGGTGAGCAGATGGCCGCGATCGTCATAGACGGTCTCGGTCACGGCCCGCTGGCCGCCGAAGCCGCCATATGCTCCGCTAAGGCGTTTCTGCAGGCCCCTTTCGATCCACCGCACAGCGTAATCGAACGCGCCCATCGCAGCATGGTCGGCACGCGGGGCGCAGCGGCCGCCTGCATGCGCACGGATCGTCAAGGACGGGTGTGCTACGCCGGCGTGGGCAACATCGCGGGCTCAATGATCAGCGCGGAGAAATCGCAGGGGCTGGCTTCGCACAACGGCACGCTCGGTGTGCGGCTGCCCAGGATGCGGCAGTTCGAGTATCAGCGACCGTCCAATTCGATCTTTGTCATGCATTCCGATGGCCTGTCGGGCCGCTGGGATCTGGCGCGCAAGGACGGGTTGCTACACCGGCATCCGGCCGTCATTGCCGCGGTGCTGTACCGCGACCATCGCCGCGAACGTGACGATGCCACCGTGCTGGTGTTCGGCTGATGGCGGCCGCCCCGCGTCCGGAAGTCGAGCGGCTGGCCGAGACGCAGGCGCTCCTGGCGCAGCGCGAACTCGAGATCGAGGCGCTGCGCTCCGAGTTGAGCGAGACCAACAAGGGCGTGGTCGCGCTGTACGCCGAACTGGATGACAAGGCCTCGCAGCTGCGCAAAGCCGCCGACCTGAAGAGCCGCTTCCTGTCCTACATGAGCCACGAGTTTCGCACCCCACTGACCTCGATCACCAGCCTCGCCAACATGCTGCTGGCGCGCATGGATGGCCCGTTGACCAACGAGCAGGTGCGGCAGGTAGAGTTCGTGCGCAGCTCGGTCCGGGAGCTGACCGAAATGGTCGACGACCTGCTCGATCTGGCCAAGGTAGAAGCCGGGCGCATCTCGATTTCGCCCGAATGGTTCGAGATGGTGGATCTGTTTTCGGCGTTGCGCGGCATGTTCAAGCCGATCGTCGCCACCAGCGCGGTGTCACTGGTGTTCGAGGAACCAGACTCCATTCCACGGCTCTATACCGATGACAAGAAGCTGTCGCAGATCCTGCGCAACTACATCTCAAATGCGCTCAAATTCACGGCCGAAGGCGAGGTACGCATCGTCGCGCAACTGGTTCAGCCCTCGGAGATCGAATTTTCCGTGACCGATACCGGCATCGGCATTGCCGCCGAGCATCTGGCGGCGCTGTTCTCCGATTTCGTTCAGATCGATACCCGGCTGCAGCGGCGGCTGCGCGGTACCGGGCTGGGTTTGTCGCTGGCGAAGAAATTCGCCGGCTTGCTTGGGGGCCGGGTCGGTGCCAGCAGCGAGCTTGGCAAGGGCTCGCGCTTCTGGGTTACGGTGCCATTGCTGTATTCGGCGCAACCGCAGCCGCCGGAGGGCGTATGAGCGCGGATCTGCCGGCCCAGATCCGGCAGCAGAAGATTGCGGTGGTCGATGACAATGCGGCATCGCTGTACACGACCTCGCGCGTCCTGCGTTCGGGCGGTTTCGAAGTGATCGAAGCCGACAACGGCAGCAAGGCGCTGGCGCTGGCCGAACAGGACATCAGCCTGCTGGTGCTTGATATCAACCTGCCGGACATCGACGGCTTCGAGGTTTGCCGCCAGCTGCGCGCCCGCAGCCACACCGCACTGCTGCCGATCGTGCACCTGTCGGCCACGTTCATGGACAGCACCGATATGACGCAAGGGCTGGCGGCGGGCGCCGACAGCTATCTGGTTCATCCGGTGGACCCGACCGTGCTGCTCGCCACGGTGCGCGCGCTGCTGTTCGCCCGCCAGGCCGACATCATCAAGCGGCAGGCGGACACCCGGTTTCGCACCGTGTTCGATCTGGCATCGAGCGGCATTGCGCTACTGGATGCCGATCTGAACTACCGCGAAATCAACCCGGCGTTTGGTGCGTTGGCGCGCCGTGACAGCTCCGCCATCGTCGGTCGCAGCTTTGCCAGCCTGATTGCGCCGGCGCACGCTGCCGAGATTGCGGGCATGCGCTCGCAGCTCGAGCTGCACGGCAGTTTCGATGGCGTGCTGTCGATGGCACACGAGGATGGCAGCGTCACCGAGGTCGAGTGGCGCATCGCCAGCGAGGCCGGCAGCGGTGCGCGAATCGCGATCGCCAGCGACGTGACCGAGCAACGGCGCGCCGAGTCCGAGCGCGAACGGCTGCTGCGCAGCGAGCGCGCGGCGCGCGCCGAGGCTGAGCAAAGCAATCGGCTGAAGGATGACTTTCTGGCGACGCTGTCGCACGAACTGCGCAATCCGCTCAACGCCATCCTCGGATGGGCCAAGGTACTCACCCGCGTGCCGGGTACCGCGCCGCTGGTGAAGCAGGGAATCGAGGCGATCGAACGCAATTCGCGCGTGCAGTCACATCTGATCTCGGATCTGCTGGACTTCGCCGGCATCCGTTTCGGCAAGATGCGCTATGACCTCGAGATCGTGCATCCGGCGCTGGCGGTGGAGGCTGCGCAGGAGGTGGTGGCCGCGCAGGCGCAGGCCAAGGGCGTGCAGCTCAAGTCGCAGATCGCCGATTACGATGCCACCGCCATGGCCGACGAAGCGCGCCTGCAGCAGGTGGTGTGGAACCTGCTGAGCAATGCCATCAAGTTCACGCCCAAGGGCGGGCGGATCGACGTTCACGCGTACGCCTGCGACCAGGAGTATCTGATCGACGTCGTCGATACCGGTCAGGGCATCAACCCGGAATTTCTGCCACGGATTTTCGATCGATTCAGTCAGCAGGACTCGGGCACCAGCAAGAGCTTTGCCGGTCTGGGCATCGGCCTGTCGATCGTGCGCCATCTGGTCCAGGCCCATCACGGCTCGATCACGGCCAGCAGCGCCGGCCTAGGGCAGGGCGCGCGCTTCTGCGTGCGCTTGCCGCTCACGCACGAGAAGGCTGCGGCCGTGCTGCACACGCAGGAAGCGATGCTGTCGGGCATTCACGTGCTGGTGGTCGAGGATGACATGGATGCGCGGGCGCTGATCGTGCGGCTGCTGAGCGATGCCGGCGCCGAGGTGAGCGAGGCGAATGGGGCCGACGAAGCCCTGGCGCAGATCGGGCAGGTGGCGCCGCACGTGCTGGTGAGCGACATCGGCATGGCCAAACGCGATGGCTACCAGCTGATCCGCGCGCTGCGGGCCGGGGCGTATCCGCCCGATCGGCTACCGGCGATCGCACTGACCGCTTATTCGCGCACCGAGGATCGCCAGGATGCCGTCGAAGCGGGCTTTCAGATGCACCTGTCCAAGCCGGTCAACGCCGATGCCCTGAGCGCCGCCATCGCCAAGTTGGGCCGCCCGCTGGTGCGGACGCAGCAGCGGCAGCAGCAGCGTTAGTCGGCCTGCGGCGCATCGGCCGCGTCGCCGGTGGCGTTGCCGATGCCCTCGATCTCGCGCTCGGCCGCCAGCCAGTCCTCGAGCTCGTGGCCGGGTTCGAAATCCCGGCGAGCCGCGCGGTAATAGGCCGCCGTGGCGATCAATGTTTGTCGCGGGGCGGCGGGATCAAAATTGCGCGCCGGCCAGCTGCTCTCAATGGGCTGCTCGTCGATCGGGGCGTCGGCGCGCTGCGGATCCTGTACGGATGGGACGGTATTCATCGCTGTGCTCCCAGAGTGCCAAAAGCCGCAGCCTGAGCCGTTGATCGCGCCGCTGCCATCCATCGTCAGCGAGTCATCCTGTAGGACGCGACGGATATCCCCTGCCGCACATCGGCCTTCAATAAAAATCAAAGGCTTGTTGGAAGAACATAAGGCGAAGCTCGATCTTCGGGCCGGGCGGGTGCCGGGCGATTTCAACCTTCACAACTTCTTCACAACTACATGAATTATCATGCGCTGGGGGTGAAAAGCGCATGACAGCTTTCTCCCGCTGCCGACGACAAGTCCACTAGAACGATAACTGCAAGCGAGGACACACCATGTCAGAAGCCATAGCCACAGCAGCGCCGGGCGGCCTGCTGGATCGTGACCGGTCGCTGGCCGGACCGGCATTCAATCGTTGGCTGGTGCCGCCGGCGGCACTGGCGATTCACCTGTGCATCGGCATGGGGTACGGCTTCTCGGTGTTCTGGCTGCCCATGAGCCGCCTGCTGACCAATACCGACGAGGCGGGCTGCAAGGCGCTCTCCTGGGTCGCGATGCTGACGTCGACCACGTGCAACTGGAATGTGCCACTGGTTACCCATACCTTCGAATTCTTCATCGCCTTCCTCGGCATCGCGGCTGCGCTCTGGGGCGGCTGGCTCGAGCATGCTGGCCCGCGCAAGGCCGGGTTCATCGCCGCACTGTGCTGGGGCGGCGGCATGATCCTGGGCGGTATCGGCGTGTCGATGCATCAGCTGTGGTTGCTGTGGGTGGGCACCGGCATCATCGGCGGCGTCGGCATGGGACTGGGCTACATCTGCCCGGTGTCGACGCTGATCAAGTGGTTCCCGGACCGGCGTGGCATGGCGACCGGCTTTGCAATTATGGGCTACGGCGGTGGCGCGATGATCGGCTCGCCTCTGGCGGTGGCCTTGATGAAGCACTTCGGTAACGGCGATGCCGCGCGCGGCGTGGCCGCGACCATGATCGCGATGGGCATCATCTATTTCATTGCCATGTCCGCCGGTGCCTTCGGCATGCGCGTACCCCCGAGCGGCTGGCGTCCGAGCGGCTGGAGCCCGCCGGCCGACGGCAAGACCAAGGCGATGATCACGCAGAATCACGTGCACCTGAACACGGCGTGGAAGACCCCGCAGTTCTGGCTGCTGTGGCTGGTGCTGTGCCTGAACGTCACCGCGGGGATCGGGGTGCTGTCGATGGCCAGTCCGATGTTCCAGGACGTGTTCGGCGCACGGCTCATCGGCCTGAGCGGGGGGACCGAACTCACCGTGGCCCAGAAAGCCGCCGTGGTCGCCTCGGCTGCCGGACTGGTCGGCCTGATCAGTCTGTTCAACAGCCTGGGCCGCATTTTCTGGGCGTCCTCGTCCGATTACCTCGGCCGCAAGCTCACCTACTGCGTGTACTTCATCTTCGGCATGGTGCTGTACGTCAGCCTGCCGACCTTTGGTCACATGGGGCAGGCGGCATTGTTCGTGATCGCGGTGTGCCTGATCATCTCGATGTACGGCGGCGGCTTCTCGACCATCCCGGCGTATCTGGCTGACGTGTTCGGCACCCAGATGGTGGGTGCGATTCATGGCCGGTTGCTGACCGCCTGGTCGGTCGCCGGCGTGGTTGGACCGTTTCTGATCGCCGCGCTGCGCCAGGCACAGCTTGATGCCGGCGCGCCCAAGAGCCTGGTCTACGATCACACGCTGTACATTTTGGCGGGGCTGCTGCTGGTCGGGCTGATCTGCAACCTGCTGATGCGGCCGGTCGACCCCAAGTACTACATGACCGCCGACCAGCTGGCGCGAGAAAAAGCCCTGCAACACGAGGACCGCACCGCCGGCAACGCCGACAGCGCCGCGCGCGGCAGCTTTGGATTGGCCGGAGTGCTGGCGTGGCTGGCGATCGGCATCCCGTTCCTGATCGGCGTCTACATCGCCTTTCAGAAGGCAGCCGCGCTGTTCTGATGATCCTCTAGCCACCGGGCGCGGCGGCGGTTGCCGCTCGCCGCGCCCGGTGGGGTGCCGATCCTGACCCAAAGTCGACAGTGGCGGCGGCTGTGTGATTCATTAGCGTCATGGTCAGAAAATCCTCCGCTCCCGCGGGCGTTGCCGCGCCCGCCGCCGCGACGCCGGCGGCGCCTGGCCTGGTGCTCACGCAGAACGCCGATGTTCGCTTTCTGGGCAAGCTGCTCGGCGATGTCATCCGCGAGTACGGTGGCGAGGCCCTGTTCCGCCGCATCGAATCGATTCGGGCCAGCTCGGTAGATCGCTATCGAGGCGCCGCCGAAGTGCGCGGCGATGACTTGGGCCTTGATACCCTGTCGCTCGATGAGACGGTGGCATTCGTGCGCAGCTTCATGCTGTTCTCGATGCTGGCCAATTTGGCCGAGGACCTGCAGGGCACTCCGGCTGAGGAAGGCGGCGACATGGCCGTCGCGCTGCAGCGGCTGAGCGCCGTCGGCATCGATCAGCAGCAGTCGGTGGCGCTGCTCAATCGCGCGCTGATCGTGCCGGTGCTCACCGCGCATCCGACCGAGGTGATGCGCAAGAGCATGCTGGATCATCGCAATCGCATCGCCGCGATGATGCGATTGCGCCAAGCCGGCGGCACCGAGACGCCCGAGGGCGAGCTGATCGAACAGGCGATCGCGCGCGAGATCGCGCTGCTCTGGCAGACCCGAGCGCTGCGGCGTGAGCGCCTGTACGTGACCGACGAGGTGCACGCGGCGCTGGCCTACATGCGCGACATCTTCATGCCGGTGCTGCCGTCGCTGTACGCACGCTGGGAGCGCATTCTCAAGCACCGCCCCAAGAGCTTCCTGCGGCTGGGCACCTGGATCGGCGGGGATCGCGATGGCAATCCGCACGTGACTGCCGAATCACTGCAGTTCGCGCTCGGCCGCGCCTCGCAGACGGTGCTGGCGCACTACCTCGACAGCGTGCACGCGATGGGAGCCGAACTGTCGATCTCCACCGAGCTGGCCACGGTCACCAAGGCCGTCACCGCGCTGGCGGAGGCCAGCGCCGATGCCAACCCGACGCGGCGCGATGAACCCTATCGGCGGGCACTGATCGGCAGCTATGCGCGGCTCGCGGCCACCTACCAGAAACTGACCGGGCTGCCGCCGCCGCGTCCGGCGCGCTTCGCGGCTGAACCGTATCCGGACGCCGAGGCGCTGCGCGCCGACCTTGCGGCACTGGAGCAGTCGCTCGAGAGCAGCAGCCGTGGCTGGCTGGGCCGCGGCGGCGGGCTGGCGCGCCTGATCCGCTCGGTCGAGACCTTCGGCTTCCACCTGGCGACCATGGATCTGCGTCAGAACGCCGACGTGCATGCGCGTGTGGTGGGCGAGCTGCTCAAGGTCGCCGGCGCCGAGCTCAATTATCAGGGCCTGCCCGAGGATGCGCGCGTGGCGCTGCTGCGCCGCGAACTGTCGAGCGAGCGGCTGCTGGCCAGTCCGTTCGCCAGCTATGGGGCCGAGACACTCTCGGAGCTTGCGATCGTGCGCGCGGCTGCGCGTGCCCACGACACCTACGGCCCGGCCAGCATCACCACCTACATCGTGTCCAAGTGCGAGTGCGTGTCGGATCTGCTCGAGGTCAATATTCTGCTGAAGGAGGCCGGACTGTACCGCGGCCACGGCGCGCGCCGCGCCTCAATCATGGTAGTGCCGCTGTTCGAGACCATCGCCGACCTGCAGAACTCCGCGCAGATCATGCGCGACTGGCTGTCATTGCCGGAAGTGGCAGCGGTCACCTCCGCGCACGGCTACCAGGAGGTGATGGTCGGCTATTCCGACTCCAATAAGGACGGCGGTTACCTGACCTCGGTATGGAGTTTGCACGAGGCCACGCGCACGCTGGCCGAGGTGTTCGCCCAGTGCGGCACGCGCATGCAGGTGTTTCACGGGCGCGGCGGTGCGGTCGGCCGCGGTGGCGGCTCCTCGGTGGCCGCGATTCGGGCGCAGCCGCACGGCAGCGTCAGCGGCCGCATCCGCATTACCGAGCAGGGCGAAGTAGTGGCTGCCAAGTACGCCACCGCCGAGAGCGCCAGCGCCAACCTGGAGGCGATCGCGTCGGCGACACTGATGGCCTCGCTCGAGAGCGACAGCCTGTCGGAGCGCGACCGCTCGCGGTTCGCCGCCACCATGGATGCGCTGTCGCAGGCGGCCTTCAAGGCTTACCGCTCGCTGGTATACGAGACCGAGGGCTTCTCCACCGTTTTCAGGCAGATGACGCCGCTGCGCGAGATCGCCGAGCTGAAAATCGGCTCGCGGCCGGCCTCGCGCACCAATTCCGACCGGATCGAGGATCTGCGCGCGATCCCGTGGGTGTTCAGCTGGGCGCAGGCGCGGGTGATGCTGCCGGGCTGGTACGGTGTCGGCAATGCGCTGCAGTCATTCAGCGACCGGAGCTTGCTGCGCGAGATGGTCGAGGCGTGGCCATTCTTCAGCGCCACGCTCGACAACCTCGAGATGGTGCTGTCCAAATCCGACATGAACATCGCCGCGCGCTACGCCGGGCTGGTGCAGGACCGCGCGCTCGCTGACCACATCTTCGGGCGCATCCGCGATGGCTGGATCGCGACCCACGATGCGCTGCTGTCGGTCACCGGCCAGACGCGGCTGCTGGAGAAGCACGCCGGGCTTGCGGCCGCGATTCATCTGCGGCTGCCCTATATCGAGCCGCTCAACTGGCTGCAGGTCGAACTGCTCAAGCGCCATCGCGCCGGCGAGAAGGATCCGCGCGTGCGCGAGGGCCTGCAGCTGTCGATCAACGCCATCGCCACGGCACTGCGCAACAGCGGCTAGTGCAGGCTGGTGACAATCAGCGCGTGCAGGCCGTTCCAGCAGATCTGCACCCCGATGCACAGCAGGATGAAGGCCGACAGCCGCACCACCACGCTGGTGCCGGTGGGTCCGAGTTTGTGCAGGATCCGATCGGCATAGCGGTAGCACAGATACACGCCGAGCGCGACCATCAGGATGCCGATGGCCTGAGCCAGCGCCGTGGCCAGTTGCGAGCGGAAGCCGGCCGGCGGATTGGCACCGAGCGTCAGCGCGACCGAAATCGAACCCGGGCCGACGGTCAGCGGCATGGTCATCGGGTAGAACGCGCGCTGGCTGAAGTACTCGGGGTCGCGCACCTCGGTGACCGTCGGCCCGGTGCGCTGCATGGCCGGCGGCGAGTTTGGACTGTGTAGCAGTGACCAGGCGATCGAACACACCACGATCCCGCCCGCGACCTGGACCGCCGGAATCGACAGACCGAAGAAGTCCAGCACGTAGGCGCCGACCAGCGCCGAGGCGATCAGCAGCAGGAAGCTGTTGATTGCGACCGCCTTGGCCATGCGGCTGCGCTCCTCGTGCGTGAAGCTCGCGGTCATCGCCAGGTAGATCGGGGCGCCGGCCAGCGGGTCGACGATCGGCAGCAGCGCACCGACCGCCAGTAAGATCACCGAACCGAAATGCAGCAGCGCATCAACCAGCGCGACCGTGTACACCCATCCTCTCCCTGCCGCGGCATGACAAGCGCCGATCCCGGGGCTAGACTCTAGCGCACTCGACAGGGAAGCGAGGAGGTCCATGCGACCGGTCATTCCCTGCTTGCTACTCGCAGCTGCGCTCGTCGGCTGCAGCTCGATGCACCTGAGTTCCCACCCGACGCTGGCCCAATGCGAACAGTACGCCGGGGCGCCAATCCAGCGCTTTGATGATCGCAATTCGTACCAGGGCTGGCAGGTCATCGGCTCGAGCCACCTGCTGGTGATCGTCAATAACGATGCCTACCTGCTCGGGGTGGCTCCGCCCTGCGCGCAGATGCAGTACGCCACCGATATCCACCTGGCCAACGCCACGCCCAGCGAGGTCAGCCGTCTGGACTATGTGCTGTTTGAGCATGAACGCTGTCTGATCGATGAGATTCGGCCACTCGACTACGGCAAGCTGCGCCAGCAACTGGCGCAGCGGGAGCCAGCCGCAGCGCGCGGCTGAGCGGCGCGATGCAGGAACTGCGACGCAGTGATGAGCGGGGCTTTGTCGACCGAGGCTGGCTGAGCTCCTTTCACACCTTCTCGTTTGCCGACTACTTTGATCCGCGCCACGTCGAGTACGGTCCGCTGCGGGTGATCAACGAGGATCGGGTGCAGCCGGGCGCGGGCTTCGGCGCCCACGGCCACCGCGACATGGAGATCCTCAGCTACGTGCTGTCCGGTGCGCTGGCGCACCAGGACTCACTCGGCAACGGCTCGATCATCCGGCCCGGGGATGTGCAGCGCATGAGCGCCGGGCGTGGTGTGCAGCATAGCGAGTACAACGCCTCCAACACCGAAGCGGTGCATTTCCTGCAGATCTGGATCACGCCGCAGAAGCGCGGCATCGATCCGGGCTACGAGCAGCGCCACTTCGCAGCCGCCGAGCGGCGCGGCCGGCTGCGCCTGATCGCCTCGCCCGATCGGGCCGACGACTCGGTGCTGCTGCACCAGGACGCGCGCCTGCACGCCGGTCTTTTCGACCGCGGCGAGAGCGCCAGCCTGTACGTGCGTCCCGGCCGCCGCGCCTACATCCACCTGGCGCGCGGCGAACTGGAGGTCGAGGGCACGCGCCTGGGCGCCGGTGATGCGCTGAAACTCACCGACACCACCACGCTGCGGCTGCAGAACGGACACGAGTCCGAGGTGCTGGTGTTCGACCTGCCGGGCCTGTCAATCGCGGCGTAGCGGCTCGAACATCGCCGCTGCCGTTGCTGCGGCCGCAGCGCCGGGGAAGTGCCGATCGAAATCCACCAGCAGGGCGCGCGCGCTGGCGCGATCACCGGCGAGCCGCGCCAGCTCGGCCACCCGCAGCGTCTCGGCGGCCGAGCGCGGACGAAACCCCGGATCGAGCTTGAGGCAGCGGCGCGCCCAGAGCGTGACGCGGGCATTGTCGTGTCCGAGTGCGCGGCTGATGAAGTCCTGCGCCAGGCGAGTGGAGAGCGGCGGGCTCGGCAGGCGTGTCAGCCGTTCCAGCAGCCAGTCGTAGAATTCGAAGGCGAAGGCGCGCGCGGCCAGTTCGTGCTCGATCGTGCCCCAGGCGGCGGCCAGATTGCCGCCGCGCGCCTCGCCGTAGACGCGATCGAGAAAGCGGGAACGCTCCTGCTCCAGCGACTGCTGCGCGCGTTGCGCGCGGCGTTCGGGCGAGTCGATCGGCTCGTAGCCGAGCGCGTGGCGTTGCTCGTACAGCGCACCGCCGATCAGCGCGAATACCGACAGCCAGGCGAATATCAGCAGCGCGATGAGCAGCGCCCGCGGCAGGGCGGTGTAGCGCGCCAGCGATAGCAGCGCGGCGCACTCGAGCGCGATGGCCAGCACGATGCCCAGATAGCACAGGCCGAGGCCGCGCATGATCCGCCACAACACCAGCGGATTGATCGCCTGCAAGATGCCATCGCCCGCACCCAAGGCGCCGATCGAGGCCGGCAGCGCCAGCAGCAGCAGGGCCGCAAGCGCGAGCGCCAGCGGCGCATTGACCAGTAGCGCCAGCAGCTGCAGCGCGCCCAGCAGCAGCAGCACCACGACCACCTGCCACAGCGCGCGTGGCTCGTTGACCGGGTTGAGCATCTCGATCGCCAGCACCGGCGGCTCGACGCTGCCGTTGGCGACCCGCTCCAGCAGCACATAGCCGTAGGTCGCCAGCCAGCTCAGCAGCATGATCTCAAGCGCCAGGCCGAACAGGCCGGCATGCTCGGCCAGCAGCACACCGAGCGTCAGCAGCGCGATCAGCAGCAGCGCCGTCGGCCGCGCCGGCAGCAGCAGGTAGCGCAGGAAACTGGCCATCGACATGCTCGCATTATCCGACTTCTGCGCTCCGGTAAAGACCGCTATGCTCACAGACGCATGGACCTGAAACTGTCCGACAAGCGGGTCTTGGTGACCGGCGGCAATTCCGGCCTGGGCGCCGCGATAGTGCGCGCGTTCGCGGCCGAGCGGGCCCGCGTGGCGATCAATTATGTCGTACATCCGGAGCAGACCGAGCAGCTGCAGCAGCAGCTGCGCGCCGGTAGCTGCGAAAGCCTGGCGCTGCCGGCCGACGTGACGAAGCCGGACGAGGTGAGCGGCATGTTCCAGAAGCTCGATGCCGCCTGGGGCGGCATCGACGTGCTGGTCAACAATGCCGGCATCGATGGTAGGCGCGCACTGGCCTGGGAGGCCGAGCCGCAGGCCTGGGACCAGGTGCTCAAGATCAATCTGTCCGGGGCGTTCCTGTGCGCGCGCGAAGCGCTCAAGCGCATGGTGCCGCAGCGCTCGGGCGTCATCGTCAACACCAGCAGCGTGCACGAGGTGATTGCCTGGAGCGGTTACAGTGCCTATGCCGCCAGCAAGGCCGGCCTGTCGATGATGGCCAAGACGCTGGCGCAGGAAGCCGGCGTCCACGGGGTGCGGGTGCTGTGCGTGGCGCCCGGAGCGATCCGCACGCCGATCAATGCGGCGGTGTGGCAGGACCCGGCCGGCAAGCAGGATCTGCTCAGCAAGATCGCGCTCGGGCGAGTCGGCGAGCCGCAGGACATCGCCGGCATGGTCGTTGTGCTGGCCTCCGAGGTCGCCAGCTACGTCACCGGCACCAGCGTATTCGTCGATGGCGGCATGACCGACTATCCGGCCTTCAGTCACGGCGGCTGACATGAGTGATGCGGCCTTCGGAGCACCGGGAATCGCGCCGACCTGGTGCTCGAGCGACAAGGACTTCATCAGTACCGCGCTGGGCGGATCGCGCCTGTGGGTGACGGTCGGCCACGGCATCATCAACGAGATCTACTGGCCCTCCACCGGGCAGCCGCAGGTGCGCGATTTCAGCTTCTACCTGGTGGGCAAGGAACGCTGGGTCGACCTCAAGCGGGTGCGCCGCTACACGATCTCCACGCCCGGTCCGTACCTGCCGGCCGTGACCATCACGCACCACGGCGATGACTACACCCTGGCGCTGGAAGTACTGCCCGATCCGCAGCGTGACGTGCTACTGGTGCGCTTCAACTTGAGCGGCGCGTATCGCCTGGTGCTGATCCTGGCGCCGCACCTGGGCAGCAGCGGCCGCCACAACAACGCCTGGATCGACGCCGGGCAGGGCTTCGCGCGCCACGGCGATCTGAGCCTGTGTCTGGCGGCCGACGGTCCGCTGAGCAACCTGAGCTGCGGCTACGTGGGCGCCTCGGACGGCTGGCAGGACCTGAATCAGCATGGGCGCCTGACCTATGGATTTACCCATGCCGACGAGGGCACGGTCGCGATCAGCGCGCAGGCAGAGGGCAGTCGCGGCGTGATCGCCCTGGGCTTTGCCGGCAGCGTGCTCGGCGCTCAGACCCGGGCCCGCACCGCGCTCGCAGCCCCGTTCGATGCGCTACGCGAGGAGTTCCTGGAGGCCTGGCGCGACTGGGGCACGCGGCTGCGCCTGCCGGGACCGGATCAGGCGCTGGCCAATGCCGGATTGTTGTCGGCCACGGTGCTCAAGATTCACGAGGATCGCGCCTATCCGGGCGCGGTGGTGGCGAGCCTGAGCATTCCCTGGGGCAACAGCACCGACACGCTCGGCGGCTATCACCTGGTGTGGCCGCGCGATGCCACGCTGACCGCGTTCGCGCTGCTGGCCGCCAACCAGCCAGTGGATGCGCGCCACATCCTGGCGCACCTGGCTGCCACGCAGAAGCCAGACGGGTCCTGGCCGCAGAACTACTTTCCCAGCGGACAGCCGTTCTGGGTCGGCGTGCAGCTGGATGAGGCAGCCTTTCCGGTGCTGCTGGCCGCCAAGCGGCGCGAGATCGGTGATCCGGATCTGCCTGGCACCGCGCAGATGGTGCGCGCGGCGGTCGGATTCATTGCCCGCACCGGGCCGTCCAGCCCGCAGGATCGCTGGGAGGAGAACCCCGGCGTGAGTCCGTTCTCGCTGGCCGCGGCCGTCAGTGCGCTGGTGGCGGCCGAGCCGTGGCTGACCGACGCGGAGCGCGCCTATGCCTTCAGCCTGGCGGATGAGTGGAACGAGCGCCTGGAGTTCTGGTGCTACGTCGATGACAGCGACCTGGCGCACGAACTGGGCGTGAACGGCTATTACGTGCGCATCGGCGTGGCCGAAGGCAACAATCGCAGCTGCCGCGTGCAGTTGCGCAACCGCGCCGGCGAGGACATCAAGGCGGCAGCGCTGGTGAGCCTGGATTTTTCCTATCTCACGCGCCTGGGGCTGCGCAACGCCGAGGATCCACGCATCCAGGACACCATCAAGGTGGTCGACAAGGTGCTCAGTGTCGACACGCCCTCGGGGACGCTCTATCACCGCTACAACGATGACGGCTACGGAGAACACGCCAATGGCGCGGCGTTCGATGGCTGCGGCATTGGGCGCGCCTGGCCGCTGCTGGTGGGTGAGCGCGGGCACCTGGCGCTGCAGAGCGGCCTGGACCCGATCGAGTACCTTCGCACCATGTGGCGTTGCGCCAGCGACGGCGGCCTGCTGCCCGAGCAGGTATGGGACGCCGCACCGATTCCTGCGCTGGGGCTCGAACCCGGGCGCCCGTCCGGCAGCGCGATGCCGCTGCTGTGGGCACACGCCGAGTTCCTCAAGCTGATGATTGCGCGCCAGCAGGGACGGCCGATCGAACTGCTGCGCGCGGTTGAAGAGCGCTATCGCACCCAGGGCCCCGATCACGCCGCGCGGGTTGCCGACGCCTGGCACTTTCGCACCGAAGTGCCGGTGCAGCAGCTGGAAGCCGGTCGCGCGCTGGTGATCGAGGATCGTGAGCCCTTCACGCTGCACTTTGGGCTGGACGACTGGCAGCGCGTGCAGGAGCGCGCCGCATCGCAGGAGCCGTTCGGCATGTGGTCGGTGCGGCTGTCGGCGCAGGAATTGTCCGGCGCAAAGCAACTCAATTTCACCCGCCATTACGCCCCGGATCACTGGGAAGGCGCCGATCACTGCGTGACGCTCGGCCACGTGCGCGCGCTGCGGGCACTGCGGATCGTCGGCTGACTTGGCCCTCACACCGACTCGTGCGCTGGCGCTGGCGCTGCTGCTGATCGGCGCGGCGTGGCTGGCGGCGCTGCAAGATTACCGGCCCGCCGCACCGTTTCCGCCGCAGGCGCCGCCCACGCAGTTCTCGGCCGCCCGCGCCTTGACGCAGCTGCAGTCCTTAGTGGGGGATGACGTGCCGCACCCGATCGGCAGTGCAGCCGCCGAGCGTACCCGCACGCGCATCCTCACGGCGCTGCGCGCTCTGGGTCTTGAGCCCGAGCTGCAGGGCGGCGTGCTGGTGTGTGGCCTTGAGGGCGTGTGCGGCACACCGACCAACATCCTGGCGCGACTGCCGGGCAGCGGGGACGGCGCCGATCACGCCGTGCTGCTGGATGCGCACTATGACTCCGTACCAGCCGGCCCCGGCGCCTCGGACGACGGCGTTGGCGTCGCGGCGCTGCTCGAGATCGCGCGCACGCTGCAGCATCTGCCGCGGCCGCGCCAATCGATCATCCTGCTGTTCGCTGACGGCGAAGAGGCCGATCTGCTTGGCGCGCGCGCGTTCGTGCACTATCACCGCTGGGCGAGCACGGTCAGCGCGGCCGTGAACTTGGATGCCCGCGGCGGCTCAGGCCCGAGCCTCATGTTTGAGACCGGCAGCGACAATCGCTGGCTGATGCAGCGCTACGCCGCTGCGATTGCCCGACCGCTGACCAACTCGCTCTACTACGCGGTCTACCAGTTGATGCCGCACAGTACTGACTTCACGGTCTACAAGCAGGCCGGCTACCAGGGCTTCAACTTCGCCTTCATCGGTGACGTCGCGCGCTATCACACGCCGCTGGACGATTACCGGCATGCCAGTGCCGCGAGCCTGCAGGATCAGGGTCAAAATGCGCTGGCCAGCGTGCTGGCACTGGCAAATGCCGCTCCCGGCCCGCACGCGGCGGGCGAGGCGGTGTTCTTCGATGTTTTCCGCGCCTGGCTGGTGCGCTTCCCGCACATTTACGTGGTGCCGATCAGCTTGCTGCTGCTGGCGCTGCTGGCCTGGGTCGGGCTGCAGCTGGCGCAGCGGCGATGGCTCGATGCGCGCTCGCTGCTGTGGGCGGCCGGCGCTCTGATGGGCGCGCTCGTGGCCGGCGCGCTCGCGGCGGTCGCGCTGCTCTTGGCGCTGCGCGGACTGGGTGTCGTCAGCCTGGGCGGTGAAGCCGGAATCCTGGCCCATCCGTTCGCGCTTGAGATGAGCTTCGCGGCGCTTGGGCTAGGCGTCATCGCCGTTGCCGGCCGGGTGCTGTCAGGCGGCCGCCCGTGGGCGCCGACCTTTGCCGCGGTGCTGTTGACCGCGCTGATCGGCGCGGCGCTCGCGCGCTGGTTACGCGGCGGCAGCTACCTGGGTCTGTTGCCGGCGATCGCCGCGCTGATCGCGATACTAAGCGCACTGCGCCGAATGATGAGCGCACCGCTATGGCCGGCGCTGACGCTGTGCGTGGTGTGCTTCGCGCTGCTGTGGCCGATTCTGGTGCCGGTCTACGTCGCACTGGGCAATGAGGCGCTCGTCCTGATTGCCCTGAACGTGATCTTTGCCGGCTTCGGGCTCACTGCGCTCATTGCCCAGGTCGCCCGACCGCTGCAGTATCGAGTGATCGGAACCTGCGCCCTCGTGAGCCTCGCCGGTGTGCTGATCGCGATGCGGCTGCCGGCCCACACCCAGGATCGGCCGCAACCGCTGACCTTGCGCTACCTGCTGCAAGCCGATCGGCAGCAGGCGGACTGGATCGCCGATCCGGAGGTCAATCCGTTGCCCGTCTCGGTGCAGCGCGCCGGTGACTTCCAGCACCGGCCGCCGCCGTTATACCCCTGGGATCGCCGGATTTGGTCGGCACCGGCACCCACGCTGGCGCTGGCACCGCCGCAGCTGACGCTGCTGAGTGCCACCCCGACCGACAACGGCGTGCACTACCGGGTTGCGGTGCGTTCGGCACGCGAGGCGCCGCGCCTCATGCTGCGATTCACGGCGCAGGCGCGGGTGCGGATGGTGGAGATCGCCAGTGGCGCCGGTGACACAACGCGCTCGGCGCTGGCGCTGTTGCCGGACGGCTCTAGCCAGTGGTCCTGGTATGGCGCGCAGCCGCAGGGGCTGGAGCTGAGTTTCGATGCGCCAGCGCAGGACGTGGCGGGCGAGGTGATCGATGTCAGTTTCGCGTTGCCGCCGGCGGGATTGCCGTTACAGCAGTCGCGGCCGACCACAGCGGTGCCGCACTATGATGGCGACAGCACGCTGGTGGCCGCAGGGTTTCACCTGCGGCCCTAGGCTATTCGCCAGCTTAGCGATCCTTCTTCAGCTCGTCCTTGACGTCCTCTTTCAGATCGCCGTAGCTCTTCTGCACGGTGCCGCCGACCTTCTGGGCCGTGCCGCGCGCCTCGACGTCGGGCTTGCCGGCCACGTGTCCGGCCACTTCCTTGACTTTGCCCTTGGCCTCTTCAATGCGTCCTTCGACCTGATCCTTGTTCATGCCTTGCTCCTTGGGTGAACTGCTGCGATCAGTATGAGCCGGGCGCTCGCTCGGTCCATGCGCTGCCGCTGAGCTTATGCCGTCGGACGGTTCCGACCGTGCGCCAGCATTTCAGCCTCGTATCGGACGGAGCCGACACCCTGATGCGGCGCTTGCGGCAGGGCCGGGACGCCGCCTTTCGGTATAACTTCGCGCGCAAAGGTCGCGCTTATGCGCTCACCGGTGGTGAGCGTGAGGCGCGATGCACGGGAGAATAAACATGCTCTATTACTCAGTAGTGTTTCTGATCATCGCGCTGATCGCCGGCGCGCTCGGCTTCTTCGGAGTGGCCGGTGCTGCGGTCGGTATCGCGAAGATCCTGTTCTTTGTGTTTCTGGTCCTGTTCGTCGTGTCGTTGCTGCTCGGACGGCGCGCCGGTCCGACCGTCTGACGCGAGCTCAGCACCAACCTGGAAGGAGATAAATGAGATGGATAATTCACGAAGACCCCGCGCCGCGCGCACCGTAGCGATGACCTTGACGGGCGTAGCAGCCGGGTTCGGATTGGGCCTGGCGTTGAGCGCTTATGCTTCGAGCGATGCCTCCGACAGCGCGCCCACCGCCCACAGCGATAGCGTCGGCGCCGCGATCGGCGACAGCGCGATCACGACCAAGGTACGCGCGGCCTTTCTTGACGATGATCGCATCAAGGGCTCGCATATCAAGGTCAAGACCACCAACGGCGTGGTGACGCTGACGGGCTCGGCGGCGAGCTCGGATGCCAAGGCAGCGGCCGAGGAACTTGCCTCGAACGTGCACGGCGTCAAGAGCGTCGACAACGAGCTGGTCTCCGGATCGAGCAATGGCTCGGTGCACAAGGCGGTGGCCAAGTCCGAGCGCGTCGGATCGGATAGCTGGATCACCACCAAGGTGAAGTCCGAGATCCTGGCCGACAGCGTCAGCAAGGGCTTCAAGGTCGGCGTCAAGACCCTCAACGGCGTCGTGATGCTGCATGGGACGCTGCCCAATAGCGATGCGGTGGCGCATGTCAAAGACCTGGCGGAGAAAGTCGAAGGCGTGAAGAGCGTCGACACGACGCAGCTCAAGTCGACGGCGGGCTAGAGCAGCGTCAGTGAGGGCGGGAGCAGCGTCAGCAGCCGCCGCGCGGCGTCTGCTCCCGCCGCAAGCAGTCTACGAGGGCGGCAGCCGCGGCAGCGGTTCGGGCAGCTGCGCCAGATAGAAGGCCAGTACCGCCATGGTCGCCACCTGGCTTCTGAGATTCTGCGGGTCGACCTTATCGAGCGTGTCGGCGGCAGTGTGGTGGTAGTCAAAGTAATGGCGGGTGTCTACCAGCGGTGCGAACGCCGGCACGCCGGCCTGCTGCAGCGGACCGATATCGGCATCGATCTCATCGTCGCGGCGCTCGAGCGTGCCGGCGCCGATCGGCGCCAGGACCGGAAGCAGCGCTTCCAGCGTGGCCACCGAGCCGGGCGTGATGCCGGCGAGGATGCCGATCGCACGGCCGGCACCCGAATCGCTTTCGATCGCCGCGGCTTGCGTGCCGATCGCGGATTGCACCGAACTGAAATACGCCTTGTTGCCGCGGCCGCCGTTCTCCTCATTGGTCCAGCCGATGAACCGTATGGTGCGGCGGGCATGCACGTTGAGCTGCTGCAGCACGTGGATCACGCCGGCGGCCGCCATCGCTCCAACGCCATCGTCGGTGGCGCCGGTGGCCAGGTCCCAGGAGTCCAGGTGGCCGGACACCACCACATACTCGTCCGGGCGCTCGCTGCCGGGCCAGTCAGCGATCACATTGGCGCTGTCCACATCAGGCAGCGTCTTGGGCGTGAGCACCAGCTTCATCGTGACCGCGCCCTGGGCCGCCAGGCGCGTCACCAGGTCGGCATCCTCGGCCGCCAGGGCGGCCGAGGGAATCGCCGGCTGACCGGGCTTGAAGATCGTGGCGCCGGTGTGCGGCAGGCGAAAGTCGGCGCCGCCGATCGAGCGCACCAGCGCTGCGGCGGCACCGAGCTCGGCGGCCGCTGAGGGACCGAGAAATCGGTATTGACCGGCCTCCTCATAGGCGCGCATGGCCTCGCCGTTGTCGGCCAGGTGCTGATCGAAGCGCGCCTCGAACAGCACGATGTTGCCGCGCACGTCGGCAGCGCGGGCGTGCAGCTCGTCGAAATCGTGCACCACAATCACGCGCGCGGTTAGTCCTGCGGCCGGCGTGGCCGAGGAGCTGCCGAGCGCGGTCAGATGCAGTGGCTGTATCAAACCCTGCGGGCGTCCCGGGTAGTCGACCAGCTCGGCGCGCTCATCGCCGCGCACCCAGTGCGGAATCTTCGCCGGTTGCAGCCGCACGTCGACCCCCGGCAGATGCATGTCGGCCGACACCTGCGAGATGGCGGCTGCCAGCTGCGCGGATCCCGACAGCCGCGGCCCGATGCGATCGGTGAGTTCCTCCAGGTGCTGCCAGCTCCAGTCGCTGTTCATGGCGGCATCGCGCAGCTGCGCCAGGGTCGCGGCCAGCTGCGGGTCGAGCGCCGGCGCGGCCGGCTCGGCCGCTACCGCCGCACTGGCGATGGCGATGGCCAGGGCGGTGATGCCGGCGCGTGTGATCCGGTAGCAAATTTCCATGGGCGCCATCCTAAACCATGCGCACTAGCGCGACTGCATGCGCATCGCGCCATCGAGCCGGATGGTGGTGCCGTTAAACATGCGGTTCTCCAGAATCTGCAGCACCAGGGCGGCGTATTCCTCCGGCTGACCCAGCCGCGGCGGAAATGGCACCTGCTGGCCGAGCGAGGCCTGAACCTCGCTCGACATCGAGGCCAGCATCGGCGTCAGGAAGACGCCGGGTGCGATCGAGACGACGCGGATGCCGGAGGAGGCCAGCTCACGCGCCATCGGCAATGTCATCGACACGATGCCGCCCTTGGAGGCCGAGTAGGCGATCTGGCCGATCTGGCCTTCGAACGCCGATACCGACGCGGTCATCACGATCACACCACGCTCGCCATCCGGCCCGGGCTCGTTGCGCTGCATGGCCGCGGCGGCACCGCGACACACCAGCAGCGTGCCCACGAGATTAACCTCGATCACGCGGCGAAAGAATTCCGCCGGCATCGGGCCTTGACGGCCCAGCAGCCGTGCGGCGCTGCCGATACCGGCGCAGTTGACCGCGACGTTCAAACCACCCATGTGCTCGCACGCCTTGATCAGGGCGGCGTCGATCTCGGACTCGCGGGTAACGTCGGCGCACAGGTACGAAGCGCGCGCACCCAGCCCGGCAGCGGCGGCGGCTGCCTGATCCTGGTTGACGTCAAGCAGCACCGCCTGGCCACCGGCCTGGACAATCGCCTGGGCCGCCGCTAGGCCCAGCCCGGAGGCGCCGCCGCTGATGATCGCGCGCGCTTCGGACGGTTTCATGGCTGCACGCGGCTCTCGTCAGCCATCGCCGCGTTCTGGTCAGCTAGCGCAGGCAATTGCGGCAACTCCCCATGGTGAGAGAGTATATTGGACGCCGTCGCGGTACCCAACGCCGCCGGAGCCCATCCATGCACGTCAGCCTGAGCATCGGTCCGCTGATTTCCCTGATCGCCGGCATTCTGATCCTGATCGTGCCGCGTCTGCTGAACTACATCGTGGCCATCTACCTGATCCTGATCGGGATCGTGGGACTCATGGCCAGCAGCGGGGTCCGCGTCTAGCGCCTTAGGGCCATGAAGCCAACCCGCCAACTGCACGAGCTGGGCCAGAGCCTATGGCTCGACAACATCACCCGTGGATTGTTGACCGGCGGCGCCCTGGCGCGCTACATCGCCGACGACTCGGTCACCGGACTGACCTCCAATCCCACGATCTTCGATAAGGCGATTCGCGAGTCGAGTTTTTACGACGAGGCTATCCGCGACAAGGCGGCCGGCGGCAAATCCGGTGAGGCGCTGTTCTTCGATCTGGCGCTCGAGGATCTGACGCGCGCGGCCGACCTATTCCGGCCGGAGCACGAGCGCAGCGCCGGGGTCGACGGCTGGGTATCGCTGGAGGTCTCACCGCTGCTGGCCGACGATGCCGACGGCACGATCGCCGCGGCCAGCGAGCTGCACGCGCGCGCGCAGCGGCGCAACCTTTTCATCAAGATTCCCGGTACCAAGGCCGGTCTGCGCGCGATCGAGGAATCGATCTTCGCTGGCATTCCGATCAACGTGACGCTGCTGTTCTCGTGCGAGCAGTATCTGGCCGCGGCCGAGGCCTACCTGCGCGGTATCGAGCGGCGCATCGCCGCCAAGCTTGATCCGGTGGTGCGCTCGGTGGCGTCGATCTTCGTGAGCCGCTGGGACACGGCGGTGCAGGACAAGGTGCCCTCCGGGCTGCGCAACCGGCTCGGCATTGCGGTGGCCGCTCGCAGCTACCGCGCCTACCGCGAGCTGCTCTCATCCGGGCGGATGCGCCAGCTTTCCGATGCGGGCGCAGCGCCGCAACGGCTGCTGTGGGCCAGTACCGGCACCAAGGACCCGAGCGCCTCGGACACCTTATATATAGAGGCGCTGGCGGCCCCCGATACCATCAACACCATGCCCGAGGGCACGCTGCGCGCCTTCGCCGATCATGGCCACCTGGGTACACCGATGAGCGCCGACGGCGGCGACGCCGAGCGGCTGCTGAAGGAATTCGAGCGCTGCGGCATCGAGCAGGGCGCGCTCGCCGCGCAGCTGCAGCGCGACGGTGCGCGCTCGTTCACCAAGTCGTGGAATGATCTGCTGGAGTGCCTGAGCGGCAAGAGCGCGCAGCTCGCGCGCCGCGATGCGGCCACGGCCACCCGGCGATGAAGCGCACCGCAGGACGGGTGGCGGAAATCTCCGCCCGGCGCTTACGCGTGCTCGGCATCGACATCGGCGGCTCGTACCTCAAGGCGGCTGTGATCGATGCTCGCGGTCACATGCTGACCGAGCGCCTCAAGATCAAGACCCCGCATCCGTGTCCGCCGCGAGTGATGCTGCGCGCGCTGCTGCGACTGGTGCGACCGCTGAGCGGCTACAACCGCATTGCCATCGGCTTTCCGGGCGTGGTGCGCGCCGGCCGGGTTGTGACCGCGCCGCACTGGGGCAATCGGGCCTGGGCGGGATTTCCGCTGGCGCAGCGCCTGTCGCAGCGGCTGCATGCGCCGGCGCGCTTGATCAACGATGCCGAGATGCAGGGGTTGGCGGTGGTGCGCGGGCGGGGACTGGAGCTGGTGCTCACGCTGGGAACCGGGGCGGGCACGGCGCTGTTTCGCGATGGCCAGCTGATGCCGCACCTGGAGCTGGCGCATCACCCGCTGCACAAGAACGACACCTATAACGACTACATCGGCGACGACGCGCTCAAGAAGGCCGGCAAGAAACACTGGAACCGGCGCGTGGCGCGCACCATCGACACGCTGCAGTCGCTGCTGAACTACGATCACCTCTACATCGGCGGCGGCAATGCCTCGAGGATCACACTGCGCCGGCCGCGCAATGTCAGCCTGGTATCCAACGATGCCGGCATCGAGGGAGGCGCCGCACTGTGGCGGCGCGGCGCGGTCGAACCGCTCTAGGGGATCGCGATGACAGCGCGGACACCGGCCGGGGCCTGGCTGCTGGCAGCGCTACTGCTGTCCGGCGTGTGTCTTGGCGCGCGTGCCGACAATGCCCACCACATCTTCTGGGAGGTCCGCGGTAAGCACAACACCGTCTACCTGCTCGGCTCGGTGCACATGCTCAAGGCCGGCGACAGTGCCCTGCCGCCGGAGGCGCTGCGCGCCTATGCCGCCTCCAAGGGGCTGGTCATGGAACTCAATCTCAACGATGCCGACGTCGGCGCATTGCTCGGGGAAGGCAGCGAACTGGAGATGCTGCCCGAGGGTCAGTCGCTCGACAAGCTGATCGGATCGACCCTGTGGGCGCAGCTGCTCGCGCGCATGCAGCCGCTCGGCATCGATGCCGACACCCTGAACCGCTTTCAGCCGTGGTTCGCAGCGTTGATGCTGCAGCAGATGGAGCTGATGAAGTCCGGCTTCGAGGCTGCGTCCGGCGTCGATGAGCAATTGGCACTGATGGCGCAGACCGACGGCAAGCCGATCGTCGGGCTGGAGACCGTGGATGATCAGCTCGGCTATTTCGCGCATCTGAGCCAGGATCAGCAGCGTCAGTTCCTGCGCTCAGCGCTCGATGACAGCTCGAGCGCGGGCGGGGAGACCGCCGCCATCGTGCGCGCCTGGCAGCAGGGCGACACCGTGGCGCTGGAGCGGCTGCTGCGTGAGGGCAGCAGCGATGCCCCGGACGTCTACCGCGTGCTGACGACCGACCGTAACCGCCGCTGGCTGCCCAAGATCGTGGCGCTGCTCAACGGCGATGACAATTACCTGGTGGTGGTCGGGGCGCTGCATCTGATCGGTCACGACGGCCTGGTCGAGCTGCTGCAGCACGCCGGCTACACTCCAATTCAGCACTGATCGGGGGCACGGATGGATCGCCGGCAATGGCTGCAATCGACCCTGGCGCTGGGTGGCAGCGCCGTGGCGAGCCGGATCGGTCTGGCGCAGCCCACCGCGGAGTTTCCCGCCGACTTTCTCTGGGGTGCGGCCACCGCGGCCTATCAGGTCGAGGGCGCCTGGCGTGCCGATGGCCGCGGCGAGTCGATCTGGGATCGCTTCGCGCACACACCCGGCAAGATCAAGAACGGCGACAACGGCGATGTCGCCTGCGACAGCTATCAGCGCTACGCCGAGGACATCGAGCTGCTGCGCGCGCTCAACCTCAAATCCTACCGCTACTCGATTGCCTGGCCGCGTATCCAGCCGAGCGGCAGCGGCCCTGGCAATGCGGCGGGCCTGGATTATTACAAGCGCCTCACCGATGCGGTGCTGCAGGCCGGCGTGCGGCCACTGGTGACGCTGTATCACTGGGATCTGCCGCAGCCGCTGGAGGATGCCGGCGGCTGGCCGGTTCGCGAGACAGCCGACCGCTTCGCCGACTATGTCGACCTGGTGGTGCGGGCCCTTGGTGATCGCGTCAGTCACTGGTGCATTTTCAATGAGCCCAAGACCTTTACCGGCGTGGGCTACTGGCAGGGACGGCATGCCCCGGGACGCACCGAGCCACTGGCATTCCTGCGCGCAACGCACACCGTGAACCTGGCCCAGGGCCACGCGTTCCGCATTCTCAAGGCCGCCGGCGAGCGCATGCAGATCGGCAGCGCCTTCGACGTGGCGCCGATGTTTCCGGCCACCAGCGCCTACGCCGACATCGCCGCCGCGGAACGCTGGCATCGGTTCCAGAACCTGTGGTTCGTCTATCCGCCGCTGCGCGGCCACTATCCCGAGGGCGTGCTGCCGGTGGAGCGCCAGGCCGAGCTGCTCGGCTGGCGCGAGGGCGATCAGAGCACGATGCGCGCCGCGCTCGACTTCATCGGCCTGAACTACTACTCGCCCTGGCTGGTGAGCGATGCACCCGAGGGCAACGGCGTGCCCGGACTCAATACCCGTGGACAATGGGCCACCGCGCCGGGCACCAATCCGAAGACCGATATCGGCTGGGATGTCTACCCCACGGGCTTTCACGACATCCTGGTGCGCATGGCCTACGAGAGCGGCCATCTGCCGATCGAGATCACCGAGAATGGCGCGGCCTGCAACATCGGGCCCGATACGCATGGAAGGATTCAGGATGCGCCGCGACAGGACTATCTGCGCGCGCATCTGCACGAACTCGCGCGCGCGATGCGCGACGGCGTGCCGGTGCGCGCCTATCACTGCTGGAGTCTGATGGACAATTTCGAATGGGCCGAGGGCTACTCGCAGCGCTTCGGCCTGGTGTACGTGGATTTCGCCCACGGCCAGAAGCGCAGCCTCAAGGATTCCGCGCGCTGGTATGCGAGCGTGGCCGCCGCCAACCGGCTGGTATAGATGAACCAGCAAGCTATCGACACCCCGGCGATCACGCCGGCCGCTAGCCGCCGCTGGCTCACGCCGTTGGAGCTCGCGGTGCTCGGCGCGATCTGGGGCGCATCATTCCTGTTCATGCGGCTGGCAGTCGGGGCTTTCGGCGTGTTGCCGCTGGTCGAGATACGCTTAGGTTTGGGAGCGCTGCTGCTGCTGCCGTTCGCGTGGCGCGCGCGCGCCGAGCTGGCACGCGCCGGCTGGTGGCGCCTGGCGGGCATCGGTGCCATCAACTCGGCAATACCGTTCGTACTGTTCGCGTGGGGCGCCGAGCGCGCGCCGGCCGGCATCGGTGCGATCAGCAATTCGATGACCGTGCCATTCACCGCGCTGGTGGCGTACCTGCTATACCGCGAGCGCTTCAGCGTGCCGCGCGTGCTCGGACTGTGTCTGGGATTCATCGGCGTCGCGGTGTTGGCCAGCGGCAAGGTGGCCGGTGCCAGTGTCGGGCCGGCGGTGCTGGCCGGCACCGTGGCCGCGCTGCTCTACGGCTTCGGTGCCAATTTGATCCGGCGCTCGCTGGTGGGCATCCCCGCCAGCGCCGTGGCCGGCGCGACGCTGCTCGGAGCGAGCCTGATCACTGCAGCGCCGGCGATCGCCGCGTGGCCGAGTGCGCCGATCGGGCCGGCGGCGTGGCTCAGCGCCATTCTGCTGGGTGTGCTGTGCACTGGGACCGCGTTCGTTCTCTACTATCGGTTGATCCTTCGCATCGGCGCACCGCGCGCGGCGGCCGTGACCTACCTGATCCCGCTGTTTGGCGTGATCTGGGCCTGGATGGTGCTGGGCGAGCCCTTGACCGTGACCATGGCGCTGGCCGCGGTGCTGATCCTGGGCGGGGTAGCCTTGAGTCAGCAGCGTGCCCGCACTTATACTGCCCGCACAGGAGATGGCATTCCTCCTGAATAACAACCGCCGCAAGGCTGATGATGCCTACCGTGCTCGTTCCGCTGACCCGGACAAGGTAGGTTTTGAATGCTCATACATCGATCCGCCGTTGAACCCTCCTTAGCGCATTGCTGCTAGATGCTGCGATGGCGACCCTGCCACTGGCCAGCGTATTCGTCGGCGCCGGGCTTGGAGCCTGCCTGCGCTGGTGGCTGGGGCTGCGCCTGAACGCTTTGCTGCCGACGCTGCCGCTCGGCACGCTGGCCGCCAATCTGATCGGCGGCTTCATCATCGGCGTTGCGGTGGCGGTGTTCGCCCTCAGGACCGAGTTGCCGCCCGAGGCACGACTATTCGTGATCACCGGGCTTCTCGGTGGGTTGACCACGTTTTCCACATTTTCATCTGAAGTCGTCGGCCTGCTGTCGCAGGCGCAGTTCGGCTGGGCCGGCGTCGAGATCGGCACCCACATGCTCGGATCCTTCGCCGCGACTGCGATCGGCATGGTGATGACGCGCTGGCTGCTGACGCCTGCTATCGGCACCTGAGGGGAGGATGTGATGACCGAGGGACATTTTCTGCGCTTCTACGTCCGCGAGGACCATCGCCATCACCACCTGCTGTTGTGGGAGTGGCTGCTCGAGCAGGCCAACAAGCTCGGCATTCGCGGTGGCTCGGCGTTTCGCGCCATGGCCGGGTTCGGCCGCCATCACGTGCTGCAAGAGCAGCACTTCTTCGAGCTTGCCGGCACCCTGACGGTCGAGGTCGAATTCATCGTCAGCCAGATCGAGTCGCGCCAGCTGCTGGAGTTGCTGGAGCGCGAGAAAGTGCGCGTGTTCTATGCCTGCATCCCTGCGCGCTTCGGAATTCTCAACCCCGATGGGCGCGATGGCACGGAGTCCGGGCAATGACTGCGGTCTGGGGACAGGCGGCGCTGTGGCTCGGACTGGCGCTGCTTGCCACGCTGATCTCGATCTGGATGCGGGTCGCCACTGCGCTGTCCGAGATTGTCGTCGGCACCGTGGCGCAACTGATCATCGGCGCCACCCTCGGCGGGGCACTGCTGCACACCGACGAGTCGTGGATCAAGTTCGTGTCCGGCACCGGCGTCATCGTGCTGACGTTTCTGGCCGGGGCCGAGCTTGATCCGGTGGTGTTTCGCGCCAAGTGGAAGGAGGCCAACGCCGTCGGACTGATCGGCTTCGTGGCACCGTTTCTGGGCTGTACGGCCTTGACCTATTGGGGGCTGCACTGGAGCGTGCGCTCGAGCTGGCTGGCCGGCGTGGCGATGTCGACCACCTCGGTGGCGGTGGTCTACGCGGTGATGCTCGAGTCCGGATTGAACAAGACCAACTTTGGCAAGACGGTCCTGGCCGCCTGCTTCATCAATGATCTGGCCACAGTGCTGGCGCTCGGCTTCATCTTCAGTCCGTTCACCTGGCGCACGGCGGTGTTCTTCGGCGGCAGCGTTGCGGCCTTCGCGATCCTGCCGTATCTGACGCCGCGCTTCTTTCGGCGCTACGGCGACCGGCCCTCCGAACTGGAGGCCAAATATCTGCTGCTGGTACTGTTTGGCCTCGGCGCGCTGGCAACCTGGTCGGGCAGTGAGGCGGTGCTGCCCGCGTACATCGTCGGCATGGTGCTGGCCGGCACCGTCGGCAAGGACCACGCCCTGATCCGGCGCCTGCGCACGCTGACCTTCGGGCTGCTGACGCCGTTCTATTTCATTCGCGCCGGATCGCTGGTCTCGGTACCGGATCTGGTGGCCGCGCCGCTGGGCTTCCTGGCGTTGCTGGCCGGCAAGATGATCAGCAAGTGCCTCGGAGTCTATCCGATGACCAAGGTGTTCCGCGCGCCGCGGCGTGAAGCGCTCTATACCACCATGCTGATGTCCACCGGCCTGACTTTCGGCACGATCTCGGCGCTGTTCGGGCTGTCGCATGCGGTGATCACCCAGGCCCAGTACTCGGCGATCGTGGCAGCGGTGGTCGCCAGCGCCGTGGTGCCGACGCTGATTGCCAACGCGTTCTTTCTGCCGCACCACCTGCTGGCGCGCGAGGTCGCGGCGCCGGAGTCGTCCGGGGTCTGATTGCGCCTTCATCGCTGCCACTCGACAGCCGCGTCGTCTGGCCCGATGCTTGCGCCATGACTGCGGGCCCATCGAAAGTGGCGCTGGTGACCGGCGCCGGCAGCGGCATCGGCCGGGCGGTGAGCCTGGGCCTGGCGGGCGATGGATTCGATCTGATCCTGGTCGGGCGTCGCCGCGAGCCGCTCTCACAACTGGCCACCGAGATCACCGCACTCGGCCGGCGCTCGCTGGTGGCACCGGCCGACATCGGCAACGCCGCGGCGGTGAAAGCACTGTTCGCGCAGGTCGCGAGCGCGTTTGGCCGGCTCGATCTGCTGTTCAACAACGCCGGCAGCAACGCGCCGCTGGTGCCGCTGGAGGAGTTGAGTGCGGACGACTGGCAGGCGGTGATCGACGTCAATCTGACCGGCGCGTTCCTGTGTACGCAGCAGGCTTTTCGGCTGATGAAAGCGCAGCGGCCGCGCGGCGGCCGGATCATCAACAACGGCTCGGTATCGGCCAGCACGCCGCGCCCGAACTGCAGTGCCTATACCGCCAGTAAGCACGCCGTCACCGGGCTGACCAAGTCCACGGCGCTCGAGGGGCGTGCGCACGATATTGCCTGCGGGCAGATCGACATCGGCAACGTTGCCACCGCGATCGGCGCGCATATCGCCCAGGGCACACTGCAGGCCGACGGCTCGATCGCGGCCGAGGCCACCATGAGCATGGGCAACGTAGTCGATGCGGTGCGCTACATGGCCAGCCTGCCGCTCAGTGCCAATGTGCTGTCGCTGACCGTCATGGCCACACGCATGCCGCTGGTGGGGCGGGGCTGACCCCTCGGCAGCTCACTCGCGCGGCAGGAATTTCCAGCCGGCAGCGCAGGCGATCAATCCCAGCAGGCCCAGCAGGCACGCCAACATCAGGTGCGCCATGAAGGCGCCCACCGCCAAGGACAGCAGGCCCACTCCGATCACCGGCAGCGCGTTGCCGGTATAGCAGACTAAGAGGAACGTCGAGACCACTTCGGCGCGTTGTGCCTCGGGCGCTATCTCGTTAATGATCCGCAGGCTGCTGCGATAGCCAATGCCCATGCCGGTGCCGCCGCCGATCGCGCTGGCCACCAGCAATGGCAGGGATTCGCGTTGCTCGGCGACCAGCAGCAGTGCCAGGCCGATCAACGAGGCCAGCGTCGCCAGCGCGATGCTGAAGCGATTGGAGCCGTGCGGAACGGCGGCCGCGGCGATGGCACCGCCGCCGAAGAACAGTGCGACCACGCCGCCGATCAGCGCCCGATTCGAGATATGCAGGCTCTGCGATAGCAGCCCGGGCGTCAGTGCGGCGTAGAAGCCGCCGAGCGCGAAGGCGGCAAAGGCGATCGCGGCCGGGGCGATGAAAGCGGCGCGAATCTCGCGCGGCACACCCAGCCGCGGGCGCAGCGACAACTGCTTCGGGTTGCGCACCACGCGGCGCACGCCTTCGGGTGCGACACGCAGCATGAGCACGATCGCCAGCAGCAGCACCAGGAACAGGACGTAGCTGGAGCGCAGCGGCCAGGGCGCCCACTGCCCCAGGGCGCCGGCGATGATCGCTCCGATCATCAGGCCGGCAAGATTGCCCGAGCTGGCGACGATCGCGGCACGCGCGCGATCGTGATGCGGCTCGAGTTCGGCCACCCAGGCGGTGAGTGCGCTGGCCCCCAGGCCGGCGGACAAACCGTTGAGGATGCGCGCGGCGAACAGCCATCCGGAGCTGTCGGCAAGCAGGAAGCACAGCGTGCTCACCAGCAGAATGGCCCCGGCCATCAGCGAGGTTGGGCGCCGGCCGATCTGGTCGGACAGCCGGCCGAGCGTGAACAGCACCGCAAGATTGCCCACTACGTAGCTGGCATAGATCGCCGTGACCACCAGTTCGGAGAATCCAAACTGCTGGCGGTAGAGCGGATACAGCGGCGTGGGCAGCGTGCTAGGGATGTACAGCGCCGCCAGTGCAGCGACGCAGATCCACATCCACCAGCCGCGTGTCTGCGCCTGCGGCCCGGTAGCAGAGGTTATGGCGTGCATGCCCTCAGCGATACGCCAGGACCGGCTTGGGAACAACCGGCGATCGGCACTTCGCGCCTGGAATCGCGCCTACAGCCACGGCGGCGCCTACTCGATGAACGGTTCGACCTCGATCCGACGGCCGCACAGCATCGCATCGGCCACCAGGCGCAGCGGCGAGGCATCGGCATCGATCCGGCGCTCGCGTACGAGGCTGGCAAAGTGCTGGTACACGCCGCGATATTCGTCGTTGGGTTCGGTGGACTCAGCCCCGGCATCAATGCGCATCACGCTGCCGCCGCGCGATAGCAGCACACACCCGGCGTCGGTCTCGAGCTTGATGTCCCACGAGGCCACACCGGTGTGACGAAAGTCGAGCTCGATGCTGATCGGCGTGCCGTCCGCGGCGCTCAGCTGCAGCCGGGCGGCGATCGGTGTTTCGCAATTGGCAGGATAGGACAGCTCGGCCTCGCGCAGCACGATGGTATCGGGCAGCAGCTGCGTCAGGATCGACAGCGCGTTGATGCCGGGGTCGAACACACCCAGGCCGCCGGCGCGCCAGATCCAGGTTTGTCCCGGATGCCAGTAGCGCACGTCCTCCTTCCAGGTGACTGCCACCGACCGCAGGCGGCGTGCACGCAACCACTCACGCGCCGGAGCTACCTGGGCCGCGTAGCGCGAATGCCAGGCGGCGAACAGGCACGCCTCGTGACGCTGCGCCAGCTCGATTAGCGCCTGCACTTCGCTCAACGTGGCCCCGGGAGGCTTCTCCAGCAGCACATGGCAGCCGCGCGAGAGGGCGAAGCGCGCCGTCTCGAAACGCACCTGCGGCGTGGTGCACAGCGCCACCGCGTCGATGCGCGGCACGCCGGCAAACAGTTCCTCGATGCTGCCAAAGCAGCGCACGCCGTCGAGCCGGCTCGAGGGGCTGGCCGCCGCCGTCAGCTGAAAGTCACCGCTGTGCGCGATGGTCGGCACGTGCTGGTCGCGGGCGATCTTGCCGATCCCCACGATTGCAATGGCAATCTTGTCGGCGCCGGGCATGCGCAAAGGTCGGCCGATGCTAGCTGGCGACTGCGGCCGCACGGCGCCGGACCGGGGCGCGCTTCTCGTGGCCGGAGATCAGGGCAAGGGCCTCCTGAATCATCCGCCGCATGGCCTCGGCAGCCACCGCCGGCCGGCCGGCGATAATGGCGTCGGACACGCGCTTGTGGTCGGCGACGCTGGCGAGCTGCACGCCCTTGTAGCGGTTGGTCGTGCGGATGCTGAAGCGCAGCGTGGTCGCCGTCAGCTCGGTCAGTTGCGCGAAGAAACGATTGCGACTGGCACGCAGCACCGCGACGTGGAACGCGATGTCGGATTCCAGCGGATCATCTTCACCGCGCTCGGCCGCGCGCATGCGATCGATCGCGGCGCGCACCGCGGCCTTCTCTTCGGGGCCGGCGGCGCTGGCGGCCAGGGCCGCCGCGGCCGGCTCGATTGCCAGGCGGATCTCGGTAAATTCCAGCAACAGCGCCGGAGAGAACTTGCGCTCCAGCAGCCAACCGAGGATGTCCGGGTCGAGCAGGTTCCATTTCGATTCCGGCTGCACCCAGGTGCCCTGGCGCGGGCGTGCTCCCAGCAGCCCCTTGGCGGTGAGCATCTTGACCGCCTCACGCAAGGCGGTGCGGCTGGCCCCGTACTGACGGCATAGCTCGGCCTCCACCGGAAACGGATTGGTGGGCGAGTAGACCCCGGTGACGATGGCGGTGCCCAGATCCTGCACGATGCTGTAGGTCAGGTTGGTGCCCGAGGTGCGAACGGTCATAGACGGTACTCTTCTTCCGGAAGCCCACGCACTCCGGTGTGGTAGACGAACACGTGTCCGGCGTGCGGCTCATGCGCCAGCTTCGCCGCGTCGAGGCCGTCCCGGGCCGAAGTCACGAACAGCAGGTCCAGATCCGGACCGCCGAAGCAAACGCAGGTGGGCTGCGAGGCTGGCACCGGCACGGTGCGCTCCAGCCGCCCATCCGGAGTGTAGCGCGCAATGCACGCCGCGCCCCACTGCGCGCTCCACAGATGCCCTTCGGCATCGATGGCGGCCCCGTCCGGCAGTGCGCCTTCGGGCGTCTGCGCGAACAATCGCGGCGTGCTCAGCAAGCCTTCGGGCTCAATCAGCTCGTAAACGTGAATGGTGCGGGCCGCGGAATCGGCGAAGTACAGCTGCGTGCCGTCACGGCTCATACACAGTCCGTTGGAGATCGAAACGCCGCGCACGTGGCACTGAAGCTGCTGGGACCCATCGATGGAATACAGGTTACCGCGCTCGGTAATTCCGGCCTCTTCGACCATTGTACCGCACCAGAATCTGCCCCGGCGGTCGACCCGGCCGTCGTTGAAGCGGATGCCGCGGATCCCGGCCTGCGGACGCGCAAGCCAGCTCACTCGCTGCTCGCCGGCGGTGCTGGCCGGGTCATACAGCGCGATGCCGCTCTCGAACGCGGTGATGAACTGGTCGGAACCTGCCACCAGGCCGAAGGAGCCAACGCGCTCGGGAGTCTCAAAGCTGCGCTGGCTGCGCGTGCTCCAGTCATAGCGATGCAGGCGGCGGCCCGGGATGTCAGTCCACCACAGCGCCTGGCGCCGCCCATCCCACAGCACGCCCTCGCCACAGCCGTTGGCTGCCGGGATCACATCGATCGGAGCGGAAGCGCTCATGCGGGCGGGCGTCACCAGAACACGGCGTACAGCGCGATCAATATCACGATCACTATCACCGAAGCCGTATTGAACGCGCTGTCGGTCGAGTAGTCGATGTCACGCAGCTCGACCCGCAGGCTGGTGGTACGCGCAGCTTGCAGCAATGACAGCAGCACCGCGAGGCCCAAGCACAGCAGGAACACCAGGCCGACCCGATCCATGAAGGGCAGCGCCGGCCAGAACAGCTTGAACAAGAACGACAGCGCCGCCGAAGCGATGGCAGCCACCAGTGCGGCGGTGGCGGTGGTGCGTTCCCAGAACATGCCGAGCAGGAAGATCACGCAGATGCCCGGGGTGAAGAATCCGGTGAACTCCTGGATGTACTGGAACGCCTGATCGAAACTGCCGAGCAGCGGACGGGCGGCAAACATAGCGATCACCAGCGCCGCGGCCGCCGTCAGGCGTCCGATCAGCACCAGGCTGCGCTGCGCCGTGTGTGGACGCAGCGGCTTGTAGACATCCATGGTGAAGATGGTCGCGATCGAATTGATCTTGGAGCCGAGCGACGCCACGATCGCCGCCAGCAGCGCGGCGAATACCAGTCCGAGTATGCCTGGCGGAAGCATGGCCATCAGATGCGGATAGGCCTCATCCGGCCGCGACAGGCCCGGAGTGAGCGCGACCGCCGCGATCCCCGGCAGCACGATCAGCACCGGCATTAGCAGCTTCAGGAACGCGGCCAGCACGATGCCTTTCTGCGCCTCGCGCACGCTCTTGGCGCCGAGCGCGCGCTGGATGATGTACTGGTTGAAGCCCCAGTACGACACGTTCATCACCCACATGCCACCGAGCAACACCGACAGTCCAGGCAGATCCTTGTAGTTGGGGTTGTCGCGCGGCAGGATCATGTGAAATTTGTCGGGGAACTGCCGCGTGAGCTGCACAAAGCCTGCGATCACGCCGTGGCCGCCCGCGATGCGGTCGAGCGACAGCAAGCAGATGATCAGTCCTCCGAGCACCAGCAGCGACACCTGCACGATGTCGGTCAGCGCGACCGCCTTCAGGCCGCCGTATAGCGCGTAGGCGCCCGCGAACGCCCCGAGCGCGACCAGCGCGAGCGACATATCGAGGCCGGTGACGGTGTGTACCGCCGTGGCCCCGAGCCACAGGATCGCCGTCAGGTTCACGAACACGTACACCCCCAGCCAGAACACCGCCATCACGGTGCGCACGCTCGGGCTGTAGCGCTTTTCGAGGAACTCCGGCATCGTGTAGATGCCATTTTTCAGGAAGATCGGCACGAAGTACTTGCCGACGATGATGAGCGTCAGCGCCGCCATCCATTCGTACGAGGCGATCCCGAGCCCGATCACGTAGCCCGAGCCGGACATGCCGATGATCTGCTCGGCCGAGATGTTGGCGGCGATCAGCGAGGTGCCGATGGCCCACCACGGCAGCGCGCGGCTGGCGAGGAAGTAGTCCTGCGCATCCTTCTGGTGGTGATTCTTTTCGCGCGACACCAGCTGCGCCAGCACGAAGATCGATACCGCGTAGATGCACACGATGGCGATGTCGATTGCCGATAGCTTCACCGCGGCACTCCTGCTTGTGATAGCGCACGCATCAGCCGCTCGGCGCGCTGGCCGATGTCCTCGCTGTCGTATACCGGGCGAAACAGCTCCGAGCCAAAGCCGAAGCCGGTGGCGCCGGCCGCCAGCCACTGCGCCACATCGGCCGCACCCACGCCCCCGACCGCCAGCACCCGGGTCGATGCTGGCAGCACCGCTCGCAGTGCCTTGAGATGCCCGGGTCCGTAGCTTGATGCCGGAAACAGTTTCAGCTCGGTCGCGCCAGCGTCCAGAGCGGCAAATGCCTCGCTGGCGCTGGCGAACCCCGGCATGACCCGCATGCCGAGCCGCAGCGCCGCGCGGATCACCGCCGCATCGGTATTCGGCGCCACGATCAGGCGCGCGCCGGCGTCGTGCGCCTGCTGCACCTCGCGTTCGCGCAGCACCGTGCCGGCGCCGACCAGGCAGCCCTCGAGCCGCAGCGCGGCGATCGTTGCCACGCTGCTATAGGGATCCGGCGAATTGAGCGGCACCTCGATGATGCGCAGGCCGGCGCGATGCAGTCGCGTGGCGACCTCGGCGGCGCGTGCCGGCGTCAACCCGCGCAGAATCGCCACGATGGTGGGCGCGGCGGCCGAGCCGGCGAGGCCTTCAGTGGCCATGGGTGAGGCTGTGTTCCGGCAGCAGCTGCTGCAGCCGGACGAGACCGGCAAGCGCGGCTGCGGTACCTTCCAACATCGGCGCCTCACGGCCCTGCGCAGCTAGCGCCCGCGCGTACAGCGCGCCCAGTCCCGGCGCACCGATCACCGGCACGCGCTTGGGCACACGCGCCGAGGCGAATAGCTTCAACGCGCCGGCGACGTCGTTGCCGATCAGAAGTCCCGACAGGAACGCCGCGCTGTCCGTGGCCCCCAGTTCACCCATCAGACGGCGACTGCGGCACTCGAACAGCCGGTGCAGCAGATCGGCCTGCGGCTCAGCCGCGGCCGCGGACAGACCGCGCTGGTAGCCGGCGCCGTCGGTAACCGTGTCGGCGCCCGACGCCGTGGCGGCATCGCCCACCAGGATGCTGTGCTCGCGCAGCAGCGCGAACAGCTCGCCGGTCGGGGCCGTCAGCAGCTCGACCACCCGGCCGTCCTCGAGCAGCACCCACTTGGTGTGAGTGCCGGGCAGACACAGCAGCTGCCGGCCGCGAGCCAGATCCGCGGCCAGCTGCATTGCGCCGACGATCTGAGTTTCCTCGCCGCGCATCACGTCGGGGGCACCGAGGCGATTGCGACACGAAACGCCGGGCACGATATGCAGCCGCTCGTCGCGCAGGGCGACGCAGCCGTGCGCGAGATCCTCGATGCCGGCGGGGCAGGGCACATACGGTGCCAGCGTCCAGCCAACCGTCGATCCCACCATGCCGCACAACACGACCGGCAGGTCGCCGTGCTCGCGGCTCCATGGCTGCAGCAATCGATCCAGCACGTCGGCACAGGCACTGCGAGCCTGCGCCACACCGGGCCCGTCCGCGCGCGCCAGCAGCGAGCCGTCGTCAGCGCACAGGAACAGGCGCAGATGACTCGTGCCCCAGTCGCCCGCGACCAGCGCGGCGCGCGCCATCAGTGGGATTCCCGCTCGACGATGCTGCCGCTGGCACCGGTCAGGAAGTTCAGGTCGCAGCCGCGGTCGGCCTGCATGACGGTGTCGATGTAGAGTCGGTAATAGCCGCGCGTGTATTTGGTCTGCTGGTGCTGCGCGCGCCAGGCGGCGATGCGCGCCTCGATTTCCTGCGGCGTGACCAGCAGCTCCAGGCGACGGTTCGGAGCGTCGAGCAGGATCTCATCGCCATTGCGCACCACCGCCAAAGGGCCGCCGGCCTCGGCTTCAGGTGCCACGTGCAGCACCACGGTGCCGAAGGCGGTGCCGCTCATGCGCGCATCCGAGATCCGCAGCATGTCCTTGACGCCGCGCTCGAGCAGTTTGCGCGGCAACGGCAGATTACCAACTTCGGGCATGCCCGGATAACCCTTGGGGCCGCAACCCTTAAGCACCAGCACGCAGTTCTCATCCACGTCGAGTGCCGGATCATCGATGCGCGCATGCAGGTCCTCGATCGACTCGAACACCACCGCGCGGCCGCGGTGGCGCAGCAGTGTGCTGCCGGCCGCGCTCGGCTTCATCACCGCGCCGTCCGGACACAGGTTGCCGTGCAGCACCCAGATGCCGGAATCCGGCTTCACCGGCGCGGCCATCGTCCGGATCACCTCGCGGTTGAAGCACTCCGCACCCGCCAGCGCCTCGCCCAGGGTCTTGCCGTAGACGGTCGGTGCCTGCGTTTCCAGCAGCGTGCCGAGTTCCCGCATCACCGCCGGCAGTCCGCCAGCATAGTGCAGATCCTCCATCAGAAACTGTCCCGAGGGCTGCAGATCCACCAGCAGTGGCACCTCGGTCGAGAGCCGGTCGAAGTCGCGCAGCTCGAGCGGCACGCCGAGCCGACCGGCGATCGCCAGCAGGTGCAACACGGTGTTGGTCGAGCCGCCGATCGCGGCCAGCACCCGGATGGCGTTGTGGAATGCCGCGCGCGTGAGGATCTTCGACAGTCTCAGGTCCTGGCGCGCCATCTGCACGATCAGCCGGCCGCTCTCGTGCGCGATGGTACGGCGGCGCGCATCGACCGCGGGCGCGCTGGCGTTGAAGGGCAGGGCGATGCCCATGGCCTCCATCATGCTGGCCATGGTCGAGGCGCTGCCCATGGTCATGCAGGTGCCGGGTGTGCGCGACATGCCGGATTCGGCCGCCATGAAATCCGTTAGCGGCATCTCGCCGGCGCGCACCGACTCGCTGAACCGCCAGACGTCGGTGCCCGAGCCGATGTCGCGGCCGCGGAACTTGCCGTTGAGCATCGGCCCGCTGGAGACCACGATTGTCGGCAGATCGACGCTGGCCGAGCCCATCAGCTGGCCGGGCGTGGTCTTGTCGCAGCCTCCGAGCAGCACCACCGCATCGATCGGGTTGGCGCGGATCGACTCTTCGGTATCCATCGCCAGCAGATTGCGAAACAGCATTGCCGTGGGCCGCATCTGCGTCTCGCCCAGCGACATCACCGGAAATTCGAGCGGCAGGCCGCCGGCCTCCCAGACGCCGCGCTTGACGTGCTCGGCCACGTCGCGCAGCCCGGCGTTGCACGGCGTGAGCTCCGACCAGGTATTGCAGATGCCGATCACCGGTCGGCCGTCGAACACGTCCGCCGGCAGCCCCTGGCTCTTCATCCAGCTGCGATGAATAAATCCGTCGCGGTTCTGGCGGCCGTAACTTCGGGTGCTCCGCAGTCGCGGCTTGTCGTTCTTGTCGGCGCTCAAATCGCTGATCCTTAGTCGATTCGCCAGGCTCGTGCAGCGGCCGGCGCATTTTGTATTATCAATATACTATGGCCCGGACCCACGGCGATACTGGGTTTTCTGATCGTTGCGAACCCATGCGAATGCCGGTTTGCAGTGCCTGTGGCCCGGCGGCCGCTGTTGGCAGGAAACAACACGAATAGCGTCTAGGCCACTGAATTTACGCGGGCTTTACCGCCTGCCAGCGCTCGCACGCAGCTCGCCGGCGTGGCATCATCGTATTAATACGTTTTAATAATTCTTTGCCGCCGGCTGCCACATGAATCGCATCGCTGATCTGCAAGGACGCCGGGTGCTGATTACCGGTGCCAGCTCCGGCATCGGCGCGGCACTGGCACGGGCGTTCGCGCAGCAGCGCGCCCGAGTGGTGCTGCATTTCAATGGCGGTGCCAGCCAGGCGCGGGAAATCGCCGACGCCATCCGTGCCGATTCGGGCTCGGTCGTGACGTTGCAGGGTGATCTCGCCCTGCGCGACGCCGCGCGGCGCGTCATCGAACAGAGCGTGCAGGCCTTAAGCGGCCTGGACGTGCTGATCAACAACGCCGGCTCGCTGGTTGAGCGCCGGCCGATTCTGGAAAGCGATGACGCGCTGGTGGATTCGATCTTCGATCTGAATGCGCGCTCGGTCGTTGCCGCCTGCCTGGCGGCCGTTCCGCACCTTGAGCGCCAGCAGGGCGCGATCATCAATGTCGGCTCGATCGCTGGCATTGATGGCGGCGGCAGCGGCAGCGGCATCTATGCTTCCGCCAAGGCATTCGTGCACACCTTGACGCGGCACTTAGCACGCGAGCTGGCGCCAAGACACATCCGCGTCAATGCGGTATCTCCCGGCGTGATCGAGACGCCGTTTCACGCCGCCACACCGCCTGAGCGCCTGGAGGCACTGCGGCGTGCGATACCGATGGGGCGACTGGGGGCGGCGCAAGATTGCGTCGGCGCATTTCTGTTTCTGGCGTCCAATGAGCTCAGCGGTTACATCACCGGTCAGAACATCCACGTCAACGGTGGTCAGCTGATGCAGTGACGGCGCCGAGCAGGCCGCGGCCCGCGAGCCAGTCGTACATCAGCGTCGGCCAGAGTCCAACGGCGGGCGGATTGTCCGGCCGGATGCCAAAGCCGTGCGCTGTTCCGGCCAGCACGTGCAGCTCCGCCGAGCTGCCGGCCTGTTTCAGGGCCAGATACAGCTTCGGCAGACCTTGCGCGATGGCCGGGCTATCGGCCTCTCCGCACAGCAAAAATGCCGGCGGCGTGGCCGCACTGAGCGTCAGGTCCTGCGGCAGGCCCGGGTAGATCAGCGCCATGAAGTCCGGCAACGCGCTGCTGCGATCGAGTGGATCGGCACTGGCCACATTCACGAAAGGTGCGTGCGTTGCCGCCAGCACAGCCAGCTCGCCCCCGGCCGAGAATCCGATCACGCCGACGCGGTCGGGGTCGATATGCCAGCGATCGGCCTGCGCACGCACCGATCGGATGGCGCGCTGCACGTCGGCGAGCTCATCGTCAAGGATCGTATAGGTCGAGCCGTCGGCCTGTGCCAGGCGGTATTTCAGCACGAAGGCCGCAATCCCATGGGCGCTGAACCAGCGGGCGACGCGATAGCCTTCATGGTCGACCCACAGTTCGCGGTGGCCGCCGCCCGGAATGACGATGAGGGCGGCGCGACTGCGATGGCTGCCCGCAGCCGGGTAGGGCGTGATCGATGGTCGATGCACCTCGGTGATCACGTGTTCGCCCAAGGCCGTCAGCCGCACTCGCTCGGGCGGCGGATCGGCGGGTGAGCCTGGAGCCCCACCGCGCCAAAGCGCAATGGGCGAGGGCTCGGCGGCGAGTGCGGCAGCGCCGAGCAGCGATGTGAGCAGCAGCGCCAGCGCGCCGCGCCGGTAACGTGCAGCGGTCATGTCGAGGCGGATGTCCTACCGGCCACCGGCGGCCACCAATATTTGTATGATAATATATCGCTTGCCTTTCTGTAGAGCGAATCAATTCCGGGGGCTGCCACCTGCGCACGCATCATCATACGGTCGCGGTCTGGGCGCTCGCGCTGCTGTCCGCCGGTGGCTGTGCGGCCGCGGGGACGCCGAGCGATGCGGCCGGCCGGCGCGGCGAGGCCGCGGTGCGAGCGGTGTACGTCGACCACTCGGGCGTGATCCGTTGGCGCGACGATCATCGGGAGGTGGCCCTGTTCGGGGCCAACTACTGCCTGATGTCGGGCTCGGACTATCGCATGGCCGCTCTGGTAGGCGCTGACCGCAAGCGCATGATCGACGAGGACATGGCGCAGTTCGCCCGCATGGGCTGGACCGGTTTGCGACTGTGCTCATGGGGCGACTGGGAGAATGCCGATCGGGACGGCAACCTGGTCGTCAATGAGCACGTTGCCCTGCTCGACTACCTGGTGGCGAAAGCGCGCGAGCGCGGCATCTACATACTGCTCACCCCTATCCACACCTACGATCCGCGCTTTGCCGATCAGATCAATCAGCCGTCGTCCAACCAGGGATTTTCCCGCTACTTCCAGCGCTCAGAGATGGGCACCAATCCGCTGTCGATCGCCGCGCAGGAGCGCTACATCGGGCAACTGCTGAACCATATCAATCCCTACACCGGCGTTGCGTTGAAGAACGAGCCCGCCATCCTGTTCGTCGAGATGATCAACGAACCGGTGCACCACCCGGAGGATGCCGCCGGTTCGGTGGCCTACATCAACGGCCTGGTCAAGGCGGTCCGTGATACCGGCAGCCGGCAGATCACTTTCTATAACGTCTCCCAGGACTTTCGCATCGCACCGGCGATCCATGCTTCGAAAGTCGATGGGGTGAGCTTCGGCTGGTATCCCTCGAGCCTCGTGGCCGGCCATCAGCTGCGGGGCAATTTTCTGCCGACGGTAGATGCGTATCCGGACATGCTGCGGCCGGATATCGCTGGCCGGCCACGTATCGTCTACGAGTTCGACCAGCCGGATCTGCTGACCGGCTACATGTACCCGGCCATGGCGCGCACGTTTCGAGCGGTCGGCGCGCAGTTTGCCGCCATGTTTGCCTACGACATGCTGCAGACGGCGCCTTACAACCTCGGTTGGCAGACGCATTACCTCAACCTGGTGCACACGCCGAAGAAGGCGGTCAGCGCGGTGATCGCGGCCGAGGCGATGCGGCGTCTACCGCGCCTGCAGTCCTACGGCCGTTATCCGCAGAATCTGAGCTTCGGCGACTTTCGTCTCAGCTACGACCAGGACCGCAGTGAACTGGTGGCGAAGGATACGTACATGAATGCCGGCCCGACCACGACTGCGCCGCGTGATCTGACCACGCTGCGGCGCGTGGTCGGATTCGGCTCCTCGCCGCTGGTGACCTACGAAGGCAGCGGTGCGTACTTTCTCGACCGGGTGCGCGCCGGCGTATGGCGTCTGGAGCTGTACCCGGACGAGGTGCTGGTGAGCGATCCATTCGAGCAGCCGCAACCGGACAAGATCGTCTCGCGACTGCTGCAGCGTGCATGGCCGATGGTCGTGCATCTGCCCGACCTGGGCGCCACGTTCTACGCAACGCCCTTAAGGCTATGGCAGGGCAGCGTTGGGGCGACGCGGCAGGCCGCTGAGGCAACGGTCACGGTGCAACCCGGCATATGGCTGCTGAGCCGCGACGCACAGGCCGATCCGGCGACGCTCCCGGCCCGGATCAATCGGGTCGGTTTTGAGGAATACCACGTCAATGCGCCGCGGTCGTACCCGGACGATGTGCTCGTGCTGAGTCACGACGAGGTCACTGCCGGGCAGCCGTTCGACCTGCGGGTGCGAGTCGCTGACGATGTCTTGCCCGACGAGGTGAGACTGTGGCTGCGGCCGGCGGGACAACGCACTTTCGGCAACCCGCGGGTGATGAGTCGCGAGAGCGGCAACGACTACCTGGCCCACTTCGACGCCGCGGGGCTTGCTGCCGGACCGTACGAGTACGCGGTGAGTGTGCTCACGGGCGCGCAAGCCACGACCTTTCCGGGCGCGGCGCATGGCCAACCCGGGGAGTGGCCGTTTCAGAGCGAGCAGCTGTGGACGCTGCGCATGACGCCCCCCGGCACGGCGCTGCGGTTGTTCGATCCGCAGCGCGATTATCGGCGGCTGTCGTTCGTACGAGTTGGCGAACAGTACCGTGACGCATTTTTCCATCTGATTGCGGGCGAGAGCGACGATCAGTGGGCGCTGCAGCTGGATCTTCCGGATCTGGGTGCTGACACGCCGCAGCGCTACGCCGCCTCGCTTTACGTCGGTGACCGCTTGGCAGAGCACCGCGACGACGCGACGCAGGCCCGGATGCTGCACGTGCGGTTGCGCAGTCAGGGCGGCGCCCGTAAGACCCTGGAGCTGACGCTGATCGAGAAAGACGGCAGCAGTTGGCAGTTACGCGCAGTTGCCAGCGGTGCATGGTCCGAAGTCGGTGTGCCGCTGTCGCAGTTGCATGCGGAGCGCAGCATATTCATCCCGAGCCCGTATCCCGGGCTGTGGAACTACTGGCGAGTGCAACCACCAGGTCGGGGCGGCCCCGGCGATCAGGTCCACATCGCCGATGTGGAGCGGCTCGAACTGCGTGTCAACGCCAACTCGGGCGAGCTGGCGAGCGATGATGCCCGCGGGGTCGCAATCGAATCGGTCTGGCTGACTTTCTCGGGCCACTGAGCGCTCAGCGGCACCGAATCGATGTGCTGGCCGAACCGAGTGCCTCCGATCGGGCAGACAGGTGCATGCGTCCGGCGTTGCCGCTGGATCGCACGATCGCCAGCGCCAATCCGCCGAACACGCGTCGCCGTTCCGACCGGTAGCCGTCATGGTTGGCCGGATTGCCGTTGTCCCATCCCAGCAAGACACCGTCACCACTGAGGCTCAGCGCGATCTCATCATCGGCGGTCGGCACCAGCCGCCCCTGTGAATCAACGATGCGGATTTCGACGTGAGCGACCTCGCCCGGATCGATGCCGATCGTGGCCGCATCGGCGCTCAGTGCGATGGCTGCCGCTGGACCGGTGGTCTCGATGGTTTTATCGGCCACGACGCGCTCGGCGCGTCGGCCAAGCGCGCGCAGCGTCCCGGGTTCGAATGCCACGTCCCAGGATAGATGCAGGTCGCCGGTGGTACGCGCGGCAAGGGCGCGCTCCGGCAAGTGACCGTAGCGTTCTTCCATGCCCGGCCGTGGAAACGCGTAGCCCTTGACGCCGAGCGAGCGGCCGTTGAGAAACAGCTCGACGGTGTCGCAATTGGTATAGCAGCCGACTGGCACGATCTGGCCTTCGCGCCCGGCCCAGTTCCAGTGCGGAAACAGGTGCAGCACCGGGTCTTGGGTCCACTGGCTCTGGTAGAAGTAGAAACTGTCCTTGCGAAAGCCGCAGGTATCGAGCACGCCGCTGGCCGCGGCCTTGTTGGGCCAGCGCGCCTCTCCCAGGTAATCGATCCCAGTCCACATGAAGTCGCCGGCGACGTAGTCGTGAACGCGCACGAACTTCCACAGCTGCTCGACGTCGACTTCGCGTCCGGGGCGAGCGCCGGGTAGTGCGAGGTACGGTCCGTCGCCGCCGCGCACGCCGGCGAGGCCCACGCTTTCGGTGCCGATGAACCGGCGCTGCGGATAGTCATGCCGGTCCTGGTCGTAGTAAAGCTCGGTACGCTCGCGCCAGCGATCGACATAGTTGTAACCCACGACGTCGAGCAGTTGCAGGAACTCGGGACGGGCGCGCTCGGCGGGCGGATCGGATGCGATGTGATCGCAGCCGGCGGTCACCATGCGGGTCGGATCCTCGGCGCGAAACACTGCGAGGATGCGGCGCAGAACGTCGGCACCACCGGCCGCACCCTGCTCGCCGATCTCGTTGCCGGCGCTCCACAATACGACGCAGGCATGGTTGCGGTCGCGGCGGATGAAGTTCTGCAGATCGCGCTCATACCACTGGTCGAAGTAGCGAGCGTAGCCGTTGGGGCCGATCTGGCCCTTGGGGATGGTCCACTCATCGAAGGCTTCATTCATCACCAGAATTCCCAGCCGGTCGCACAGATCCAGGAACTCGGCCGCGAACGGGTTGTGACTGGTGCGGATCGCATTGCAGCCCATCGACTTGAGCTCCAGCAATCGACGCTCCCAGACGCGTTCGGGCACCGCGGCGCCCACGCAGCCGGCATCGTGATGGAGGCAGCAGCCGTTGAGTTTGAGCGGCCGATCGTTCAGCAGAAATCCACGATCGGCATCGAAGCGGGCGGTGCGGATTCCGAACGGCAGCTCCACCGCATCGCTCGCTACCCCCGCGCTCTGCACGCTCACGATCAGCCGGTGCAGATACGGCTCCTCGGGTGACCACAGATGCGGATCGTCGATCGACACGGTCAGCGACACACTGGCGCTCGCGTGGCCGTCGAGTAGCGCCTCGGCGTGACCGAGTCCGAGCTTGCGGCCGGCGGCATCGATCATCCGGGCGGTGACGAGGGCGGGCGCGGGGCCTGAGCTGTCATTGTCCAGCTGTACACTCACTGCCACCGTGGCATGGCCCGGCGCGATCAGCGAGCTATGGGCGAGCACGCCCCAATGAGCGATGTGCAGCGGCTCGGTCGAGAGCAGCCACGCGTGCCGATAGATGCCCGAGCCGGAGTACCAGCGGCAGTTGGTCTGGTGGGAATTGTCGACCCGCACCGCAATCAGGTTTTCTGCGTGCGGACGCACCAGGGTGCTCAGGTCGTAATAGAACGGCACGAATCCGTACGGTCGCTTGCCGAGGGACTGGCCGTTGATCCACGCCTCGCTATTCTGGTAGATGCCGTCAAATTCGATCGTCAGTCGCCGCCCGGCGGCCGCCGAGGGCAGCGTGAAGCGCTTGCGGTACCAGCCAACGCCGGTGGGCAGGTAGGCGCCGCACCCGGCGGAGGGCGCGTTCGGGTCGAACGGCCCTTCGATGCTCCAGTCGTGGGGCAACCGCAGGCTGCGCCAGTCGCGGTCGTCGAAGTCGATCTGCGATGATGCGGCAAAATCGCTACGCGAGAACCGCCAGTCGCTATCGAAACTCCAGCGCCGGCGCGAGCTGGCCGCCGATCGATCGAAGGACGCCGCCAGGCCGCGCGTGGCGCGCAGCGCCAGCGCCGATCCCGCGGTGCCGAGCGCACCCAACAGCACGCGCCGTCGCGACGTGTCTGCCATGACGGCTCAGTCGATCCGCAGCCGATACTCGGGCGTCGCGCGCACGCGCAGCAGTTGCGCTAGCTGGGAGTCGGGCCCGCTCGTTGGGCGAAACTGCGGTTCGAAGTAAATCGGAGCATCCTGGCGCAGCGGCAGAATGCTCAGCATAAGTCCCTGGCCGATCTGGTCGGCGTAGCGCTGCAGACCGACGTCCCAGGTGAGGCCGTCAAAATATTCGTCATCGAGCAGTTGCGGTCCGGAGAATAGCCGTGCCACGTCACCGCGATAATCAATCTGCAGAAACACCTCGCCGGCTTCGGTGGCGGCCGCGGGCAGCTCGATCGACCAGGCGGCGCTCTTGCCGAAGCTCTCCGGCGCGGGTTGCAGCGCGGCCTGGGCCGGTCCACCGACGGCAACTGGCGGCATCGGTTGTGCGGCACGGATCGGTTGGCTGCTGACTTCGACCGTGCGGCGCGGCGCATCGGCGCGCCAGCGCTCGAACACACCGTCGTGACCATCGCGGCGCAGGGCGGGCGAGGCCGTTGGGACCGCCGCCAGAGCTGGCAACACCGCGAGCTGAAACTGCGGCTCGCCGATCGAGCGCAGTTCGACCGAGTTGCCGCTGGCGAAGGCCAGCGCGTCGGTCAGCAGCAGACGGGTGCGCCCCGCCATCGGAATAACCCAGAGGCGTTCGGCCTGCGACGCCGTCAGCACGATGATCTGCACCGCCGCTCCGCCGCGCGGCCTGAGCATCAGGGTCGATGCTGTGCCGGGGGCAATGTCTGACACGATGATCCGTCCGCCGGATCGCACGCTGCGCGCGTGCCCGGACACCACCGGCATGCCGTTGAGCGCCTGCGCATCGAAGGCCATCTCGACCGGTATGCCATCGACGGCTCGAAATACGTACACCGAACCACGGTCGGTTGGCAGCCGCGTCACCGGCTGTGCCGTGGCATAGATCATTCGTGCGCCATCCAGCGACAGATTGATCGGCCAGACGAAGTAGCGATCGGCCGGCAGGTCGATCGGCCGGCTCGGCAGCGTGACGGTCGACTGCGGAAGACGGATGGAAAACTGCACCGCACGCTGCGCTGACATCGGATAGAGCCGCACGTGGCTGCTGTAGAACAGGAACGCCTGCTCGCCCAGGCTGCGCACCGCGAAGCGCGCGCTGGTCAGATCGTCCGGATCGGCCGGCACATGCGCTGGCTTGCGCGGCTCCATCGGCGCGAGCTGCGCACCGAAGCTGTTAAGGAAGTAGTGCATCGGCCGCAGCTTGGCCAGCACCGCATGCGCCTGTCCGTACTCACCCAGCGGCGCCTGGAAGTCATAGCCGAGCTTGGGTAGATCGTTGTAGCCGCCGATGCCGGTGTTTTCCTCGCGCGAGGGCTCGCCGTCGGGGTTGCGGCCGCCGTGAAACATGTAATAGCCGTACAGGTTGACGCCGGAGCCGATCTGGATCGGCAGCAGCGCGGCGATGTCATCCGGCGATACGACGTTTCGACGGCGGTACATGCCTGGCAGTCCGCCGGCATACTCGGCGCTCAGAAACGGCGTGTTCGGGCGGTCGCGATCCGCGTCACCCGCCGCGGTCTTGGCCAGCGAGGCGGGCCGGGTGTCACCGGTCACGCGGCTGTCGAAGCGAAAGGCGTAGGCCTCGTTGGCAGGCAACGCCAGCGGCGAGGTAGCCCACGGCGCATCCGGGTAGCTGCCAAACACCGGTGTGACCTCGTGCGCCGGGTAGATGGTGTTGTCCCAGGCGGTGACGGTATAGAGCGGCACGTCGAAGCCGGCCGCAATGGCCAGCTGCTTGAGGCGCGCGATGTGCTCGCGACCCTGCCCCGGACCGTTCAGGAAATACTCATTCTCCAGCTGGATACCGATGATCGGGCCGTCGTCCTTCCACATGAGTCCCTGTACCTGCGCGCCGATCTGGCCATAGAAGCGCTCCACGTAGTGAAGGTAAGTCGGATCATTGGAGCGCGTCGGCATGCCATCCACCACCCAGTCCGGCAGGCCGCCAAAGCGCACCTCGGCGTGTACCCAGGGTCCCAGGCGCAGCATCACGTACAGACCGTGGCGCGCGCAGGCCTGCACGAAGGCGCGCAGATCGCGATCGCCGCGCCAGTTGAATTCGCCGGCGTGCTGCTCGTGGTGCTGCCAGATGACATAGCTGGATACGACATCAACGCCGGCGGCGCGCATCTTGGCTAGCTCCTGATCCCAGTAACGCTCCGGTACGCGCGTGTAATGAAACTCGCCCATCACCGGCAGCCAGGGCTGGCCGTCAAGCATCAGGTAGCGGCTATTGATCTCGAGCGAGTGGCCCGATATCGAGCGGGTCGTGCCGGTATGCAGGTAACCGGTCTGCGGTGGGGGCGGGGCGGCACTGGCATCGACTTCGAGCAGGGTGGTGGCGCGGCACCACCCTGCCGAAATCGTCGCGGTCAATGCAACCGCAAACCACAGCCAGCGCATCCGGCGCGGCCGATGACGCTCAGAGTTTGAAGGCAACGTCGAACAAGTACGATCGACCATAGACCTGATAGCCACCGTCGTTCGCCAGATTCTGCGGATTGTTGTCAGTCGTGAATCGAGCGCGTTCGTTGGTCAGGTTGTGTCCCTGCAGCCGGGCACTCCAATGTTCGTTAAAGATATAGGAAATACTGGCATCCAGGATGGTCTCGGGCGCCAGTCCCTTGAGCGTCGTGCCCACCCAGGTCGGAGCGACGGTGAATTCCGAGTGGTGCTTGACCGCGACGCGCGTTTCAAATCCGCCCTTGTTGTAGAACAGATCGCCCTCGGTGGTGGTGTGCGCCAGGCCCACCATCGGATAGGGATTGGGCACCGGGGCGGCTTCATGGATATTCGATTCCACGAAGGCGGCGTTGGCGTACATGCCGAAGTCCTGCAGAAAGCTCGGCAGGAAGTAGAACCGCGACTGCAGCGTCAGTTCCACGCCGTGCAGGTTTCCGCCCTTGGTGTTGTTCTCCGAGGTGATGATGTACTGCGTGCCGCCAATGTTCTCAAGCGACTGGCTGGCACCGATCATGTCCTTGAGGTCCTTGTAATACACCGCCACCGCAGCCAGCGACTCGGGGTGGAAGTACCACTCGTAAGACAGGTCGACGTTGTCCGACTTGTACGGACGCAGCAGTGGGTTGCCACCGCCGCCGGTGGGCGGACTGCCGGTCGCATTGAGGCTGAAGCCGGTGACCAGCGCGTCGAGCGGCGGCCGCGCGACCGAGATACTGGTGCCGAAACGCAGCAGCTGGTCGGGTGTGATATGCAGCACCGCATTCAGGCTCGGCAGCACGTCGGTGTAATCGTTGGAGACTGACACCGGCGTATAAGTCACGCTGTCCACGGTGGAGAAGCCGTCGCTGGTGGTGGCCACGTGCGCCACGCGGGCACCGAGGTTGCCGGTCAGAGGCATGTCGCCGAGGTTGAACTTGAAATCGAAGCGCAGGAAGCCCTCGGTGGTGTGCTCGACTACCTTGGTGTGCACCAGCAGCATCTCGGAATTGGCCGGTACCGCGGTGTTCGGATACACCATCGGCAGCAGCGAGTCGAAGTTGCCGTACACCATCGGCGGGGCGGTGAAGCTGGGCGGATTGAAGGATTCCAGTCCGGCGTTGGCCAGCGAAATGACTGTCTGTGGCGTAGTGCAGGCCTGCGAATTAATGTCGTCGGGAATCATGAACACCGTCGAGCCGCTGCCGGCGCACAGCCCGTAACGGTTCTGGTGATGGGTCTTTTCGCGAATCGAAAAGCGCCCGCCCAGCTTGATGCCTGACAACACCGAGTCGTCGAACGAGCGCCCCAGGTCCAAGGCCACCGCTTCCAGGCGGTCGTGGGTGGACTCGGGACCATCGCTCTCGCCGCTGCCATTGATGTTCGAACCGTTGTTACTGCGTGGGCCGCCCGCCGACTGCAGCGAAGGATCGGCCGGGTTGAACCCCGGCGTCGCTCCATAGGGCACCTGGCCGTCGGTGACGTTGAACGCCAGGTTGGGCGGGAACAGGTCGGACAGGTAGATAGCCATCCACTGGTTTTGGCGCCAGGCCTCAGAGAACGACACATCGCCGTCGGCGGTCCAGTTGTCCAGTTGCCAGGCGGCGTTCAGTCCGGTCACGACCAGCGTGTGCTTCTCGTCGTAGCGCGCGATCTCGCTCTCGTAATTCGGAAACGAATTGTTGAGGGTGGCAGCGACCACCGAGCCGTTGACGATCTGATAAGAGTTACCGGGCGCGTTGTAGACGCTGGCATTGCCGTCGGCCCAGTTGCCGGTGATGTTGTTGCCATACCAGGCCTGAAACTGGTTCTCCTTGATCTCGTACTGGGTCCACAGGGCATCGCCCTTGACGGTCAGATGCTCGTTGGCGCGCCAGGCGGCGCTGCCGGTCAGGGCGTAGCGGTCCTGCGTGACCTCCTTGATCTCGGTATTCAGGCCCCAGGTGGTGTTGTCCGGCACGCCGTCGCCGTTCAGGTCGCCGGTGTTGCCGCCGGAATTGAACGGCGTGTTCCAGCCGAAGGTACGAAAATCCGGGAAGCCGTTCTTTTCTTTCTGCGCACTGGCGGCGACCGCGATCGCGAAATCGTCGCTGAAGTGGTTGATCCAGCCGGCGCTGGCACGATAGCCGACCGGGTTGTAGTGCGGCAGCTTCTCGCCCTCATCGTTGTAGGTCGGGCCGGCGCGGATCGTGAATTCGTTCTGCTTGACGTCGAGCGGATTGAGTGTGCGGATGTCGACCGTGGCCGCAACGCCGCCTGACACCAGCGAGGCATCCTGAGTCTTGTAGACGTCGGCTCCGGCGAGAACTTCGGACGGGTAGATCTCCCAACGCAAGTCCTGCGAGGGTTCGGAGGAGGCCACCTCGCGGCCGTTGACCAGGCCCAGCACCAACCGCGGGCCCAGACCGCGCACCGAAGCCTGACTGGCGTTGCCACGGTCGCGGGTCACGTTGACGCCGGGCAGGCGGCTGAGTTCCTCGGCGATGGTGACATCCGGCAGCACGCCAATGTCGCTCGTGGTAACGCTATCGCTGACCAGGTCGATGCGCTTCTTGGTATCGATCGAATCGCTCATGGCCTTGCGCACGCCGGTCACGACGACTTCGGTCAAGGTCTGAGAACTGTCGGCCGACTGGTCCGCCGCCGACGCGCTGATCACCGGTCCGAACACCGACCCCATCAGGGCCAGCGCACTGGTGCCGTATACCCGACTCCGATGCCTCTTTTTCACTGGACTCCCCCTGTCGCTTGATGCTTATCGGTTGGCCAGATGTGTGCTCATTAAGAGCACCCGTGCCTTATATACGTATTATAGGATAAATCAGATTTTCTCTGTCAAGCTAAACTTTGGGCCGTATGTAGCGCCCTTGCAACAGCGGGATTTGGCCGCCGGGCGGCTCGGATAGAGCGGGGAGTGGCTTGGAAAAGAACGATCGTGGCGTTCGCAGCATCCTGGTGCTGGGCGGCGGTGCTGCCGGATGGCTCGCGGCCGCGTTGCTGACCCGCGCGCTGCGGCCCGAGCGCTATCGCGTGATCGTGCTCGATGATTCGCGCCAGACGCCGCGGCCCGCGAGCGAGGCCACCGGCCCGGTGTTTCGCCACACGCTGGCGCTGCTGGGAGTGGATGAGGCGCAGCTGATGCGCGCCACGGATGCGACCTTTAGTCTCGGGATCGAGTTTCGCGACTGGTCGGCGACCGGCGAGCACTATCTGCACGGCTACGGCGCGGTAGGTGCACGCCTCGAGGCGGTGCCGTTTCATCATTACTGGCTGCGTTTACGAGAGCTCGGTGATCCGCACGGCTTCGAGGAGTACTCGATCGCGTGCTGCGCGGCGCGCAGCGGGCGCTTTGCACATCCGAGCAGCGATCGGACCTCGCCGCTGTCGCTGTACTCCTATGGCTATCATTTCAATGCGCAGCAGCTCACGGCCTATCTGCGCGCCTACGCCGAGCAGCGTGGTGCGGTCTGCACCAGCGGGCGGGCGATCGAGCTGCAGCGCAGCGCCAGCGGTCTGGTGCAGTCGGTGGTGCTGGAAGATCACGCGCGGCTGGAGGCCGATCTTGTTCTCGACTGCAACGCCGCCAGTGATTCCCCCGTCACGGGCGCGCTATCGGGCGCGTGGCAGGACTGGGAGGGCTGGTGGCCCGGCAATCGCGCGGTGCTCATCGATGGCGCGAAACCGGTCGAGCTCAAGCCCTGCTCGCAATTTCAGGCGCTGTCGCAAGGTTGGGCCTGGCACACGCCGCTGCGCCGCGGCAGCGAGCACGGTTTCGCCTATCGCAGTGACATGCTCAGCGATGATCAGGCGCTGGCCAGCGCGCGCGCGCTCGCCGGAGCGCAGGCTGAGTTCGGGCAGCCGCGAGTGCTGCGATTCCAGGTGGGCCGTCCGCTCAAGTTTCGCCAGGGCAACTACATTGCGCTGCCCGGCGCCAGCTTGCCGCCGCTGCATCATCTGCGGCTGCAGCTGGTTCAAACGGGTGTGTCGCGTTTGTTGCTGCTGTTTCCGCAGGACACGTCCGATCCGGACGATGCCGCCGAATACAACCGCCTCACCGCCTTCGAATACGATCGCATCCGCGATTTCCTCGCGGCACATTTCCTGCTGTCGGCACGAACGGATTCGCCGTTGTGGCGCGACCGCGCGCAGATCGGCATAAGCGATGAGCTCGAGCAGCGCCTGGCACTGTTTCGGGACAGCGGTCGGCTCGGAAGCTTCGAGGATGAGCCGTTCGATCAGGACGACTGGATGTCACTGCTCGTCGGCCGGGGCATCATGCCGCCACAGCACGATCCGCTGGCCGACGTCATGAATATAGAGGACGTGCGATCGGCGCTTGCGACCGCGCGGCACAGCATCGCCCGCGCGGCGGCATCCTTGCCGCTGCACGAGCGCTACCTGGCGGACCGGCAATGAAGCTTCGCAACGTCGCCATCGTCGGCGGCGGCACCGCCGGCTGGATGGCGGCCGCGATCCTGGCGCGCCGGCTGCAAGATCGTTTCGGTGTCATCACGCTGATCGAGTCGCCCGAAATCGGCAGCATCGGCGTCGGCGAGGCGACTATCCCGCCGATCCGGCTGTTCAACGGCGCGCTCGGCCTGGAGGAAGCGGACTTCATGCGCCAGACGCAGGCCACCTTCAAGCTCGGGATCGAGTTTTGCGACTGGCAACGGCTGGGGCAGCGGTACTTTCACCCGTTCGGTATCTATGGTTCGCATCCGGAGATGATCTCGATTCATCAGCGCTGGCTGCGGCTCAAGCAATCGGGCGATGCGCCGGGCTTCGATGAGCTGTCGTTGAACACGGCCGCTGCGCTACGCGGCCGCTTTGCCCGCCAGCAGGCCGAGCCGCATTTGCCGCCGATCTACTACGCCTATCACTTTGACGCGGGGTTGTATGGGCAGTATCTGCGCGGCTATGCGCTCGCGCGCGGGGTGGTGCGCTTGGAGCGCAAGGTGCTGGAGGTACGGCTGCGGGGCGAGGACGGATTCATCGACAGCCTGTTGCT
>DASXDL010000003.1:0-226622 GCA_036490715.1 Steroidobacteraceae bacterium | reverse complement strand
CGCAATGTCGAGCTGCCGCTGCTGCTGACGCCGCTGTCGGCACGCCAGCGCAAGCGCAATGCCGAAATCGCGCTCGAGCTGGTGGGCCTGAGCGATCGGGCGACGCACAAGCCCAGCGAGTTGTCGGGCGGCCAGCAGCAGCGGGTCGCGATCGCGCGCGCCATCGTCTCCGACCCGGTGCTGCTGGTGTGCGATGAGCCCACCGGCGATCTGGACCGTCAGTCCGCGGCCGAGGTTCTGACACTGCTGCAGGAACTCAATCGCGAGCATCGCAAGACCATCATCATGGTCACCCACGATCCCAAGGCGGCCGAGTATTCGCGCCAGACGCTGCATCTGGACAAGGGCACGCTGGTGGAGCAGCCGCAGCAGGCGCCGGCGTGAAGTACCTGCAGCTGATCTGGAGCGCGATGTTCCGCCGCAAGACGCGCACCGTATTCACGCTGCTGTCGGTGCTGGCGGCGTTCCTGCTGTTCGGCTTGCTCGACTCGGTGCGCAGTGCGTTTGCCAACGCCGCCAACAGCGTCGCCGGGGTCGATCGCCTGATCACGGTGTCGAAGATCAGCTTCACGATGCAGCTGCCCAAGAGTCTGCTACCACGCATCCAGGCACTGCCCGGCATCGCCGAGGTCAGTTACGCCAACTGGTTCGGCGGCATCTACCAGGATCGGAAGAATTTCTTCGCCAACGAGGCGGTCGCCGCCAACTTCCTTGATCTGTATCCGGAGTGGCAGTTGCCGGCCGAGCAGCGCGCGGCCTTCCGCAACACCCGCACCGGCGCAGTGATCGGCGAGAGTCTGGCCGACAAGTTCCACTGGCATCTGGGCGACAAGATCCCACTGCAGGCCACCATTTATCCGCAAAAAAATGGCAGCAACGACTGGACCTTCGATCTGGTCGGCATCTATCGTGCCGTTGACCCCAAGCAGAAGAGCCAGGAGAACATCCTGTTCTTCAATTGGGACTACTTCGATGAGGCACGGCAGTTCGGCAATGGCAATGTCGGCTGGTACGCGCTGCGGGTCAGCGATTCCAAGCAGGCGCAGCAGGTTGCGCAGGCGGTCGATGCGCTGTCGGCAAACTCCGATCACGAGACCAAGACCCAGACCGAGCAGGCGTTCAATGCCGCGTTCGTCAGCCAGTTCGGTGACATCGGTCTGATCGTCGGGGCGATCATGGCGGCGGTGTTCTTCACGCTGGTGCTGCTGACCGGCAACACCATGGCGCAGGCGGTGCGGGAACGCATTCCCGAGATCGCGGTGCTCAAGACCATCGGCTTTTCCAACCGCAGCATATTGGCGCTGGTGCTGGCCGAGTCGGTGCTTCTGATCCTGCTGGGCGGTGCCATCGGCCTGGTGATCTCCGGCATCGTGGTCGATGCGGTACGCGCCACGCTCGGCACCAGCGTGCCGATGACGAGCGTAGGCGGGGCAATCTGGCTACGGGGGTTGGCGATCATGCTGCTGATCGGACTGCTGGTGGGTGCGCTGCCGGCGCGCCGCGGCATGCGGCTGCGCATCGTCGATGCGCTCGCCGGTCGCTAGCGGGCACCGAGTCATGGCGCGCCGCGGTGCTCACGGCCTCGATGTCCTGCTGACTGGATTGGCGGGCGGTGCACTCTCGATCGGGCTGCTGGTACTGGCGCCTTGGTGGCTGCTGCTGGCGGCGGTGCTGCTGCTGGCGCTGTGGACCGTGGTGACGCGGCTCGGGCGGCAGACCTGGTCGGTGACCGAGGTCGGCCTGGCGACAATCCCGCAGCGGCTGGCGGCGGCTTCGGTAGTGGTGGTCGGGATCGCCGGGGTGGTAGCGGTGCTGGTGGCGCTGCTGGCGATGGCGGCCGGGTTCGAGGCCACGCTCAAGCTCAGCGGCAGCACCGATACCGCGATCGTGATGCGTGCCGGTGCGCTCACCGAACTCAACTCGGTGCTCGAGCACGACGACGCCGTGGTCATTGCCCAGGCGCCGCAGGTGCTACGCGACCCCAAGGGCGAACCGATCGCTTCGCCCGAGCTGGTGCTGGCCGCGACCGTGCCCAAGCGCAGCAACGGCCTGGATGCCAACGTCGAGATCCGTGGAGTGGGCCCGCGCGCCTGGGCCTTGCGTCCGAATGTACACATCATCGCCGGCCGGCCGTTCGGGCCCGGACTGCGCGAGCTGATCGTCGGCAAGGGCGCGCAGCAGCAGTTCGCCGGCCTGGGCCTTGGCTCTACGCTCAAGCTCAATGGCCAGCTCTGGACCGTGGTCGGCGAGTTTGAGTCGCAGGATGCGCACGATTCGGAGCTGTGGGCCGACTCCGACGTGGTCGCCGCCACCTATCGGCGTGGCAGCAGCGTCGCCTCGGTGACCGTGCGGCTCACCGCTGCCGCAGCGTTCGATGCATTCAAGGCGGAACTGGCCAGCGATCCGCGCCTTAAGGTCGATGTGAAGACCACGCGTGATTACTACAGCGAGCAGTCCGAACGATTGACCACGCTGATTCGTGTACTGGGAATCACGATCGCGGTGATCATGGGAGTCGGGGCGGTGTTCGGTGCGCTCAACACGATGTATGCCGCCGTGGCGACGCGCGCCCGCGAAATCGCCACACTGCGCGCCATCGGCTTCAGATCAGCGCCGGTGGTGGTGTCGGTGCTGATCGAGACCATGCTGCTGGCGCTACTGGGCGGTGTGGTGGGCGCGCTGCTGACCTGGGTGGTATTCAACCACTACACGGTGTCGACGCTAGGACAGAACTTCACCCAGGTGGTGTTCGCGTTCCAGGTGACTGCGCCGGTGCTGTGGACCGGCCTGAAGTGGGCGCTGGCGATCGGGCTGATCGGCGGACTGTTTCCGGCGCTGCGCGCGGCGCGCGTGCCGGTGACCGAGGGGCTGCGAGAGCTGTAGCGCTAGCTGCCCGTGGTCACGACCGCATGGATCACGCGGTCCTTCTCGAAGAATACCGAGAATGCCTGATAGTCCCAGCGCGAGATCGGCGGCTCACCGACCGCCTCGTGGCGCTGTTGCGGTGCTCCGAATTTGTGCTCGACCGCCTGCATCGTCATACCGCGCGAGGGTCGGGCGACAGTTGATTCGCGCACCATGACCTGGTCGTTGACGTCGACGGTCTCGGAGTGCGCCACCATCGCCAGCAGTGCGAACATCAGCGCACTTAAGGCCGCTGCCAGCATGACCAGCAGTCGCGGCGTGATCTTGAGCGCCTGAGCCTTGGGTCTGCTTCGGATTTGACGCATAGCGCACCTCTAGGTTCGTGCCGATGCGGGAACTATAGCACCGGCTGACCGGCGCGGTTCTGTGATGCAGGTCCTGTTTTCCTGAAGGCTGTGCTCTAATGCCGGGCTGATGTTTCAGCCGCTGTCATTGTTCATCGGGCTGCGTTACGTGCGCTCGCGGCAGCACAAGTTCTTCGTATCGTTCATCACCTGGGTGTCGCTGGCCGGCGTATGCCTGGGCGTGGCGGCGCTGATCGTGATCCTGTCGGTCATGAACGGATTCGAAGATGAGCTGCGCGACCGGCTGCTGTCGCTCAATGCACAGGCTCATGTCGTTGCAACCGGCGTGGCATCTGCCGATGGCGAGCAGGCATTGCGAGCGCGGCTGCAGCACCTGCCGGGTGTGGTCGGGGTCGCACCCTACATGGAACTCACGGCCCTGGCGGTGCGTGTGCCGGAGATGCTGCCGGTGATTCTGCGTGGCATCGAGCCGGGGCTCGAGGCGGCAGTCGCCGACGTACGCCCGTTTCTGGTGGAGGGCAGCCTCGATGCGCTGCAGCCGGGCAGCAACGCCGCCATTCTCGGCCGCGACATCGCTGATCAGCTCGGCGTGAAGGTTGGCGATCACGTCACGCTGCTGGTGCCGATGAGCTCCACCGGGGGCATCCCGGAACCGCGGCTGCGCGAGTTCAGTGTCGGCGGCGTGTTCGAGGCCGGGCTCGAGGATCACGACAACACCCTGATTCTGGCGGATCTGGATGATGTGCGCTCGTTTGCGCCGCTGGCTCAGGGCGACAGTGGCGTGCGCCTGCGCTTCACCGATCCGCTGCTGGCGGGCGAATTCATGCCGGCGGTGCGTGCCGCGGCCGGCGCCGGCTACACCACCAGCGACTGGGCGCAAGAGAATGCCAGCTATTTTCGTGCGATCCGGATCGAGAAGACCATGATGGCCCTGATCCTGATGCTGGTGGTTGGCGTCGCCGCTTTCAACATCGTGGCGATGCTGGTGATGGTGGTGAATGACAAACGCACCGACATCGCGATTCTGCGAACCTTTGGCGCCGCTCCGCGCAGCATCCTGCAGACCTTCGTCACCCAGGGGCTGGCGATCGGCTGGTTCGGGGTCGCGGCTGGCATCGCGCTCGGGGTGCTGCTGGCCGCCAATGTCAGCAGCATCGTTCCGGTGCTTGAACGAATCCTGCATTTTCAGTTTCTGAACTCCGAGGTGTACTACATCACCACCATTCCTTCCGACCTGCACCTGCACGATGTCGCCTGGATCAGTGGCACGGCGCTGGTGCTGACGCTGCTGTCCACGGTCTATCCGGCACTGCGGGCCGCGCGCACACCGCCGGCCGACGCGCTGCGCTACGAGTAGCGCGCTTGGGTTACGAGTGGCTGCTCGGCACGCGCTATCTGCGCTCTACGCGTGGACGCGGTTTTCTGTCGTTCATCGGCGTGGTGTCGGCGCTGGGGCTGGCGGTCGGGGTGGCGGTGCTGATCGTGGTGCTGTCGGTTATGAACGGATTCGAACGCGAGCTGCATAGCCGCATCCTGAGCGTCACCTCGCACGCCACGCTCACCGGATTGAGCGGCAGCCTGCAGGATTGGCGTCACGATCAGTCGCAGGCCTTGGCGCTGCCGGGCGTGGTGGCCGCCGTGCCCTACATCGAGGCCCAGGCACTGCTGATGCACGGACCGCACACTGCCGGCAGCACCGTGCGTGGCGTACTGCCCGAGGAAGAGCGCCGCGCCGTCGGCCTGGCCGATCGCATTCAAGGCGGGCGCATCGAGGATCTGATCGATGGCAGCTATCACATCATTCTGGGCGACGCCTTGGCCGGTGCCCTGGGCGTCAAGATCGGCGATGACGTGGTGTTGATCGCCCCGCAGGGCAATGCGACGCCGGCGGGCATCGAGCCGCGCATGCGCCGCTTCCAACTGGTCGGAACGTTCCATTCCGGCATGTATGAATACGATCGCGGACTGGCGCTGGTGCACATGCACGATGCCGCACGGCTATATCAGCTCGGCGATCGCGTTACCGGCGTGCGCCTGGCGCTGAAGGATGCGTTCCAGGCCCCGCGCCTGGTGCGCGAGCTGGCGCTCAGTTTAGGCGGCGGCTATTACGTCAGCGACTGGACCCGGGTGCACAGCAATTTCTTTCGCTCGATCGAGATCACCAAGTCGATGCTGTTCGTCATTCTGCTGCTGGTGATCGCGGTGGCTGCGTTCAACATCGTGGCGGCGCTGGTCATGGTGGTGAAGGAGAAGCGCTCTGACATCGCGATCCTGCGGACCCTCGGGGCCGGGCCGCGCAATATTCTGGCGGCATTCTCCATTCAAGGCGCCTGCATCGGTCTGGCCGGGACCTGTCTGGGGGCGGCGCTCGGACTGCTGCTGGCCGCCAATCTGGAAATGCTGGTGCACGCGCTCGAGCGGCTGGTCGGCACGCATTTTCTGGACCCCAAGGTGTACTTCATGAGCGACTTGCCGGCCTACGCGGAATGGGGCGACGTGCTGCGCATCTGCGGTGTGGCGTTTGCGTTATGCGCGCTGGCGACACTGTACCCGGCGTGGCGGGCCGCCGGCACGCAGCCGGCCGAGGCTCTTCGCCATGACTGACGCGTCCGAGCCGGTGCTGGCGGCGCGCGGGGTGTGCCGCAGTTTTCGCGAGGACACCAGCACGCTCGAGGTGCTGGCCGGGGTCGAGCTTGCGGTGGCTCGCGCCGAACGCCTGGCCGTCATTGGCGCCTCCGGTTCGGGCAAGACCACGCTGCTGCAGATCCTGGGCGGCCTCGACCGGCCGGATGCGGGCGTGGTCGAAGTCGCTGGTCGTGATATTCACGCCATGGGCGAGCGGGAGCGCTGCGCGTTGCGTAACCGCAGTATCGGCTTCGTCTACCAGTTCCATCACCTGCTGCCGGAGTTCTCGGCGCTGGAGAATGTCGCGATGCCGCTGCTGGTGCGGCGTGAGCCGACCGCCAAGGCAGTGGCGCGCGCCCGCGACCTGCTGGCGCGCGTCGGTCTGGCCGAGCGCCTGCAGCATCGGCCGCACCAGCTGTCGGGTGGCGAGCGTCAGCGCACGGCGGTGGCGCGCGCCCTGGTCACCTCGCCGGCGCTGATACTGGCCGATGAGCCGACTGGCAATCTTGACGGCCGCAACGCCGAGCAGGTGTTCGCGCTGATGCTGGAATTGAACCGCGAGTTTGGCACCAGTCTGGTGGTGGTGACACATGACAGCCGGCTGGCCGCACGCATGGATCGCGTACTCGAGCTCAGCGGCGGCACGCTGCATCAGCTGGCGGCCTCGTAGCTCGACGCCGCTCCGCGCGCATGCGGTAGCGATGCACGGTGGCCAGCCGCCAGCTCAACTCGAGCGCATAGCGACCGAGCAACCCGCAGCCGATGCCGCACACCAGGCAGCCGAGCAGAAACGGTTTCCAGGCCGGCCCGAGTCCATGTTCGAGCCAGTTCCAGTCGGGATGAAACTCGAAATGACGCGGCCGGTAGCGCAGCAGCCAGGCTCCTACGCGGTAGGCCGAGTAGTAAATCGGCACCATGGTCACCGGGTTGACGATGTAGCAGCCGGCAATGCCCACTGCGACGTTGAGCCGCCAATAGATCGCAATCAATACCGTGAGCAGCACGTGCACCGGTAGCGGGATGAAGCTCACGGCGATACCGACGCCGAAGGCGGCCGTGATCGAATGACGATTGAGCGACCACAGGTGCGAATCGGTGAGCCGGTCCCCGAAGATACTCAGGTACCACTTGTGGCGGCGCGCATGGATCATGCGCGCGATGTATTTGACGATGCGTCGAGGCATGGCTGCGTCACTGTAGCAGCGCACTGCGCTCATAAGCCGCAATTTTCGAAACTGCGCTGTAGCGCGGCCGCTTTAGGTATCATTCGCGCGTAGCGAAACGTGAGCACCGTCACAGGAGTAACACCTAGAGATGTGGGAGATCGTGCAGGCGGGCGGGGCACTGATGTGGCCCATTATTCTTTGCTCGATCGTTGCTGCGGCGATCATTCTCGAGCGTCTCTGGACCCTGCAGGATCGACGTGTACTGCCTCCGGATCTGACCCGCAAAGTCTGGAAGCTGGTCGAGACCAACCAGATCAACGGCAAAATTATCGCCGCCCTGGAGCAAAATTCGCCGCTCGGCAAGCTGCTGGCGGCGGGACTGGCCAATCGCAACCGGCCGCGCGAAGTGCTGATGGAGCGCCTGGAAGACACCGGCCGGCATGTGGTGCACGAGCTGGAGCGTTTCCTCAACACGCTCGGAACCATCGCCGGGGTGTCACCGCTGCTGGGGCTGCTGGGCACCGTGACCGGCATTATCAAGGCTTTTAATGCGATCAATGCCGGCGGCGCCGGTGATCCGCGCATGCTCTCCGGCGGCATTGCCGAGGCGCTGATCGCCACCGCGGCTGGACTATGCGTAGCGATTCCGTCGCTGATCGCCTACAGGTATCTGCGCGGCCGCGTCGATCGCATCGTAGTGGAGATGGAAAAGCACGCACTGCGCCTGGCCGACGCGGTCGAGCACGCCGCGCGCAACGCCACCGAGGCGCCGGCGGCAGCGGAAGCCGTGCCGGCGCCATGAGGCTCAAACCGCGCCGTAGCGAGGAGCCGGAGATCAACGTCACGTCGTTGATCGACGTGGTGCTGCTGCTGGTCGTGTTCTTCATGCTGTCGTCGAACTTCACCGCCGAGGGCCGGCTGCGTATCCGCCTGCCGCAGGCCAGCAGCTTGCCGGTGCAGCGCTCAGCCGATGAGGCGTTGGTGGTGACGGTCAGCGCCAGCGGCAGCTACCTGGTGAATTCGCGCGAACTGGTCAACGCCAGCGCCGACACGCTGCGCGCCGCGATCATCAAGACCGTCGGCAACGGCCCGCGCACGCTGCCGGTAACGATCCGCGCCGACGGCCGCGCCAGCCACCAGTCGGTGGTCACCGCCATGGACGTGCTCGGCCGGCTCGGCTTCACGCAGATGAATGTCGCCACCGTCAACGATTCCGGGGCGCCGCCCCCTTGAACGATTCGTCGGCGCGCGCCGAGGCGAGCGAGGAGAGCGCCCAGACCGCGCGCCGGATTTACCGGCGGCTGCTGCAGTACGCCTGGCCGTACCGCTCGATGTACCTGGTCGGCGTCTGCGGCATGGTGCTGTACGCCGCCAGTGATCTGATCACGGTCGCGTTCGTCAAGACCTACCTGCACGATGCCATAGCGCTGCAGCAGCACCAGACCGTGCTGCGGCTGCTGCCCCTCGGAGTGTTGATCATCTTCCTGGCGCGCGGCGTCGGCGACTACTTGGCGAACTACTTTCCGTTCTGGGTCGGGCGCCAGGTGATCAAGGCGATCCGTGGCGAGCTGTTCGCGCAGTACCTGCTGTTGCCGACCGCGCAGTACGATCGCGAATCCTCGGCGATCAAGCTCAACCGTCTGACCTACAACGCCGAGATGGTGGCGGCCGCCACCACCGACTCGCTCACGGTGATGATCCGCGACTCGCTCGCGATCCTGTTCAACGTCGGCATGCTGTTCTACCTGAACTGGCGCCTGGCGCTGGTGCTGATGGTGGCGGCGCCGGTGATCGCCTGGCTGGTACGCAACGTCAACATCCGCTTTCGCCGCTACAGCGCCCGCATCCAGAACTCGATGGGCGATGTCACGCGCGTGGCCAAGGATGCGCTCGATGCGCACCGCGTGGTCAAGGTATTCAACGCGCAGGAGCACATCCGGCGGTTGTTCGATGAGGCCAATGAGCTCAACCGCCACACCAACGTGCGGCTGATCTCGGCGCGCTCGATCAGCAATCCGATCGTGCAGATGCTGGCAGCGCTTGGACTGGCCGGGGTATTGCTGATCGCCAATCGCCAGATCGCCGCCGGCACGCTCAGTGTGGCTGACCTGATCCCGTTCATCATCGCTGCCATGCTGGTGTCGCAGCCATTGCGCCGGATATTGAACGTCGCCGGACCGCTGCAGCAGGGCATCGCCGCCGGCGCCAGCGTATTCGCAGTGCTCGATGGCGCAACCGAACCGGCCGGCGGTACGTTCGCGCCGCGGCGGGTACGCGGCGACGTCGAATTCCGCGCCGTCAACTTCGAATACGCCAGCGACAACGGGGCGGTGCTGCACGACATCAACGCCCGGGTTCCTGCCGGCACCACACTGGCGATCGTCGGCCGTTCCGGCGGCGGCAAGTCGACGCTGGTGTCGCTGCTGCCGCGTTTCTACGATCCAACCTCGGGCGCGGTGCTGATCGACGGCGTGGACATCCGCGAATATCAGCTGCCGGACCTGCGCCGACAGATGAGTCTGGTGAGCCAGGAAGTGGTGCTGTTCAACGAATCGATCCGCAGCAACATCGTGTTCGGTGCCACCGGCATCAGCGAAGCACAGCTGCTGGAGGCCGCGCGCGCCGCCTATGTCATGGAGTTCGTCGAACAGATGCCGCAAGGTCTGGATACGATGGTGGGCGATCGCGGCGTGCTGTTGTCGGGCGGCCAGCGTCAGCGGGTAGCCATCGCCCGGGCGCTGCTGCGCGATACCCCGATCCTGATCCTGGATGAGGCCACGTCTTCGCTCGATACCGCCGCCGAGCGCCACATACAGGAGGCGCTCGATCAGCTGGTGAAGAACCGTACCACGCTGGTGATCGCACACCGCCTGTCGACCATCGAGCGCGCCGACCGCATCCTGGTGCTGAGCGAGGGCCGCGTGGTCGAGGTCGGCGCGCACGCCGAACTGCTGGCTCAGGGTGGCATCTACGCGGAGCTGCATCGGCTGCAGTTCAGTGCCTAGCTTCGCACTCGCGCGCGGCCTGCAGGCGATCTGGTTCGGCAAGGCCAGACCGCCATGGGTGTTACGACTGCTGTCGCCCCTGTTTGGCCTGCTGGTGCGGGCGCGACAGGCCGCGTTCGCGCGCGGGCTGTGGCGCTCGCGCCGCTTACCCAAGCCGGTGGTCGTGGTCGGCAATCTCACGGTGGGCGGTAGCGGCAAGACGCCGCTGGTGATCTGGCTGGCGTGTCAATTGCGTGAACGCGGCTTTGCCCCCGGAATCGTGCTGCGCGGTTACGGCGGCAGTGCCGCCAGCTCCGATCAACCACTGGCGGTCGAGCCGGCCAGTGACGCCGCCGTGGTCGGCGACGAAGCGCTGCTGCTGCGCGAGCGCACCGGCGTGCCGGTGGTGGTCGGCCGCGACCGGGTGGCGGCGGCTGAACGGCTGCTGCGTTTCGGCGTGGATCTAATCATCGCCGATGACGGCCTGCAGCACCTGCGGCTGGCGCGCGACTTCGAGATCGCCGTAATCGATGGTGAGCGCGGGCTCGGCAATGGTTACCTGCTGCCGGCCGGTCCGCTGCGCGAGCCGCCGCAGCGTCTGGCGTCGGTCAATGCGTTAGTGATCAATGGCGCGCGCATCGAACTGAATCTGAGCCCGCAGCAGCCGATCTTCTGCATGCGTCTGCAGGGCGAGCGGCTGCAGACGCTGAGCGGCACGGATGCGCAGCGCTCGCTGTCGAGCCTGGCCGGGCAGCGTGTGCACGCCATCGCCGGGATCGGCAACCCGCAGCGTTTTTTTGACTACCTGACTGCGGCCGGCCTGAACGTGGTGGCGCACGCCTTTCCCGATCATTACCGCTATCGCGCCTCCGATCTGCAGTTTGACGAACCGCTGCCGCTGCTGATGACCGAGAAGGATGCGGTAAAATGCCGCCGCTATGCCGCTGCCGAGCGCTGGTGCCTGCCAGTGACGGCGAGCTTTGCCGGCATGGATGGCAGTGCGCTGCTGGCGCGCTTGCAGCGCTGCCTGGCGCTCTAGAAGCCCTTCGCCCGCTGCGGGAGAGTGACGTGGATGCAAGACTGCTGGATATCCTGGCCTGTCCGGTGTGCAAGGGACCGCTGCGCTATGAACGCAAGGAGGCCGTGCTGATCTGCCGCGCCGATCGGCTGGCGTTTCCGATCCGCGACGACATTCCGGTGATGCTCGAGGACGAAGCGCGGGTGCTCGCGCCCGACGACGCGCTGCTCGAGCGCTAGGTCGCTGTATGTACCGCGTGGTGGTGCCGGCGCGCTATGGATCCACCCGCCTGCCCGGCAAGCCGCTGCTGCCGCTGGCCGGCAAGCCGATGATCCAGTGGGTCTACGAACGTGCGCGAAGGTCCGGGGCCAGCCAGGTGATCGTTGCGACCGACGACGAGCGCATCGCCCGCGCGGCGCGCGAGTTCGGCGCTGACACGCGTCTCACCGCATCCACGCATCCGTCTGGGACCGATCGGATCGCCGAGGTCGCGACCCAGGAGCGTTGGTCGGACTCCGACATCGTGGTCAACGTTCAGGGCGATGAGCCACTGATGCCCGAAGCACTGATCGACCAGGTGGCGCAGCTGCTGGCGTCCGACGGCAGCGCCGACATTGCCACTCTCGCGGTGCCACTCGAATCGGTGACCGCGCTACTGGATGCCAACGTCGTTAAGGTCGTTATCGACCTGCAGCAGCGGGCGCTGTATTTCAGTCGCGCGCCGGTGCCGTGGTCACGTAGCGGCGCACCCGCAGGGCTGGTGAGCCAGACACGCTTCCAGGGCGCGCGCCGGCATCTGGGAATCTATGCCTACCGAGTCGCGGCACTGCGCCGCCTGAGTCAGCTGGCACCCACGGCGCTGGAACAGCTCGAGCAGCTGGAACAATTGCGCGCGCTCGAGCACGGCATGACGATCCGCGTGGCCGACGCGGTGGTGGCGCCGGGCGCAGACGTCAACACCGCGGCCGATCTAGCCGCGGTGCAAGCGTTGCTGGCCGCCGTGTAGCGCTACTCGTCGCGGCGCGAGTGATCGCCGCCGTGCTCGCCGAAGCTCGTAGGAGTCGACGACCACACCACGTGGGCACGTTGATCGGATGAGGCGGGGGATGCTTCGCCGCCGGTTTGAGCTGGCGCAGGCGCCGGTGCGGGGCGCTCGGCCTCGGCATGCACTGGGGCCGGAGGGGCCACCGCCGCCGACGGCACCGGCGCACTCCAGCCCATCTCCTGCTGCGGATGATTGCCATTGGCGTCGCCGGCATGGTCCGGCGCGCCGTCTTGGGTGAGGTTCACGCCGCCCGGTGCGCCCACGCCCGGCTCGCGATTGCCGCCACCGCGGCGGCGTCGACGACCGCCGCGCCGTGAGCGGCCGCTGCGCGAGCGCTCGCCCATCGGCGTGGCATCGGGACCCGCTTCGCGTGCCTCGACCGGATCGCGCCGAGGTTCGTCACGCCGAGGTTCGTCGCGTCGTGGCTCATCACGCCGCGGCTCCTCGCGATGGCGATCCGAGCCGCCCCGCGCTTCGCCTCGGGGCTCGTCGCGACCACGGCTATGCCGGTCCGGGCGCCGATCACGATCCCGGCCTCGACCGCGGCCGCGCTCGCCACGTTCACTATCGCGTCGAGGCGAACGCGTCGGGGCTCGCTCCGAGCGTGCCACCGGTGAGCTTTCCGCGGCGGCCGCCGGCTCGTCCGAGCCGCCGAGCAGCCGTTTAAACCATCCGAACACACCACTGCCGGAAGGCTCCTGTGATGCAGGAGGCGGGGGAGGTGCCGCAGCCACCGGCGCGGCGGTCTTGGGCAGCAACACTGCTACCGCCGGTTGTTCGGCCGCCGGCTTGCGATCGCGCTCAGCGGCCGCGTCCGGCACCGATGGGGCCGCCGGAATCTGATAACTGACCTGCGAATTCTCGGCCAGCTGCGCCTCATCGTCGCGCACGCGCCGGATCGAGAATTCGGGGGTCTGAATGTGCGGATTGGGCACGATGACCATCTGCACGCGGGACTTTTCTTCGAGCTCGCGCAGCGCGTCGCGCTTCTCGTTCATCAGATAGGTCGCCACGTCCACCGGCACCTGCACTACCAGACGCGCGGTGCGATCCTTGCGCACGTCTTCGCCGATCAGGCGCAGGATCGACAGCGTCAGCGATTCAATGCTGCGAATGCTGCCGATGCCATTGCAGCGCGGGCACACCAGATGGCTGGATTCGCCAAGGCTGGGTCGCAGCCTCTGGCGCGACATCTCCAGCAGTCCGAAGCGCGACAGCCGCCCGATCTGGATGCGGGCGCGATCCATCTTCATCGCATCGCGCAACCGGTCTTCGACGTCACGCTGATTCTTCTGCGATTCCATGTCGATGAAATCGATGACAATCAGGCCGCCGATGTCACGGATGCGAAGTTGCCGCGCCACTTCCTCAGCGGCCTCAAGATTGGTGTTGCAGGCCGTCGTTTCGATGTCGGCGCCACGGGTAGCGCGCGCCGAGTTGATGTCAATTGATACCAGCGCCTCGGTGTAGTCGATCACCAGGCTGCCGCCGGAGGGCAGCTGCACCTTGTGGGCGTAGGCCGATTCGATCTGGCTCTCGATCTGGTAGCGCGTGAACAGCGGGATGTCATCGACGTAGAGTTTCAGCCGGCGCTGTGCCTCGTTCGGCATGAAGCGCTGCATGTACTCCTGCGCCTTCTGAAACGCACTGTCGTCGTCCACCAGGATCTCGCCGATGTCATCGGCGAGGTAATCGCGTAGCGCACGCGTGACCGCGTCGCTCTCCTGGTACACGAGGAATGGTGCACCGCGGCCGTTGGCCGCCTCGGCGATCGCATCCCACTGCGTCTTGAGATTGTCCAGGTCCCACTGCAGCTCCTCGGCCGAGCGGCCGACGCCGGCCGTGCGCACGATGGCGCCCATGCCATCGGGCACGTTGAGCTGGCCCATGACTTCGCGCATCTGGTCGCGGTCCTCGCCTTCGATGCGGCGCGACACGCCGCCGGCGCGCGGATTGTTGGGCATCAGCACCAGGAATCGCCCCGCCAGACTGATGAACGTGGTGAGGGCTGCGCCCTTGTTTCCGCGCTCTTCCTTCTCGACCTGCACCAGCAGGTCCTGGCCCTCGCTGACCAGCTCACGGATGTTGAGCCGGCCCTGCGGCTGGCTGCGGAAAAATTCGCGGGAGATTTCCTTCAGTGGCAGGAAGCCGTGCCGCTGAGTGCCGTAGTCGACGAACGCCGCCTCGAGCGAGGGCTCGACGCGCGATATACGGGCCTTATAGATATTGGATTTTTTCTGTTCGCGTGACGGTAGCTCAATACTCAGGTCATAGAGCTTCTGTCCGTCCACCATTGCGACTCGCAGCTCTTCCTGCTGCGTCGCATTCACTAGCATTCTTTTCATTTGCCTCTGCCAAAATTGGATGAGAGGCCGTGGTTACCGGAACGTGCACTTGTGGGGGCACGTTCGCGATGCCGCCGTGGACAGCGGATCCCTCGAAGATTGATTGGCGCGTCAGAAGTGTCATCGATATGTTTTGATCGATTGGCGTGCTGTTGACTCGTGGCCGCCTTCAGGGGCGGCGCGCCGGGAAATCTTGAGGTCTACTGACCGGCAGCGCGCTCGCGGGCTCGAACTTTCGGAGGAGCGGTTGACGAGCGCGGACCAGGTCGGCCGACTCATGCGCGATGGCCTCGTTTTCGAGGACCAACTACCATGCGGCGCTTGGCCGCAGTCTTGTTACTGCAGCCGGCACCGTTCCTTGAAAGCTTGGGGTGTCCGCGCTTAGTAACAAAATTATTATAGACGCAGGCGGTACTGGAAACAAACGCTTAAAGCGCCGGATTCGGATTTAGAGAGCTGTTTCGCATTTGGAGAGCGCTTTGAGCGAAGCCAGACCATCGGTACGACACGTGCAAGTCGGAGCGGACGAGCAGGGCCAGCGGCTCGACAAGGTCCTGGGGCGCCTGCTGCCGGGGGTCCCGCGTAGCCACCTGTTTCGAGTGATTCGCCGCGGTGAGGTACGCGTCAATGGCCGGCGCGCCAGTCCTGACCAGCGTCTGGTGTCGGGCGACTCGGTGCGTGTGCCGCCGGTGCGGCCAGCGGCGCCGGAGGCGTCCCGATCGGCCCCGCGCGGCCTGATCGAGGCGATCGAGCGTGCCGTGATCCACGAGGATGAGCGGCTGCTGGTGCTCGACAAGCCCGGGGGTGTCGCGGTGCACGGCGGCAGCGGCTTATCGTTCGGGGTGATCGAGGCGCTGCGGGCCTCGCGGCCGCAGCAGACGCTGGAACTGGCGCACCGCCTGGATCGCGATACCAGCGGACTGCTGCTGGTCGCCAAGCGCAGCTCGGCGCTGCGCAGCTTGCACGCACTGCTGCGCGAGGGCGCGGTACAGAAAAGCTATCTGGCGCTGGTGGTTGGGCGCTGGCGCTCCGATCACCGCCGCGTCAACGCGGCGCTGCGTACCGACCTGCGGGTCGGCGGCGAGCGCACGGTGAAGGTCGATGCCAGCGGCAAGAGCTCACTGACGGAGTTTCGGCTGCTCGAGCGCTACGGCACCCGCGCGTCGATGGTCGAGGCCATCCTGCACACCGGCCGCACCCACCAGATCCGGGTGCACGCGGTGCACTGCGGCCACGCGGTCGCCGGCGATGCCAAGTACGGCGATGCCGAGGCCAATCAGGCACTGCGCAGCTTGGGACTAAAGCGCATGTTTCTGCATGCCCATCGCCTGACGTTTACCTGGCCAGACAGCGGCGGCGAGCAGTCCTTTACCGCGCCATTGCCGCCCGAACTGCGCGCTGTCCTCGATCGTCTGGGCGATGCGCACGCGGCGCCGGCGGCGGAGTAAAATATCAACGAGGCGGACTTACGCCCGGCCTGGTTTAAGGACCGCTGCCCATAACACGACTATGGAGAGGTCTGATGAAAATCCTGATCGGCCTGCTGCTGCTGGCGCCGGCGATCGCCTGCGCCGATAGCCCGTTCGATGGCACCTGGAAAACGCGACTGGATAGCCTCAAGTTCGCCGGCAAACCCGACGTATTTGTCGTCGCACGCGACACCTTCAGCTGTAATAGCTGCGCGCCGCAGATCAAGATCAAGGCCGACGGCAATGACCAGCCGGTCAGCGGGCACGCCTACTACGATACCGTGGCTGCCAAACTCGGCCCGAATTCGGTCGAATTGACGCACAAGAAGGCCGGCAAGACCACGCTGGTGCTGGTGTACGCCGTGTCCGAGGACGGCGACACGCTCGACGGCAAGTTCACCGACTACACCGGGGCGCAGCCGGTGAGCGGCAATTTCACCGAGAAGCGGGTAGCGGCAGGCGCGGCCGGCCGCAACAAGCTGTCCGGCTCGTGGCGCACCAACAAGGTCACGGACGTGGCCGATGCCGGAGCCACGGTGACCTATGCCATGAGCGCCGACTCACTGAAGATGAGCAGCAACGGCGTGAGCTATGACGCCAAGTTTGACGGCAAGGACTACCCGATGGCCGGCGATCCAGGCAATACCGCGGTGTCGGTCAAGCGCCTGGGCTCGCACGCGATCGAGGAGACCGACAAGCGCCAGGGCAAGGTGACCGACGTGGTGCACAGCACGGTATCCAAGGACGGCAAGACGCTGCACGTGGTGGATGAGGACAAGACCCACGGCGTGCGGACCGAATACACGATGGACAAGCAGTCCTAGCGGGCGCGGCGCGCGCTCACGGTAATTCGTAGCCGAGCTGGCGCAGTGAGCGCGCGACCGCGATCAGCGGCAGGCCGATCAGTCCGGTGGGATCTTCGGACACAAGGCGGCTGAACAGCGCGATGCCCAGTGCCTCGCAGCGAAAGCCGCCAGCGCAGTCGAACGGCTGCTCGAGCTCGATGTAGCGGTCGATCTCCGCATCACTCAGGGCGCGAAAATAGACCGTGGTGGTATCGACGAACTGCAGACTGTTGCCGCGTTCCAGCTGCAGCACGGCGACCGCCGTATAGAACGTGGCCGCCGCGGCCGACAGCCATTGCAGCTGTTCACGGGTACGGCGCGCATCGCCGGGCTTTTCGAGCAGTTCGCCCTTGCAGACGCCGACCTGGTCGCTGCCGATCACGGTACAGCCGGGATTGCGGGCCGCGACCACGGTGGCCTTGGCCAGCGCCAGGCGCACGGCACGATCGGTATGGGCCTCGCCGGCGATCGGCGACTCATCGACCCCCGGTGCCTGACATTCAAACGGCACACGCAGACGCGCCAGCAACTCGCGCCGGTAGACCGACGTCGAGGCCAGAATTAAACGCGACATCTGTGATGCGAAAACGGTGCTCGAATCAAGGGCTTGGACGCGCGGCATTTTGACTTGCCGTGGCGCTGAACCTATTATACGCGGCCCATGTCGGGCGGCGCCTCGAAGCTACGCGACGTCAGAAAGCTAGCGGACGCTCGCGCGACCCTGGACCTGGATATCCCGTTGGCCGAGCTGCCGGGTCTTCCGGTGGAACTGATAGCGGGCGGCGGTCTCGTTCACGCGCGTCTGCAGTTCGGTCGTGAGCAGGGCTACATGATGGCTCAGGTGGCGCTGAAGGCGCCGTTGGAGCTGGTCTGCCAGCGCTGCATGGGGCCGATGCCGCTGAGCATTGAGACCAGCTCGGCGGTGCTGCTGATCGAATCGGAGGCGGAGGCCGCGGCCGCCCCGGTCGAGTGGGAAACGTATCTGGCCGCCGAAGGACGACTGAGCCCGGCGGCACTGGCGGCAGAAGAACTGCTGCTGGCACTGCCGGTGGTGCCGCTGCATGCCGACAGCAGTGTGTGTGGTGCCGCAACGGGGCGCGCGGCTGCGGCCTCCGAGCCGGCACCGGCCGAGCCGACGGTGCGGCCGTTTGCGGATCTGCGTGCGCTGCTCGACAGCGGCGGCAAGAGTAAGAGCTAAACTGGAATTTGTTGCAGGAGTTTGGATCATGGCCGTACAGAAAAGCCGCAAAACGCCTTCGAAGCGCGGTATGCATCGCTCGCACGATGGCTTGTCGACGCCGGCGCTGTCGACCGATCCGCAGTCCGGTGAGCAACACCTGCGTCACTGCATCACGCCCGACGGTTTCTATCGGGGCCGGCGCGTCCTGGAAAAAAAGTCCGAACAGGAAAACCAGGAGTAATTTCCCTCCGCGACGTTCAACCGGACTGACGCCAGGGTGTACTCGCGCATCATCGGCACCGGCAGCTACCTGCCGGACTCGGTCGTCACCAATCTCGATCTAGAACGTCGCATGGATACCAGCGATGCTTGGATCCGTGAGCGTACCGGCATCGAGCGCCGCCATATCCTGCCGCCGGGGCAATCAAATGTGGATATGGCCGAGCACGCCTCGCGCGCGGCGATCGCGGCCGCGGGCCTGAAGCCCTCCGACATCGACCTGATCTCGTACGGCACCACCACCCCGGACCTGGTATTTCCGAACGCCGGGGTGCTGCTGCAGGACCGCCTTGGCTGTCACGGCGGCCCGGCTTTTGCGCTCGAGGCTGCCTGCAGCGGCTTTATCTATGCGCTCGCGGTCGCCGACAAGTTCGTACGCACCGGCTCGTCGCGCCGGGCGCTGGTGGTGGGCTCGGAAGTGCTATCGCGCATCGTCGACCAGAACGATCGCAGCACCGCGATCCTGTTCGGTGATGGCGCCGGCGCCGTGGTGCTCGAGCCCTCGGAACAGCCTGGGATCATCTCGACGCACCTGCACGCCGACGGCAGTTACAAGCACCTGATGTACTGCACCGGCGGTCCCAGCCACGGCGCCGCTCCGGGCGACATGCAGCCTGGAGACTTTGTGCGCATGGCCGGTAGCGAGGTGTTCAAGCTGGCCGTGACACTGCTCGGGCGCGTGGTCGAGGAGACCTTGGCGCTCAACCACCTCGATCGCGACGCGATCGACTGGCTGGTGCCGCACCAGGCCAACATTCGCATCATTCAGGCGGTGGCGAAGAAGCTCGGCATGCCGATGAATCGCGTGATCGTGACCGTGCAGGAGCACGGCAACACTTCGACCGCCTCGGTACCCCTGGCGCTCGACGTCGGAGTGCGCGACGGTCGCATAAAGCGCGGCCAGTTGCTGCTGCTGGAGGCTCTGGGCGGCGGTGTGACCTGGGGCTCGGTGCTGATGCGCTACTGAGGCGCAGGCAGTCGCTCAAAAAAAAACGCCGCGATCCTCGCGGCGTTTTTTTTCTTCGAAGTTCGGGCCGATTACTTCGAGATCGACTTCTTGAACATCCGATCGATCTTCTCGTTGGTCGCATCGGACGAAGCCTGCGCCGCCTGGGCCGCAGACAGGGCCTGGTTGGCCGTGCTCTGCGCACTGCTGGCAGCCGAAGCAGCCTGATTGGCAGCGGTCTGAGCACCGCTCGCAGCGCGGGAAGCCGAATCCGCGGACGCCTTGGCGGCATCCACGTCGCTCTGCAGCTTGCCGACCTGCTGCTTCAGCGAGTCAACCTCGGCTTGAAGCGGCTTGATGTCGGTGCAGCCGGCGAGCCCAACCACCAGAGCGGCGGCAGCCAGCTTCACTACGATTGAATTATTCATCCTGGATCCCCTTTAACTTGCACAAATAAAACCGCATCGGGCCGAACGCTAGCGCGGCAGCGCGATTTTGCGGGCCACAACTTGATCAAATTTAACAATTGAAAGCAATAGCAAATACGATTTCCGACCGTCAGCCGAAGCCGACGGTGCAAGAGGATAGCGAGCGTTTAATGAACGCGGCATGAATGCCTGGCGGCCCGCGGGAGCGCATGAGCAGTGCCGATCCGCAGCGGCAGCGCCCACGGGCCCGCAATTGCTGCCACCGACCGATACTGTATATAATTACAGTATGTCCGATCTCACCCCTCGCCAGGCCAATGTCCTGCGCTATATCCAGAAAAGCCTGCAGGAGACCGGCATGCCGCCAACGCGGGCCGAGATTGCCGCCGAGCTTGGCTTCCGCTCGCCCAACGCCGCCGAGGAACACCTGCGGGCGCTGGCACGTAAGGGCGTGATCCAGCTGCTGCCCAACGCCTCGCGCGGCATCCAGCTGCGCGACACCATGCGCGAGCAACTGGCCCTACCGCTGGTGGGCCGGGTGGCAGCCGGCCGGCCGATCCTGTCGGAGGAGAACATCCTGGAGCACCTGCGGATCGATCCGGGCGTGTTTCATCCACGGCCGCACTACCTGTTGAAGGTGGTGGGCATGAGCATGAAAGATGCCGGCATCCTGGATGGCGATCTGGTGGCGGTCCAGCGCACCAGCGAGGTGCGTAACCGCCAGATCATCGTCGCCCGGCTCGAGAATGAGGTGACCGTGAAGCGCTATCGGCAGGAGGGCACCGTGGTGTGGCTGCTGCCGGAGAATCCGGAATTCGAGCCGATTCGGGTCGATCTGGCGCAGCAATCGATGCTGATCGAAGGGGTGGTGGTCGGGGTGGTGCGCCGGAGCGAACGCTAGCGGCGCGATTTGCCGTTCAGGCCGTGGCTAGCCACGCCGTTGGCCCGGCGTGAATCGCCGATGTCGTAGTCCTCGAAGTCGCTGATGAGTTCAGCGGTGTGCTTCTGCTCGCGCCGCTGCTCAAGTCGCCGCCATGCCGGCTCGCCGACCTTGACGCTGCGGCGCTTGGCGATCTCCATATCCTTGATGGCGCGGTCCAGATCGAGATCGTCGTCGCCGGCAATCTCCTCCGCGTCGTCTTCCTCGAATTCGTCTGAATCCGTGTTGCCGCCCATGATCGCGCTCTGCTGGTGGAGCCGTCTCTCGCGTCTACCTTGGGCGGAAAATAATGCGATTCAAAAGCCGATGCAACGGTGAAATCAGCGGATCAACGAGTTCATTTCAAAAATTGGTAACAGCATCGCAAATACGATGCCCATGACGAACAGGCCCATGCCCACGATCAGCAGCGGACCCAGCAATCCGACCATGGCCGCCAGCAGGCCCTCAAGCTCGCGCTCCTGGTTGGTGGCGGCGCGCTCCAGCATGGTCTGTAGCTGGCCGCTGGACTCGCCACTGGAAATCAGATGCACCGTCATCGGCGGGAACAGCCGGCTGTTGGACAGCGAACGGCCGATCGGGGCGCCCTCGCGCACCCGCGCGGCCGCCTCGGTCACGGCATCGCGCATCGGCAGGTTGGTGACCACTTCGCCCGCGATCCGCAGCGAATCCAGCACCGGCACCGCGCTGGCAGTCAGGATGCTCAAGGTGCGGGTGAAGCGCGCGGTATTGACGCCGCGCAGAATACGGCCCATGAGCGGCATATTCAGCAGCGCCTGGTGCACCCGCCGGCGCCGCTCGCGCGAGCGCAGCGAGCGCCAGAACAGGAATCCCAGGACCCCAAGAGCGATCAGCAGGTACAGGCCGTAGTCGCGCAGGAAGCTGCTCACGCCCACCAGCAGGCGCGTCGCAAATGGCAGCCGCGCATGATTGGCCTCGAACACCTCGACCACCTTGGGCACGACATATGTCAACAGGATCGAGACGATCGTGAAGCACATGACGGTGAGCACGATCGGATAGAGCATGGCCCCCATGACGCTCTGCCGCATCTGCTCGCGCGACTCGGTGTATTCGGCCAGCCGCTCGAGCACCGCGTCGAGGTGGCCGGACTGCTCGCCGGCCGAGACCGTGGCGCGGTAGATCTCCGGAAACACGCGCGGAAAGTCACCCAGGCCGGTGGCGAGGGTGTGGCCCTCGACCACCTTGGCACGCACGCCCAGGATGATGCTCTGCACGCGCGGCTTCTCGGTTTGCTGCGATACGGCGAGCAGCGCTTCCTCCAGCGGCAGCCCGGCGCGCACCAGGGTCGAGAGCTGGCGCGTCAGCAGCGACAGATCGGCGGCCGACAGACCGCGGGCAAAGCGAAAGCCGCGGGTGCGCTGGCGGCGTGATTCACGCGCCGCGACCTCTTCGACCGTGACCGGCAGCAGCTGGCGCTCGCGCAGCAGCGAGCGCACGTGGCGGGCGGTATCGCCCTCGATGACGCCCTTGCGTGAGCGGCCGCCGGTATCGAGCGCGGTGTACTCGAAAGCTCCCATGGCAGGAAGTCTAATCCTCGCGCGTGACGCGCAGGACTTCTTCGATGGTGGTCTCGCCCTTGAGGGCGCGCGCCAGGCCGTCGTCGCGGATCGAGGGCGTGAACTTGCGCGCGTAGCGCTCCAGCTCGTGCTCGCCGACGCCGTCATGAATCATGGTGCGCAGCGTGTCGTCGATCAGGATCAGCTCGTAGATGCCGGTGCGGCCGCGGTAGCCACCGCCGGCGTCGCGGCCCGGGTGGTACAGGGTCGGGGACGGATCGGCCGGGCTCAGACCAAGCAGGCGGCGCTCATATTCACCGGCGGTGAACGCCTGGCGGCTGTCGGCACTGAGCACCCGTACCAGGCGCTGCGCCAGCACGCCGACTAGGCTCGATGACAGCAGGAATGGCTCGATGCCCATGTCGCGCAGCCGCGTGAGGGCGCCGGCGGCGGTGTTGGTGTGCAGGGTCGAGAGCACCAGGTGACCGGTCAGGCTCGCCTGCACCGCGATCTGCGCGGTCTCCAGATCGCGGATCTCGCCTACCAGCACCACGTCCGGGTCCTGGCGCAGGATCGCGCGCAGGCCGCGCGCGAAGGTCATCTCGACCTTGGTGTTAACCTGGGTCTGGCCGATGCCGTCGATGTAGTACTCGATCGGATCCTCGACCGTCATGATGTTGCGGGTGTTGTCGTTCAGGCGTTCGAGCGCGGCGTACAGCGTGGTGGTCTTGCCCGAGCCGGTCGGGCCGGTGACCAGCAGGATGCCGTGCGGCTTGTGGATCAGTTCATCGATCAGCTTTTCGGTGCTCTCGCCCATGCCGAGGGAGTTCAATTCGAGCCGGCCGGCCTGTTTGTCCAGCAACCGCAGCACCACGCGCTCGCCGTGTCCGGACGGAATGGTGGACACGCGTACATCGACCGCCCGGCCGGCGATGCGCAGGCTGATGCGGCCGTCCTGCGGCAGGCGCTTCTCGGCAATGTCGAGCTTGGACATGACCTTGATGCGCGACACCACCAGCGGCGCGACGCCGCGCTTGGACTGCAGCACCTCGCGCAGGATGCCATCGACGCGAAAGCGCACGACCAAGCGGTTCTCGAATGGCTCGACGTGGATATCGGATGCGTTTTCACGGATCGCCTGGGTCAGCACCGCGTTGATGAGGCGGATGATCGGCGCATCATCGTTGCTCTCGAGCAGGTCGGCCTGCTCGGGCAGATCCTGCGCCAGGTGCGCCAGATCGGTGGTGTCATCCAGGCCGATCTGCATCGATTCGCCGCCGCCTTCGTAGGTCTTGCGCAGCAGCTCATCGAAGGTGTCGCTGTCGACCGCCGACAGCCGCACCGGCAGGCGCAGGTAGCGCCGGGCTTCTGCCAGCGCCACCGCCGAGGCCGGTGGTCGATAGACGCAATCGGCCACGCCGTCGGCGATGGCTCGCACCAGCACGCCGTGGCGGCGGGCGAAAGTGAAGGGCAGCCGCTGGTCGCTGGCGACGCGCTCGGCCAGCTCGCTCAAGGGGGGGCTCCGTTGGGCGGCGGAACGTCTTGATCCGGCGAGGCGACGGCGCCCTCGGCGGCCGGTGCCGGTGACGGCGTCATCGGTACCGGCAGCGTCTCGTCCGGCGGCGCGGCGTCGGACGGTTTGTGCACGTGCTTGCTGCTGGCATCGTCATCCGGGCTGAGGATGCCGCTCTTGGTGTGGCCGTTCTGGATCGCCGGCAGCGGATCGGACGGCGCGTACGGCTGCAGCGGTATCGGCCGCGGGTCCTTGTTGAGGATGCGTTGCTGATCGCGGATGTAGTCGTACTTGGCGTCGGTCTCGGTCGCCGCCTGCGCGTCGTTGCGCAGGATGTGCGGCTGCAGAAAGATCAGGAAATTGGTCTTGGTCTTCTCGGTATTGCGGGTGCGAAACAGCTCGCCGAGCACCGGAATGCTGGCCAGCCAAGGCACCGCCTGCTCGCCATTGGTGACGCTGTCCTGGATCAGGCCGCCGAGCACCAGTGTGCCCGCGTCCTTGATCAGCACGCTGGTGGTGATCGCGCGCTTGTTGGTGATCAGATCGACCGCGCCCTGGGAACTGGCGGCCAGGCTCGAGCTCTCCACCTGCAGTTTCAGCAGCACGGTGTCGCCTTCACTGATGGTGGGGGTGACGGTGAGGATCGTGCCGACCTCCTCGCGCTCGATGGTCTGGAACGCACTGCCGGTGCCGTTGGTGGTGGAGTACTGGCCGGTGAGGAACGGCACCTCCTGCGCCACTTCCATCTTGGCTTCCTGGTTGTTGCGCGTCACCACCGAGGGCGTGCCGAGGATGTTGGTGCGCGAATCGCCCTGCAGCGCGCGCAGCATGACCGCAAAATTCACGCCGGTTGCCTTGAGGCGGCCGATGCCGAAGGTGGTGCCATTGAGCGTGCTGTCGTTGAGCCCGCTGGTGGCCGTGGCGGTGGTGCCGGTCGCGGCGCTGGAGGCGGCGCTGGAGCCGAGCGCGGCGGTCACCAGATCGACGATCGAGCTGCCGGCCACCGGTGACACAAATCCGCCGACGCCGACATTGGCGGCGGCGCCGTCGATGGCCCAGTTCACGCCCAGGTCCTCGGTCTTGTCGACCGTGACCTCGGCGATGATCGCCTCGACGTACACCTGCGGCTGGCGGATATCGAGCCGATCGATGACCGCGTTGAGGGCTTTCATGCTGCGCTGCCCGGCGGTGATCACCAGCGCGTTGTTAGCCTTGTCGGCCCAGATGGTGGCGGTGCCCCCGGCCAGCGACAGCGTGGTCGCGCCACCGGCCGCGGCCGCCTGATTGGCTGCCGGCAGTGGCCCGGTGTTGCCCTGGGCGTTAGGCTGCGGCTGGCTATTCTGGCTGCGGTTGAGGTACGCATCCATGCCGGTCTTGGGCGCGGTGCCGCTGCTGCTGGGCGACATCTGTTCCTTGAGCCGGGTCGCCAGATCCTCGGCGTCCGAGAAGCGCAGATAGCGCACCTGGGTTTCGCTGCCGGTATCGACCGGCGTATCAAGATGCGCGACCAGCGCCTTGACGCGCATGCGTACGTTGTCATCGCCGCTCAGCAGCACGCTATTGGAGCGATCGTCGGCGACGATCTTGATGTTGCCGCCGGCCTCGCCGCTCTGCGCCAGCAGCGAGTTGAGCACGCGCGCGGTGTCCGCGGCCGTGGCGCTGCGCAGCGTGATCACGTCGACGTCCGGATTTCCCACCTCGTCGATGCGCGCAATGATGCGCATGATGCGACTGACGTTACTGGCGCGATCCGAGATGATCAGAATGTTGGCCCCGGTCACGGCCGACAGCTGCGCGGTCTGTGGCATCAGCGGCCGCAGCACCGGCACCAGCTGGGCGGCGCCGACATTCTTGACCGCCAGCACCTGAGTGACGAGTTCATCGGAGGTGGGGCTGACCCGGCTGGGTAGATCGTCGGCCGGGTACTGGCGCATGTTGGCATCGGGAATGATCTTGATGACATCGCCGGCCGGCACCGCGACGAAGCCGTGCACCTGCAGGATCGCCAGGAACGCCTGGTAGAACTGATCCGGCGTCATCGGCGTGGACGACAGCATCGTCACCTGCGCCCGGACCCGCGGATCGATGATGAAATTCTTGCCGGTCGCCATCCCCACCGCTTCGATAATCTGGGTGATGTCGGCGTCCTTGAAGTTCGGGGTGATGCGCTGCGAGCTGGCCTCGCTGGCGGCGTGCGTGCGGCTGGACGGCGGGCTTTGCTGCGCCGAGGCCAGCGTGCTCAGGCACAGCACGGCGAGGCTGATTCCAATGTGGCGCTGCGTCAGCAAGGCACGGACGATCCTTGAGCTGTCAAACATCAGTGCTGGTTCCTGCCTAGATTCTAGCGATCGCGTTCGTTGGCACTGCCGCCCGTCCCAGGCCCGGACGGTGCCGCAGAGTCTGACCCGGGAACCGCGTTGATAGTGCCATTGCCGGGCGATAAGTTGCCGGGCGCAGTGCTCGGATTCGGGATCGGGCCGCGACCGTGATAGGAGCCCATCGGCGGGCTGGCCGCCGCCGGCTCCGCCGGTGCTGCGGCGCCGCTATCGGCCGGCTCTTCCAGATTCAGATTGGCCAGGTTCAGGTTGATCTCCTGCGACTGGTTATTGCGCGATACCGTGATGGTCGCGCTCGCCGAGGACCCCAAGGTGTTGAGTACTTCCATCGCGCGCGCGGCGTCATCGAGCGCCGTGCCATTGACCGCTTCGATCAGATCCCCGGGGCGCAGCCCCAGCTGTGTGAATGCACTGTTGCCTTTGGTGCCGCCAGGGAACACGCGATAGCCGGTGAGCTTGCCCTGATTGAACACCGGCTGTATGCGTACCAGACCGGCCAGCAGCGTCTGCGCCTCGCGCGAGTTCACCGGGCCGCGCGCGGCCGACGGTGTTACCCCTGCCGGCGCCGGTGCGCCGCGGCTGGGCGTTACCGTGCGCGGCAGCATCAGCGTCTCGAGCCCGCCGTTGCGTTCCAGCAGCACGCGATCGCCGTAGACCGAGTGCAGATGCACGCCCCCGGGCAGCGCGGCACCGACCGTGTAGAGTTTTCCGGCGGCGGCGTTCTCGCCGATGATCGCCACGCCTTTGGACGGATCCGGGTCCGCGATCACGCCCGCCAGTGTCAACGGCATGGTGGTATTGGGCGCATCCACGCCGCTGGCGTTGGGCGCAGCGCCGAACAGGTGGGCATTGACGATGGTCGCCAGCTGCAGCGCCGGATTGACGCTCTGCTGGCCCGGCAGCACCGGACCGGTCGCCAGTCGCGGTGGCGGCACAGCCGGTGCGCTACCCAGCGCGCGTGTCAGGATCAGTGCGCTGTCGAGCCCGAGTGCCAGCAGCAGCAGCAGGGCGACGAGCTGCGCGCCGCGCTCGGCAAACAACCGCGTCAGATCCTGCACCGACTTGAGCTCCTCGAACGCAATGGTTGCACTGGTCAACTGCAAGCTCCGGGGGAGCGCCTGGGTCTGACATCATACGGCGCAGTCGTTGACGCTCTCAAGTGTTTGTTTCATCTAAAGTCTTTTTGCTCCCTGCGTCGCTCAACGCCGACAGCGCCAGCCGTGCAGTCGGGTGATACCGAGACGCGTGCGAGTGGATTAGACTCGGGTGACAGACGCGCTGCAGATCCGCTGCGAATTTGTGACGGGGCGACTTCCACGTGACGGAGCACAGAGCATCTAATCGCCCCGAGCATGGTGTAATAGTCGAGGAGGCTCCGCCGGAGACGGCGCAGCCGCCACTGTTCCGCGTCATACTGCTCAACGACGATTACACGCCGATGGAATTCGTCGTCGAAGTGCTGGAACGGTTCTTCGGCATGGATCGGCCGACTGCGACTCGGGTGATGCTGGAAGTGCATACACGTGGTAAAGGGGTTTGTGGAGTCTTTACATACGAAATCGCAGAGACCAAAGTGTCGCAAGTGACCAGTTATTCACGCGAGCATCAGCATCCGTTGCTGTGTACGCTCGAGGAAGCCTGAAGCGGCGGGAGAAGTTTTAGCAGTGTTGTCGAGCGAGCTCGAATTTTGCCTGAACCAGGCGTTTCACCAGGCGCGCGGCGCGCGCCACGAGTTTCTCACCGTCGAGCATCTGCTGCTGGCCATACTCGACGCCCCCAAGGTGCGCGAGGTTCTCGAAGGCTGCGGCGCCGACCTCGATCGACTGAGCGCCGATCTGAAACAGCATGTCGACGGCAATACGCCGCGCCTGGCGCCGAGCGAGGAGCGCGAGGTGCAACCGACGCTGGGATTCCAGCGGGTGCTGCAGCGGGCCGTGTTCCACGTGCAATCGAGCGGCAAGAAAGAAGTCGGCGTCGTCAACGTGCTGGTGGCGATCTTCAGCGAGAAGCAGAGCCACGCAGTGTTCCTGCTGGCGCGCGCCCAGGTCACGCGGCTCGATGTGGTCAATTTCATTTCCCACGGGCTGTCGCGCACCGGCGAGTCCAAGTCCGACAAGGAACGCGACGACACCGGGGTCGAGAGCGAACGGGACACCGACTCGGGCAGCGCGCTGGAGAAATACGCGGTCAACCTCAATGCCCAGGCGCAAGAGGGCCGGATCGATCCGCTCATCGGTCGCAAGCTTGAAGTCGAGCGCACCATCGAGATCCTGTGTCGCCGCCGCAAGAACAATCCGCTCTACGTCGGTGAAGCCGGGGTCGGCAAGACCGCGATCGCCGAGGGCCTGGCGCGCCTGATCGTCGAGGGCCGGGTGCCTGAGGTGTTGGCCGACTGCACCATTTTCGCGCTCGACATGGGCGCGCTGATCGCCGGCACCAAATATCGCGGCGATTTCGAGAAGCGCCTGAAGTCGGTGGTGAACGAGCTCAAGAAGCAGCCCGGCGCGATTATGTTCATCGACGAAATCCACACCGTGATCGGTGCCGGCGCCGCCGCCGGCGGCGTCATGGATGCCTCCAACCTGATCAAGCCGGTGCTGGCCAACGGCGAGATCCGCTGCATCGGTTCCACCACCTATCAGGAATATCGCGGCATCTTCGAGAAGGATCACGCGCTGGCGCGGCGCTTCCAGAAGATCGACGTCGCCGAGCCGTCGGTGGCCGAGACGGTCGAGATTCTCATGGGCCTGAAGCCCAAGTTCGAAGAGCACCACGGCGTTGAGTACGCCGACGACGCGCTGCGGGCCGCGGCCGAGCTGGCCGATCGCCACATCAACGAGCGCCATCTGCCCGACAAGGCCATCGACGTGGTCGACGAGGCCGGCGCGCGCCTGCGCCTGAAGCCGGTGGGCGAGCGCAGCGTACGGGTCGAGGTGGCACAGATCGAGGACGTGGTGGCGCGGATGGCGCGCATTCCGGCCAAGAACGTGTCGGCCTCGGACCGCGATCTGCTCAAGAACCTGGAGCGCAATCTGAAGCTGGTTATCTTCGGCCAGAATCAGGCGGTCGAGACACTGTCGGCGGCGATCAAGATGGCGCGCTCGGGCCTGGGCGATCAGCGCAAGCCCGTGGCCAGTTTGCTATTTGCCGGTCCCACCGGCGTGGGCAAGACCGAGGTCACGCGGCAGCTGGCGATTGCGCTCGGCATCGAATTCGTGCGCTTCGACATGTCGGAATACATGGAACGCCACACGGTGTCGCGCCTGATCGGCGCGCCACCCGGCTATGTCGGCTTCGACCAGGGCGGACTGCTGACCGAGGCGATCGCCAAGCACCCGCACTGTGTGCTGCTGCTGGATGAGATCGAGAAGGCGCACTCGGACGTGTTCAATTTGCTGCTGCAGGTGATGGATCACGGCACCCTGACCGACAACAACGGCCGCAAGGCTGACTTCCGTCACGTCATCATCGTGATGACCACCAATGCCGGTGCGCAGGAGATGAGCCGCCCGTCGATCGGCTTTACCCACGTCGACAATGCCAGCGATGGTATGGAAGCGATCCGGCGGCTGTTCTCACCGGAGTTCCGCAACCGTCTCGATGCGGTGATCCAGTTTGCGGCGCTGGATGCGGCCACGATCGAGCGCGTGGTCGACAAGCTGCTGATCGAGGTCGAGGCGCAGCTCGAACCCAAGGGGGTGGCGCTAACCATAGAAGACACGGCGCGCCGCTGGATAGCGCAGAAGGGCTACGACCCGAAGATGGGCGCGCGGCCGATGGCGCGTGTGATCCAGGAGCACATCAAGCGGCCGCTGGCCGAAGAGCTGCTGTTCGGCAAGCTGGTCGGCGGCGGACAGGTGCGGGTGTCAGTGTCGGACGATCAGAGCACGCTGCAGCTGGAAGTGGTGCCGGCGGCGCAGGCCGAAGTCACTGCCTGAAGCGCGCGCCCGCGCGCTATCGGCCGCGATAGACGATGCGGCCCTTCGACAGATCGTACGGCGTCATCTCGACGGTGACCGCATCGCCGGTGAGGATGCGGATATAGTTCTTGCGCATTTTGCCGGAGATATGGGCCGTGACGAGGTGCCCATTCTTGAGCTTCACACGAAAGGTGGTATTCGGCAGGGTCTCGACCACCTCACCTTCCATCTGTATTGCGTCTTCTTTCGGCATTCTGCGCTGCGCGGCCTTTGGGGCGCGGAATTTACGCACAAACGGCAGGGGCAATGCAATGCGGGTCACCGCGGCATTCACGCCCGCGACAGAAACCGCAGGAACTGCGCCCGCGCCATCGCTCGGCTGCCCAGGCTGCGCAGGTGCGCCGAGGGCAGCTGGCAATCGATCAGCTCGATGCCCAGCTCGGCACTGCGCTCGACCAGACCGGCGAGCGCCGCCTTGGAAGCATCGCGCTCGCGGCTGAACATGGACTCGCCGAAGAACACGCGCCCGAGGCGCACGCCATAGACGCCGCCGATCAGCTGGTTGGCGCGCCAGATCTCGTAGCTGTGGGCCAGCCCTTGCTGGTGCAGGCGGCAGTAGGCCGATGACATCTCTGGCGTGATCCAGGTGCCGGGGCTGCGGGCGCGTGGTGCCGCACAGCCGGCGACCACGGCCGCGAAGTCGTGATCGGCCCGCCACTCGAAGCCGCGCGTGCGCAGGTCGCGCACTAAGCGCCTGGACCAGTGAAATTCCTGCGGCAGCAGTACTTCGCGTGGATCGGGCGACCACCACAGCACCGGCTGTCCGGGCGAGTACCAGGGAAAGATGCCGCGCTGATAGGCAGCCACCAGACGCTCGACCGTCAGGTCGCCACCGGCGGCCAGTAGGCCCGGCGGATCATGCAGCGCAGCCTCGTGCGGCGGAAAGCGCTCGGGCGGATCGTCGGGCGACAGCCAGGTGATCATCGCGCCGGCGTGAGCTCGCCCTTGCGAAACGGCGCGTGCGCATCCGCCTCGCTCGCGTAGGCATCGATCGCGCGACCCTCACGCTTGAGGTACGAGGCGATCGCGCGGCGCAGCGGCAGCTGCGCAATCCAGTGAGCCGACCAGGTGATCGCCGGTTCAAAGCCGCGCGCGATCTTGTGCTCGCCCTGAGTGCCGGGCTCGAAATGCTGCAGGCCGTGCTCGATGCAGTAGTCGATGCCCTGGTAGTAGCAGGTTTCGAAGTGCAGGCTGTGATAGTCGGCGTCGGCGCCCCAGTAGCGACCATAGAGGGTGTCGGCCGAGTGGAAGAACACCGCCGCGGCCACCGCCTCGGATTGACGCAGCGCCAGCTTGACGAAAAAGCCGGTGGCCGGTGCGCGCGCCATGCGTGAAAAGAACGCGCGATTCAGATACGGCACATGTCCGTGGCGCACAAACGTAATCTCGTGCAGCCGATAGACGCGCTCGAGCTGTGCATCGCTGAGCTCATCGCCGCGCAGCGTGCGAAATTCGATGCCCTGCTCGAGCACGCGGCGGCGCTCGCGTCGCGCCTTTTTGCGCTTGTCGGCCGAGAAGCCATCGAGGAAGTCGGCGAAGTCGCGATAGCCGCGGTTGTGCCACTGGAAATGGCAGTCCCGCCGCAACAACCAGCCGTCCTGTTCACAGGCGCTGCGTGCCGCCTCGTCCAGGAATAGCGCGTGCACTGAGGACTGTCCGCCGCTCGCGAGCAGCTCGCGCATCGCCTGCAGCAGCGCTACGCGCACGGCCGCTGCCGGCAGATCGGGTCGGCACAGCAACCGCGGACCGCTGGCGGGCGTGAATGGCACCGCGCACACCAGTTTCGGGTAGTAGTCCAGTCCGCCTTGTTCGGCCGCACGCGCCCAGGCGAAATCGAACACGAATTCGCCCCACGAGTGCGTCTTCTCGTACAGCGGTGCCGCAGCCGCCAGGCCGCGCTCGTCGCTCAGCAGCAGGTGGCGAGGGCTCCAGCCGCTGCGGGGGCAGGCGCAGCCGCTGTCCTCGAGTGCCGCCAGGAATTCGTGCCGCAGGAACGGATAGTCGCCGGCCAACGCATTCCACTGCTGCTCGGGCAGGTCGCTGACGCGTGCGAGTAGCCGGCTTTGCACGGGCGCTTGGGTTCCTTCGGCTCAGGTGGCGCTATCGAGGGTTTCGAGGTAACGGTCCGCATCGAGCGCCGCCATGCAACCCGAGCCGGCCGAGGTGATCGCCTGGCGGTAGACGTGATCAGCGACGTCGCCGGCCGCGAACACGCCGGGCACGCTGGTTGCCGTCGCATTGCCGTCAGCGCCGCCGTTGATGCTCAGGTAGCCGCCGTGCATGTCGAGTTGGCCGCGAAACAGGTCGGTGTTGGGCGTATGGCCGATCGCAATGAAGATGCCGGTGATCTTGAGCTCGCGCGCACTGCCGTCGAGCGTCGAGCGGATGCGCACCCCGTGCACGCCGGTATCATCGCCCAGGATCTCGTCGACCGCGTGGTGCCATACCAGGGTGATCTTGCCGGCGCGCGCGCGCTCCGTGAGTCGGTCCTGCAGGATCTTCTCGGCGCGCAACTTGTCGCGGCGGTGGATCAGGGTCACGTGCTCGGCCAGGTTGGCGAGATACAAGGTCTCCTCCACCGCGGTGTTGCCGCCGCCGACTACCGCGACGCGATGGCCGCGGAAGAAGAACCCGTCGCAGGTGGCGCAGGCCGACACGCCGCGGCCGCGAAACTTGTCTTCCGACGGCAGCCCGAGATAGCGGGCCGAGGCGCCGGTGGCGATGATCAGTGCGTCGCAGCTGTAGCGATTGCTGCCGCCGCTGAGCACAAACGGTCGCACCGACAGGTCAGCCTGCTCGATGTGATCGAGCACGATCTCAGTGGCGAAGCGCTCGGCATGCTCGCGCATGCGCTGCATCAGCGCCGGCCCCTGCAAGCCGTGCACGTCGCCCGGCCAGTTGTCCACATCAGTCGTGGTCATGAGTTGGCCACCCTGCTCGAGCCCGCTGATCAGCAGCGGCGCGCGATTGGCACGGGCGGCATAGACCGCAGCGGTATAGCCGGCGGGCCCCGAGCCGAGCACGATCAGGCGGCGATGCAGCGGCGGACTCATGTACAATTTCCCTTTATTCCGCGCCGTGGCGCGCTGAACTCCTAATGTTGATTGATGCATGGTAAGTAAGGGCGGCCTGCAGGCCAAGTCATATCCACAGGCGAGGATCGACATTACGTGGCCGAAACCACCGCTCACAGTCGGGCACCGCTGCGCTACTCCGCCACGGTAGCGCGTGGACTGCGCGAGGGCGCCGCGATCGCGCTGGCGGTGTTGGCGCTGGCGCTGCTGCTGGCACTGCTGACGTTCGACGCGCGAGACCGGGGATTCTCCTTTACCGGTGAAGGCCCGCTGGTGCACAACCGCGTCGGTCCGATCGGCGCCTGGTTGGCCGATGCGTTGCTGTTCCTTTTCGGCCGGCCGGCGTATCTGCTGCCGGTGATGCTCGGAGTCGCGGCCTGGCGCCTGACGCGGGCGCGCGCACGCGACGACGGCCACTCGCGCCTGAATCTTGCGATCCGCGCGGCCGGGTTCACCATCGTGCTGATCGCCAGCTGCGCGCTGGCCGCGCTGCACTGGAGCCCGGGCGACCTGCCGCAGGGTGCCGGCGGAATCGTCGGTAGTGCGTCCGGCACCAGTCTGGCCTCGGGCCTCGATCTGCTGGGCGCAACGCTGGTACTGCTGGCGGCATGGATGGCCGGCGCGGCGGTCGCGTTTGGCGTGTCCTGGTTCACGGTGATGGACCGGCTCGGCGCCTGGAGCTGGGCCGGGTTGCACTGGATGCGCGAGCGCTGGTTCATGCGGCGCGAGGTGAATGCGGGACGCAGCGCTAAGCTTGAGCGCAAGGAAGCGATACAGGCCGAACAGCGCCGCGCGCCGGTGCGCATCGCGCCGCGCATCGAGTCGCCGCCGCCGGCGCCGCCCAAGAGCGAGCGGGTCGAGAAGGAACGCCAAGTGGCGCTGTTCGATCCGCCGGCCGCGAAAGAATTGCCGCCGCTGGGCATGCTCGACGATCCGGGCGAGCGCGAGCCGTCCTATTCCGCCGAGGCGCTCGAGGCCATGTCGCGGCTGGTGGAACTCAAGCTCAAGGACTTCGGCGTCGACGTCGACGTGGTGGCGGTGCATCCGGGCCCGGTGGTGACGCGCTTTGAGATGCGGCCGGCGCCCGGTGTCAAGGCCAGCCAGATCACGGCGCTGTCCAAGGACCTGGCCCGGGCGCTGTCGACCATCAGCGTGCGCGTGGTGGAAGTCATTCCGGGCAAGTCGGTCATGGGGCTGGAGATTCCGAACGAGAAGCGCGAGGTGGTGACACTGGGGGAGATCATCCGCTCCAAGTCATACGAGGACGTCGCCTCGCCGCTGACGCTGGCCCTGGGCAAGGATATCGGCGGTGTGCCGATGGTGGCGGATCTGGCGCGCATGCCGCACCTTTTGATCGCGGGCACGACCGGCTCGGGCAAATCGGTGGCGCTCAACGCCATGGTGCTGAGTCTGCTGTACAAGTCGACCGCCGAGCACGTGCGGCTGATCATGATCGATCCCAAGATGCTTGAGCTGTCGGTGTACGAGGGCATTCCGCACCTGCTGTCGCCGGTGGTGACCGACATGAAGCAGGCGGCCAATGCGCTGCGCTGGTGTGTGGCCGAGATGGAGCGCCGCTATCAGCTGATGGCCGCGCTCGGCGTGCGCAACATCGCTGGCTACAACCGCCGCGTGAAGGATGCGAATGCCGACAAGCGTCCGATCCGCGACCCGGTGATGCTGCAGCGCGCGGCCAACGACCCGAGCATCGATCAGAGCCAGATACCGGACCTCGAGCCGCTGCCGTTCGTGGTGGTGATCGTCGATGAGCTGGCCGACATGATGATGATCGTGGGCAAGAAGGTCGAGGAGCTGATCGCGCGGCTGGCGCAGAAGGCGCGCGCTTCCGGCATCCACCTGATACTGGCCACCCAGCGGCCATCGGTCGACGTGATCACCGGCCTGATCAAAGCCAACATTCCGACGCGGATCGCGTTTCAGGTGTCCGCCAAGGTCGATTCGCGCACCATCCTTGACCAGATGGGTGCCGAATCGCTGCTCGGCCACGGCGACATGCTGTATCTGCCACCCGGCACCTCGATGCCGACCCGTATCCACGGCGCCTTCGTGTCCGACGCCGAGGTGCATCGCGTGGTCGACTCGCTGAAGAAATCGGCCACACCCAACTACATCGATGAGGTGCTGCGGGGCCCGCCGATTCCGTTGGCCGGCATCAGCGGCGAGGAGGAGGATGCGATTGCCTCGGGCGGCACCGGCACGGATCCTGAGCAGGATCCGCTGTACGACGAGGCGGTCAAGATCGTCACCTCGGAGCGCAAGCCGTCCATTTCCTACGTGCAGCGGCGTCTGAAGATCGGCTACAACCGCGCGGCTCGCATGCTCGAAGCGATGGAGCTGGCCGGCATCGTCGGACCGCTGCAGTCCAACGGCGGCCGCGAGGTGCTGGCGCCACCACCGCCCGCCAGCCATTGACTGCGATGCCCCTTCAGCGACCGCGTCGCCGCGTGTGGACGACCCTATGGGCAGTGGTCGCGGCGGTGGCCGGGGTTGGCGCCGCGGACGCGGTCAACGCTGCCGACGCCGCCGGCACGCCGCTCGATCGTTACCTGGATGGTTTGCACAGTCTGCGCACCGTGTTTGCGCAGACGGTGACCGACGCACACGGTACTCAGACGGAGGCCGGGACCGGTACGCTGGAAGTGGTACGGCCGGGCAAGTTTCGTTGGGACTATCGGCCCAGCACCGGCGATGCCAACAAGGGCAGCAACAGCGGTCAGCTGCTGGTGGCCGACGGCAAGAATCTGTGGTTCTACGATCGCGAGCTGGCACAGGTGTCGGTCAAGCCGGTGGCGGCAGCGCTGTCGGCCACACCGGTCATGCTGCTGTCGGGCACGCCGGCGCAGCTGCACGACACCTTCGACATCAGCGCCGGCGGCTCGCATGACGGTCTTGATTGGGTCAGCGTCAAGCCGCGCAGCGCCGAGGCGGATTTTAGCCACGCCGAGCTTGGGTTTTCGCACGGCCGCCTGCAGCGCATGCTGGTCAATGATCGCCTGGGACAAACGGTGCAGCTCGAATTCACGCGCAGCGAGCGCAATGCGCACGTGGATTCAAGCGAGCTGCAGTTCACCGCGCCGGCGGGCGTGGACGTGATCGGTACGCCACAGTCATAGCCTGCCCATGGCCAAGCGCTCTTCGACCCAACAACCGCTGGCGCTGAGCGGCAGTGCCGACGCCAAGGACTGGCGGCCACTGGCTGCTCGCATGCGACCGCGCCGGATCGAGGAATTCGTCGGTCAGTCGCACCTGCTGGCGCCGGATAAGCCGCTGTATCGCGCCATCGTCGATGGCCAGCCGCACTCGCTGATCCTGTGGGGTCCGCCCGGCACCGGCAAGACCACGCTGGCGCGCCTCATCGCCGAGCGCTCCAACGCCAGATTCATCGCACTGTCGGCGGTGCAGGCCGGCATCAAGGATATTCGCGAGGCCGTGGCGCTGGCGCGCCAGTCGGCGGCCGAGGGCCGGCCGACCGTGCTGTTCCTCGATGAAGTGCATCGCTTCAACAAAGCACAGCAGGATGCGTTTTTGCCGCACGTGGAGGACGGTACCCTGACCTTCATCGGCGCCACGACCGAGAATCCTTCATTCGAGATCGTCGGCGCGCTGCTGTCGCGCGCGCGGGTCTATGTGCTCAAGGCGCTGAGCGTGGACGAGTTGCGCAAGCTGCTGCGCGGCGCACTGACCGATCGTGAGCGCGGCCTTGGGGCCCAGGACCTGGGCATCGAGGATGAGGCGCTCGATCTTCTGGCCCATGCTGGCGACGGCGATGCGCGTCGCGGACTGGGAATGCTGGAACTGGCAGCGGCGCTGGCCAGTGCCGACGGCGGTCAGAGGATCACGCAGGCGCAGGCCCAGGAGGTCGCCGGCGGCGGGCGCCGGCGCTTCGATAAAGGCGGCGATCAGTTCTACGACCAGATCTCAGCGCTGCACAAGGCGGTGCGCGGCAGCGATCCAGATGCGGCGCTCTATTGGTTCGCGCGCATGATCGACGGTGGATGCGATCCGCATTACCTGGCGCGGCGCATCACCCGCATGGCGAGCGAGGACATCGGGCTGGCCGATCCGCGCGCGTTGCAGATCACACTCGACGCGTGGCACAGCTTCGAGCGCCTAGGCAGCCCCGAAGGCGAGCTGGCGCTGGCCGAAGCCATCGTTTATCTGGCGGTCGCAGCCAAGAGCAACGCCTTGTACACCGCACTGGATGAGGCTCGCGCCGACGTCGAGCGCTACGGCAGCCTGGAAGTGCCACTGCGGTTTCGCAACGCGCCGACGCGCCTGATGAAGGAACTCGGCCACGGCAGCGGCTACCGCTATGCGCACGACGAGCCGCAGGCGTTTGTGGCCGGCGAGCGCTACCTACCCGACGACATGCCCGACCGCCGCTATTATCATCCGAGCCCGCGCGGGCTCGAGCAGCGCATCGGCGAAGCCCTGGAGCGTCTGCGGCAGATGAAGCCGGATCAAGACAAGTCATGATCGACCCGAAACTGCTGCGAACGGCACCGGATGACGTGGCGCGTCGCCTCGCGCGCCGCGGCTATGTCTTCGACGTCAATGCCTGGAAGGAGCTGGAGGAGCAGCGCCGTCACTGGCAGATCGAAACCGATCGGCTGCGCGCGGCCCGCAATGAGCACGCGCGCACGGTCGGCCAGGCGCGCGGCCGGGGGCAGGACATCGCGCCGCTACTGCAGCAGGCCGAGTCGCTCACCCAGGGCCTGTCGGACGCCGAGCAGCAGCTCGGTACGGCGCAGACCGCGCTCGAGCGGCTACAGCTCGATCTGCCCAACCTGCTGCACGACTCGGTTCCGGACGGGGCCGACGAGAGCGCCAACGTCGAGATCGCCCGGCACGGACAGCCACGGCAGTTCGCCTTCGAACCGCGCGATCATGCCGCCATCGGCGAGCTGCTCGGCATGCTGGACTTCGAGGCTGCCGGCCGCATCGCCGGGGCGCGCTTCGTGGTAATCCGCGCGCAGCTGGCGCGACTGCAGCGGGCACTGGCGCAGTTCATGCTCGATCTGCATACCGGCGAGCACGGCTACAGCGAGATCTACGCACCTTACCTCGTGCTGCCCAGTGCGCTGATCGGCACCGGCCAGCTGCCGAAGTTCGAGCAGGAGCTGTTCGCGGTGCGCGGCGAACAGGGCTTCTACCTGATCCCCACGGCCGAAGTGTCCATGACCAACCTGGTGCGCGATCAGATCGTGGCCGCAGAAGCGCTGCCGCTGAAGTACACCGCCCATACTCCCTGTTTCCGCTCCGAGGCCGGAGCCGCCGGGCGCGATACGCGCGGCATGATCCGTCAGCATCAGTTCGAGAAGGTCGAGCTGGTGATGATCGTGCGCCCAAGCGAATCCTACGAGGCGCTCGAGGCACTGCGCGGACACGCCGAGCAGGTGCTACGGCGCCTGGAGCTGCCGTACCGCGTGATCGAGCTGTGCGCGGCCGACGTCGGGTTTGCCAGTGCCAAGACCTACGATCTGGAGGTGTGGCTGCCGTCGCAGAAGAAATATCGAGAGATATCCTCGTGCAGTAACTGCGAGGCATTCCAGGCGCGCCGCATGCAGGCGCGCTGGCGCAATCCCACGACCGGCAAACCCGAGCCAGTGCATACGCTCAACGGTTCGGGCGTCGCCGTCGGCCGTGCGCTGGTGGCGGTGCTGGAGAATTACCAGAACGAGGATGGCAGCGTCGAGGTGCCGGCGGTGCTGCGGCCTTACATGGGCGGCGTTGACCGGATCGTGGCTGGCGCCCGATAGCCGCGCCACACCCGCAAGTGCAGCGGCCGGGCGCCGAGCGTGTGCACCAGGGCCGCCGGATCCTCCACGTCCCAGACCGCCAGATCACAGCTCTTGCCGACTTCGAGGGTACCGCGGTCGGCGAGCACGCCGAGCGCGCGGGCCGCCTCGCGCGTCACCCCGGCCAGGCACTCGTCGGTGCTCAGTCCGAACTGTACCGCGGCCAGGTTCATCGCGATCAGCAGCGAACACAGCGGCGAGGTGCCGGGATTGCAATCGGTCGAGACCGCCATCGGCACCCCGGCGCGGCGCAGCTCGGCCACCGGCGGCGCCTGGCGCTGGCGCAGGAAATAGAACGCCCCCGGCAGGATCACGGCCACGGTGCCGGCGTGCTTGAGCGCCGCGATGCCGTCGGCGTCGGTGTATTCCAGATGATCGGCCGACAGCGCCCCATAGCGGGCGGCCAGCGCCGCCGCGTGCATGTTGGAGAGCTGGTCGGCGTGCAGCTTGCGCGCCAGTCCCAGAGCGCGTGCCGTGGCCAGCACGCGCTCGACCTGTTGGCCTGAGAACGCAATGCTTTCGCAATACGCATCCACGGCGTCGGCCAGGCCGCTAGCGGCGACCGCGGGCAGATCGTGCGAGCACAGCTGCTCGACGTAGCCGTCGGCGCCGCCCGGAAAATGGGCCGGCACCACGTGCGCACCCAGATAGGTTGTGCTGACGCTCATCGGTCGCAAGCTGCCGATGCGGCGCGCGGCGCGCAGGCAGCGCAGCTCGCTCTGAAGATCCAGCCCATAGCCGGATTTGATCTCGAGCGAGGTGACGCCGTCGGCCATCAGCGCATCCACGCGCGGCAATGCCTCCTGCGCCAGCTGCTCCTCGGTCAGCCGGGCGGTGGCAGCCGCGGTGCTGAGAATGCCGCCGCCGGCGCGCGCGATGCTCTCGTAGCTCTCGCCGGCGAGGCGACGCTGCATCTCGCTCGAGCGATCTCCGCCATAGACGATGTGCGTGTGGCAGTCGATCAGGCCCGGCGTCAGCAGCCGACCGTCCAGATCGATGCGCTCGGCCTGCGGGTATAGCCGCTGCAGCTGCTCGCGGTTGCCGATGGCGCTGATGCGCCCGCCGATCGCCGCCAGGCTGTCGCAATCCCGGGAAACGCCGTGGCCATCGGCCCGCATCGTCAGCAGGCGCGCATTGGTGAACAGCTGCGCGGCGGCAGCTTCGGGGTCAGTCATGCGAGTAGAATCGCGTACCCGGAGCGGGGGCGCCAGTCCTGATGCCGACAGTCAGTTTTGCCAATCTGTGGATTGACGGGAGATGGCGTAGCAACGTCGGCGTGCAGATCGATGACGCCGGCAACGTGGTTGGCACCGGGCCCGCGGCGGCGGGCGCCGCGCCGATCCCCGGGCTGACGCTGCCCGGGCTTGCCGATGCGCATTGCCACGCCTTTCAGCGGCTGCTGCCGGCGTGGACCCAGCGCGCCCGCGCCTCGAGCGAGGATTTCTGGAGCTGGCGCGAGGCCATGTACACGGCGGCGGCGCAGATCGGGCCGCAGGACCTGGAGGCGATCGCCGCGCGCTGCTATCTGGAACTGCTGCGCGGTGGCTACACCGGCGTGGTGGAATTTCTCTATCTGCACCGGCTGGCGCATCAGGCGGGCGCGGCGTTGGATGCCGATGTGGCGATCGTTCGCGGCGCGCAGCGCGCCGGCATCGGCCTGACGTTGCTGCCGACGTTGTATCAGCACAGTAACTTTGGCGGCGTCGCGCCCACCGCCGGACAGGCACGCTTCATTCGCTCGACCGAGGAGTTCCTGCACGACTGGGGCGAGTTGAGGCAGCGCTATCCCGCCGGCGCGTCGGTCACGCTCGGCGTCGCGTTTCACAGCCTGCGGGCGGTGCAGCTGGAGAGCATCATCGCGGTGTCGAGTGAGCTTGCCGGCGATGAGCGTTGCCGCGTGATTCATATCCACGTCGCCGAGCAGCCGGCGGAGGTCGCCGCCTGTCGCAATCACTACGGGCAGTCGCCGGTGGCGCTGCTGGCGGAACGTGGATTGCTCAATGACCGCTGGGCACTGGTGCATGCGATCCACACCACCGCGCGCGAACTGGAACAGATCGCCGCCAGCGGCGCGACACTGGTGCTGTGCCCGACCACCGAAGCCGACCTGGGTGATGGCTGTGCCGACGCGGCGCATTTTCTCAATGCCGGCGGCCGGCTAGCAATCGGCTCGGACAGCAACATCGGGCGCAGCGCCTGCGTGGAGCTGCGCCAGCTCGAATGGGCATTGCGTCTGCTGCGCGGACGCCGCAATGTGCTGTCCACGACTACTGAGCCCGCCGTGGCTGATCGGCTCTACCGCAGCGTGCTCGACGGCGGCTGGCGGGCGGCGGGGCAGGGGTCGCCGGCGCGCGCGTCGGCGCCTGGCCGTGCGGATTTCGTGACGTTTGATAACGATGAGGGCGACTGGCCGCAACTGCCACCTGCGTACTATCTCAGTGCGCTGGTGTTCGGAGCACAGGCGCCGCTTGCCCGCCAGGTGATGGTCGCGGGACGCTGGGTGATCCGCGATGGCCGGCACGCGCAGCAAGCGCAGATCGATGCGGATTATCGCGCCGCCTTGGAGCGCGTCGGGCAGCCGCTGCGGGCGGCCCTGAACGAGACCACAACCGGGTGAAACGGCATGGCAAATGACTTTCAGCAGGGCGGGCGCAGGCCGGTGATTCGCGCTGCGCGCGGCACCAAACTGTCGGCGCGCTCCTGGCTGACCGAGGCACCGCTGCGCATGCTGATGAACAATCTCGATCCCGAGGTCGGCGAACGGCCCGACGACCTGGTGGTGTACGGCGGCATTGGCAAGGCGGCGCGCAACTGGGATTGCTACCAGGCAATCGTCCGCAGTTTGCGCGAGCTTGAGGCCGACCAGACCTTGCTGATCCAATCGGGCAAACCGGTCGGTGTATTTCGCACCCATGAGGATGCGCCGCGCGTGCTGCTGGCCAATTCCAATCTGGTGCCGCACTGGGCCACCTGGGATCAGTTCAACGAACTGGATCGCCGCGGTCTGATGATGTTCGGCCAGATGACCGCCGGCTCGTGGATCTACATCGGCAGCCAAGGCATCGTCCAGGGTACCTACGAAACCTTCGTCGAGCTCGGCCGCCAGCACTTTGGCGGCGACTTGAGCGGACGCTGGATCCTGACCGCCGGTCTGGGCGGCATGGGCGGCGCGCAGCCGCTGGCTGCGACCATGGCCGGCGCCTCCATGCTGGCGATCGAATGTCAGGAGTCGCGCATCCAGAAGCGGCTCGACACGGGCTACCTCGATCGCCGCGCGCACAGTCTGGAGGAGGCGCTCGGCCTGATGCAGGCCGCGTGCGACAAGCGCCAGCCGGTGTCGGTGGGCCTGTGCGCCAACGCCGCACAGATTCTGCCGGAGCTGCTGCGCCGGGACGTGCGCCCGGATGCGATTACCGATCAGACCTCGGCCCACGATCCGGTCAACGGCTACCTGCCGCTCAACTGGTCGGTGCAGGAATGGGAGCGGGCGCGCCGCGATGATCCGCAGCGCGTAGCCGCCGCAGCGCGCGAATCGATGGTGCCACACGTGCAGGCGATGCTGGCCTACAAGCGCCTGGGCCTGCCGGTGTTCGACTACGGCAACAACATCCGCCAGGTGGCGTTCGAAATGGGCGTCAAGGATGCGTTCGATATTCCAGGATTCGTACCGGCCTACATTCGGCCGCTGTTCTGTCGCGGGGTCGGTCCGTTTCGCTGGGCCGCGCTGTCGGGGGATCCGCAGGACATCGCCCGCACCGATGCCAAGGTCAGGCAACTGATGCCGCACGATCAGCACCTGCACCGCTGGCTCGACATGGCGGCCAAGCGCATACAGTTCCAGGGTTTGCCGGCGCGCATCTGCTGGGTGGGGCTGGGCGATCGACATCGTCTCGGCCTGGCTTTCAACCAGATGGTGGCCTCGGGCGAACTTAAGGCGCCGATCGTGATCGGGCGCGATCACCTGGATTCAGGTTCGGTTGCCAGTCCCAACCGGGAAACCGAAGCCATGCGAGACGGCTCCGATGCAGTCTCGGACTGGCCGCTGCTCAATGCGCTGCTCAATACCGCCAGCGGCGCCACCTGGGTCAGCTTTCATCACGGCGGCGGAGTCGGCATGGGCTACTCGCAGCACGCCGGCGTGGTCATCGTCTGTGACGGTACACCGGCGGCGGCGCGCCGCATCGAGCGGGTATTGTGGAACGATCCGGCCAGCGGTGTGATGCGCCACGCCGACGCCGGCTATCCGGAGGCCATCGCCTGTGCACGTGAGCACCAGCTCAATTTGCCCATGATCGACCGCAGCGGCGCGGCGTCCTGATGGCCGCGCCGATCCGCACGGCCCGCATCGGCTTGCAGGCGAGCGAGCTGTCGCTGGATGATCTGCGCGCGGCGTTGCGCTCCCCGGTGCGCGTGACGCTCGGAACGCGCGACTGGCAGCGGGTGCGGCGCTCGCAGCGCGCGATCGATCAGATGCTCGCCAGCGGTAAGACGGTCTACGGCGTCAATACCGGCTTTGGTCTACTGGCGCAGACCCAGATCCCGTCCGATCAGCTCGAGCTGTTGCAACGAAACCTGGTGCTCTCGCACGCCGCCGGCTCCGGGGCGCTGTTGCCGGATGCGATCGTGCGGCTGGTCATGGTGCTCAAGATCGCGAGCCTGGCGCAGGGCTACTCCGGCGTGCAGCCGGCGACGATTCAGGCGCTGCAGCGTCTATTGCAGAATGAAATCTATCCGTGCATCCCGGGCAAGGGCTCGGTCGGGGCCTCGGGTGATCTGGCGCCGCTGGCGCATCTGGCAGCAGCGCTGATCGGTGTCGGCCAGGTACGGCGGCACAATCGTGTGCTGCGTGCCGACAAGGCGCTGTCGCAACTGCGCATGGCGCCGCTGCGGTTGGCGGCCAAAGAAGGGCTGGCACTGCTCAATGGCACGCAGGTGTCGACCGCTTTGGCGCTGGCCGGTTTGTTTGCCATCGAAAACGTATTCGCCGCGGCGATGGTGGCCGGCGCCATGTCGGTCGATGCGCTCAAAGGCAGCGATGTGCCGTTCGACGAGCGCATCCATGCGATTCGCCGTCAGGAGGGGCAGCGCCGCGTGGCCGCCAGCCTGCGCCGGCTACTGCAGGGCAGCCGGATCCGCGCCTCCCACATGGATTGCAATCGCGTCCAGGATCCGTATTCGCTGCGCTGCCAGCCGCAAGTGATGGGCGCCTGTCTGGATGTCATGCGATCGGTGGCCCAGATCCTGGAGCGCGAGGCCAATGCCGTGACCGACAATCCACTGGTGTTCGCGCGTCAGCGCGAGGTGCTCTCGGGCGGCAATTTCCACGCCGAGCCGGTCGCCCTGGCCGCCGATCAGCTGGCGCTGGCAGTGGCCGAGATCGGCTCGCTGTCGGAGCGTCGCCTGGCACTGCTGATCGATCCCAAGATGAGCGGCCTGCCGCCTTTCTTGGTGGAGAACAGCGGCGTCAACTCCGGCTTCATGGTCACGCAGATTACTGCGGCGGCGCTAGTCTCGGAGAACAAAGCGCTGGCGCATCCGGCCAGCGTTGATAGCATCCCAACCTCCGCCAATCAGGAGGATCATGTGTCGATGGCGACCCATGCGGCACGGCGGCTGCTTGATATGGCCGACAACGCGGCGACCGTGGTCGCCATAGAACTGATGGCGGCGGCGCAGGGCATCGAGTTTCATCGGCCGACGCGCAGCTCGCGCAGTCTCGAACGGGCGCTGCGGCTGGTGCGCTCGCGCGTGCGTCACTACCAGTCCGACCGCTTCTTCGCGCCCGACATTGAGGCCGCGCGCCGATTGGTGATAGCCGGCAGCTTCAGCGGCCTGCTCGACGATCAATTGCTGGCCTATTGAGAGGGACCTCTGACGATGCCTGATTCCGACAATCCGGTCTATCAACTGACCATGGGAGAAAGCCCGCTGATCGTCAGCATGCCGCACGTGGGCACGCGCGTGCCGGAGCAGCTGGAACGGGAATTCACGCCGATGGCGCGCGCACTGGCTGACACTGACTGGAACGTGGATCGTCTGTACGATTTCCTGCCGGAACTGGGTGCGAATGTGATCGCCGCCCGGTATTCGCGCTATGTGATCGACCTGAATCGACCGCCGGATGGCGCATCGCTGTATCCAGGGATGACCAACACCGGCCTGTGCCCGACGCATACGTTTGCCGGCGAGCCGCTGTACGGCAGTGGCGTCGATGCGCTGCCGGCCTCCGAGGTTGACTCACGGCGCGAGCGCTACTGGCAGCCGTATCACCAGGCACTGGCGCAGTTGATCCAGGAGGTGCGTGCGCGCTTCGGCTTTGCGCTGCTGTACGACGCGCATTCGGTTCGCAGTCGTGTTCCGCGCCTTTTCACCGGGACGCTGCCGGACATCAACGTCGGCACCGACGATGGCGCCTCCTGTCATCCTGACATGATCATGCCGATGTTCAACCTCATCAGCTCGCAGACGCAGTTCAGCTGCGTGGTCAACGGCCGCTTCAAGGGCGGCTACATCACGCGCCAGTACGGAGCACCGGCCAAGAACGTGCATGCGGTGCAGATCGAACTGACTCAGGCGGCCTATATGGACGAGGACCGCACGCTCTACGATGACACCCGGGCTTCACCGCTGCGCGATCTGCTGCAGCGGATGCTCAGCTCGCTGATTCAGTTCGTGCCGCCGGCCGAAGCCAAGTAGCCCCTGATAGAATCGGCGCCGCGACCAGTTCAACGCGTTCGGAGAGGTGGCAGAGCGGTTGAATGCACCGGTCTTGAAAACCGGCAAACCTTCACGGGTTTCGTGAGTTCGAATCTCACCCTCTCCGCCAGATTTGGATCTAAGCGACGAGCTGTCACACTTCCAGCCGATCGCCGGAACGGGCCACCAGGACATAAAGCGCTGGCATCAGAAAGATGCTGATCAATAGTCGCGAGACCATGCCGCTGACAATGACCAGGGCAAACGGTCTTTGGGAGTCCGTGCCAACGCCGGTTGCCAGGGCCGCCGGCAACAAGCCCAACGCCGCCACCAGCGCTGTCATCATGATCGGGCGCAGCCGCAGGATCGCGCCCTGGCGAATGGCTTCGTTGAGAGGCGTGCCGCTGCTGCGGAGTTCGTTGACATAGGAGATATAGACGACGGCTGTCAGCACCGAGACGCCAAACAAGGCGAGGAAGCCGATGCCGGAGGAAACGGAAAACGGCGTGGCGGTGATCCAGAGGGCAACGATGGCGCCCACTGGTGCCGACAGCAGCACGCCGAGCACCGTGATGAACGGGAATTTTGCGTTGCTGTAGAGTGCGAAAAGCAGGAGGAATATCAGGAACAAGGTCAGCGGTAGAATGACATTCAGCTCCTGGCGCGAAGCCGTGTATTCCGTGTATTCACCGCCCCAGTCCAGACGATAGCCGCGCGGCAACGCAACTTTTCCACTGACTTGCTGGATAGCATCGCCCACTGCGCCGGCCAGATCGCGCCCTTCCACCGAGAACTGCACGCCGATGTAGCGCGAGTCGTTTTGGCGGTAGATGAAAGAAGCGCCGTTCGTCACCTGGATATCCGCGAGTTCCTTGAGCGGAATTTGTTGCCCGGCGGGCGTCGCCACCAGGATATTTCTGATTTCCTCGGGGTTATCGCGGAACTGGCGATCGAGGCGGACAACGAGATCAAACTGCTTTTCTCCCTGCACCACCTGGGTGGCGACGTCTCCGCCAATGGCTGTTTGGATCAAGCCATTGATGTCGGCGACGTTCAGACCGAAACGAGCAATCTGAGCGCGGTCGACCTGGATGGTCAGGCTGGGCTGCCCGAGTTCCTGCACCAGCGTGACATCGCGGATTCCGCGTACCTGCTCCAGGACCTGTTTGATGGCTTTGCCTTTCTGTTGGAGCGTATCCAGATTGGAGCCAAATATCTTGACAGCCAGCGCGCTCTTCAACCCCGTTTCCGCCTCGTCAACCGCGTCCTCCGCCGGCTGGGTGTAGTTGAAGGTGATCCCGGGAAAGGCCTCGAGCTTCTGATTGATGGCCTCGATCAGCGCAGCTTTTGTGCGGCGAGCGCCGGTCCATTGCGAGTAAGGTTTGAGGCCGACGTAGAACTCGACGTTGAAGAAACCGGTCGCATCCGTGCCGTCGTCCGGCCGGCCCAGTTCGGAGGCGACCGTCGTGACTTCGGGAAAGGAATGCAGTATCTCCCTCACCTTGGGAGCGATCTTGGCCGATTCGTCAAACGAAATGGTGTAGGGCATCGTGGCGCGCACCCACAGCGCGCCTTCATCCAGCTTCGGCATGAACTCGGCGCCGATGAACGGGACCAGCAGCAGCGAACCTGCCAGCAGAATAGCCGCGGCGAACGTCGTGCCCCAGGGATGGGCAAGACTGACATCCAGCCCTTTCGAGTAAATCGATTTGATGGCTTCGAAAGCGCCGTTGCGTCGTTCCGACACGCCCTCCCGCATTGACCACGAACACAGCACCGGCAGCAGCGACAGCGTGACGATCAGGGAACCGATCAAGGCGAAGATCATGGTGTCTGCCATCGGTTTGAACAGCGTCCCGGACGGGCCGGACAAGACATAGATAGGCAGGAAGCCGGCCACGATCACCGCGACCGCATAGAAGAGCGGGCGGTCGACCTCTGCCGCTGCAGCCTTGATGATTTCCGTGACGTTGAGCGCAGTTCCCCGGCGCGCGGCGATCTGGCGGAAAATATTTTCCACCATGAATATCGCGCCATCCACCAGGATGCCAAAATCCACCGCACCGATGGAAAGCAGGTTGGCCGAGGCACCCTGGAGATCGAGACAAACAAATGCGAACAACAGAGAGAGCGGGATGGTGACAGCGACGATTAAGCCCGCACGAAAATCGTAGAGAAAGAATATGAGGACCACGATCACCAGCACCATGCCCTGCAAAAGGTTGCGTTCCACGGTCCTGGTGGTCAGCGCAATGAGATCGCTCAGGTCGTAGAACGGATGAACCTTGATGTCTTTGGGCAGGATTTCGTCGTTGAGCTCCCTGGTCTTCGCCTCAACGCGCTTCAGCACGTCTTGAGTCTTCTCGCCCTTGAGCATCAGGATGACGCCCTCCACGGCGTCGTCCTGTTTCTCGTAGCCAAACTCGCCCAGCCGTGGGGCAGTGCCGATGACCACCCGTCCGACGTCCTTCAGCAGTACCGGGGTGCCGTCATGCACCGCCAGTACGACATTGCCGATATCCTGCAAAGTGTCCAGGCGTCCCATGCCGCGCACGTAATAGAACTGGCCGCCTTGCGAGTAGAATCCGCCGCCGGCGTTGGCGTTGTTCGCTGCCAGAGCGGTCTCCACCTGCTGCACCGACAAGCCAACCGCAGCAATCCTGGCCGGATCGAGCAGTACCTGATACTGCATGGTTCCACCGCCAAATCCCGAATCATCCGCGACGCCGGGAACGGCTCTGAACTGGGGCTCGACCACCCAGTCCTCGAATGTCTTGAGTTCCATCGGCGAGCGGTCCGGGCTCTGCAGCACGTAGCGATAGATCAGACCCGATGGGGCGGACAATGGCGCGACCGAAGGGGTCACGCCGCTCGGCAGGTTCAGAGTCCCCAGGCGGTTGAAGACCTGCTGCCGGGCGAAGTAGTTATCCGTGCGGTTTTGAAACGTCAGGATGACGTCGGACAATCCATAGAGCGAAATCGAACGCTTTGTGGTCGTCTGCGGAATGCCGTTCAGCCCGAGTTCGACCGGAACGGTGATCAGCCGCTCAATTTCCTCGGCGGCGTGCCCCGGCCATTGGGTGATGATCTCGACCAGGGGCGGCGAGAGATCGGGATAGGCATCCATCGGCAGGCGCTCGAGTGACCGCAACCCGGCGGCAAGCAACAACAGCGTCATGAGGACTACCAGGAAACGCTGCCGCAACGAGGAGGCTACGACCCGGTTCATGATCGAGGTCGCTCGCGGCGCAGCTCCGGTTGGCGGCGCAGGATCGCTCATTGACTTTGCATGAATTGAACAAAGATCCCCCCTTCAACCACGATTCTGTCTCCGTCCTGCAGTCCAGCGAGGATTTCATATTGGTCCCCGGCACGATACCCAAGGGTCACGTGCTCGCGCGCGAAGCTGCCGTCAGGCTGGGCTACATAGACGAACGGCAGGTTTTCATCGTCACGCAAAACCGCTGAAACTGGGACCAGCAGCCCGCTGCTCTCCTGGCGCGCCTGCAGCTGCACCCGCACGTACATCCCTTTCTTCAGCAGATCTCCCGGATTTTTGACGACCACACGGACCGCCACCGAGCGGGTGTCCGGGTTGACCAGCGCCGAGATGTTGTCCACCGTTCCAGAAAAGTGATTGGAATCAATACCGGTTATCACTTCGGCTGCATCGCCAGGGCTGATCGAAGCGAGTTCCGAACCAAAAAGTTGCGCCATGACCCAGACGCGTGAAAGGTCGGCGACCGTAAAACACGGCGTTGTGCCAGTCTGCAGAAGTTCTCCGGGAGTGATCAGCTTTTCCACAACGGTGCCTGCGATCGGCGAGCGAATGATTCCCTCGATCCGCGATATCGGCCGACCTTCTTGTATGTCCTCGATGACCTGAGGCTGAACCTTCAGCGAGACGAGTGCTTGCCGGGCAGCGTCGCGGTCCGCTTCGGCGTTAATGGCATCGGTCTCCGCCTGCGCTGCTTCGCGCTGCGCGACACCGTTATGCTGGATAAGATCGTTGTCCATGTCGGCAAGCCGCCGGTCGGTCTGGGCGGTGGCGAGTGCTTTGCGATAAGCGCTGATGGCCGTCGCAAAGTCGGGTGAATCCACCACCGCCAACGCGTCGCCTTCCTTGACTTGGGCACCGAGAGAGACGAGCAGCCGCGACACCGGACCGGAGAAGGGTGCTAATACGCTCGTGGCCTGATCGCTGTCGAAATCAACCGCGCCGGTGGTCTCAATCCGCTTGCGAAATTTGGCCGGCTCAACGGTGAATAGGTGGATTTGTTCTCGCTGCACTGACGTCAGTGTCACGTTGCTGGCAGCTACGGATGATGTCTGTGAGTTGTTGTCAGTCTTGGATGAACAGGCGGTGAACAAAATGACTGTTGCGATCGCTACGACGGCAACTTCGCTAGTGCGCCTGAATTGAATCCGATGCTCTGAAGGCGGTATTCCGCCAGATGATTTACTTTTCCCGAATATCATTGGCTAAATCTGCGTGGTGCCACCAGCCACCGCCCAGCGCCTGAAACAACGCCGCCGTATCGGCATAACGATTGGCCTGGGCCTGGATGAAGCTGATCCGAGTCTGCTGATAGGATTGCTCAGCGTTTAACACGGCAAGATAGCCGGCGTAGCCGTCCTGCCATTGTCGTCGGGCCAAATCCAGTGCTACGTCGGCGGCATTTGCGGCGGTCGCAGCAGTCGTCAGCGCTTCGGCGTCCTGTTCTAGTGCCGTCAACGTGTCAGCAACGTTCTGAAAGGCGATCAGAACGGTGCTTCGGTATTGTTCCGAGGCTTGAACGTAGGCCGCCTTCGCGGCGCGCTCCTGGTGCAGAAGTGTCCCGCCCTGAAAAAGGGGTGCGGTCGCTGCTGCGCCCACACCCCAAAAGCCGGTGCCCCGACTGAAAAGCTGATCGATGGCCAACGCCGTGCTGCCGGCATCTGCGGTCAGTGTAATACTCGGCAGTCGATTCGCTTCGGCGATGCCAATTTTGGCGCTGGCGGCGTGCAGGTTTGCTTCGGCCTGGAGCACGTCCGGGCGTTGCGCGACAAGCTCCGAAGGAAGGCTCACCGGCAGTTCCTGCGGCAATTGCAGACTCGAAAGCTCGAATTGATCAGCTACCGCCTGGTTCGGAAACCGACCGGCCAGAACTGCCAGAAGGTCACTTGTCTGCGCTGATTGCTTGATCAACGGCGGCAGCGTCGCGGTGACCTGCGCGAGCTGCGATTCCTGTGCGGCAACGTCAAGTCGACTGACATAACCCTTGGCAAATTGGTCTTGCAGGATTTGCAGCATGCTGGAGTTGATATCGATGAGTTGGCGCGTCGCATCAATCTGCATCTGTAACGAGCCCCGCTGAATCGCCGTGACCACCACATTGGCGGTCAAGGTCGTATAAGTCGCGATCATCTGGAAGCGAACTTGCTGTTCCTGTGCCTTCAATGATTCAACGGTCCGACGGTTCAGACCGAAGACATCGGGAACGTACGAAACGCCGACCTGCGGGGTGAAAAGATCGTATAGAAAATCGTTCGAATTGGGCGTGGGTGCGAGTTGCCCTGATTGTCTCTGGCGGCTGGCCGAGAAGCTTGCCGTAACACTGGGATAGTAGGCGCCCCGTTGAGCCAGGACATTCTCTCTTGCCACGAGCAGTGCTGCCTGAGCTGACTTGAGGTCGGGACTGTTTGCGAGCGATTGGTCGATCAGCTCATTGAGCGGCTGGGAATGAAACAAGGTCCACCAGTCGCCGACAACGTCGCTTCCGTTGGCAAAGCGTTGAGCTTCCCCGCCCTGGACGTTCGCAGTGGTGACGGTGTTCAGGACCGGGTGGGCCGTATAGTCACTGACATCCGGAGCCGCGGGCTTTCTATAGTTGGGACCCACCGCGCAACCGACAATGAGCAATAAAGCTTGGAGCGCGATGAAGGGCAGAGCGCGCCATTTGCAAGTCAGGCTCATGGCAACGAGTATCTCACGAAGGCAAAAGCTTCTGCCGAGTTGCGGATGGCTGGCGGGGCAGCAGTTCAGTTGCACTCGAGTTGCAGTGGATGCGAGATGTCGAAGAACGCACCGTTTCGGCCTCGTGCGAAGAATCGGCTACTATGGCGATCGCGTGCGACTGCGTACCACTGGCGTGCGGCCCACCCGACTTGAAAACCGGCAAACCTTCACGGGTTTCGTGAGTTCGAATCTCACCCTCTCCGCCAGTTACCGTCGATGACCTGAGGACTGAACCGCATGATCACGATTTCCGCCTTTCGATGGGTGCCACCGTTTGCGCAGGGACAAGTGCGCGATCTGCGCGTGCGTTGGGCGCTCGAGGAAGCCGGATTGCCATACCGGACGCGGCTGCTCGAGCAGGGCGATCAAGACAAGGCCGGCTACCGCTCACTGCAGCCATTCGGTCAGGTACCAATTTTCGAGGAGGACGGCCATGTGCTGTTCGAGAGCGGAGCCATCGTGCTGCATATCGGCGAACGCGCTGAAGTTCTATTGCCAAGGGATTCCAACGCGCGTGCTCGCGCGATGCAGTGGCTGATCGCGGCACTCAATTCCATCGAACCGTATGTGATGAATGTCGCGGTGATAGATCTGTTCCACAAAGACAAGGAGTGGGCCAAGCTGCGTCGGCCGGGCGCCGTCGACTTCGCCCGCCATCGCATGAACTGTCTGGGCAAGTCACTGGGCGACAAGCCGTTCCTGGACGGCGAGCGCTTCACCGCTGGCGACCTCATCATGGCCACGGTGCTACGGATAATGCCGGAGCTGATTGTCGAGCCGCGTCTGACTTCGTACGTCGAGCGCTGTATCGCGCGCCCGGCATTCAAACGCGCGCTGGACGCCCAGCTTGCTGACTTTAGACAGGTTGCCTAAAGCGCGTTAGCGTCGACCGCCGACCTCGTCCAGGTGCACCAGCATGTCCGCCGGGTCCTCGTACACCCGATAGGCGCTGGCGCGCTCGAGCTCGTCCAGGCCGTAGCCGCCCGATAGCAGTCCGACGCCCAGCGCGTGGCAGCGTCGGGCCGCGAGCATGTCCCAGATGCTGTCACCGACCACGACTGCGTTGCTGATCGATGCATTTAGGCGAGCCGCGGCGGCCAGAAACAGATCGGGGTCGGGCTTGGCATATTTGACGTCATCGCGCGTGACAACCGGCACCTTTGACGGATCGATGCGCAGAGCCTTCAGATTCGGCGCCGCCGTTTCCATGCGGCCGCTGGTCGCAATGGCCCACGGAATCTTGCCGGCGGTCAACGTGTCCAGAAGCTCGATCGCGCCTGACAGCGGCCGGACGTTGGCAGCCAGCCGCTGATAAGCACGGGCATGCAGCTGGCGCAGCCGGTCCAGTCGCTCAGGCGTGATGTCGATCTTGGTCTCGCGCAATAACTGGTTGGCGAACAGGCCGCCGCTCATCCCCACCTTGCGGTGGATGCGCCACACCGACAAGTTGATGCCCTCGGCGTCGAGCGCTTCCTTCCACGCCAGTACGTGCTGATAGACGCTGTCTACCAGGGTGCCGTCCAGATCGAAGATGAATACCGGTCGGTCCGCCATGCCTGCCTTCCATCGCCTCGGTCGACTGTAGCATCGGTCGGCGACTGACAGGCGCTCAGCCTTGCAGCCCATGGCATCGTCGCAAACGTTGCCGCAGAATTTCACGATGGACTGCGACGTTGCGATCGTTGGAGCGGGTGTGGCCGGACTGGTGGCGGCCCGCGCACTGACCAAGTCCGGCCTGAAGGTCGCGGTGCTCGAGGCACGCGAGCGAGTCGGCGGCCGACTGTGGACGGCGCGCGTGGCTCGCAAACAGGGCCAGCCAATCGCCATTGAGCTGGGCGCCGAATTCATTCATGGGCTTCCGCCCGAGACCTGGGACCTGATTCGCGAGGCGCAGCTTGAGACCCAGGAGCTCGGCGGCGCCCGCCTGTGCTTCAGGGATGGGTCACTGCTGCAGCACGATGAGACGCACGAGGGCGGCATGGCAGTGCTCGAGCAGATGACCCGCTGGCAAGCAAGCCAGCCGCATGATCGCGACCTGAGCTTTGTGCAGTATCTGAACGAGCATCCCGTGGCCGAATTCGCCCGGGTGCGGGCGCTCGAATACGTTGAGGGCTTCAACGCTGCCGATGGCAACCTCGTCAGCGTGGCCAGTCTGGCGCAACAACAGCGCGCTGAGGATGCCATCGACGGCGATCGACTGTTTCACATCGTCGGTGGCTATGATGCTTTGCCGCAGTATCTAGCGCGCGAGCTGACCCGAGCTGGCGGCAGACTCATCCTCGGCGCGCCGGTACGGCAGATCACATGGCAACGCGACCAGGTCGACATCGTCGCCGACAGCGCGGATGGCGGTCGCTTGTGCGTTACCGCCCACCGGCTGCTGATCGCGGTCCCACTCGGCGTGCTGCACGCAGGTTCGATCGCGATCTCGCCCAGGCCCATTGCGCTGACGCACGCGGCGCAGCTGCGCATGGGTGCGGTGCTGAGGATTACGCTGGTCTTTCGCGAACGATTCTGGAGCGATTCCGAGGTGGCGCAGGCGCTACCGCAATGGGCAGTCAAGCTGAGCCAGCTTAGCTTTCTGTTCGCGCACGGCGCAGTGCCCGCGACCTGGTGGACGCCGATGCCGGATCGCGCGCCGGTCATCACCGGTTGGATCGGCGGCCCGGCGGTCGGCGCGGTGCAACGCGAGCAACAGGTGCGGGTGGATGCCAACGCATTGTTGGAGCGGGCCATCAATACGCTGGCTGACGTGCTGACCGTGCCGGTCGCTCGAGTACGCAAGTTGCTTCTGAGCTGGCATGCGCATGACTGGCAGGCCGATCCGTATGCCCGCGGCGCGTACAGCTATGTACCGGTCGGCGCGATCGATGCCTCCGCCAAGATGTGTGTGCCGTTGGAGGATACGGTTTACTTTACCGGCGAGCACACCGATGTCACCGGCCACTGGGGTACGGTCCACGCGGCCGTGCGCAGCGGTCTGCGCGCTGCCCAGCAGCTGCTGCATCTTGAGCATGTCTGACGCCAGCCCCCGACGGGCTCGTCCCGCCACGCTCGGCCAGTTGCGCAAGCGGGCCACCCATTGCACCGCCTGCCCGTTATATGCGCGCGCGACCCAGACGGTGTTCGGTGTAGGCGCGGCGAGCGCCACACTGATGTTGGTCGGCGAACAGCCGGGGGATCGGGAAGATATCGAAGGACGGCCGTTCGTCGGACCTGCCGAGACGCTGCTCGCCCGGGCACTGCACGATGCCGGTATCGAGCGACAATCCTGCTACATCACCAACGCCGTGAAGCATTTCAAGTGGGGGCTGCTCGGCAAGCGCCGCATCCACAAAACGCCGGCGCAGCGTGAGATCGACGCCTGCCGCCACTGGCTGCTGGCGGAACTCGAGGCGGTGCGGCCTCAGGTGCTGGTCTGTCTGGGCGCAATCGCGCCCAAGGCCGTGCGCGGGCGCGGCTTTCGCCTGATGCGCCAGCGCGGTCAGGTGCTCGACACCGAACTGGGCGTGCGAGCGCTCGCGACGTTGCACCCTTCAGCTGGGCTGCGGATGATCGAACCTCGGCAGCGCACGCGAGCGCTGGCGATGCTGATCGCCGATCTTAAGCGCGCGCGCCGCCGGAGGCGCTGATCGCGTCAGCGACAGTGCTCGTCGTCATGGTGCGCGTCGCACCAGTGCACTTCCCGATGGCCATTGGAATCGATGCGATCGCCGTTTTCGTAACGGTATTCGACCCGATCATGATCATGGGCGGGCGTGACGATGCAGCCCGATAAACTTAGCAGTGCGCTGACCGTGAGTATCGCCAGGCGGCCGAGGTCCTTCATGTATCTCTCCTGATGCTGGACTGCGGTAATGGTCCCGACATCGCCCGAGACTGTCGATTCGGGGCGCGGCGAATTGCTTGTAGGCGCTAGCGGCGTCAGCGCTTCAATTTCGCCCACAGCCAGCTCAGGTTACTTCGAGGCTAGGACCGCTTCGGCCGCGGCCGCGCAGCGAAACAGATGGGCGTCGTGCCCACCGGGGCAGGCGAGCGTCAGGCCGACCGGGGCGGCACCGGGGCGGTGGACAGGGATGGAGATCGCGCAACCATCGAGCAGATTCACGATGCTCGGATTGCGCAGCACCAGCCCATTGATGCGGGCATAGGCATCATCGGCGAGCAGCTCGGACATTCGCGGTGGCACGATCGGTACGGTCGGCATCAGCCATGCATCGAACGGCAACAGGCGCGCTTCCACCGCAGCGATGAAACTGCTGCGGGCCGCCAGCAGCGCGGCGTAGTCATCGGCGGTCTGTGCAGCGCCCTTGCGAATGCGCACCAAGACCCGTGGATCGTACTGTGCCGCGTGCTGGGCAATCAGTTGCCGATGCCAGGCGTAGCACTCGTAGTTCGAGATGGTGCCCCTGGCGCTCATCGGAGCGATCTGCGCAAATTCTGGCACGTCGATCTGCTCGAGCTGCGCCCCCGCGGCCGATAGCCGTGCGAGCGCCTGCTGGAAGGCGCCGCTCACTTCGGCGTCCAGTCCGTCCAGTACCACGGTACCGGGAACGGCAAAGCGCCGACCGGACACCCCCGTCTGGGGCCGCTCGGACGCCGGCTCGCCGGCCAGCACCGCGTCCAGTCGGGCGCAGCAGTCGACGCTGCGCGCGATCGGACCGAATGAATCGAGCGTCGTGGACAGCGGCACCGCGCCGGAGCGCGGCACACGACTCGCGGTGGGCTTATAGCCCACAAGGCCAGTGAAGGCCGCCGGGATCCGGCACGATCCGCCGGTATCGGTGCCGAGCGCACCGTGGGCCATGCCGTCGGTGACCGAGATTGCCGCGCCGGAAGAGGAGCCCCCGGGTATGTGCTGTTCGCCACGCCGCCACGGGTTGAGCGGAGTGCCGTAATGGGGATTCAAGCCCAGCCCGGAGAACGCGAATTCGGTCATATTGGTGCGGCCGATGAGGATGAAACCCGCGCGGCGCAGGCGCGCGACGCAGGCAGCGTCGACGCGCGCCGGCGGCTGTCCGGCGAGCACCGTCGAGCCGGCGCGGGTCACCTGGCCGGCGATATCGAACAGGTCTTTGACCGAGATCGGAATGCCGGCATGGGCGGGAACCGCGGTGCCGAGCTTTCGCTGCCGATCGACCTCATCGGCCGCCGCTCGCGCCGCCTCGCGATCCACCTGCAAGAACGTCCGGGCGCCTTCGCCACGCGGATCGTCAATTCGGTCCAGACAGTCTTCCACCAGCGAGCGGCTGCTGCGGCGTCCGCCGGCCAAGTCGGCCGCCAGCGCTGCCAGCGTCGCATCGTTCGTTATTGACATGCTAAGGCCCAGCGACTGCGAACTCGATCACAGTTGGCCGGCGCGGCCCGGCGGTGGCGCTGGCTCGAAATGCGCACAAAATTCAGCGCATGGACAGGCTGTGATTCAATTAACGCCGCTCCCGGCGCGACCCTTCTACCATCTTCCATAAGACAGGTACCGGGAAGTTTCTCGCATGCCAAATGCATCGCCGCGCGCCAGCGTTTCTGTCCGCGAGGCGATCGCCAGGGGTCGCAGAATCTGGACATGATCCGCATTCGAAGTCTGCGCGTTCGCATGATCGTATTTCTGGTGGCGCTGCTGGGCGTCGTTCAGATCGCTGAATTCTCGCTCACCAGCCATGCCAGCTACAACGCGGCGCGCGGCAAGATCGAGGACGAGCTGGGCGTCGGCCAGAAGGTGTTCGCGCGCGTGTTACGTCAGAACGCGGAGCGCGAGATCCAGGCCGCCAGCGCCTCGGCGTCGGATTTTGCATTTCGCGAGGCGGTGGCCACCGGCGACGCTGCCACGCTGGCGTCCGCGCTCGAGACCCAGCGCACGCGCATCAGCGCCGAGGCGGCGATGTACGTCGACCTCACCGGCGCAATCGTGGCGAATTCACCGCTCGCCAGCAGCAGCCCGAAACCCTCGGACCTGCGGGCGCTGATCGGGACGGCGCGTACCGACGGCAACGCCAGTGCCCTTGGGATGCTCGGAACGCACGCCTATCAGCTGATCGCGGTGCCGGTGCGCGCCCCGGTCACCATTGGCTGGATCGTCGATTGCTATCCGGTGGACCAGGCCCTGGCAGCCGACCTGCGCCAGCTCACCGGCCTGGACGTCTCGTTCGCAATCGAGCACGCCGGCCGCTGGCAGCTGCTGGCGACCACGCTGGCCGCGCCCACCGGCGACGCGCTGGTGGCTCAGTTTCCGTCCTACCTGGAGGCCCTCGACACGCGGCTGTTGCAGGTGTCGCGCGGTGAGGAACAGGTGCGCTTCGTCGCCCTCGGTACCTCCGGTGACGATCATATCGTCGCGCTGCTGCAGCGGCCGATCGCCGACGCGATGGGTCGCTTCGTCACGCTGCGTACCACACTGGTGGTGCTGGGTATCCTGAGTCTGCTGTTGTCGATTGCCGGCAGCGTCATGATCGCGTTGGGTATCACGCGCCCGATTGAAGTGCTGCTGAACGCAGTCAAGCGCATTCGCCAGGGTGACTACTCCGCGCCGCTGCAGCTGCGGCGCGACGACGAGATCGGTGTGCTGGCACAGGGACTGGACCACATGCGCGCCGGAATCGCCGAACGCGAGCAGCGCATTCTGAAACTGGCGTACGAGGACCCGCTGACGCAGCTGCCCAACCGCGCGCAGTTCAGCGAGGCTCTGGAACGCGGCATCGTGCAGGCGCGAACCCAGGGCCAATCGCTGGCGATCCTGGTGATGGATTTGGACCGCTTCAAATTCGTCAACGACACCCTCGGCCACGGCGTCGGCGATCATGTGCTGCGCCAGGTCGGTCTGCGACTGCGATCGCTGATGGGTACGAACGGCTGCGTGGCGCGTTTGGGCGGCGACGAATTCGCGCTGCTGCTGCCCATGCAACGCAGTGAGCAGGTGATCGAGCTGGCCCAGAGCATCATCGACACGCTCGAGGATCCGATTCTCTACCAGGACCAGCCGCTCGATGTTGGCACCAGCATCGGCATCGCGTTTTTTCCCGACCACGCCGCGAATTCCGAGACCCTGGTGCGCAACGCCGACATCGCCATGTATGTTGCCAAGCGCAACAAGATCGGCTACACGGTCTATGACCCGAAGTTCGACACCAGCCAGCAGGAGCACCTGTCGCTGCTGGGCGAGCTGCGGCATGCGGTCGAGCATGGCGAGCTACGCCTGTATTACCAACCGAAGATCGCGCTCGACTCGGCCACGGTACACGCCGCCGAGGCACTGATCCGCTGGGTACATCCGACCAAGGGCCTGCTGCCGCCGGGAATGTTCGTGCCATTCGCCGAGCACACCGGCTACATCAAGGTGCTGACCCGCTGGGTGCTGCAGGAAGCAATACGTCAGTGCGGCGAATGGCGGCGCGATGGGCTGCCGCTGCAGGTGTCAGTGAACATCTCGGCGCGCGACCTGATGAATCGAGATCTGCCGGATGTCATCAGTGCGTTACTGGCCGAGCATCAGGTGCCCGCCGCCATGCTGTGCCTGGAGATCACCGAGAGCGGCTTCATGGAGGATCCGGGCCACGCCCAGAAGGTGCTGGACCGACTGGCGGAGATCGGCCTGCAGTTGTCGATCGATGACTATGGTACCGGCTACTCATCGTTGAGCTACATCATGCAGTTGCCGGTGTCAGAGCTGAAGATTGATCGCTCGTTCGTGTCGCAGATGGGCAGCGACGCCGATCTGATGACCATCGTGCGTTCGACCATTGAGCTGGGCCACAGTCTGGGACTCAAGGTGGTAGCCGAGGGCGTCGAGGACGGCAAGGGCTTTGCACTGCTGCGTGAACTGGGCTGCGACCGTGCGCAGGGCTACTTCATGAGCCCGCCGCTGTCGGCCGAGGCCTTTCGCCGCTGGTGTGACAACAGTCTGCCGGGACAGATGGCGGTGGCCGGACGCGGCACCATGACGCTACGCGTGATCCCCGATTTGGGCTCCGATTCCGACGGCGCGCATGTAGTGGTTTCAGCTGCGAGCTGAAACGGTTGCCGGCGTCACTGCTCGGGTGGCGCGAATCGGTACTCCGGCACCTCGGTGCCGTTCATCAGCAGGCGAAGCAGCGCCTCGATATTCTCGCGATCGATTTCATCGAAGCGGCCGATCTGCGGGCTGTCCATATCCAGCACGCCGATCAAGCGATCATCCTTGAACACCGGCAGCACCATTTCGGACTGCGAGGCCTCATCGCACACGATATGTCCCGGAAAGGCATGCACGTTCGGCACCAGCACCGCGGCGCGTTGCAGGGCGGCGGTGCCGCATACGCCATCGCCCATGGCGATGCACGAGCAGGCCGGTTTGCCCTGGAATGGCCCGAGCACCAGGTCCGATCCACGCAGCAGATAGAAGCCGGCCCAGTTCAGATTGGGCAGACTGGTGAATAGCAGCGCGGCGAAGTTGGAGATGTTGGCCAGAAAATCGGTCTGGTACGCGATCAGATCGCGTAGCGAGTTGCCCAGTGACTGATAGAGTGCCGCCTTGGCTGCGCCTTGCGCCAGCGTCGCGGCGCCGGAGGATTCGTTACTCACTGCTTGCACCTGTCGTCGGCCGCGTCACCGCGGCACTGCCCGTCGAGGAGTGCGAATTTAGCAGTTTGCCGGGCCGAAGTGCGCGGGCGCGCTCGTAACTGTGAGCGCGCCCGCGGTCTGCCTTAAGGTCAGCGGCGCTGCCAGTGTCCGGCCGCCAGTCGCCAGCCGCCACCGCTGCGCACCCAGCGGTGCGGCACCCAGCGATAGCCGGCGCGACCCTCGGCCCAGTGGCCGCCAACCCACACGTGCCGGCCGCCTTCCCAGCCCCAGTAGCCGCCCATCCAGATATAGCCGGGGGCCGGGGCTACCCCGATCACTTCGGCCTGCGGCGCAGGCGGGGCTACCATCACCGTGTCGCCCACGTACTCGGGCCGCGCCGTGACCACGCAGCCGCCGAGCGTGAACGCTGCCATCAGTACTGCCGTCAAAGCGGCTTTCTTGCCTCGATTGAGCATCATGCATTCTCCACGACAGTTGTTCCTGTTGGCCCTCAACGCGGCTGCGGCAAAAAAGATGACGTGACGGCGGCCGCGGCCATTCAGCCGCTATTCAACCTATTCCATGGGTACGCAGTTACGATGGTCGCATCGTACGGAGGAAGACATGGGACTCGACCTGGTCACGCCGGGCAGCGCGGCGCCTGATATTTTCAACGTCATCATCGAAATCCCGATGAATGCCGACCCGATCAAGTACGAGGTCGATAAAGAGACCGGCGCGCTGTTTGTCGATCGATTCATGGGCACGGCGATGCACTACCCGTGCAACTACGGCTACGTGCCGCGCACCAAGGCGCCGGATGGTGACCCGGTGGATGTGCTGGTGATCACCCCGTTTGCGCTGGTGGTGGGCGTGGTGGTGCGCTGCCGGCCTCTCGGGCTGCTGAAGATGATCGACGATGCCGGCGCCGACTCAAAGGTGCTGGCGGTGCCGGATGACAAAGTGCTGCCGATCTACAGTCACTGGCTCAAGCACGAGGACATTCACCCGCAGCGTCTGCATCAGATCCAGCACTTCTTCGAGCACTACAAGGACCTGGAACCCTGCAAGTGGGTGCGCGTCGACGGCTGGGGCGGGGTGGAGGAAGCCAAGCGCGAGATCGCCGCAGGCATCGCGCAGTTTCGAAGCTAGATTCAGGCCACGCCAGCGTGGCTTGGCCCGCGCCGCGGCGGCCGCAGGTGGCATTGACAGATATAATATCATAAGTTATTATATCGACAGTGAGCACCCCCCTGTCCAAACCGCACGGTTCGTCCGCTAGCGAGCGACTGCGCAACTTCGGCTTCCTGGTACGCGACGTCTACCAGCTGTATGCCAAGCACTTCGAGCGCCGTGCGCGTGAGATCGACCTGACCCTGTCGCAATGCAAGGTACTCGGGCATCTGTCGCGTAACGAGGGCATCTCGCAGGCGCGTCTGGCCGAACTGACCGATACCGATCCGATGACGCTGGTGCGCACGCTCGATCGCATGCAGCAGGATGAGTGGATCGAGCGCCGTCCCGATCCTGAAGACCGACGCGCGCATCGTCTGCATCTGCGCGACAAGGCGCGGCCGATCGTCAGTCGAATGTGGAAGCTGGCGGATCAGGCGCGCCATGAAGCGCTCGGACCGCTGAGCCAGAGCGAGCGCGAACAGCTGCTCGATCTGCTCGAGCGGGTGCACGGGACATTGCTGCAGCTAGAGCCCAGGTAATCATGGACGCACAAGTGAACCCGCCGACCGATCTGGAACCGGCGCGACGCACCGTGCGACGGCGCTGGCTGCTGATGGGCGGCGGCGTATTGGTCGCGGTCGTCGCCGGGCTCTGGTATTACCTGGCATCGGGCCGCTACGTATCCACCGATGACTCCTCGGTGCAGGCGGCGCAAGCATCCATCAGCGCCAATGTATCCGGTCGGGTCGTGGAGCTCGACGTGCACGACAATCAGCTGGTGCATCGGGGCGATGTCCTGTTCCGGCTCGACGATCGGCCATTTCGGATCGCGGTGCAGGAGGCGCAGGCAAAGCTGGCCGCGGCGCGCCTGCAGATCGGCGCCGCGAAAGCGACCTATCGGCATCAGTTGGCTGACCAGGCGGCGGCGCGTGACACGCTCGCGTATCAGCAGCATGAACTCGAGCGCCAGCAGCGGCTGCTGCAATCCGGTATCAGTTCGCGGGCGCAGTTCGAGCAGGTGCAGCACGCCCAGCAGCTGGCGCAATCACAGCTGGCCTCGGCGCGGCAGCAGGTCGGCAGCGTACTGGCGTTGCTCGGCGGCAATCCCGACCTGCCGCTCGATCAGCATCCGGTGGTGATGCAGGCGCAGGCCGCGCTCGATCGCGCCGAACTGGAACTCTCCTATACCGTTATCCACGCTCCCGATGATGGCGTCGTAGCCAAGGTCGAGCAGCTGCAGGTGGGCGACTACATCAACGCTTCGACCCCGGTATTCGGCCTGATCTCGACCCGCGACGTCTGGGTGGAAGCGAACTTCAAGGAAGATGACCTGACCTACATGCGCGCCGGGCAGCCGGCCGAGATCCGCATCGACGCCTACCCGGGGCATCACTTCAAGGCGCGGGTCGCCAGCCTGAGCCCCGGCACCGGCGCACAGTTCTCGCTGCTGCCGCCGGAGAATGCGACCGGCAACTGGGTCAAGGTGGTGCAGCGGGTGCCGGTGCGGCTGCAGCTTCAGGCGGCGGACTTCGGCGAGACCACGCCGTTGCATGCCGGCCTGAGCGCCGAGGTGACGGTGGACACCGGTCATCGCCGCCATCTGTTCGGAGGCTCCACGCAGCAGCTGGCGCAGCGCTGATGAGCAGCGAGGTCGCCCACGCCGGCGTGAGCCCGACGCCGCACCGGAACATGATCACATTGACGGTGATGGTTGCCTCGATTCTGCAAGCGCTCGATAACACCATCGCCAACGTCGCACTGCCGCGTATGCAGGGCAGTCTGTCGGCCACCCAGGATCAGATGACCTGGGTACTGACCTCGTACATCGTGGCCGCCGCCATCATGACGCCGCTGACCGGCTGGCTGGCGGACCGGTTCGGACGTAAACCGCTGTTCCTCGGATCCATCGTCGGTTTCACCGCGGCCTCGGCGCTGTGTGGCGCGGCGCTGTCGCTCGACCAGATCGTGCTGTTCCGGGTACTGCAGGGGCTGTGCGGCGCGGCACTGATTCCGATGTCGCAGGCGGTGCTGTTCGACACCTATCCGTCGCATCAGCACGGCCGGGCAATGGCGATCTGGGGCGTCGGCGTGGTGCTCGGGCCGATGCTCGGGCCGATGCTCGGCGGCTGGCTCACCGATAACTACAGCTGGCGCTGGGTGTTCTACATCAACGTGCCGTTCGGGGTGCTGGCGGTGCTCGGAGTGCTGGCCTATTTCCCGGACACCAAGCACGCGCGCAAGAGTTTCGATTTCTTCGGCTTCGCGCTGCTGAGCATCGCGGTCGGCACGCTGCAGGTGTTTCTGGACCGCGGGCCGCTCAAGGACTGGTTCAACTCCAGCGAGATCCAGATCGAAGCCGCGATCGCTGCGCTGGCGTTCTACCTTTTCGCCACCCATACGCTTACCGCGCGCCAGCCATTCATCCACCTGGCGCTGTACAAGGATCGCAATTTCCTCACCGGCAACATCCTGATCTTCGTGGTCGGCATCGTGCTGTTTGCAACGCTGGCGCTGCTGCCACCGCTGCTGCAAGGTCTGATGGGCTACTCGGTGTTCCAGGCCGGCCTGGTCATGGTGCCGCGTGGCGCCGGCACGCTGCTGGCGATGCTGTTCATCGGCCGGCTGGTCGGTCGCATTGACGTGCGCTTGATCATCGGCGTGGGATTGCTGCTGACCGCCTACTCGATGTGGCAGATGACGCAGCTGTCGATGCAGTTCGATATGTCATCGATCGTGTGGCCGGGCGCGATCCAGGGGCTGGGGGTCGGCATCGTCTATGTGCCGATGGCAGCGCTGACGTTCGCCACGCTGGGGCCGTCATTTCGAAACGAAGGTACCGCGCTGTTCAATCTGGTGCGCAACGTCGGCAGCAGCATCGGCATTTCGGCCGTGCAGGGTCTGATGGTGCGCAATACCCAGGTGGTGCACGCGACCCTGGCGGAGCACGTGAGCAAGTTCGGCGCCGCGCATCATGCGTTCGGCGGCTACGTCGGCGCGCAGGCCTTGGCGGCGCTCAACCGCGGAGTCACCCGGCAGGCGGCCATGATCGCCTATCTGGACGACTTTCAGCTGATGCTGATTCTGACGTTGCTGTCGCTGCCGTTGCTGCTGCTGGTGCGCAGTCCGCGCGCCGCTGGCGCGGAGGTCAAACATGCCGCGCTGGAGTAGCCCGCAGCGCATCTGGCCGGCAGCGGTGCTCACCCTGATCGTGAGCGGCTGCGTCGCTGGACCGGACTTCGTCGCACCGGCCGCGCCCAGCGCGACTCGCTACACGACCGAACCGGTCGACGCCGGCGGCGCGGCCGAGCCGGATGCCTGGTGGTTGTTGCTGAATTCGAGCCAGCTGGACGCGGTGATTCGCGAGGCGCTGGCCGCCAATCGAACCCTGGCGGCGGCACGCTCGACCCTGGCCGAGGCGCAGGCGCTGAGCGACGCGGCCGAGGCTGGCCGCTATCCGCACGCCGATCTGGATGCCGGCATTGGCCGCCAGAAATACGGCGCTGCGTTCCTTGGACCACAGCACCTGCCGCCGTTTACTTACTACTCGATCGGACCGGCCGTCAGCTACACCTTTGATTTCGCCGGCGGCGTCCATCGCACGATCGAACAGCAGCGCGCCCTGGCCGAAGTGCAACAGCACGAAGTGCAGGCCGCGGCGCTCAGCCTGAGCGGTAACGTCGCGATGCAGGCGCTGGCCGCGGCCAGCGCCCATGCCCAGATCGACAATCTGCAGGCACTGCTCGAGGACGACCGGCGCGACCTGAAGCTGGTACAGGACGCGTTCACTGACGGCGCGGCCACGCGCGTCGACGTGGTCAATGCCCAAAGCCAGCTTGCCAACGATGAGGCGCTGCTGCCGCCGCTGCGGCGAGATCTCAGCAGCGCCACCAACGCGCTGGCGGTGCTGGTTGGGCGCACGCCCGATGCCGCACCGGCCACGGAGTTTTCACTGGATGAGTTTCATCCGCCCGAACATCTGCCGCTGACCTTGCCGTCTGAGCTGGCGCATCGGCGTCCCGATATCCAGGCGGCCGAGGCGCGCCTGCACGCGGCCACCGCCGCGGTCGGCGTCGCCAGCGCCAATCTCTATCCGCAGATCAGTCTGACGGCGACCGCGAGCCTGCAGGCTAACCAGCTACGCAGCCTATTCGAGGCCAGCAGTGCTGCCGGCGGTCTGGCCGGCAGCCTGACGCAACCGCTGTTCGATCACGGTGCGCTGCGTGCCCGGAAGCAGGCCGCAATCGACGCGATGAACAGCTCCCAGGCCAACTATGAGCAGATCGTGCTGAGCGCCTTTGGCCAGGTGGCCGACTCCCTCGATGCCCTGGGGCACGATCAAGAATTGCTAGCGAGCGAACAAGCTGCGGTATCGGTCGCAGCCGAGAATCTCGAACTGACCCGAGAGAGTTACAGCGCCGGCAACAGCGGGGTGTTGCAGGTGCTGGAGGCCCAGCGCCAGAACCAGCAGGCGCGAGTGGGTCTGGTGCGGGCCGAATCGCAGCGCCTGCAGGACACGGTGCAGCTGCTGCTGTCGCTGGGCGGGCGGGTGCCATCGGCTATGCTGTGATCCTCGGAAAGCCGTGAACCTCGCTCACTCGGGACGGTCTAGAGCATTCACAGTGCCGCCTCCGGCATACCTGACTAAGGGGAGAGAAAGACCATGGGGAATCATCGTAAGAATGTCGTGCGTGCCGGTGTACTGGTGCTCGCCTTTGTCGCCGTCGCGGCCCACGCCGGACTGAGCCGGATGCCGCCGCCGTATGTGCAGTCCGCGCTGGCCGAGCCGACCCGGCCGCAGCGCGACCTGGACCGCGATGCCGACCGCCTGCCGGCACAGGTCACGGCGTTTGCCGGCATCAAGCCGGGCGACCAGGTGGCGGAGCTGATGCCCGGCCGCGGTTATTTCACGCGCATCTTCTGTCGCGTGGTGGGCGACAAGGGTCACGTCTACGCCGTCAGCATCAACCGCGTGATCAAGCCCGAGCATCCGCCGGCGGCGGATGATCAGGTGCAGCCCAATCCCTGCACCAACGTGACCGCTGACAGCAAGGACGGGGCCGATTTTAGCCTGCCGTCTGGCCTGGACGTGGTCTGGACCTCAGAGAATTACCACGACCTGCATAACAAGATGTTTGGGCCGCCGGACATCCATGCTTTGGACAGCGCCATCTTCAAGGCGCTCAAGCCCGGTGGCGTATTTGTGATCGAGGATCATGCCGCCGAGGCTGGCTCGGGCGCGCGCGACACCGAGACGCTGCACCGAATCGATCAGGAGCTGGTCGTCAAGGAAGTCACCAGCGTGGGATTCGTGCTGCAGTCATCCAGCAACGTGCTACACCGCGCCGATGATCCGCACACCGCCAAGGTGTTCGATCTGCACGATAAGACCGACCGGTTTTTATTGAAATTCCGCAAGCCCAAGGGGCATCACGGCTAGCCGGGCGGTGCGATTCAGGGTTTGCGAAAATTCCGGAAGCGCGGTGGCGAGCCGCCGCTGCTTCCCGGGCCGGGAGGTTTGCCGGGCGGACGCGGTTGCAGTCGCGAATCGATCACGGGCGCCGGCTGGGGTATCACGCGGGCGACCGCAGCGGCCGGTTGGTTTACGCTCGCCGAGGCGGTCGCGGCGCTGGCCTGCGCCTTGACCGCCGCCTGGGCACGCACCGGTCGCATGCCCACCGACACGTGCAGATTGCGCTTTTCGCCGGCCTGCAGCACGCCGACCCCGACCACCTGGCGGGTGAGTTTGTCGCCGCGTTCGTCGGTGATATCCAGCACCACGAAATACTCACACGGCTCACTGGCCACCTTGTGCGAGATGCTGCCATCCACACTCAGCGCGCAGTAGTCCTCGTCGGACGCCACCTGGCTGGCGTCGGTATTGAAACGCAGGTGATGCCGGCAGCCCGGGCAGATCGCCGCGGTCTCGAGTACGGTCGCCTTGCAGTGCGGGCAGACGCGGGTGGCACCCGGTGTACCCGAGCGCAGCGCACTCATATCGAGCGTGTGTTGCCCTTGAATTCCACCGCGCCGACCTTGTCGTCCCAACCGAACTCGACGTGTCCACGCATGCGCGCGCCGGCCGCTACCGTGATTGACGCGGCTTTGACATCGCCGACGACAATGCCGGTGCTCAACACGTCCACCTGCTTGGCGGCGTCGACGTTGCCTTGAAGCTCACCGCCCACAACCACGACCGATGCGCGCACCTGGCCTTCGAGGCGAGCGCCGGCATCGATGCGGAAGTTACCGTCCACCTGGACGTCGCCCTTGAAGCGGCCGGCAATCCGCACATCGCCCGAGCCGGAAATCTTGCCTTCGATGGTCAGTTCGGCGGCGATCACCGACTCGACGCTGCTCTTGGCACCAGTGGTGCGGCGGGGGCTGTCGGCATGATCGCTGCTCTTGTGCAATTCGGTGACAGTCGTCGGAGTGCTCGAAGCCGGGCTGCTGCTCGGGGTCGGGCTCGAAGCCGAGCCGGGTTCCTTCCAAAGCGCCATGGGTGATTCCTCCAGAGATGCTTTATAAATATCGGCTGCTCGACGGTACCGCCAAACCGGGCCCCAGCACCAGTGTCTTGTGCCGGAGACATGACCTGGGCCACGCTTCCATGCAGTTCCCGTTCCAGGATCAGTATCGATGGCTGATATGACAGATCGACCGCGAGTCCGGTCGCTGCGACCGCTGCGCGCGCTGCTGCCATTTCTGGCGCCGCATTGGGCGTTGTTGACCGGCGCCCTGGCGGCGCTGCTGCTGGCGGCCGCCGCGATGCTGACGCTGCCCGCCGCGCTGCGGCAATTGATCGATCACGGACTGACCGCCGCCGACCCGCAGCTGCTGAACCGCTATTTGGCCGGCTTCCTGCTGGCCGCCGTCGCCTTCGGGGTCTTTGCGGCGCTGCGATTTTATCTGGTGACCTGGCTCGGGGAGCGCGTCGTGGCCGACCTGCGCCAGGCGGTGTATCGGCGCGTGGTGCGCATGGATCCGACCTTCTTCGAGGTGACCCGCATCGGCGAGGTGCTGTCGCGACTGACCGCCGATACCACCCTGGTGCAGGCGATCACCGGGGTCAACCTGTCGATCACGCTGCGCTCGGTGCTGAACCTTGCCGGCGCACTGGTGATGCTGGCGCTCACCAGCGCTCATCTAACGATCTGGGTGCTGGTGCTGATGCCAATCGTGGTGATCCCGATGATCATCATCGGCCGCCGCGTACGACGGCTCTCGCGCAGCACTCAGGATCGGATTGCCGACACCAGCAGCATAGTCGACGAGACCCTCAACGCGGTGCAGACCATTCAAGCCTTCACCCTCGAGGAGCTGCAGAGTCAGCGCTATGCACGCACGGTCGAAGACAGCTTCGTCGCGGCAATCCGTCGCTCGCGCGTACGCGCCGCACTGACCGGACTGGGAACCATGCTGATTTTCGGCGGCATCACCTTGGTACTGTGGACCGGCGCACACGCCGTGCTCAGCCACGACATGACCTGGGGGCAGCTGAGCCAGTTCTTCGTGTACGCCGCCATCGTCGGCACCTCGGCGGCGGCACTGACCGAGATGTGGGGCGAAGTGCAGCGCGCGGCCGGCGCCATGGAGCGCCTGACCGAGCTGCTGGCGGCCACGCCGACGATTCGTGCGCCCGAGCGGCCGCTGGCGTTGCCGACGCGCGTGCGCGGCGACATTGGCTTCGAGCAGGTGCGATTTCGTTACCCGTCGCGCTTGGAAATGTGCGCGCTCGATGACTACACGCTCGCGGTGCACAGCGGCGAAACCGTGGCGGTGGTCGGCCCCTCGGGTGCCGGCAAGAGCACCACGTTCCAGTTGCTGCTGCGATTCTATGATCCGGAGAGCGGTCGAATTACGATCGACGGACAGGACATCCGGCAACTTGATCCCGAGCAGCTGCGACGTCAGATCGGACTGGTGCCGCAGGACACGGTGCTGTTTGGCGCCAGTGCCCGCGACAATATCGGCTATGGCCGGCCCGGCGCCTCGGATGCCGACATCCAGGCGGCGGCGAGTGCGGCCGCGGCCGACGAATTCCTGCGCCAGTTGCCTGCCGGCTATGACACCTTTCTGGGCGAGCGGGGCACGCGCTTGTCCGGCGGACAACGACAGCGCATCGCCATTGCGCGCGCCATCCTGAAGGATCCGCCGATTCTGCTGCTGGACGAGGCCACCAGCGCGCTCGATGCCGAGTCGGAGCGACTGGTGCAGGCAGCGCTCGGCCAACTAATGCGTGGCCGCACCACGCTGGTGATCGCGCACCGGCTGGCCACGGTACTTCGGGCCGATCGCATCGTCGTGGTCGAGGCCGGCCACGTGGCGGCGGTCGGCAGTCACGCGCAACTGATGCGCTCGAGTGCGCTGTACGCGCGAGTGGCGGCGCTGCAGTTTGGAGCCGCCGAAGCGATGCTGGCCGAGGAGGGCAGTGCGGCATGAGTAATACCGTCACCGACAACGTCGAGCGCCAGCGCTTCGAACTGGCCCGCGACGGCGCAATCGCCTTTATCGACTATCAGCATGTCGGCACGCTCTGGTTGCTCACCCACGCTGAGGTTCCGGTGGCGCTGCGCGGCCGCGGCCTGGCTGCGGAGCTGACCGCCGGGGCGCTTGACTTGGTGCGCGCGCGCGGTGAGCGGGTCGAGGCCCGCTGCTCCTACGTCGCCGATTTCATTGCGCGCAACGCCCCTTTCCAGGATCTGCTGGCGGGTTAGCAGCGAGCACACTCAGCCGGCCCACAACACGGCGGCCGGCAAGTCGCGCAGCAGCTCGCCCGGTCGCAGCTGCTCCGAGTCGGTGCGCAGCACGCGCCCGGTGAGCAGTTCACGCCATTGCCTGCGACGCAGCGCGTCCGGAAGTACCAGCACAGTATCCGGGTCAAACGGCTGCTGCTCGCGTTGCCGCGGCAGTCGTGCGACCGCCACCACCAGCAGCTGCGAGTCGCGGCTGCGTGCAAACGCACACACGGCCTCGGCCTGGCTGCCGACGACCGGCAGTGGCTGGTAGTCGCCCTCGGCGTAGATCTGCGGCTGCTCGCAACGGTGACGCAGCAGCGTGACGATCGTCGCCAGCTTGATGCGGCCGTCGCGCCAGTCGTGCCACAGCGAGCGAATGCAGGCGTCGCGTTCCTTTTCCAGATCGCGCCCAAGTTGCTCAAGCATTTCACGCCGGCGCGCGTAGTCGACCGGGCGACGGTTGTCCGGATCCACCATCGACAGGTCCCATAGCTCGCTGCCGTTATAGGTGTCAGGAACGCCGGGCACGGTCAGCTTGAGGACGGTCTGAATCAGGCTGTTGTGGGCGCCGCTCGCCGCCAGCCGGCGCACGAACGGCAGGAACGCGGCGAAGAATGCGCCGGCGCGGCCGCCACCGAGTGCCGCATCGATCAGGCCCATCATCGCGTCTTCGTAGGCAGCATTGGGGAATCCCCAGCCGCTGTGCACGCGTGCCTCGCGCATCGACTTGAGCATGGTGGCGCGCACGCGCTGTGCGAACTCGCCCAGGCGTGCATCCTCCGGAGCTTCCAGGTCGAGCAGCTCGCACGGCCACGATCCGGCCAGCACCTGGTACAGCAGGTATTCGTCGTTACGATCCGGCCGGAGCTCGGACTCGGCCGGCCCGGGCGGCCCACGCAGGATTCGCGTCCACACTGGCAGCTGTCGGGTCCAGTCCTCGGCATACTCCGACAGCGCTGCCAGCCGCGCCCGGGCGTCTTCGCCGCGCTTGGTATCGTGGGTGGCGCTCGCCAGCATGGCGTGGGGCCAGTGCTGCGATCGCTGCTGATTGGCCTTGTGAAAGCCGGCGATGGTGCCTCCGAACCGGTTCGGGTCGCCGCCTACCTCGTTCAACGCGACGAAGCGGTGATAGCGATAGAAGGCCGTGTCCTCCAGCCCCTTGGCGACCACCGGGCCGCTGTACTGTTGCAGCCGCATCGCACAGCGCAGCAGCGATTGACGTGAAAAGCCGCTGCGCGGCTGGCGCAACAGGTCGCCGGTCAGAACGCGCTCGAGAAAATCAAATGCACTCGGATCGATCTCGGTCTCGTTGCGCCGCGCCTGCGCCAAGGCCCAGTCGAGGTCGCGGCGGTCGGCCTCGTCCAGTGCGGCGTTACTGTCGATGTAGGTGCGGTAGACCGGAAAGCAGGCGATCAGCTCCTTGATCGCGCGACGCAGCAGGTCGCGGGTGAAGTCAGCGGTGCGCGGGTTCTGGCGCGCCAAGCGCGCCATGTCGCGCGCCAGCACGTTGAGCTCGCTCGACATCTCGTTATCCATGATGTGCAGCTTGGCCAGGCGTGCGATCTGTCCGAATGGGCGTGCCTCGCCGGTGAAGCTGACATAGGCATCGGTGAAGGCGGCCTCGGCGCCGGCGTCGATCAACAGCTCCAGCACCTGGTTGAGGAAGTCGTAGCCGGTGGTGCCGTCGACCGGCCAGTCGGGGCGCAGATGTTCGTGAGAGCTCAAGATTTTTTCTACCACGAGGTAGAACGGCTGGCCTGAGCGCCGCGCGCTCACTCGCCGCTGCAGGCGGCGCAGATAGGATTTGGGGTCAAACAAACCGTCGATATGATCGATGCGCAGCCCGTCGATCACGCCATCCCTGACCAGACGCAACAGCCGCTGGTGGATGTGCTCGAACACTTCGGCCGCCTCGGTACGCAGTCCCGCCAGGTCGTTGATGTTGAAAAATCGCCGATAGTTGATGTCATCGGCGGCGACCCGGAAAAAGGCGACGCGCCAGTGCTGTTCCTGGATCAGTGCATCGAGCTCGCGCCAGCTACTGTCATCGCCAGCTTCGCCGTCGAAGCGGCCGAGCGCGATCGCAAGCGCATCACGCACTTCGGCGCGGGTGCTTACCAGCGAGGCGAGCTGCGCCTTGAATTCCGCCGCGCGCTGCGGCATCTGCAGCCGCCAGTTGGGCAGCCACGCAAACGCATCGGCGAGCTGCTCGAGTGCCGGTACCGCATTGCCGAGAATCCGGGCGTAGTGCGGCGGAAAGATCGGCAGCTTGTGAGTGTCGTAGGCCCAGACCGCGAAGCTACCCTCGGCGGCGTCGAAGCGCAGCCGCAGCGCGCCGCGCTCGAGCTCGACCCCATACTGGTCGCCGAGAAAGGGCACCAGGATTTTGTTGTGCAGATAGCGCCGCTCCGGGTCCCAGTCGATGTCGAACCAGCCGGCGTGCTGGGCGTCCGCGCCCCACTCGAGCACATCGAGCCACAGCGGATTGTCGGCGCCACCGACGCCCATGTGATTGGGGACAAAATCCAGCAGCTGCTTGAGCGAGTGGCGTTCCAGCGCCTCGCACATGTTGCGAAACGCGGCATCATCGCCAAGCTCAGGATTGAGCTGGCGGTGATCGACGATGTCGTAGCCGTGGGTGCTGCCGGCGCGAGCCTTGAAGTACGGCGACAGGTAGGCGTGGCTGATGCCCAGAGCCTGCAGATACGGTGCCAGCTGCGCGACATCATCGAAGCCGAAGCCCCGATGAAGTTGCAGCCGGTAGGTAGCGCGCGGAATGATGGGCAGGCGGCCGTCGGTTGGCAGCTTAGGCGCGCAGACTCCAGCGCATGCTCCAGGCCGGTAATACGCCGTGCGGTGCGGCGCCGCCTTCCTGCCATAACAGCCGGCCGTGCTCCTCGGGAAAGCCGCTGACGACGTGCGGCGACAGATTGGCCATCAGCGTCAGCTCGGCACCGCTGCTGGTGGACCATCGCACCACGATCGCTCCCTGATCGATCACCTGGAATTCGCCGGCCGCCGTGAGCTGCGTCATCAGCGGCACCACGTGCCGGCGGCGTACCGCCAGCAGATCGCGATACCAGAGCATCACGGCGCGATGCGCCGGGTCACCCAAATGGTCCCAGTCCAGCTTGCTGTCGTCAAAGCTCTGCTCGGCCTGCGGATCGGGAATGCGCTGGCGCTGGGCCGGATCACGGAAGGCCTCGAAACGCGCGAATTCCTGCCGCCGACCCTCGCGTACCGCGTCGGCCAGCTCATGGCCGAAGTCGGAGAAGAACAGGAACGGCCGAGTGCTGTGCCATTCCTCGCCCATGAACAGCATCGGCACCTGCGGCAGCAGCAGGTAGACAGCGGTCACCGCGCGCAGCGCGGCTGGGTCTGTGATCCTGTCCAGGCGTTCGCCCAGCGCGCGATTGCCGATCTGGTCATGATTTTGCAGAAAGGCGACAAACGCCGACGGGGGCAAATGCGCCGCGGGCACGCCGCGCTTGCTGCCCCGGTAGGGCATCAGCTCGCCCTGGAATGCGAATCCCTGTGCCAGCGCGCGGCCGAGCCGATCGGTGCGCCCGCGGTAGTCGGCGTAGTAACCCTCAGCCTCGCCGCTGGCCGTGGCATGCAGCGCGTGGTGAACGTCATCGTTCCACTGGGCGTCGTACAGCACGGTATCGGCGCGTGCATTGCGTTCCAGCCAGTGCGCCTGGTTGTGCTCGTTCTCGAGGATCAGATGTACGTTGCGCGGCAGCGCTTCCGCGCGCACGCGCCGGGCGAGCTCCTCCAGGATTGGCGGCTTGCTGTCATCGGCAATCGCATGAACCGCATCCAGCCGCAGGCCGTCGAGGTGGTATTCCTCCAGCCAATAGACGGCGTTATGGATGAAGAATTCGCGCACCGTATGGCTGCCTTCGCCATCGAAATTGATGGCCGCACCCCACGGGGTCTGGTGACGGTCATTGAAAAATTGCGGCGCATATCGCGACAGGTAGCTGCCCTCAGGACCCAAGTGGTTGTAGACCACGTCGAGCAGCACCGACAGGCCACGCGCGTGCGCGGCATCGATCAAGGCCTTGAAATGTTCCGGTCGGCCGTAGCTCGAATCGGGTGCAAAGGGCAGTACGCCGTCATAGCCCCAGTTGCGCCGGCCAGGAAAGTCGGCCACCGGCATGATCTCCAGCACCGTGACGCCGAGCTCGACCAGGTGATCGAGCCGTTCGATCGCGCTCACAAAGGTCCCGACCGCAGTGAAGGTACCCAGGTGCAATTCGTAGATGACCGAGGCATTCCACGGTCGGCCGTGCCAGTCCTGGTCGCGCCATTGATACTGCTCGGGGTCGATGACCTCGCTGGCGCCGTGTACGTCGTCGGGCTGGAAGCGCGAGGCCGGATCGGGTACCGCAAAGCCATCCGGCAGCACGAATCGATAGCGCGAGCCGGCAGTCGCGTGGCTGGTCGTCAGCCGGTGCCAGCCATGCGCCTGGCGCTGCATCGGCTCGGGCTCGGCGGCTTCGTCGATCGTGACGCCGATGCGCTCGTGCCCGGGAGCCCACAGGCTGAAGCGGACGTGGCGGTCAGACTGCAATTCGGCACCAAACGGCATGATGTGCCGGCTCATCGTCAACACAGGATCTCCAGGCGACACCGCCAAGACCGATCGGCGGAAAGCGCGACATCATAGCGTCTAGCGCCCGGACATCGTCTGCGTCGAATCCATCGGCGGCGTACGCTGTTGCGAAATGCTCTTCAGCCGCCGGTCGATCTCATCCAGCTCACGCTCCATGGTGACTCGGACGCCGCCGGGCTGCCGCATGGCGTGGCGGATCTCATTGTGTCGACGCAGCAGTCGCTGTAGTTCGTATTGCTGGGGTTCCATGGTCGGGCCACCTCGACTACGTACCGTGAGCGGCAGCATGAGGCAGCGCTGCAGAGCCACCTATACGCCCACGCCTCGGCTCACCGTCAGATTGCACCGACCGCTTGCCCGCAGGGCGGCGGATGCTAAAATCGCGCGCCGCGTGGGGCGGTAGCTCAGCTGGGAGAGCGTCGCGTTCGCAATGCGAAGGTCGAGGGTTCGATCCCCTTCCGCTCCACCACCAACTTTTTGTTTCCGGCCGTGACGCCGTGCTGAACCTCGCTGAAATCAAGCGGCGGCTGGCCGAGCATCCGCTGGCGCGCGTCGGACCGGGCCTGATCACGGGCGCGGCCGACGACGATCCCAGCGGCATCGCCACCTATTCGCAGGCCGGCGCGCAATTCGGCCTCAACATGCTCTGGACCATGCTGGTGTCGTACCCGCTCATGGCCGCGGTGCAATCGCTGTGCGCGCGCCTCGGCCGTGTGACCGGCAAGGGACTGGCCGTCAATATCAAGCGCGCGTTTCCGCCGTGGGTGCTGTATGCGGCGGTCGGACTGCTGTTGATCGCCAACACCATCAACATCGGCGCCGACGTGGCGACCATGGGCAGCGTGCTAGCGCTGATGATCGGCGGTGATGCTCATCTGTTGACGATCGTGCTGGGGCTGCTGTCGCTGGTGATGCAGGTGTTCGTGCCGTATCACAGCTATGTCAAATTCCTCAAGTGGCTGACGCTGTCGCTGCTGTCCTATGCAGCGGTGCTGTTCACGGTGCACGTGCCGTGGCGCGAGGTCGCGTTACGGACCCTGGCGCCGCACCTGGCATTCGATGCCGCCACCGCAACCGTGGTGACCGGCATCTTCGGCACCACGATCAGTCCGTATCTGTTTTTCTGGCAGTGCTCCGAGGAAGTCGAGGAGCTGAATGCGCACCGCGGTGTCCGTCCGCTGCTCCGGGATGCCGCCGCCGCGCCGCGCGAGCTGCGACGAATCCGATGGGACACGTGGAGCGGCATGCTGTACTCCAATGTCACGGCGTTCTTCATCATTCTGGCGACTTCGGTCACATTGCACGCGGCCGGCGTGACCGACATCGAGTCCGCCACCCAAGCGGCCTCGGCGCTGCGGCCACTGGCAGGAGACTTCGCCTTCTACCTGTTTGCGGCGGGCATTCTGGGCGTGGGAGCGATCGGCGTGCCGGTACTGGCCGGTTCGGCCGCCTATGCGATGGCGGAGGCCATGGACTGGCCCGGCGGATTGGAGTCCAGGGCGGTCGATGCCAAGGGTTTCTACGGCGTGATCACCGCTTCGATGCTGATCGGCCTGGTGCTGGGCTTCAGTCCGATCAATCCGATCAAGGCCTTGTTCTACAGCGCCGTCATCAATGGCGTCGTGGCGGTGCCGCTGATTGCGCTGGTGGTGCTATTGGCCTCGCGCCGCTCAGTCCTGGGGAACTACACCGCCAGCGGGTCGTTGCGCGTACTGGGATGGATGACGGCCGGTCTAATGGCGTTCGCCGCGGTCGGTATGCTGATCCCGGCGTGACTGATCAGTCCGGCGGTGGCTGCTGCTTGGACTTGCTCTCGCGCTGGCTCTCCAGGATTTCATACCAGATCGCATTGAGTACGCCGAAGCATACCGCCAGCCCCAAGCCTAAAATCCAGCTGAAATACCACATGGCGTTCGACCTCGCGCGTCAGTAGTGGCTGCTCTGGCCGCGCACGTGCTCGAGCGTCACTTTGCCGCGCAGCACCCGGAACACCCACGCGGTGTAGATCAGAATGATCGGCAGAAACACCAGCGCGGCGATCAGCATGATGCCCAGCGTACGTTGACTGCTGGAGGCGTCCCAGATGGTCAAGCCCTGATTCGGGTCGCTCGAGGACGGCATCAGAAACGGAAACAGCGCGATGCCAGCGGTCAGCACCGTCGCCGCCACGGTCAACGAGCTGGCGATGAAGGCGAAACCGCCGCGCCCGCGCCGCAGTGTCGCCCAGGCGATCAGCGCGCCTGCGGCCGCGATGCTGGGTAGCCACCACAGCGCGCTGTGAGCGTGGTAGTGATCGAGCCAGGCGCCCGGGGCAATCGCGACCGTCTTGAGCAGCGGGTTGGAGGCGCCGAAGTGATCGGGACTAGACAGCAATCGCTGGCCCGGCACGCTGCTAGCCAGCCAGGCACCGGCAACGCCGAAGGCGACGACATAGACAATAGCGGCAAGCCGTCCGGCCGCGCCCGCGCGTCTGGCCATCGGTTCACCGGCTTTGTGGGCTGCAAACGCGGCGCCATGCAGCACCAGCATCGACAAGCTCACTAGGCCGCACAGCAGCGCAAACGGATGCAACAGATTGACGAAGCCGCCGGTGTATATCGGCCGCATCAAATCATCGTAATGAAACGGCAGGCCGATAAACAGGTTGCCAAACGCCACGCCGAACAGCAGCGCCGGCACCGCCCCGGCGATCAGCAGCGCCCAGTCCCAGAGCGCGCGCCAGCGCGGATCGGCGATCTTGTTGCGGAATGTGAATCCAACGGGGCGCAGGATCAGTGCCAGCAGGATCAGGAACATCGCCAGATACAGGCTGGAAAACGACGCCGCATACAGCAGCGGGAACGCTGCGAACGCCGAGCCACCGCCAAGCACGAACCACACCTGGTTGCCTTCCCACACCGGCTCAATGCACTCCAGCAGTGCGCGCCGCTCCTCGTCGCTGCGGCCGACGAACTTGAAGATGATTCCGACCCCCAGATCAAATCCGTCGGTGACGGCAAAGCCAACCAGTAGCGCGCCGAGAATCGCCCACCACAGCATACGCAGCGTCTCGTAGTCGGGCACGGTCAGACGCTCGAGTCAGGCGGCCAGTAGCCGAGCCGGTCAGGGCCGAGCCGGATCATGCGCCGCATCAGATAGATCTCGACCACGGCCAGCGCCGAATAGAACACGATGAAACCGGTCAGCGATGCGATTACGTTGCTGGCCGGCCGGGTTGATACGCCCAGAAAGGTCGGCAGCACGCTGTCGATGGCCCAGGGCTGCCGGCCGTATTCGGCCACCACCCAGCCGAGCTCGGCCGCAATCCATGGCAGCGGCAGGCTGAACAACGCAATGCGCAGAAACCAGTGACTTTGCTCGAAGCGATGCCGCGTCGACAGATAGATCGCCACCGCAAACAGCAGGATGAAGAACAGTCCCAGGCCGACCATGATGCGAAAGCACCAGAACAGTACCGGCACGTTGGGTACGGTGGACCAGGCCGCCAGCTCGATCTGTTCCGGGGTTGCATCCGCGGGGTTGTCGACGAATCTCAACAACAGCAGCCCATAGCCAAGATCCCTCTGATGCGCCTCGAATTGCGCCTTCGCGTCGGCGTCGGCTGGGTTGGCGCGCAGCGCCTTGAGAGCGGTATGGGCCAGGATGCCGCTCGCGATGCGGGCCCGCGCGCGCTCTACCAGATCGAAGATGCCGAGCACCGGTTGATCAATCGAGCGCGTGGCGATCAGGCCCAGCACCCAGGGCAGCTTGACTTCGGCGTGCGTCATGCGAGCCTGCACATCCGGAAAGCCGAACACCGTGAATGCCGCCGGCGGTTTCTCGGTGTGCCATTCGGCCTCAATCGCCGCCACCTTCATTTTCTGGTTCTCGCTCGCGAGGTAGCCGGACTCATCGCCGAGCACCACCACCGACAGGGAGCAGGCCAGACCGAAGCTCGCGGCCACCGCCATTGAGCGCTTGGCAACCTGCACGTTGCGATTGTGCAGCAGGTACCAGGCGCTGATGGCCAGCACGAACACCGAGCCGACCACATAGCCGGCCGCCACCGTGTGCACGAACTTCGCCTGCGCTACCGGATTGAACAGCACGTCGCCGAACGAGGCCAGCTCCATGCGCATGGTCTGGTAGTTGAACTGCGTGCCGGTGGGATTTTGCATCCAGCCGTTGGCGATCAGGATCCACAGCGCCGATAGGCTCGAGCCGATCGCCACCAGTATGGTCACGACCAGATGACCGATCTTCGACAACCGGTCCCAGCCGAAGAAGAACAATCCGACGAAGGTGGATTCGAGGAAGAACGCCATCAGACCTTCGAGCGCGAGCGGCGCGCCGAAGATGTCGCCAACGTAATGCGAGTAGTACGCCCAGTTGGTACCGAACTGAAACTCCATGGTGATGCCGGTCGCCACGCCCATGGCGAAATTGATGCCGAACAGCAGCCCCCAGAACTTGGTCATGCGCTGCCAGATCTCGCGTCCGGTCATCACATAGACCGACTCCATGATCACCAGGATCATCGACAATCCCAGCGTCAATGGCACGAACAGAAAGTGGTACAGCGCAGTCAGCGCGAACTGCAGGCGCGACAGTTGCACCACGTCGAGGTCAATCATGGGTGATTCCAAGGGCGAACTGGCGGCCGGTGCCCACAGCGTCCACGGTAGGGCGATGGGCGGCGGAGAAGAACATTGCCCACAGCACGATCAGCGCCAGCAGCTTCAGCAGCAGCAGCCAGCCCAGCTCGCGCCGCAGCGCGCGGCGCACCAGCGCCCCACGGGCGCCGGTCTGAGCCGTCGTCTCAATCGGGATCGGTTCCAAGGCGAAACGCGGCCACTCTCTGATTAAATGCGCGCGCAACTTTACCCTGCCGCCATCACCGGCGCTGAAAAAAATGCCGTCGGAGGTCCGATCGTGCCGATGGCAAGGACGCGGCGGCCGCGGGCGGCGCCGTCTTACAGACCGCCCCCATGTTGCCGCTTAAGTTTGCTGCACTGAAATAATAAGGAGACGCTGCATGGATCTGCTCGTGGTACTGATCATCTTGCTGCTGTTGTTCGGCGGCGGCGGGGGCATCTACTGGGGCCTCGGCGCTGGCTGGGGCATCGGTCCTATCGGATTGATTGTGGTGGTGCTGGTGGTGGCGTATCTGCTGAACGGCGTCCGGGGTCGTCGCGGCCCGCGTCTGTGAGCAATCTCCTACGGGGCTTGCGGCGCGCTGCCGACCCATAACGCGCTGCCGGGATGCCATCATCCCCGTAGCCCCGACCGCCTTGGGCGGAAGCGCCCGCCATGTCCCGGCCGGCACCATCCACCGACATGGAGCATCACCGTGACGTACCAAGTCCGCCCGTTTGATCTATCGAAAGTCCAGGGTCTGTCAAAGAAGGCGCTGGATTTGCACCTCGGCCTCTACAAGGGCTACGTCGAAAACCTCAACAAGCTGCTGGAGCAATCGCCGCAGCGTGCCACGAACGCTGCACCGCTGACCCTGGACGGTTACGCCCGTCGCTTCGCGTTCGAGTTCAACGGCGTGGCGCTGCATGAGCTGTTCTTCGAGCAGCTGGCGGGGCAGGCGCAGCGCGCCCCCAAGGCCGAAGGCGATTTCGTCGATGGGCTGCATGACGGCTACGGCGATTTCGAGGGCTGGAAGGGGTCGATCGAGGCACTGGCCAAGACCCGTGGCGTCGGCTGGGTACTGACCGTGCGTGGCCGCGGCCAGGACAACGAAACGCTGCACAACTGCTGGGTCGATCTGCATCAGCTCAATCTGCCGGCCAACAGCGACGTGGTGTTCGCGCTGGATCTGTGGGAACACGCCTTCATGCTCGACTTCACCTCGGCGCAGAAGGGCGACTACGTCAAGATCGTGCTGGATAACGTTGACTGGCGTGTCATCGAGCAGCGCTGTCAGACCAACCGGGTGCGGGAGAGCGCGCCGGCTTAGAGCGGGCGGCTCGGCACGTCGGTCAAGGCCGGCGTCAGCGAGGCGGCGATGGTCTTGTGCTGGCTGACATTGTCGCCGTCGCCGCTGCGCAGGCGGCGGAACACCAGCGTCGAGATCATCGTATAGGCGCCCAGCGCCAGCAGTGCCTGGTGGATGCCATGAATCATTCCTGCCGGATCTGATCGCAGGCGCTCGGGCACGAAAAAGGCCGTGGCCAGTCCGGCGCTGGCCACCCCGAAGCTGATCGACATCTGTTGCAAGGTGCTGGCGAGCGAGCTGGCATTGCTGGTCTGCTCATCGGTGATGTCGGCGTATACCAGGGTGTTCATGCTGGTGTACTGCAGCGAGCTGAAGCCGCCGTAGCAAAATGCCTGCAGCAGGATCAGCCAGATTGGAGTAGCAACGCCAATGGTGGCAAACAGCAGCAACAGCACCCCGAGCATCAGCGTGTTGGCGCTCAACACGGCGCGATAGCCAAAGCGGGTCAGCACCCGACGGGTCACCACCTTGCTGCTCATTGCCGCCAGTGCCTGCGGCATGATCAGCAGTCCGGATTGCACCGCCGACAGTCCCAGACCGATCTGATAGAGCATCGGCAGCAGGAATGGCACTCCGGCGATACCGATACGGGTGAAAAAACTGCCGCTGACCGCGGTGCTGAACGTGCGGATGCGCAGCAGTCCCAGTTGCAACAGCGGATAGCGTCGATGCGAGGCGTGCACCGCGTAGCCGCCGATCAGCGCCAGCGCAATAGTGAGCAGGCCGAGTACTTCGGGAATACCCAGGGTGTGCTCGCCGAATATTTCCAGCACATACGACAACAGCGATACGCCGCAGCCGAACAGAATCAGTCCGACGACGTCCAGCGGCCGGTGACGGCGCTGTCGATAGTCGGGCAGATGTCGGCGCACCATCCACAAGCCAGCCAGCCCGATGGGGATATTGACGAAGAAGATCGCGCGCCAGTGCAGGTAGCCGACGATCAGGCCGCCGGCCACCGGCCCGAGCATCGGACCGATCAGCGCCGGCACCGCAACGAAGCTCATGGCCGAAATGAGCTCGGCCTTGGCGAAGGTGCGCACCAGCGTCAGCCTGCCGACCGGCACCATCATGGCACCGCCGCAACCCTGCAAGATGCGCGATGCCACCAGCAGATCGATGCTGCTGGAAAGACCGCACAGGCACGATCCGAGCGTAAAGGTGCCGATCGCCGCGGCGAATACCCGCCGGGTGCCGAACCGGTCCGCCATCCAGCCGCTGACCGGAATGAATACCGCCAGGCTCAGCGTGTAGCTTGCCAGCACTGCCTTCATGCTCAGGGCGCTGACCTTGAGTGCCGCCGCGACCGTCGGCACCGCGGTATTCAAGATCGTGGTGTCGAGGGCCTCCATGAAAAATGCCACCGCCACCAGCCATGGCAGCAGGCGCTTGCTCGATGGCGGAAGAGCGGAGGCGGGGGGGCCGCCGGAGGTTATTTTGGACCCGGTCCCTGTGTCACGCGAACCAGATCGTCCGGTCGCAACCATTTCTGAAAGGCCCGTTGCACGTCGGCAGCTTGCAGCTCGACATAGCGGTGCGCTGCGATGATTGGTTCATCGAGCGGCAGATCGAGGTCACGGCGACGCAGGAATCCCATGGCAATGTCTTCGGTGCTGGACTCACTCAACGGGATGTGCTGCAGCAGCAGCGCCTTGACGCGTCGAAGCTCATCTTCGCTGGCCGGCTGTGTCTGCATACTCTTCAGGTCGCGAATCACGATGTTTTGCGCCTTGCCGACATTCTGTGGATCGGAGGCATAACGTACAAGATAGACCCCGCGTGTGCGTCCAACCTGCAGCTGCGAGCCGACCCCGTACACCAGACCGGCGTCCTTGCGCAGATCGATGCTCAGCCGAGTGGAGTAGAAGCTTCCGCCCAGCACCGCGCTGCCGAGGTTGAGCGCGTAGTAATCGGGGTCGCTGCGAGTGAGATTGAGGTTCTGCGCCAGCACCACCTCGTCCTGAACGCGACTGTCATCCGGCACCACGACGCTGCCGCTGGTGTTCGCAGGCGCCGTCGGCAGATCCAGCGCCGGGGCCGGACCGGTGGCCGTCCAAGGGCCGAAGTAGCGCTCGATCGCGGCTTGGGCCCGCGGCGGACTGATATGGCCGATCACGACGATGGTGCACAGATCGGGCCGAAAGCTTGCGCGGTAATAGGAGCGCACGTCGTCGATCGATACCGAGTTGACCGACTCGGGCGTGGGCTCGCGCAGGGTCGGGTCATCCTTGGGAAACAGGCCCTTTCGCAGCGCCAGATCGGCCAGATGCCCGGGGCTGCGGTTGCGCGCGCCGATGTAGCGTGAGTACTGGGCACGTTGCAGATCCAGCTCCTGCGGCGGCAGCGCCGGGTGCAGCTCGTTGTCGGCCAGCAGTTCGACGCCGCGGTCGAAATCGGCCGACAGCACTTCGAGCGAGAACTCGCTGCCGGCACTCTCGTGGGCGCCGATGGCATCGAGCGCCTGTTCGAACGCCAGTCGATCGAGATGTTCGCTGCCATAGGACAGCAGCAGGTCCAGCAGGTGAGACACGCCCTCGCGGCCTACCGGCATCTGCATCTCTGGTCGATTGCGGATGTAGCCGTAGACACTGACGCTGTCGCTGACCGTTTCGGGTTGCACGATCAGGGTTACGCCATTGGCCAGTGTGGTGACCACCGGGTGCAACGTGGAGTCCGGTACCGTCAGGTTGCCTTCCGCTGGCTGCGCCCAGTCCGGCAGGCTGGTCGGTTTGCCTTCCCCGAGCGCAATGTTTTCCTGACCACCGAAGCCGCCGCCGGCGGAGGTCGGCCGGCCCGATCCGTGCGGCACCATGACCGCGGTCACCGCGTGGTCCAAATCGAGGTAGCGGTGGGCTACGCGATTGACATCGGCCACCGTGACCTTCTCGATACGCACCAGATCGTCTTCCGGGGAGCGCAGACCATAGAGTGTCACGGCATCGGACCAGATCTCGGCCGAGCCGGCGATCGAGTTCTTCTGCATTTCAGCTTCACTGCGCTCGTGCCGCTTGGCGGCCTCGACCAGATCGGCCGACACGCCGTCATGCGCCACCTTGGCAAGGATGTCGCGCACCTCACGCTCGAGCGCCTTTGGATCGGTGCCGGTCGCAAAGGTCGCCTCGGTGTACGCCAAGCCTGCTTGCGGCAACGGATCCAGAGCAAAGTCGACCGCCAATGCCTTGCCCTGCGGGACCAGGCCGTACAGCTCGAAACGGTGGCTGCTGAGCACGTCCGCCAGCACTTCCAGCGCCGGAAAATCGGGGCTGTCGAGCCCCGGTACGCGCATCGCGATCATCTGCGTACCAACGGGCCGGTCGGTGTCGACACTGAAGCTCTGCGCCTTGATCGGCTGCAGGTGCAGCGACGGTCGGCGCGGCAGTGGCTTCGAACCAATGTCGCCAAACAGCTCACGCACCTTGGCCATGGTGCTCGCTGGTTCGACGTCGCCAACGATGATCAGGACCGCATTGTTGGGCGCGTACCAGGCGTCATGAAAGCTCTTAAGCATTGCGGCGGTGGTCTCGTCGAACGATGCACGCGTGCCCAATGCATCATGCGCATATACCGTGCCGTGAAACATGATCGAGCGCAGTTTGGCGTACAGCACATAGCCGGGGTTCGACAGGTCCTGCGCGACCTCCTGTTCGATGGCACCGCGTTCCTGGTCCCAGCCCTGCTGGCTGTCGACCACGCCGTGCATGCGCAGGGCCTCGATGCGCAGCGCGATGTCCAGGTCCTGCGACGGCACCGTGAACAGATACTGAGTGAGGCTCTCGCGCGTGTTGGCATTAAAGTTGCCTCCCATCACCGCGCTGATGTCAGCCAGCTGTTCGGTGGTCAGGCCGGGAGTACCGCGGAACATCATATGTTCCTGTGCGTGCGCCATGCCGGGATAGCCTGCGGCTGCCTCATCCGAGCCGACCAGGTAATTGACTGCGGTGGCGACCACCGGCGCCAGCGTGTTGCGCACGATGATGACGCGCAGACCGTTGTCGAGGGTCGAGCGCACAACGTCCTGGTCAACAGCTTGCGGCTCGACGGATGGCGTCTCGGCTGCCGACGCGCGTGCCACCATGCTGGCTGTTATCAGCAGCGCCAGCACCGTGGTCAGCAGGGGGCGTACCGTAGCTGCGGCGAGAAAATTGTCAGTGAATCGCATCGGGCGATAATAGCGGAACGGTGGTCACCCAATTTAGCCCTGATGCGTTGCTGTGAAAGGGGCCAGGAACCCAATCGGGCGCCTGCCCGTCTGACATCAAGTCCCGGGTATAGTTCAGCAGGTTGCGGAGGTAACTGTGAGCAAGAACGTTGTGGCTCTCGGAGTAGGCGTCGCTTTGCTGGCATCCAGCGCCGCGATGGCAGGCGGTTATGGCTACGGTTACGGCAACGGCGACGAATATGGCGGTGGCGGGTTCTACATCGGCGCCAATCTGGGCGATATCTACTATAAAGAGCAGGGGTTCGACACCATCGTCCCGGCGGTGGCGTTCATGAGCATCGGCGAGGAGATCAATCCGTATCTGGCCATCGAGGGCCGCATCGGCGGCGGCGTCGCCGGTGATAACTTCCACTTGTTCCATGTCGATGTGCCATTGATCTACGGCGGATATGTGAAGGGCACGCTGCCGATGACACCCTGGTTTGCCGGTTATGCCATTGCCGGTATCGGCGGCATGGAAGTGCATCGCAACTATCCGGACTTCAATTCGACCAACGCCGGTTTTTCCTATGGCATCGGCGGTCAGTTCACTCTCTATGGTGGCGCCAGACTGCATGCCGAATGGGCCCGTATTGATACCGGGACCAACGATACCTTCTCATGGAGCGCCGACCAGTTGTCGGTCGGGGTGAACTGGTTGCTGTAGCCGGCCGCCGGGCGCCGCCTGTGCGTGCGGGCGGCAGCTGGCTTAAACTGCGCGCCCGCATGGTCGGCAGAGTTCAGTCGCTATGAGATTGCTTTCGTTCCGGCAGCACGATCAGATCGCCGCCGGCCTGCTGCTGCCATCCGGAGTTCTGCACCTAGCGAGGGCTGCCAAGGCGGCCGGCGAACAGGCCGACCTGTCCTCGGTGCTGCAGATCATCCGCGGTGGCGATCAGGCACTGGCGGCCTGTCGCCGCTTGGCGGCCGCTTCCTCACCGGGGGACGCGCTGCTGCCGGTCGCCCAGGTCCACAAGCTCGCCCCGATTCCGGAGCCGGTCCGAAACATCTTCTGTGTCGGCCGCAACTACACCGATCACGTCAAGGAAGGAGCGGCCGCCATGCGGGCTGAAGTGAAGCTGCCGGTGGTGCCGCAGTTTTTCACCAAGGCTACGCTGTGCGTTTCCGGACCGGGCGCGGATGTGCGACTCGATCGGCGCGTAACTCAGAAACTGGACTATGAAGTCGAGCTCGCAGTGATCATTGGCCGCGGTGGCCGTGACATTGCCGCCGCCGAAGCTTTCGATCACGTGTTCGGCTATACCATCGCCAATGATGTCACCGCGCGCGATCTGCAGCGCCGGCATGAGCAGTGGTTCAAGGGCAAATCGCTCGACACTTTGCTGCCCCTGGGTCCGTGGATCGTCACCAGCGATGAGATCGGCGATCCAAAGGGGCTGGAAGTGTCGATGAGCATCAACGGCCAGGAACGGCAGCGAGCGCGCGTGGAACAGATGATCTTCGATATCCCCACGATCATCGCCTCGCTGTCGGCCGGTCTGACGCTGTTGCCCGGCGATATCATCGCGACCGGCACCCCGTCCGGCGTCGGCTTCGCGATGACGCCGCCGCAGTTTCTGCATGACGGCGATGAAATGCTGGCGAGCATCGATCGCATCGGCGAGTTGCGCAATCGTGTGGTCGAGGTCTAGGCAGCGCCCCCGTAGCTCAGTGGATAGAGCGAGCGCCTCCTAAGCGCTAGGTCGTCGGTTCAACTCCGGCCGGGGGCGCCAACATTCAACGGCTTGCGAGTGCGCACTTTTGCGCCAATCCAATATCGAGGCCATTCATCCAATAATTCAGCGGCTCCGGCGCCGCGGCAGATTCTGTTCTATTTCGTCGCACCACTCCTGGATTTGGACGACCAGCTCTCGAACGCGCCGCGATTCGTCGTAGGAGAGAGCGCTGGCGAGCGGCCCCGCGGGATGCAGACGGATAAAAGCTGCAAAATTTCCAAGTCCGCGTGACGCCGTGAGCTCATTGTAAGCCGCGCTGGCGGGACGGCGGCCCAGGTGTGAGTTCCTCTGCTTTCCTAGCTGTGCCAAATCGTGGACGCTGATCGGTGGCGATTGTTCAATTTTTTCGTTGCGGACGTGCTTTGGCACCATTCCGATTGCCGTGATGCTCGCAAGATCGCCGTGACTTAGGCCTATAGCACGCGCCGCGGCCGCGCGACTGTTGGGGTCTAGAGTGCCTTTTGGAACCTTGCCCCGGCCCTTCGCAGGCGGAATGGATGCCAATATTTCGGCCATGCGTTCGCGGGCGCGCAGTTTGATGCGCCTTGCCGCTTCCATCAAAAATGGTTCCTTGATTTGTCGGTAGTAGCTCGCCGCCGCGGCCGCGTGGTCCTCCCATGCTTTGCACTCATCCAGACGCTCACACTCGGCGAGCGCTTTTTTTGCCGCTTCGTAGTTCACGGGTAGCCGCGCGTTTGGAATGTCGCGCTTTATAACCGCCGGAATTGTTGATATGCGCATTGCTAAGATTCCTCAAGAATTCGAAGCGCCGGCGCGCGCCGCGGCAGCCGTCGATACACCCTGCGCGTCATCCTGACGTCGGCGTGCGCGAGCCGGTCGGCGGCCTCCTGGTCGCTGCCCGCATCGCTCGCCGACTTCGCGCGCAGGTCGTGGAAATGAAATCGCGCCGACAACCCAGCCTTCATCGCCCTGCGCATTAAACGCTGCCACTGGCTCTGAAAGCCGTTCATAGAATACGGGCTGCCCTTGCGGTTGCAGATCAGCGCGCGCCGCATCTGCGGCCGCTCGCGCAGCAGCGCCTGCACTGTAAGGCGCAGCTCCTCGTTCCATTCAATCAGCTGGCGCTCGCCCATCTTGCGCCGCTCGAAGCTGATCCCCTCATCTGTCAGGTGGCGGCGCTCGAGTCTTCGAATCGTCCCCTCATCCATCCCGCCCAACAGCGCCAGATCCATCGCGTACCCGATCATCGGCTGCGCGAGATCTCGCACCAGCAAAAACTCCTCATCTGTCACATACCGCTCGCGCGGCTTTGACTGCGGCAGCTGCAGGCCGAAGCACGGATTGGGTCGCGTGCGTGCTCCGATGCGCCGCGCGAACGTCAGCAGCGTCGATAGCGCCCGCACTTCGTGCCTCGCCTGTTCCGTCGCGCCGCGCCGGCGCCAAAAGTTCCACACATGGTGCGGCTCGATCGTCTCGGCCGGCATGTGGCCGAAGACGCGCGCGATCATCTTGAATTCGCGTCGACGGCTTTTCCGCGTCTCCTCAGCCTTCGTGCTGAGCTCCTCAACGTCAAAGCGCGCGATCAACTGGTCGATCGAATTGCCGGGCGCGGCCGCGCCCAGAAGCGATGCGAGGCGGCGAAGCGCCTCGGCGTAGTCGGCGCCCAGGCGCTTCCAGCTGCCGGCTCGATCGACGTAGTAGTACGATCCCGACCGGAAATACACGCGCTGCGGCAGGTGCCTGTCGCTTTTTCTTTTTCTCCCCACGCCTGACACGCTAATGCCTCGCCGGCAGCGCGTCAAAATTCGGCTCGATCGATGTCCTGGTCGGCCGGTCCGGAGCGATCGAATCGGCGCGCACGGTAGGGTGACCATCAGCCCGGACGAAATGCTGCACCCCGTTTTTTCTGAGCCACCCGATCTGCCGCGCCGGCTGGCGGTAGCCGGTGAGCTCCTCGAGCTGCTCGCGCGTCAGAAACATGGTGTCAGGGATCAATTGCGCTCGCGCGCGCGATCCGCTCACCGGCCTTTCTGCCGCGCTCCCATTCGGCCGTGCTGGCCTGCGCGCTGAACCAGCTGAAGTGCGTATTCGCGCAATCCGATCCATTGACGCCGGCGTCAAGGCCTGCGTCGTACGGTGTGCGGAATCGGCGTTGAGCGGCCGAGCGGCAGCTGCGAATTACCACGGGTGCGACGCCCAGGCCTCGGCGTGCTCAGGGCACAGGTCCTTGCCCGGCGCCGGCGAGGCTGTGCAACTGTCGCATAGGGCAGCATCGCAGGTGCGATCGCGGCCGAGTTTCCAGTCGCACTCTCGGGTGGCGATGCAGCCGCACTTTACACACGCGGCGATGCGGTGCTTGCCGCAGATAATCGCCCACGCGCCGCCGATCCGAACCCGGGTGCAACGCATGTGCTTCTCAGGCGCCCGCAGGCGCGCGGCCGCGCCCAGCGGGCCGTGGCGCATATCCGCGAAACCCTATCTCGAGATTCTTCGGCCAGTCGGCGAAGAGCGATCCCCATTCGATCCAGATGAGGGCTCCGAAAATCGCGATCGCCACCAGCGCGCCGGCCTCAAAGCGAGCATCCAGGTACACGCGTTTCCCCTTGACGCAGATTGCGAAGGGAAGAGATTAAACACCGCGTTTAATTGATCGTCAACGTCCTGTTTATTTGCAACAGCCCGTCAGTGGGCTTCGGATGCATTCCCCACGCCGGCGACGTAACGATTGAAGCCATCGAGCACGAGGCTCGCACTCGGGACGCAGCCAAACATGTTGTTGCAAAAAAAGGTGGCCACGATCGCGTAGGTGCCGTTCGGCTGTGGCGCCTTGTTCACGGTCGCCGCGAGTGCGGCGTCGCCAGGTCCTGGGTTGAACGTCTGCATGAAGTCGGGCGAGTAGGTCTGAATCTTGTATGCCGTGTTCTGCAGCACGTAGGTGCGCGCTGCGGCCCATTTAACAGTGCAGTCCGCGTCGCTCGAGCAGATCGGAGCAGGAGCGATCGGCGCGGACGGCGTTGTCGCGCAGCTGATCAAAGACGCGGCGATCGGCGCGGCGAGCATATTTCTGCGCATATTCCCCCCTTTGTCGATCGTGCGTTTACCAGAAATTGCTACCCGGTGACACTGTCATTTCTAGCAGGTTCATGACCTGGACCTCATCCAGTAGGCTTGCGAAATTGGGCGCTGGTGCGTTTACCGTCTGGCCAGTTTGCTATGTCGCCGGTTCGGGCGAGACGCTTCCATCTCACACCCCTCGAGCGCCAGGCGCACGGCGATTCGAAAGTCTCGTCTCTGCTCCTCGGGAAGCGCCTCGTAGCGGTCAATTTCCCACTCGAAGGGCCACGCGGTGCGCACTGGCGCCTGCGGCCTGGGGGCCCCTCTATCGGGCACTAATCCAACGAGTTCATCCAGCGAGCGGCCCAGGACGGCCGCGCATGCAACCCACATCGTCGGCGGGATATCGCCCCCGCGACGCTTCCAGTTCGTTAGGTTCTGCGGCGCAAGATTCAGCTTTTTTGCCAGCGCGGCGACGTTCCAGCCCTTTGCACTGGCCCACCGAATTGCTCGGGCGAATTGCGTCTCCGTTTTGGGCGCTCTGGCCACGGGGAAAGACTAAACAATCCGTTTAGGCATTTGTTAAACGCCGCGTTTGACTTTTTCTGTAAACGCGGTGTTTACTCCGCGTCGATGGATGGCCAGACCACCGCCAGATTGATCGATGCCGCCGGCGGCGACACCGCGTTCGGCAAGCTCCTGGGCATCGGCGGAGAGGCCGGCTTTCAGCAGCGGGTGAACAACTGGCGCCGGCGCGGACTGCCGGCGGCCGTGGCGCTCGAGCATTACGACGTCGTCAAGAAACTGCACGCGAAAATAGGGCGCGGGCGCGCTCGCTAGCTGCAAGCCGATGGCTCCCGCACGCAATCTCATCCGCTCACCGGCACGACTTAATCTGGCGCGCATCGCCAGCAAACCCCCGATTCGCGATCGCCGGCGACTGGCGCGCCAGGCCGCCGATGCCCTGGTCGCCTGGCGGCGGAAGTGGGAGCGCGAATTTTGCTCCGCGCCGAGTGAAGGCATGGGGCAGGGCGACGAGCTTCGGATGTGGCGGGTCGCCGGCCGCCTCATGGCGGCGCGAGGCATCCGGAGTCGGTTCGCGTGAGCGAGAAGCTCAAGGATTTTCGCGGCAAGATCACGCCGGAGATCTATGTCGCGCTCGAGGCCGAATCGCGCGTCAGCGGACGCACGCACTCGGAGATCGCGCGAGAGGTTTTGCACCGTTGGGCCCTCGAAAAGCTGCACATTTCCAGCGTAGTCGAGGGGCTTGCCGCCGCTGAGGGAATCGGAGGGAGAGCGAGGGATCGCTCGCCCGGCGGGCGCTGACGACGATGGCGCGACGTGACAGGGAAATCTCGGCAGCTGCGCCGCCGGTCGCGGGATCCACTGTCTTACCGATCTGGCCGCAGCGCCAGATCGCCCGCTGGCGTGACGCCATTCTCGACGACGAGAAGCTATCCGCCGGCGAGAAGCTCACGGCCATGGCGATCGCGCGCTTCGCCGACAGCGCTTCCGCCAAGACCTTCGCTTCTGCGCCGCGCCTGGCGCGCCTGGCGAGCCTGGCCGAGCGCAGCGTGCGCACCCATACCCTGCGACTGATCGAGGCCGGCTACGTGCGTGCGGTGCGCAAGCCGCAGCGCTCCAGCCGCGCCTGGGCGACGCGCGAGCTGGTGCTGCTGCTGCCGCGAGGTGCGGCAACCATTGCCGGACCACAGAGCCGAGGTGCGGCAACGGTTGCCGCAGCACAGGCTCGAGGTGCGGCAAAAAACGACGCGAGGTGCGGCAAAAAACGACGCGAGGTGCGGCAACGGTTGCCTACTATCCCGTATATATCCAGATCTATCCCGGGGCCCGCCGCGCCGGCCGACTTTGCGGAGTCGGCCGCGCTGGGCCCGGAGATCGAGGCGCAGATCGGCGAGCTCGCGCACGCCGGCATGACCAGCGCGGCGATCGCCAAGCGCCTGCGCCGCGAGACCCCGCATGTCCTGAGCACCCGGCAGGTCGACGCGGTCCTGGCGCGCCAGCAGCGCTCGCTTCCGCTGGGGCCTTGCCTGGTGGCAGCGGACAAGCGGACGACTGGCAAATGAGCGGCCGATACCAACGTGGCTCGCTGCGCCGCGAAGGGGACCGCTGGATCCTGCGCCGGCGCGTTGATGGCAAGGAACAGCGCCTGCCGATCGGCAAGGTGGCCGACCTGCGCACTGAAGGGGCGGCCAGGCGCGCGGCCGATGCGCTGCTCGAGACGATGGCCGAGGGCGCCCGGGCGGCAGGTGAGCGCATCACGTTCGAGCGCTATGCGACCTTTTTCCTCGACAAGGTCTGCGCGCAGAAAAAGCCGGCGACCGTCGTGACTTATCGCAGCGTGATCAAGCAGCACCTGCTACCGCGGCTGGGCCGCGAACCGCTCACGCGCATCGATGGACGGGCCTTCACGCGGCTGATCTCGGATCTGGAGGGCGAGCAGCTCTCACCGCGTACCGTGCGCCTCTCGGTCATTGTTCTGGCTCGGGCGCTGCGCAGTGCGCGATCGAACGGCTACGCGGCCGCGGATCCGGACACGAAGATCCTGCGGCTGGATTCCAAGCGATCGCTCGATCGGCCGCGGCGGGTTTTCACACGCGAGGAGCTCGTCCGCATCGTCCATGGCGCCCCCTATCCGTGGCGCGCGCTGTACGCGCTGCTGGCGTATGCAGGCCTTCGCACCGGTGAGGCGCTCGGTTTGTCCTGGCCGGCGATCGACCTGGCCGGCGCGAGCATCACGATCTTTCAGGCCGCGTACATGGGCCAGATCCAGACGACCAAGACGGCCGAGTCGGCCGTGACGATCCCGATCATTTCGCACCTGGTCGAGGAGCTCGGCACCTTCCGCTATTGGTGGCAGGACAATTGTCGGCAGGCCGCGCCGCTGTTCGAGAACGCGCCTGGCGCGGGCCTGCTGTTCCCGTCGCCGCAGGATCCGGCGCGCGCCTGTCATCGATCGGGCGTGCATAAGCACCACTTCGTCCCGCTGCTCAAGCGCCTGGGGATCGAGCCGGAGGGCTTCCACATTTTCCGGCGCACCTACGTGACCGAGCTGTTCCGCGCCGGCGCGGCCGCGCCCACGGTTAAGCGCCTGGCTCGCCACTCGGATCTGAAAACGACGGAGCGCTACGCGCAGCTCAACGTTTCCGATCAGCGCGCAGCGGTCGAGGCCTTCGGACGCGCTTTGCCAGCGACCTGAGTAGTACAGGCGACATACAAACAAATCTTGTCCGCACCGCGAAAGGGGAAAAGTAAAATGAAAAGCACCGTTGAATCGACAACAGGCGCCGCGCGCGTGCGCAAGCCGAGCTCGCAGCGGCTGCTGCAGCTGGCCGGCGACTGCATCGACGACGCGATCGCGTTCGGCCCGCAGGACCTGCAGGATCTGCGCGAGGCACTCGTCGAGCTGATCGCGGCGCGCCGAGATCAGCGTAACGGCGAAGCTGACGCCGGCGGCGTGCCGGCATCGATCGCTCCGATCGCAGTGATCGATCTCGCGGACCCGATGACTAATCTCGCGCCAGACAAGGTTCAGGCGCTCCAGAAATCCGCGTCCCTCGAGCTGCCGCTGCTCGCGTGGCTCGCAATCCACGGAAACGTGTGCCTGGGCCTGCGCCATCCGATGAACCGAGGGCCCTCGAGGGCGGTCACGCTTGAAGCGCTGAAAGGCATCGGCTCAGTGCTCGTCGATCACGGCGTGCTGCTGCGCGAGCAGCTCGAGGCCGCCGAGCGCCTAGAGCGCGAACAGCAGGCCAGCACGTTGTGACTGCCTCGCCCAAGCTCGTCCTGGCGCTCCTCCGGGCGGCCAGCTGCCCGTTCTGCGCAGGCGCCGCGCACAAGCTGGTCGAGCTGCCGAACGGGACGCACGTCGTCGTGTGCATGCGACCAGGTTGTCACGGCTGCGGGCCCGATGGCCGCGACTACGCCGACGCGGTCGATCGGTGGAATCGACGCTGCGAGCCAGCAGTGCCGGCGACCGGGCAGATCTCGTGAGCTGGCTGCGCGCGCTGCTCGGGCTGGCCGCCGCAACGGCGATCGCGCGCGAGCTCGTCTACGTCACCTGGGCGCAGGCGGATCGGATGCTGCGCGACCCGAGCGGCGGCTGGTCGCTCGCTCCGGAGGAGGACCGCAACCGGGTGCTAGGGATGGCCTACCTCGAGCGCCGGCGGCCGCCGGCGGACCGCATGAGCGCGATCAACCCGGCGGCTGCGCATCGCTGTCACTGGCCGGGCTGCAGCGCCCTGGTGCCCCCCGAGCGATGGGGCTGCCAGCCACACTGGTACGCGCTGCCGGCCGAGCTGCGCCGGCGGCTGTGGTCGACCTACCGCACCGGCCAGGAGATCTCGAAGACACCGAGCCTGGAATACCTGGCGGCCGCGCGCGCTGCCCAGGACTGGATCCAGGCGCACGCCGCCGAGCTGCGCTCGCTGATGGTGGAACCGTGACCAGGTCGGCCGAGCTCACCCCGACGATGTGCAAGGCGATCGCCTTCATGCGAGCGCACGGCGATGTGATCGCCCGCTACCCGGGCGACTACTGGTGCGGGCCGCGGTTCGACCGGTACCGATCGTTGGAGAGCTCGACCGTGCAGGCCCTGGTCGATCGCGGGCTGGCCGAATACCACGCCTGGGCGGCGTATTCGCGCGGCAGCGGGCTTGAGCATTTCCCGATCGGGGCACGACTGACTGCGCAGAGTGCGGCGTATCTCGGCGAAGCGGCCGCAAAAAGGCCTATTTCTCCCGAGTAATTCGCAACGTCGCTTTATTGCTAACTTAATGGCACAGGAAAATGAGCATGAGAAAAATCAGAAAGTCGCAGGGGAAAGTTAAAGTGAAGGGCGAACGCCCCCGGCCGCCCCCGGTCGATCCGGCGCCGATCTTCAGATCGTTGTGCGATGCATCGCCACTCAACCCACGCGGGGCCGACGAGCTGTTCCTTCGCACCTTCCGCCGCGGCTTCATCGAGCGCCAGGGCGCCGCCGGCTCCCCGCCGGTATGTGTCTGTATCGCCTGCGGTTGCGATGATCTGCACCCCTGCGACAGCGACCTGGGCAAGCCGTGCAGGTGGAGCTACCTCGCACCGCTCGCGGGCATCAGGATCTGCTCGAGCTGCTTCCCGCGCGATGCCGAGGCCGCCTGCCGCCTCGGAATGGCTTTCGGCCGGATCGCAAAGCTGGTGCTCGAGCGCGATCCGCTGGCGCGGCGCGCCGCCAGGCGCGCGGCGTGATGCAACTGTTGCTCGAGATCGGCCAGGCGGCGACCTTCGACGGGCTCGTGCACGGGACCGACGGGGTACTCACGCTGCCCGAGGGGGCCGACCTGGTGCTGGCAACCAAGGACGGGGCTACCGAGTCCGGGCTGCCGGCCGCGGTGCTCGCCTTCACCGTCCAGCTGCCGGACGGGCGCACCGCCCGCGCGCGGACGGTGCTGACGGTGCGCCTGCTGATCATGACGCTCGTCGCCCTGCGCGGCCGCTACGGCCCGGACGGGAAGGGCGCGAACTGATGGCCCGGCGCGTCGGCAGCCTCAAGATCAGCGTGAGCCCACGCCTGCGCTCCTACCTTGATCGCCTGGTCGCGATCCAGGGCTACGGGTCGGATCGCCAGAAGGTGGCCGAGCGCTTTGTCTGGGACGGTGTTCACCGCCTGCTCGAGGCCGGCGTCCTGAAGGAGCGCGGACCCTGAGCTCGTGTACCGCAAAAAGTGCATCCCGGGGATGCAGATTGGCGGGGCGGCGAGCCGGGGCGCCAGGTTCTCGGCGCATCGCCATGCGAATTCAGCCTGGCGATCAATCCGGACGCTTTTCTTCAGTGAGTTTGCGAAATTGCGCAGGTCGCCGATTCGGCTGCCGCGGGCGAGCTCGGCGCGCGCAGGGCGTTCAATGCGCTCGGCGGTCAATTCTTTCTCGCGTAGTGCACCTTGCCCGTCTGCCCGCACTGCGCGCAGGTTGGGCGCAGGGCCGCCAAGATGTCATCGGGCATCTGGCCGTAGCTCGTAACCGTGATGGTCTCGCCGCTGAAGCCCTCCAGACTGAAGTGCTCCCACAGGGCGCTGTAGGGCTGATCGTTCTTGCGCAGGACGACAAAGCCCCGGTGGCCGCACTGGCAGACGATTTGACTGCGGGTGGTGGACGTCATGGCTGCTGGCTCCGTCGGCCTCGGAAAACCGATGCGCGCGTAGCAAAAAAGAATAAGCAGCGCAGGAATTCAGGACGTGCGGCTTGTCACAGACCGGCGCTCTTCGGACTAACGGGCCCCCGATGAGCCGGCAGGCCTACAGGGGGCCGGGCATTAGCAGCCGTCGGCCATCAACGTTTCGTCGCGTATTGGACCTTTCCTGTCTCCCCGCACTGCGGGCAGGTGGGCCGCAGTGCAGCCAAGATATCCGGGGGCGTGTCGCGGTAGCTCATGATCGTAATGGTCTCGCCGCTGAAGCCATCGAGACTGTACTTTTCCCAGAAGGGGGTGTCGGGCTGATCGCTTTCGCTGATCACCAAGTGGCCTGCGTTCCCGCACTGACAAACGATTGGGCGCTTAGTAAGCATGGTCATCAGTGTTGGCTTCCCTTCATCTTTGCCGGGCAACGGCGCGCCCTGACGAGGCGGCCTGCGATTTTTGTACCTGCAGCATGCCACACTCGCGCGCGGGAGGCCCTCGAGCGCGTCAGGCACTGCGCGCACGGAAGGGGACATGCACATCAGAGGATGAAGGCTGGACTTTCGGCGCGATTTCATTTCCATGACCTGCGCGCGAAGTCGGCGAGCGACGCGGATAGTGACCAGGAGGCCGCCGATTCGGCTCCCGCGCACCGCCGCCGCGCAAGAAATTTCTCTTTCCGATACCGCGGTTTGAAGTCGCACTCCGCGCGATTTTTTTCCGCCCGCCGTGGCGTCGTAGCAACTCAATCCGTCACCGACAGGAGGCAATCCCATGCCCGAAGACATCACTGACGAACAGACCGCCGCCCTGGTGCGTTACCTCAGCCGAGCCGTGCTGGCCGGCCTGTGCGTGGCCGCAGCGCGCGCGAGCGCCGTCGCTCCGCTCGGCTCCGATCCGCAGGGCGCCGCCGTCGCGGCCGCCGCGGACGAGGGGCTTGCGCTGGCCGACGCGCTGCTTGAGCGCTTGGGCCCGGCGCCCTTGCCGACATGAGCCTGGTGAACGAGCTGGAGGCGGTCTCCGACGAGGAGCTCGCCGAAATGATCGAACGCTGCCGACGGCGAGTGCAGCCCGGCTATTTCGAACGCTACGGCATGGATCTGCCGGCCGAGTCGGCCGCGACGCTGCGCGCGCTGCTAGAGCTGCAGCGCCGGCGACGACAGCAGCAGGTGGGCGCGTGAGCGGCCGCGGCCGGATCGTGCTGCCCGGAGAGGGCCCGGGCGGTCAGGACGAGCCGGGCGCGCAGCGCGTCTACACGATCGAGGCCGGCTCGGGCGTCGACCAGGTGCTGCTCGAGCGCGTGCGCCAGGTTTGCGCGGAGGGATTCGACGGCAAGCACGACGCCAGGTGGACGAGCGACGAGCTCATCGGCGCGGCGATCGCGCTACTGCTATCGGCCATGTCGGGCGGCCACGACGTGGATGATGCGACGGCCGAAGGTCTGATCGAGATGGCGCGCGACTTCTGGCCGAGCGGGGCCGGCGAGCTCAAGCGCAAGACGCCCGATCGCGATCTGGTGCGTGCCGCGGCGTTGCTGCTGGCGGAGCTCGACCGGCGCTATCTGGCGCGCTCAGCCGAGCGTCCGGTGCTGCAGTCGTGAGCGCCGCCGACGGCAGCGAGCCGGATCCGGATGATCATGGCGGTCCGGGCATCGCCGCCGGCGAGGCCTTCGCCAGGGCGATGATGCCGGCGATCCGGATCTGCGTGGACAACGCCATGTCGCCCGCGCAGTTCTGGGCCGGCTTCGTGACGGGCGTGGCCGGCATGGCGATCGCCGACCTGGGCGGCTACACGGCCGCCGCGCTGCTGGAAACGGCCGCGCGCGTCGCCAAGCAGATCGCCGCCGAGCGCGACGGCCGGGTGAACTGACGTGGCGAAGCTCTTCGGACTGGCTTGGCCGCAGCACCCGCACGAGCTGCCGACCGATCGGCGGATGCTGCTCCGGTTCGCGCTCGATGCCATGCCGGTGTTTGAAACTCGCGCGCGCTGCCGGATCGCGATGCTGCACGGTCTGGCCAGTTTCGAGCACGACAACGTCTACCTGCAGGTGCGCGACGTACCGGAGGGCGAGCCACTGCTGGCCGGTCGAATCGTCTGGTCGGTCACCCTGGAGAAGCACGCGATCGCGCAGCTCGGCACGCCCACGCCAGTGTGGTTCGAGGACTGCCTGCACGCGAAAGAGATCTACGAAAGCGCCGAAAATCCCTGGAGACTGCATTGATCAACGGACTGATCGAGATCAAGCGCCTCGAGGATCTGCGATCGCGCGTCAAGCGACTGGCGCAGCACTACGCCGCGAGCCGCCCTGACATCACGCAGCTGCGCGTTGCGCGCGCGGATTTCGAGCTGCTCGCGCGCGCTAGCCCTGCAGCCCTGGTCGGCGCCGGCATCGGCGAGCACCAGGGCCGTTTCTACATCCTCGAGGCCGCCCGGCGCTTCGAACTGGTGAGCTCCACGTGAGTGCGATCGGCGAGGAGATCTCGCGCATCGGAGAAGCCCACGCGCGGATCCTGGACGAGCTCGGCGATCGGCCGCTCGATCACGCGGAGCTGGCCGCGGCTACAGGCCTTTCCGGCTCGCTGCTGCTGAACTCGGTGCGCACGCTCGAGCGCGGAGGCCGGATCCGCTACGTGCGCGGCCGCTACGAACTCACAGGCTCGCCGGTCGCGCTGCGCGCGGATGACGAGGGCGGCATGGTGCTGTCGCCCGACCCGCGGCCGCGGCCGCGGCCGGAGCCACCGGCGCCGGCGAGTGCCTCGCAGGCCGCCGCGGCGATCGCCACGGCGCGCGCGACGCCAGGGCGGCGTGACGCAACGAAACCGTCAATCGATGAGACGGAATCGCCTGTCGGCGCAACAAAGCCTGCGATTTCCGAGACGAAAGCCACGATTCATGAAACGCCGGCACCCGCCGGCGGCACTAGCCAGGAGACAGCCATGCCAAGAGGTGTTTACCCGCGGAAGCCCAAGACGCCCCGACCCGCAGCCGCACCGAATCCGCCGCGTCCACGACGAATGACCGCGACGGTATCCAGCGCATTCGAGCCGTTCCACATTCCCGCATCGCCCGCGCTGGCCGCAACATTTGAGGACGGGATCGTGAAGGTCGCCAACGATCCTGCACACCCGGTCGCGATGACCCTGGCGCAAGCGGACCAGTTCGCCGACTGGTGGAGGCGATCACGCGGAACAGCGACGGCGCTGTGACATTGCACCTGGTCGAGCGCAGCAGCGGCACGCGCCCGCCCGTACGGCTGACTTTCACGCTGCCTTACCCGCCGACGACGAATAACCTCTTCGCCGGCGCGTTCGGCGGCCGCCGGCTTTCAGTGACCGCCAGGGCGTACGTCAAGCGAGTGGCCGAGCTCGCGCTGATGAACGCGCAGCACATGCCGCGTTTCGTCCTGACCGGGCGCATCGGGATCGCGCTGGTCGCATCGCCCCCGGACGCGCGCGATCGCGACCTGGACAACCTGCTGAAGGCGCCGCTCGACGCGCTGAAAAAATGCGGCGTGCTGCGCGACGACTGCGACATCGACGACATTCACATCCGGCGCGGCTCGATCATTCCAGGCGGCCGCCTCGAGGTCACGCTGTGGCAGCTTTGAACCGACCGGATCCGCGCGGCGTGCGCGGCTACCTGGTACGCCGCCTGCGCGGCTGTCCGCGAAACCAGGTATACATTGTCCCGGGGTCTCCAGCCTCTAAGTGGTGGAATTTCAAGGACGGAATTGCCGTCGTGGACCAATCACTGACCGCCGCGCTCGAACAAGTCCACCGGTTGACGGGGAACGAAGCATGCACCTGAGAGGATGGATCGAGCCGCTGCTGCGCGACTTCGGAAATCAGAAACGTCGAGCCATCACCGGGATCCGCCACCTGCGAGGCGGGGGCACGCACGAGGACGGCTGGCCGACGATCTCGGCCGCCGCCTTTGCCAAGGAGGGCGGCATCACCCTGGCAGCCGGCGCGCCCCAGGCGCGCGGCCTCTACTACGGCGAGGTCTACACGAAAGAAGCGCTGGAAATTTGGAGGATTTACGAACAGTTACCCTACGACATGCGCGAGATCATCTTCGCGCATTTCGTGGCCACCGAGGACGCTCCGGCTAAGGCGCGCGAGCTCGGGATCTCGGTTCGCAGCTACTGGGACCGGCTCAAGAATGTCTACTCGTTCGTCGCCGGCTACCTGATGGCCGCTGGCATCAAACCGCCGTCCGGGGCGCCGAAAACCGTGTGCACGCCTGAAACGCAATAGATTGCGCCCCGTCGGTGTTGCGCCTACAGGATCTTGTGCTGTATAACGCCCGGAACTTGCAATTAGGGCGATTTTCCCCATCGCTCAGTGAAGGCCCCGTTCGCGGGGCCTTTTCGTTTCCGTTTCGCGTGCCGCGGCTCTTTCTCCCCTGCCGCGGCTTTCGGCCCGGCGCTCGTCGGGCCAGCTTCTTACATCGATCGCCGCCACGGCGCACAGGTGCCGTAACCGATGGCGGTCTCATTCCAAAGCGTCCCGGTAGCAGCATGGGGCAACGCCCTAAGCCCTAGCGGCTCCGCAGCCTTCGCGCCCACGGCAGCGAGCGATCAGCTCCTATGCGTTGGCCTGAACGGATCGGGCACCGGCCTGAATGCGATATTCAGCGGCACCGGCACGTTCACGTCGCTGACCTCGATCAACGACATCAACAACGGCAACAGCGTCACCGCATACGTCAACGCGGCATGCTCGGGAGCTTCTCAGACCGTTACCAACACCGGTGCAACCGGTCAGTTCATGTGGTCATGGGTGCTGGAATACATCGGCGCCACGACGGTTACGGCGGTAGCGAATCTATCGCACACGCCGGGCGCCGGTGCGGGCGCGATCTTGGGCACCAGTCAGAGTGTTCCGTCAGGGCAAATTCTTGTTGCGCTGTGCATGGACACGAGCGGCGGCACGACAGCGATCAGCAGTCCGGGCGGCACGAATCGCGGTAGTGGGTCGCTCGGCGCAGGCACCAGCATCCCGTATTGCTGGACGGAGTACGCGGGAGCCGGAGCCGCGATTCAGCCCAGCTTCACCTCCAGCTCCGGTGCCGCGCACAGTTTCGTCATCATTCAGTTTCTGCTGACGCCGCCGGCAACGAGCTTTCCGCCGGTCCCCGAATCGCTTTCGCTCAAAAGCCAGGTCAACGCCCTATTGGTCAACTGAGGAGCAGTAGCACCATGTCCCGATTCGTCATTCGCCACCCCAAGGGCGGCCTGTTCACTGAGGTCGACATCGTCGGCACCGTTAAGAGCACCGAGTCAGCTGGCCCTGATCAAGACGTCGTGCATCGGCGTCACAGCCTATCGCCGCGTTTCGATGGTCTGCACCCGTCGCAGGCCTCGAAGTTCGATACCGCCGAGGACGCCACCGGCCTCATGGCGCACCCGCACCTGGCCGATGCCAAGGCGTTCGAGGGCTGCACGGTCGAGCCGGCGACCTGAAGCGCGATCGCGCACCGTTCCGCAAATCTCCAAACCTCGAGGAAATCGCAATGATCCGTAACCTGTCGCGCGCGCGCCTGGTGCTCGGGCTGATCATGCTCGTGCTGCTCGCCGCCCTGCTGTTCGTACATCCGGAGCCCGGCCTGGCGCTGGCCATGTTCATCGGGCCGTGCTACGCCGTCGTCAATAACGGCGTTTCGATTTCGACCGCGATCACGGCGGTGCAGTACAAGGCCGGCACCAACGGCGCCGCCGAGATCCTGCGAGCCTCGCTCAGCCAGGGGTCCAGCGCGAACAGTGCGCCGATCGCAGCGTCGCTCCTGCGCAAGACCGCCGGCGCGACCGTGACCACGGGCGTCGCCGGTACCACGGTTGTGAAGCAGAATCCGATCAATCCGACGACCGACGCGTCGCTCGGAACATCGGCCACCGGTATCACGGCCAGTGCCGAGGGCACCAACGGTGAGCAGTTCCTGAGCGACGGCTTCAATGACCTGAATGGCCAGACGTGGCTGCCCGCGCAAGAGGAGCGAATGCTGGTGCCGCAAGGCGGAATCGTCGGGCTGACGTTCCTGGCCGCGCCGCAGTCTGCGACCCGGTACGGCCGCATCGCCTGGCGCGAGCTTCGCGGCAGCTGATCGTGCTTCGGTCGAACGTCTACAAGACGCCGCGACCGCACGAGATTGAGCTGCCCAGAAAGGACGACCTGGCGGAGATCCGGCGCTCGCACTGCGTCGCGGAATCCGGGCTGCTGCTCCAGGTCGTCGGCGACCCGCACCTGTGCTATTGCCAGTGTGCGGATTGCGGTCAGGAGGTCACCGAGTATTTCGTCGAGGTTTACTCGCCCTGCGCGCAATGGTGGTTCAAGACGCCGGGCCCGTGGTTCTACCCGATCGACTGGCTCAAGCGCGTCGACCCGCGCGATCCGGTGCAATACGAGCGCGTGCGCAACTACATGCCGCTGTGGCCGACTGAGCAGCAGATCGCGCTGGCAAATCGATGAGCACATTTCGGCCGGTGCAGCCGCCGCAGCAGCCCGCGGTATTCTTTACACCTGGTGCTGCAGCGTCATTTCCGGCTGGCGCGCTTCAGCAGATCATCGGCAGATCTGGCTCGGACATCGCGGCACTCGATGAAGTACTGCCGCCGTTCATCGTGCAACCAGCGACGTCGCGCGTGATTTCGCCGCAACCCCTGCCGCCGATCGCGCCGCCGGCGCGCAGCGACCTGGCTGCGCTCGATGAAACGCTGCCGCCGTTTGTGATACCGATTCCGCCGCCGGCGGCTTCGAACGTGCCGCCGGCGAGCAGCTCGGCGCCGGCGACGTCGATTCGCGCCGATCTTGCGCCGCTGGACGAGGTGCTGCCGCCGTTCATCGTGCAACCGGCGATGTCGCGCGTGATTTCGCCACCGGTGGCGCAATCGATCAGTCCGGCGGCGCGTAACGACCTGGCTGCGCTTGAGGAATCGCTGCCGCCGTTTTTCGTGCCGCTGCCTAGCGCGCCGCCCGCAAACGTGCCGCCGGCGAGAAGCTCGTCGATACCTGCGGCCGCGCGCTCGGAATTCGCGCCGCTGGACGAGGTGCTGCCGCCGTTCATCGTGCAACCAGGGATGTCGCGCGTGATTTCGCCGCAACCCCTGCAGGCGATCGCGCCGCCGGCGCGCAGCGACCTGGCTGCGCTCGATGAAACGCTGCCGTATTTCACGCCGGCAGTAAGCGTCCCGCGCGGGATCGCGGTGAGCGCGATGATCCCTGCGCCGCGAGATTTCGCTGCTTACCAGCTGCCTCGATCGCCGTCACCTGGTCAGATTCCGCGCTTTGTGCCGGCTGGCAGAATTGCTGCACCGGCGTTTGCGACCCTTGTCGATCGCGCAGCGCTGCAGCGGCAGATTTTCGCGCCGATCGTTTTCGAGATCATCAAGCCACCTGCCGATCGCGTGCTCGAGGCGTTCTACCAATCGCGCACATTGGTCGCGGTGTACGGCGATCGCAGGATCATCGTCACCTACCGCACGCGCACGCTGGAGGCGTGAAAATTGATGGACGCACGCCCGCAGCCGTACCGCGAGTATCTCGCGAAAGTCGGATTAAAGGCGCAGTTCGCGATCGACTGGGAAGACGAGCTCTCAATCCGTTGGCCAGCTGCAGGTCGCTATATCAGCGCCGGCGTTGTGGTTCGTCCGTCGATGGCGACCGGATTCGAGTACCTGTGCGCGGTCGCTGGTTACACCGGCAGCGCCGAGCCAGCCTGGCAAACGACTGACGGCACCACGACGGTCGATGGTTCGGTGCAGTGGACTGCACAGCCGGTGTCGAATGCGTCGCTGACATCCACGGTGCAGTCGTCAACCTGGGCGCCGGTGAGCGGCGTCAGCTTGACCGGTGGCGCGGTCAACCGGCAGGAAGCGATCGTAACTGCCGACTTCTCGGCCGCGACGTCGCCAACTGACTACGACCTGGTCAACACGGTGACGCTGGTTGATGGAACGACGCGCGTTGGAATGTGGCGAGTCAAGATCCGCTAGCGATTCGAAACGCATCGCGACAATACGCCGAGCACGATCGTGACTACGGTCGACGCTGGCGAACGGCGCGCGCTCGTTTCCTGCGGCAGCATCCGCTTTGCACTTATTGCCAGCGGCAAGGATTTACGGTTGCAGCGACGTGCGTCGATCATATCGTCCCGCACCGTGGCGACCTGGTGCTGTTCTGGGACGAGACGAACTGGCAGAGCCTGTGCCAGCCGTGCCACGACGGCGCTAAGGCCGAGCTCGAACGCACTGGCAAGCAGCTGCGCGGCTGTGACGCCGGCGGCGCTCCAGTCGATCCTCAGCACCCCTGGGCGGCCGAGGACAACGAACGAAGGCCACCGGGGGCAGTGAAATCTCTGGCACCTGGCGGCCGGACACCGCACGGGACAAACAAATGAGATATCCCGCAAGAATTTTTTATGGACAAACCGGGCAGAAAAAGCGCGGCCGAGCGACATCTGGCGTCGGTGACCGTGTTGCCGGTCGGGCAGCTCAAGCCGCCTGACGAACTGACCGAGGAGCAGGGCAAAATATGGACCGAGATCGTTCAGTCAAAGCCTGACGACTGGTTCGGCAGGGATTCGCACGCGCTGCTCGTGAATTACTGCATTGCAGTTATTCGCCGGCGCGCGATCACACGCGAGATCGAACGCAAGATGGGGCTGAAGCGCCCGAATGTCGGTCAGCTCGAGAAGCTCCACGAAATGGAGCGCCGGCAGATCGCAACGATTAGCTCGCTGTCGACCAAAATGCGACTTTCGCAGCAATCTAAGTACGGTCCGAGGGCCGCGGACACTGCGAGCAAGCACTATCCTGGCGTTCAGAAACCGTGGGAACAAAGCGCCTAACGCGAGGCGATCGAAATATCGCGTGGATCGAGGCGCACTGCCGGATCCCGGAGGGCAAATTCATCGGGCAGCCGGTGAAGTTGCGGCGCTGGCAGCGCCGCGAGATAAAAAAGATCTACGACACGCCGACGCGGACCGCGATCATTTCCTTCGGCCGTAAGAATGGGAAAACAGCGCTGGCAGCGATGCTGCTGCTGCTGCACCTGGCGGGAATAGAGGCGCGCCAGAACGGTCAGCTGTACTCGGCCGCACAGTCGAAAGAGCAGGCCGGAATTGCATTCGCATTGGCAGCGAAGATGGTCCGGCTCTCGCCCACCCTCAACGCGTGGATATTGATTCGCGACCACGAAAAGCACCTTTTCTGCCCAGGTGTGGGGACGCTCTATCGCGCGCTGTCGGCCGAGGTGAGGACGTCGCTCGGTCTTTCGCCGACCTTCATCCTGCACGATGAGCTCGGCCAGGTGCGCGGCCCGCGCAGCGAGCTGTACGAGGCGCTCGAGACCTCGACTGGCGCGCAGGATGACCCGCTGTCGATCATCATCTCGACGCAGGCGCCGACCGACTCCGATCTGCTGTCAGTGCTGATCGATGATGCGAAAACCGGTGCGGACCCAACCGTCAAGCTTGCTCTCTACACAGCGGGCGAGCAGCTCGATCCGTTCAGCGTGAAGGCGATGCGAGCGGCGAATCCGGCCTACGGTGATTTCCTGAATCCATCGGGCGTGCGCAAGATGGCCGAGGACGCTCGGCGCATGCCCTCGCGCGAGTCAAGCTACCGCAACCTGGTGCTCAACCAGCGCGTGAGCCAGGCGGCGACGTTCGTTTCCCGGCGCGTCTGGAACAAGAACCGCGGCGAGCCCTCGGAAGCTGCGTTTGCGTCCTTTCCAGTCTATGCCGGGCTGGATCTATCGGCGCGTAACGACCTGACGGCGCTGGTTTTATGCTGCCAGGACGACGAGCTAGTCTGGCATGTGAAATGCGTCTTTTTCGCCCCGACGATCGACCTGATCGAGCGCGCCAAGCGCGATCGCGTGCCCTATGACCTGTGGGCCCGCAAGGGGCTGATTACCCTGGCGCCAGGCGCGTCGGTCGACTACGACTTTGTCGCCGATCGGCTGCTCGCCCTGGCCGATTCCTGCGACCTGCGCCAGATAGCGTTCGACCGCTGGCGTATGGACGTGTTCAAGGCCGCCTTGGCCCGGCGCGAGCGCGAGCTGCCGATGCTCGATCACGGGCAGGGCTACAAGGACATGTCGCCGGCACTTGACTCCCTCGAGGCCGAGCTCGTCAACGCACGGCTTCGGCACGGCGCGCATCCGGTGCTGACCTGGTGCGTGTCCAACGCGATCGCGACCAAGGACGCCGCCGGCAACCGCAAGCTCGATAAGTCGAAAGCGACGGGCCGCATCGATGGCGCGGTCGCACTGGCGATGGCGATCGGCGCCGGCGCGCGGGCGGTGAACGATCCGAAGGTCACAAAGCTGGATCCCGGCTACCAGGTGGTGAGCGCGTGAAGCTACGGACGATCGCTTACAACCTGTCGATAGTCGCCGGCGTGGCGCTGATCGGCATCGGCGCCGGGCTGCAGTTCGGCCTCGCGATAGGACTGATAACCACCGGAGCGTGCATCTTGGGCCTGACACTGCTGATGATTCGCGGCGCGCGCGGGGCCTGAGAGCCGTGTTTTTCTTCCCGCGCGCGGAGGATCGCTCGCCCTGGGGCGACTTCTGGTTCACGCCGGTGGGCGCGCGCACGGCGACCGGTCAGCAGGTCACAGGCGAAAACGCGATGCGCCATGCGGCAGTCTATGCCTGCGTGCGCGTGCTGGCCGAGACCTTCGCCATGCTGCCGTTTTCAATGTCGCGCATGGCCGGCGAAACCCTAAAGGCGGTGACCGATCACTGGCTTTATCGACTGCTGTCGAAACGGCCGAACGACTTTCAGACGCCCTTCGAGTGGTCCGAGATGATGATCGGTCACCTGGCGCTGCGTGGAAACTGCTACCAGCAAATCCTTTCGAACGGCGCCGGCGAGGTCACGCAGCTGATCCCGCTGCATCCAGATCGTGTCAAACAGGAGGTCCTCGATAACGGCCGCATCCGCTACCGCGTGCGCAGCCGCGATGGCACGGAGACCGTCTTCCCGGCCGGCCAGATCTGGCACATCAAGGGGCTCTCGTCGGATGGCTTAATGGGTCTCTCGCCGATCGAGCTCGCAAGCCAGACGATCGGCCTGGGCCTGGGCGTGCAGGAATACGGATCGCGTTTCTTCCAGAACGATGCGCGCCCTGGCGGTGGCTGGATCGAACACCCCAGCCACTTCAAGGACAAGGAATCGCGAGAAATCTTCAAAACCTCCTGGCAGGAGTCGAATTCCGGGATCAATCGGCACAAGACGTCGGTGCTCGAGTGGGGAATGAAGTACCACGACCTGCCGATCAAGAATAACGACTCGCAGTTCCTGGAGACGCGGCAGTTCCAGGTCATCGACATCGCACGAATTTTCCGCGTGCCGCCGCACCTGGTCATGGACCTGACGCGCGGCACGTTCTCGAACATCGAGCAGCAGTCGCTCGAGTTCATGGCCTATACGATGGCGCCGTGGGCCGAGCGGCTGGAGAGCTCGATCGAGTTCAACTTCCTGCCCGACGAGGAGGACTGGACCACGGAGTTCGACATGCGCCACTTGATGCGCGGCGATTCCGCGGCGCGCGCCGGCTACTACACCAGCGGGATCAACGCCGGCTGGCTCACGCGCAACGAAGCGCGCGAAGCCGAAGGGATGAACAAGCTCCCGGGGCTGGACGAGCCGCTCACGCCGATGAACATGGCCGGCGGCGCGAAGCCGCCCGCGCCGCCGCCGCCGGCGGAGGCCTCGGCGCAGCGCGTCGTGATCGCCGCGGCCGAGCGCGTCGTTCGTAAGGAGGTCGCAGCTGTGCGAAAGGCCCTCGAGCGCGGCGCCAGCGCCAAGGCGGTCGGAGAATTTTACGAGGCGCATATCCGCTTCGTCAGCGAGGCCTTTGCCGTCAGCGAGCAGCGAGCGCAGGCCTGGTGCGCCAACCAGGTCGAGCAGCTGAAGGCCTGCGCGGATGCGGTTGCGCTCGATTCGATGTTGCGCGACTGGGAATCAGCAGGGCCCGCGCGCCTGGCGCGTGCGATGTATCCGTAGGAGGCTTATCGATATGCGTCACGCGCTGCTGGTATCCGAATTTCTGTCGACGCCCTGGGCGGTCGAGCATTCGCGCCTGGCGGTGTTCGCCGGTGTCGTGGCGCGCTGGGCGCACGGCGTACCGCGGACCATGGAAGAGTACGACGACCCTTCCGAGATCCAGGCCCGGCGCGATGCGGCGCAGCGCCAGGCGAACACGCTCGGCGGTGGCGTGGCGCGGATCCCGATCTTCGGGGCCATCACTCAGCGCGCCAGCATGATGTCGGATTGGTCCGGTGGAACCTCGACGCAGCAGGTCTCGCAGCAGCTCGCCGATGCGCTTTCCGACGATTCGGTCGGCTCGATCCTGCTGGACATCGACTCGCCCGGCGGCTCTGTCATGGGAATTCAGGAGCTCGCCGACGAGATCCGCGCCGCCGGCGCGAAAAAGCCGGTCGCCGCGATCGCTAACTCGATGGCCGCCAGCGCCGCGTATTGGCTTGCGAGCCAGGCCTCGGAGTTCTACCTGACGCCCTCGGGCATGGTCGGGTCGATCGGCGTCTACGTGGCGCACGAGGATTACAGCAAGGCCCTCGACGAGATCGGCATCAAAACGACGCTGGTTTCGGCCGGCAAATTCAAGACTGAGGGAAACGACGTCGAGCCGCTGAGCGACGAGGCCAAGGCGCACATGCAGGCGACCGTCGACGCGTACTACCAGGCTTTTACCGGCGCCGTCGCCCGCGGCCGCGGCGTGCCGGTCGCGGAAGTGCGCGGCGGCATGGGCCAGGGCCGGATGCTGACGGCCGACGAGGCCAAAGCGGCCAAGATGGTCGATGGCGTGCAGACGTACGCGCAGACGGTGAAGCTGATGCAGCGGCGAAACGCCGCGCCGGCGGCCGCGCGCGCCAGGGCGCGAAGCCTAGCGCTCCTCGAGCAATCCTGACGAATTCGGGTCGTGCATTGACCCAGTGCCGCGCGCTCCGTTGAGCCGCGCGGTCTCGCCCGTCGGCGAGGCGATGCGTCGTTCAACTCACCAAGGACAAACCATGAGTAAGGCATTGCGCGAGCTACAGGCTCGCAAGGCCAAGCAGGTCGCAGCCCTGCAGGCGATTAACGATGAAGCCGTGGCGGAAAGCCGCGAGCTGAGCGCCGAGGAGCAGACGGCATACTCCGCCGGCGAAGCAGCTCTTCGTGGCACCAACCAGGCAATCGTGCGCACTACCGCGCTGATCGCCGAGGAGACCCAGATTGACCGCGTACCGGAACAGCTGGTGGCTCGCATCGCGGCGACCGATCTGCAGGCCGAGCAGGATCCGAAGCGCGGATTCCGCAGCTTCGGCGAGTACGCACAGGCGGTGCGCGCGTCGGTCAAAGGGCGGATCGATCCGCGCCTGGCGGCGATTGAGGCGGCCGCGCCGACGACCTACGGCAGCGAGGGATTGGGTCAGGACGGCGGTTTTGCGGTCCCTCCGCAATATTCGACCGACATCTACACGCTGGCGCTGACCGAGGATTCGCTGATCCCGCTCACCGACCGGACTCCGATCAGCAGCAACTCGATGGTGTTCCCGAAGGACGAGACCACGCCCTGGGGGACCGACGGCGTGCGCGCTTACTGGCAGGCCGAGGCGGCGGCGGCCACACAGACGAAGCCGAAGCTCGGCACCAACACGCTGCGGCTAAACAAGCTGATGGCGCTGGTCCCGCTGACCGACGAGCTCCTGGCCGATGCGCCGGCGCTCGGTGCGTATCTGACGCCGCTGATGGCCCGCTCGATCCGCTGGAAGACGAACGAGGGCATTCTGTTCGGCCCCGGCAACGGCCAGCCGCAAGGTGCTTTCGCTGGCGGCGCGGCGATCGTGCAGGCGAAGGATTTGGGCCAGGCGACCAAGACGGTCACCATCGGCAATATCACCAACATGGTCGCCCGACTGCCTCCCGGCATGTACAACGGCGCGATCTGGCTGGTGACGCCCGACGCGCTTCCGGCGCTGTTTCAGCTCACCCTGGGCAACTATCCGATCTATCTGCCGATCGGCGGCGGCGTCGGTGCGGTCCAGGGCGGTGCTGGAGTCGCGCAGAACGTGCAGGGCGGTCCGATCGGCATGCTGTTCGGCCGACCGCTGTTCCCCAGCCAGCACGCGGCCGCGTTCAGCGCGCAGGGCGACCTGCTGCTGGCGAATCTCAGCTGGTACCGCACGATCGAGAACTCGGACGGTGTCCAGACGGCAACCTCGATGCACCTGTATTTCGACGCGGACGCGACGGCCTATCGCGTGACGTTCCGCATCGACGGGTCGTCGAAAATCGCGGCGCCGATCTCCCAGGCGAAGGGCACGAACACGCTGTCGCCCTTCATTCAGCTCGCGTCGCGCTAGTAGGCGTAGCTGCAGCTGAAACGGTAAGCCGAGCTCCGCCTGGCGGCGGGGCTCGGTCCCTTCGAACACTTCGAACACTTCGAGGATCAATTCATGACTCCGAATGCACGTCCGACCGAGCATCTCAGCGTGCTCGCGAGCATCGATCCGATAAGCCAGGCGGCCGGAACCGCCGCGACCGGATGGGTGCCCGTTTTGAATCACGATGCGCTCCTGGCTCTGATCGACGTTGGCGTCTTTGGCGCCAGCGCGACCGTCGACTCCAAGATCCAGCAGGCCCAGGACGGCTCTGGCACCGGCGCGAAGGACCTGACCGGAAAGGCGATTACGCAGCTGCTGGCCGCCGGCGGCAACAATCGCCAGGCGGCGATCAATTTCCGCTCCTCCGACCTGGATACGAACAACGGCTTCGGCTGGGTGAAGCTGTCGGTGACCGTTGGAACGGCCGCCTCGCTGATCCAGGCACTGTTGCTCGGCTTCTACCCGACCTTCGAGACGGGCGAGCAGTTCAATCAGGCCGGCGTCGCCCAGATCGTCTAGGGGCTAGTCCGATCGGCGGCCGCGCCCGCGGCGGCCGCCATCCCTCGCTATGCCCCTGAAACTCACAACTCCGCCGGCGCAGGAGCCGGTCAGCGTCGAGGACTTCCGGGCCAATTCGCGCCTGGAAAGCGCGAGCGGCGATGATGAGCCGCTCCTGCAGCGGCTGATCACGGCTGCCCGCGTTCGGGTCGAGAATTACTGTAACCGCTCGCTGATTACGCAGGAGTGGTTGCTGACGCTGGACGCTTTCCCGGGCGCACAGACCGTCGGGTCGCAGATGATCCAGGCGCCCTACAACCTGCCCGACAACGCGGTGCTGCTCGAGCGCGGCCCGATACAGTCGGTTGATCAGATCGCCTATACCGACATGGGCAGCAACTCCCAGGTCACGGATCCGTCGATCTACACCGCCGAGCTGTCCGGCGACGTTGGCCGCATCACCCCGGTGTTCGGCCAGATCTGGCCGATCACGTTGCCGCAGATCGGCGCCGTGCGCATCGGCTTCACGGCGGGCTACGGGGACGCTGCTGACATGGTCCCGGGGCCGATCATTCAGGCGATCCTGATGCTCTGCGAGCACCTGTACGGCAATCGAGGCGTCGTGGCAGCCAGCTCGCTTAAAGAGCTGCCCTGGGGCGTCGCCGCGCTCCTGGACGACTACCAGGTCCAGCTCAATTGATCGCCGCCGGCGATCTGGACCGGCAAATCGAGATCCTCAAGCGCCGCGTCGTCAAGAGCGACGCGGGCGAGGAGTCCGAGACCTTCGTGTCGGGCCTGACGGCCTGGGCCAAGGTCGTGCAACAGGCCGGCCGCGACTATTTCGCTGCGCGCCAGGTGCACGCCGAGGAGACCATGCAGTTCACGATCCGCTACCGGACCGACTTTGATCAGTTCGATCGGATCGGCTACCGCGGTCGCCAGTTTCGCATCGCGCACATGGCCGAACTCGGCCGCCGCGAAGCCTGGGAGATCACCGGCGTCGTGGCGCAGAACTAGACCGCCGTGGAGCTCGAGGACGTCCGCGATGCACTGGTCGAATTCCAGCCAGTCACAGCACTGGTCGCCGGCAGCATCTATTACCTGCAGGTGCCCGAAAACTCGGCGGCGCCCTACATCGTGCTCAAGCGCATTTCAACCGAGCCGCAGCGCTCCCTGACTGGGTCGACGGGCGAAGAGCCGACGCAGTTCATCGTCGAGTGCTGGGCGCCGACTTACACGGCCGTGATCAGGCTGCGCGATGCAGCCCGCGCGGCGCTCGAGCAGGCCGGCCTGCAGATGCAACTCGAGGCGGAGGAGTACGACAGCGTCGTGCGCCTTCATTCGGTCGTTCAACACTGGATCCTGTGGGACTAAGGAGCTCACCCCATGCCGAATACAAAGGCACAAGGCACAATCCTCTACGCCGAGTCGGCGCGCGCGGCTACAAAGCCGATAAGCGCCGTCACGAACGCAAATCCTGCGGTCGTCACGGCCACGGCCCACGGCTATTCGAACGGCCAGGTCGTATTTATCACCGGCCTGGTGGGCCCGACGCAGCTCAATGATCGCGCTTTCGTGATCAGCGGCGTCGCTGCCAACACGTTCACCCTGGGCGGTGAGGATTCCACGACCTACGGCGCCTATGTCTCGGGCGGCACGGCCGCGGCGCTCACGATGCAGAACGTCGGCCAGGTCTCCGACATCACGGCATTCGACGGCAAATCTTCCGAGGTCGACATCACGCACCTGCTGTCGGCCGCCAAGCAGTGGCAGCCCGGGCTGCCGGACTTCGGCAATGTCACCCTGCAGCTGATTACCGACAATGTCACGCCGGACACCGGCCAGGCGCTGCTGCGCTCGATCAAGAACCAGCAGAAGATCGTCGGCTTTCAGATCCAAACCGTGGACGGCAAAAACGCGGTGTTCACTGCCGGCGTCATGAGTTTCACGGCAGACCTGAAAAAAGATAGCGTGCTTATGTCTCAGGTCGCGCTGCGCGTCTCCAATCAGCCGCAGTGGTTTGCCTGATGACGCTGGCCACGCGCGAGCAGCTGCTGCGCGCGCAGCAGCAGAAGTTCGTCGACGTGCCGTGTCCGGAGATCGGCGAGGACGTCGTCGTGCGCGTCGGTCTTTGGACTGGCGCGCAGCGCGACGCCTTTGAGGCCGCGCTGTCCGATCGAAAGGAACTCGGCACGCTGCGCGAGAACGCCCGCGCGGTCATGGTGGTGCATTCGGCGCTGGACGAGCAGGGCAACCGCATGTTCAGCGACGCCGATCTGCAGGTGCTCAGCACGCTGCCCTGGTCGCTGCTGGATCGAATCGCCAATGCCTCGGGCAAGCTCAACGGCGTAGGGCCGGGGCAGGACGAGGCGGCGGCAAAAAACTGAGGGCCCAGCCGCATCGCCGGTTCACCTTCGAGCTGGCGCGCGAGCTGGGCATGACCAGGTCGGAGCTGCTCGAGCGTATGAGCTCGGCCGAGCTCACCGAGTGGATCGCGTTTTATCGCGTCCGAGGCGAACCGGCGGTCTCGCCGGTCGATTCAAAAATCGCAAAGATCTTCGCGAGGCCTGCCGGTGGCGGATGAAGTCGAAATTACCTTCAACGACCGCGACCTGGTTGCCGCGCTTCGGGAATTCACCGACACGGTCGCCCGCAAGATCGTTCGAGCCTCCCTGCGCCAGATCGCCTCGGTAATCCAGGGCGCGATCGCCGCGGCCGCTCCTCGCCGCACCGGCAAACTCGCCGACAACATCGCCGTCACCACCTCGTTTTCCGCTTCGCGCGGGATCGTCAAATCGCGCGTTATCGTCCGGACGGAGGGAAAGGCCGGCGATGCACGAAACGCCTTTTACTGGCGCTTCGTCAATTTCGGCCACCGCACGCGCCCGGGCAAGCACGGTGCCCAGCACGAGGTGGCCGCGCAGCCGTTCGTAACGCAGGCCGGCGCCCAGGCGCAGAACTACGCGGCCGACCAATTCTTCTCCGACCTGGAAGCCGGCATAGACCGGCAATTCACCCGACAGGCCTGATATGGCGTTATTCAACGTCCTGTTCGACATCGCTGCCCGCACGGCCTCGTTCGAATCATCGATGAATCGTATCGAGCAGCGCTTCAACTCCCTCACCAGTCTCGCCAAGGGCGCCGGCGCCGCCATCGGCGTCTCCCTGTCCGTCGAAGGCATCGTTTCCAAGTTCAACCAGGTCCTGGATTCCGCGCAGCAGATCTCCCGCGCCATGGATCGGATCGGCGCGAGCTCGGAGTCGCTTAGCCAGCTGCGCTACGCCGCCGGTACCGCGGGCGTGAGCTTCGAGCAGCTCAGCACGTCGCTTTCGAAAATGCAGCGCACGATCAGCCAGAGCAACGGCGATGACACCGTGTTTGCAAAGATCGGCGTCGACCTGGGCAAGCTCAAGACCCTTTCGCCCGACAAGCAGTTCGAGGCCATCGCCGAGGCGATCTCCCGCATCAAGGATCCGTCCGATCGCGCCAACGCGGCGATCGCGATTTTCGGCCGCTCCGGGGCCGATCTCCTGCCGCTGCTGACGCAGGGCGCCTCGGGCATCGAAAAGCTGCGCAAAGAATCCGACACGCTCGGACAGACCCTCGACAAGCTGACGACCAAAAATCTTGCCGATGCGAAGGTCGCGATCGACAAGATGGATAAATCCTGGAATGCGCTGTTCACGACCGTCGCCGCCAAGGTCGCGCCGGCGCTCACGGCGCTGGCCGATAACCTGCGCAAGCTCGCCGGCGGCGCCACCGATGTCGAGAAACTGCAGCAGCGCCTGCAGAGCCTTGAGGCGATGCTCAGCGGCGGCCGCACCAACGCGCGCGAGATCCCGGCCATTAAGGCCACGATCGATGCGGTGAAGCAGCAGCTGGCCGACGCGCAGGAGCTCACCGAAAACAAGCTCACACCCGTCGACATCTCCGACGTATTGACCAAGGCGCTCGGCTTCGGACCGGACCAGCTGCAGGAGATCCACATCTCGGCGACGCGGATGGAGACCAGCGTCCAGGACATCATCCGCGAGTATTACCTGGGCCTGCAGGACAGTACCCAAAGCGAAGTCGAGCACTTCGAATCGAAGTACACCGAATTTAAATTTCAGATCAATCAGCTGCTCGGCGCGGGTCTGATCAGCCCGACCACAGCGCAGCAGCGGACCGATGCTTTCATCGCCGACAACCTGCTGCCGAACCTGCAGGAGATCCAGCCGCGTTTTCAGATGATGCAGACCGAGGCCCAGAAAACCTGGGCGGCGATCACCGACGCGGAGCACGCGGCCAGCGTGCAGATGGCCAACTCGTTCGAGCAGTTTTTCGCCAATCCGATGAAAACCGGCCTCAAGGGCCTGGGCGAGGCGTTCATTCAGACCATCGATCAGATGGTAGCTAAGGAGGCAACGCTCAAGCTCTTCGGCTCGGACTCGAGCAGCGGCGTGCTCGGTTCGATGTTTTCCAGCCTGTTCAGCTTCTTCGGCGGCCACATGGCCGACGGCGGTCCCTTAAGCGCAGGCAAGTGGTACATCGCCGGCGAGCACGGGCCGGAGCCGATCTGGGGCGGCGGATCCGGAGCGTACGCGGCTGGCTACGGCGGAGGCGCCAGCGCACCGATCAGCGTCACATTTCAGGTCGACGCCCGTGGCGCCACGCAGGATGCCGTCCAGATGCTGCCCGGGGCCATGAAGCAGGCCTCCGATAACGCAGTGCAGCGCGTGATCGACCTGCGCCGGCGAGGCCAGCTGTGACCGACTTCGTCTTTCCGCCCTGGGCTCGCTGCTCCAATGCCCAGTATACGGCGGTCTCCAACACGGGCGTTTCCCGGTCGGTGTTCACCGGGGCGACGCGCTCGATCGGCCGCACCGGCGATCGCCTGCTGGTGTCGTTCAACGTGCTGGGCGCCAGCGATCGCGCCGGCAGTGCCGAGCGCGCTGCGGTGCGCGCCGTGCGCCTGGCGCTGCGAGGGCAGGGCAATCGCCTCTTCTGGGGCGACCCGTCCTATGCGGCCCGTGGCAGCTTCCCGGACGGGGAGCTGCTGCAGAACTACCAGTTCCTGCAGGGCACCACGGGATGGACGGCCGGCGCGACGGGCGGCTCGGACCTGTCCGCAATCTCCGCCAGCGACAACGTGCTGCGCATCCTGCGCGTGGACGCCTCGCCCGTTCCCCAGGCCTACCAGACGGTCGCCTGCATCCAGTACGCGCCCTACGTGGCGCGCGCGCACGGGATGAACGGCCGCGGCAACCCACCGCGCATGCAGCTCATCGATGGCACCTACGTCGGCGGCGGAGTCTCCACGCTTGCCCTGGGCCCGGGCATGATCATCGCCTCGCTGGTGCCATTGAACACGCAGGCCACGATCGGCCTGTACAGCTCCTCGGGCGACGGCGCCTATTTTCCCGGCGACTACAACGAATATCCCTATGCGTCGCTGACGCGCTGCATCCTGTCCGACGGCGGGGGCAACGCGGTCCAGTTTTCCGACCAGCTGGATAATGCGGCCTGGACCAAGGCGGCGCTGGGCGTTACGGCCAACGCGACCAACGCGCCGGACGGTACCGCGACCGCGGACGCCCTGATTCCCACGACCGCGAGCTCGCAGCACAGCATCGCTCAATCGGTGACCGGTGCGGCGCAGGGCACCGACTGGTCCGTGTGCGGAGCATTCAAGGCTGACGGCTACAACTTCGTCGCCCTGCAGATCCTCGAGGCCTCCGGCAGCACGGTCGTCAATCAGACGTTCAATCTGAACACCGGCGCGATCGGCGCCACGGCGAACACAGGCGCCGGCTGGAGCAACCGCCGCGCGTTCATCTCCTCGCTGGGCAACGGCTGGTATTACTGCTGCCTGGTCGCACACAAGGGCAGCGGCACCGGCACCGTAACTCCGGCGGCGCTCTCCTGCAGCACCGACTCGGTCGCCAATTTCGCGGGCAACGGGACGTCTGGCACCTTCGGCTGGCGCCTCACCTTCGCACAGTCCTCCGTGCCGCAGCGCCTGGTAGCGAGTACGACCGCCGTGAATGCCTCGGCGCAGGCGACCGGTGCGATCTACGTGAAGGGACTGCCGGCGAGCACCAACGGGCTGCTGCTGCCCGGCGACATCATCCAGTCGGGCAACGAGATCAACTGTGCGATCTCGGCACTGAATTCGGATGCGGCGGGCCTGGGCTATCTGGCGCTCTATCGTCCCTTCAAAAATGCGCCGGCGGATGATTCCCCGATCATCGTGACGCGCCCGATGGGCCGATTCGTGCTCACAGCGAACGATCAGAGCCAGGGCAACACGCACTGGCAGGACTCGCCCGGGATTTTCACCGACTACACGTTCGAGATCGAGGAGGCGCTCGATGTATGAGGCGCTGGTGTACTTCGACGGGCCGCTTTCGCGCTGGAGCGGCAAGCCGGACGAGCGCGAGATTATCTGGCGCTGCGAACGGCGCGTCCGCGCATTCGCGATCGGAGCAGCGCGCGCCCGGGCGCGCAGCCTGACCGGATGCGGCTGGATCGTGCTGCGCGACGGCGTCGTGGTGGCGGGCGAGCTGCCGACGCCGACGGTCGTCCCGGGAGCTGCGGCCGCGCCCTGAATGAGCCGGTTTGTATCAACACTCAATGCGGCCGCGATCACGCAGCCGCACATCGACTACGTGCTCTTTCTGGAGCTCGACTTCGTCTCGGGCACCATCTACTGCAGCACGGCGGACCGGTCTTTCACCTGGGGCGGCAACACCTGGCTGCCCCTCGGCAAGCTGGCATCGCTCACGGATCTATCCGAGACAACGGACATCAGCAGCCAGAAACTGCAGTTCACGCTCGCCGGCGTGGATCCGAGCCTGATCAACACCACGCTCGGCGAGAAGTATCACAACCGCACGGCCGAGATGTACGTCGGACTTCTGGACCGGGTGAACTACCAGCTGATCGATACGCCCGAGTCGATCTGGTCAGGGCTCATGGACGTACTGACGATCAGTGCGCAGCCCAACACGGCGCAGATCATCCTCGATTGTGAAAACCGCCTGGTGCTCTGGAATCAGGCCTCCGGCTGGCTCTACACGCAGGAGCATCAGCGATTGATCGATGCGACCGACAATTTCCTGGACCAGGTCAACACGCTCGCGAGCAAGGCAGTCGTGTGGGGCAATTCAGGAGTCAACACCGGTCCCGGCTACACCGCCGCCGGAACGCGCTTCTCGCTCTTCGGGCCCGACACGGCGGTCCGTTCGAACGTCCTGGGCGTGAGGTAGACCGATGAGATTTCCAGACTGGCCGCAGCGCCTCGACGCAGCGATCGAGGTCGCGCGATCGCTGCCGTTTGCCTACGGCACGCACGACTGCTGTCTGTTCGCGGCCGACGTCGTCCTTGCCGTCACCGGCGAGGACCACGCCGCGCAGCTGCGCGGTACCTACACCAGCGAACAGGACGCCCAGGCGCTGCTCGAGCAGCTCGGAGGGCTTGAGGCCTTCGTGCGCTCAAAGCTCGGCGAGCCGATACACGTCGCCATGGCCGGCCGCGGCGACATCATGCTGGCCGACGCGCCGCCGCCGGCGACGCTCTCGGGCCTGGGCGTGTGCATCGGGCTTCGATGCGCGTTTGCCGACACCCGCGGCCTGGCGTTCATCCCGCGCCAGCGCTGCCGTCTGGCCTGGAAGATCTCCTAGATGCCCGCAGCGATCGCCTTCGTCGCCGACATCATCGTCGACCTGATTCCCTACGGCGTCACTGAGCTCGGCTACGCGGTCATCTATACCGCCGTGTCGGTGGCCGCCACCATCGGGCTGAGCGCGGCCGCCCAGGCGCTGGCCGGCAAAAAGGGCTCGGCGGGGATTGCATCGCGCGACGTGACAGTGCGAGGCACGATCTCGCCGCGCCAGATCATCTACGGCGAAGCGCGCACCGGCGGCGTGCTGATCTATTACGGCCTCGGCGGCCCGAACGGCGCGTTCCTGTTTTTCGTCATCGCGCTCGCCGGGCACCAGTGCGACACGATCGAGGATGTCTGGCTCGACGGCCGAGTGGTCAAGAGCTCGGAGATCAACCCGTCGACCGGAGTGGTCGCAACGACGGCCTCCAACGGGTCGTTCTACGACGGCGCCACCGCGACGCTGAGCATTTACAAGCACACCGGTACCTCGGCGCAGGCCTCCGATGCGACGATGAATACCTACATCCCGGAGTGGGACAGCACGCACCGCGGCGCGGGGATCGCCTACATCGTGCTGAACATGTCGCATAGTGAGCACTGCTATCCGGACGGTGCGCCCTCCAACATCTTCGCCCTGGTGCGCGGCCGGCGCCTCTACGACCCGCGGCTGGACTCTACCAACGGCGGCAGCGGCTCGCACCGCGTGAACGACGCGACGAGCTGGACCTGGTCGGGCAACTGGGCCCTGGCCGTGCGCGATTATCTGGCCGGCGGCAGCATCTACTACGACGTCGCCACGCCAAATCCAATGCTCACGATCGCCGAGAGCAATGCGCGGATCGACGACTCGTTCACGATCACGGCCGCCAATCACGCGGACGAGGTCATCACTGTGCCGGCGCCGGTGCTGTCTGGCACGACGAACTGGACCAACGCGAGCGCCGCCGTCGTGGGCACCGGGACGCAGTTCACCTACCAGCTGGCCGTCGGCAATATGCTGCTCGGGCCCGACGGGCTTTGGTACACGGTGCTTTCGATCACCGATGACACGCACCTGTCGCTGACGGCGAATTTCGCCGGGACCACGACGACCTCTGGACAGACCACGCAGTGGAACACGACGGCCTCGGCCACGACCACGCAGGCGCGCTACACGGCCGACGGGCAGCTCTCCTGCGGAGACACGCACGCGACCAATATCACCGCGCTGCTGAGCGCTGGCATCGGCCACCTGACCTATGCGAAGGGCAAGTATCGGATCTACGCCGGAGTCTATGACGCCCCGGTCATCTCGCTCGGGCCCGATGATCTGACCGGTTCGGTCGAGGTAGCCACGCACCCGACGGGCGAGGATCTCTACAACCTGGTCAGCGGCACCTTTTACGACGAGATCCGCGGCTGGCAGCAATCGACGTTCCCGGCCCAGCAATCGGCCGCGTACCAGGCTGACGACGGAGGCGTATTCCCCCGCAACGTCGATCTGCCCATGACGCGCACCAGCTGGCGCTGCCAGCGCATCGCCAACGTTCTGCTGCAGCAGTCGCGGAATAAGACCGCCGTGACGCTGTCGGGCTGCGGACCTGCCGCGATGAACATCGTGACCTGGGAGACCTTCAACCTCACGATTCCCGAGTACAGCTGGGTGAACCAGGTGCTGCGCTGCCTCACCTGGAAACTGCTCGCGTCCGGCTACGTCGAGATCACGGCGCGGATCGAAGCGAGCGGCGCATATGCCGATCTGCCGACTAACCAGTATCAGATTCTGGCTGGCAACTCGGCGCCGACAATCAGCATGAAACTGCCGGATCCGCCGACCGGCCTGTCGGCGCAGACCGTCTACGGCGCGATGCTCTTCGTGGTCACGATGCCCACGAATTTCGGCGCCGGTAGTGTTATCGAGCTGTGGGAATCCAATAGCGCGACGCCTTTCTCGGGCGCCATGAAGGTCGGCGATTTTCAAAGCAGCGTGATCACATATAGCAAGGTCGATGCTATTCCGCGCTTCTACTGGGTGCGCGTGCGCGATCGCTGGGGAAATGTCTCGACCACGTTCCCCGCATCCAACGGCCTGCAGGCCGTGGCCGCCATGCCCGGGTATACGCTCAAGGCGATCGCCAACTGCAACGCCTTTGCGACCCAGGCGATTGCCACCGGTGCAACCACCGCCTGGTCGACGCATGTCTGCCAGTCGAATCAGTCCTACGCCGGCGGTGTCTTCTGCACCTTTACCATGAATCCGGCGACCGACAACGTCGCCTGCGGTCTCTCGAGCGCGCCGGCCTCGGGCGCCTCGGCGTTTTCGCTATTCACCGCCGGATGGGGAGTCGGCGCTGGCCTGGGCGCGGCGCCAATTTTCAACGGCAACGTCCTGACCGCCGGCGCGGCGCCGTCGATCGCAGATGAATTCACGACCTTTTTCGACGGCTTCTGGTGGCAGTGGCTGCGCAACGGCGTGCTCGTGCACCAGGAATATCAGCCTGACAATGTGACGCCGTTCTTTCTGTTCGGCGACATGCATGAGCCGGGCGCGCAGATCGCGAATATTGCCTTCGGCCCGGTCACGCAGTCCTCGCCCAACCCTTTCAGGGCCACCGGCAACGCGGTAACGCACGACTCCACCGCGGCGAAGGTTGGCGGGTCCGCTGCGTTCGATTCGACGGTCGTGAGCATCAATGGCTATATCACGGCCCACGTCCAGGGCAAGCCGATCTTCCCGAGCAAGTCGCTGATCATCGGCCTGGCGACGATCACAAACCCGAGCGTCGCCAACATTTTCGCGACGCCGCTGATCGCGATTGAACTGGACGCGGCGGCCGGCAATTACAAGGTCATCACGGCCGGCACGACGGCCGCGACCATCGGCGGCACACCGGCGGCGACCGATCTGCTCGTGGTCGACTTCGACGGCAGCAATGCCCACTGCACGATCAACGGGCAGCTGCTCGACACTCGGGCGATCTTTCCGTCCGCCCAGCCGCTGTTCGGCTTCATCGCTTTCAAGGACGCCGGCGGCGCGCTGTCGTTCCTATCGTTCGGGCCAGGCACGACGCCTGACACTGTGCCGACCGCCTCGATCGATCCGAACGCGGCGACCGATGTCTACGTTTCGCTTGTGGCCGGCCCGGTCAACGTGTACGACGGCACCGGCACGCACTCGACGCAGGTCACGTCGGTCTCCGTGCCCGCCTATCCGCAGGCGATCAACATCATCGTGACAGCAACCGGCGGCGCCGACGAGACCGCTGCGGCGGGAACTCAGGGCAGCACCTGCGCGGCAATTCTTAACTCGAGCAGCACCGCCTCGATCATGAGCGTGCCCAACACGGTCGCTCGCAACGCGAGCACCGGGGATCCGGAGGCGACGAACAGTTTTGCGCTCGAGCGGCAGTTTTCCGTGGCGGCAAATACGCCCGTCACCTACTACCTGAATGCCCAGGGCATGGGTTTTTCGGCTGCCGGCTCGGTCTGCAACATCGCCAACGTGATGCTCAAGGCCGAGGTACTCAAGCGATGATCGCCGTGAGTTTCTACGACAAAGCGACCGGGCTTTTCACCGGCCGCCGCCTGGTGAGCACGCACGACGGCGCGCTCGAGATCAATACGCCCGAGGGCTGCGCGGCCATGGACGGCGAGCATGATCACCTGTCCAGCAAGGTCGACCTGTCGGATCCGAGCAATCCGAAAGTCGTCGACTACCAGCCGCCGGCGCCCTCGAATGATCACGAATGGAACGCCGATACCAAACGCTGGCAGCTCAAGACGGCGGCACAGGCGCTGCTCGACTCCAGGCAGCGCGCGACCTGGGCAATCCGCTCGCTCGAGGCCTCGCAGCCGCGCTGCCTGCGCGAGCTCGCCCTGGCGCTGCATCGAAACGATGCCGGCGGCGCGGCCGCGGCCGCAGTCCGCCTGCAGGGCCTCGACGATCAGATTGCGAAGCATCGCGAGACGCTGAAGTAGGCGCCCGTGAACCTGGTGCTTCAAAGGCTGACGCCGAATGCCGTGGCGACGCAAGGCCTTTTGTCCGGACTTCCCCGGCAGCTCTTTTCGATCGAGCTGCCTTGGCACAATAACGATGCCAATCGGTCGTGCGTGCCGGCGGGCGTCTTCGACCTGGTCCCGTATCTCTCGCCGAAGCACGGGCGCACCTACTGCCTGCGCAACGCCGAGCTCAAGATCCTCGGCGCCGGGATTCTCACGCCCGCGCAGGTCGCGGCTGGCTACCGCAGTTTATGCGAACTGCACTCAGCGAACTGGGCGGCCGAGCTGCGCGGCTGCATCGCCTTCGGATTCGAATCGCACCCGATGCTCGATCCGCTCACAGGCCGCGTCGAGCCGGCGGTCGAGCACAGCGGCGATGCGATCGAGTACCTGCTCGAGCAGCTCGAGTGGGCGACGGCCGCGCACACGCTGACGATCGAGGATCTGGCCCCGCCGTCGGCGCCCGCGTGACGGGCGCCCAGTCGAGCGACGACGGCCGCTACACGCTCGAGGAGTGGCAGCGCTATCAGCGCATGCAGGCCATTAAGGCGGATCTCGACGCGGACATCGGGAAGCGCGACGAGGAAACAAAACGGGCGATCAAAGAAGCGGTAGACGAATGGCTCGATGAGAAATTCGCGCAGGTCGGCAAGTGGACGGTGCGCGGGATCATCGTGACGCTCTTCGGCGCCGCGGTGTGGTTCATCGTCTGGTCGAGGGGCCTGAGATTCCCCTGACGCTCGAACAGTGCTCTGTGCGCAAGCTGGACGCGCTCGATTTGTCCAGCACCAGGAGGAGGATCACATGCTGACCTACATCATCATCGCCGCCGTGGGCGTCGCCGCAGGACTGCTCATCGGCATCAACAATCCGACGCTGGCCGCCTCGGTCAAGAAGGCACTCGTTAGCGATGCCAGCAAGCTCGACGCTGCTCTGGCCACGGTGCGGGCCAAGCTCGGCAAGTGATCGGAAAGGCGCAACTGCTCCATGCGGCGGAGATTCTGGATTCGCTGCGGATCTTCCCGCGGCTATTCGTGGGGACCTACACCGTATGGGGCGGTGGCACCTGTTGGCAGGTGCTGCACTGGTATTTCGCGCAGCCCGCAGCCGAGCGCACCGTCCAGGATGCGGGCCTCGTGACCAGCGTCGTCACCGTGCTCGTCGGCTTCCTGACCACGATGTACCGCACCTATTCAGATAGCGGACGCGACTGGAATGCAAGGCCGGTCGATCCGATGAGGCCTCAACCATGAATGCGCTCGAGATCAAGCTCGCGGCGATCGCGATCGTCTCCGCACTGCTCGCCGGCGCGGCCTTCTACGAAGGCTGGGCGCACGGAACCGCGTCGGTGCAGGCGAAATGGAATGTGGAAAAGCTCGGCGAGCAGAAGGCCGTCGAGGATGCGCAGGCTCGCGCGCTCGCGGCTGAACAGCAACAGGAGGCGGCCGTGCAGGCCGTGCAACAGGACTATGAAACGAAACTTCGCACTGCTGATGCTACCAGCACTGCTCTGTCTGGCCTCGTGCGCCAGTACGAAGACCGCCTTCGTCGCAGCGCCGTGCCCGCGCGTGCCGTCACCGCCGGCGGACCTGCTGCAGGCGCCGAAGTCGCCAGAGGCGACGGCGGTGTTGATGCAGCGGCTGCAGCAGCAATTGAAGCCTGCCAGTCAGACGCCGCCCAGCTCGGCACCCTGATCGAGTGGGTGCAGAAAACAACCGTCCAGGAGTAATTACGATGAAACGCTACCTCATTGCGGCAACGGCCGCCGTGCTCGCGTGCGCGGGTGCTCTAGCCGCGAATCCGGTCACGACCACGGTCGGCCCCTACAACGTCAACGGTGTTGGCAGCTTCGCGACGTTCGCGGCCGCGCAGGCATCGATCGCGGCGCCGGCGCCGGGCAAATCCGCCTCGGCCGTGATCGCGGCCCAGGTGACGGTGACGAACGCCGAATCTCCTTCTGGCACCGTCGTCCTGGCTGGCAAGGGGCAGATCGTCGACCACGCCGGCAACGTCTGGTCGACGGAAGCGACGGGCTGCAATTCTCTTCTGCCGGCGCCCTGCGTGACGGAAAACGGAACGGAAGCGGCCTACGTCACGACGGGCGCAGGCAATTCGCTCTCCGGCAACGTGCTCCTGCTTTTTTACGTCTCCGGAAACCTGTATCACCAGGCCAAGGACTGCGGCATTTGGCAGTCGAACGGCACGGTGTGGGTGCGCTCAGCCGCGCCGCCCAGCGTGACGCTGCCGCCCTGCAGCGCCGTCAGCTCGAGCAGCTCCTCGAGCTCGAGCAGCTCGTCATCGTCCAGCGGCGGCAGCTCCAGCAGTTCGAGCAGCTCCTCGAGCAGTGGCTCGAGCTCCAGTAGCAGCGGCAGCTCCTCCGGATCCGGCGGCTCGCCGAGCGCCAGCGCGGCCGCGCTGCTGAAGTATCTGCAGGGCTTGTCTGGCCAGACCAAGCACCTCCTGCTCGGTCAGCACAGCGGCTATTGGGACGGTCCCTCGGGCGGCGGTACGCCCAACAGCGCGGCGATGGACACCATCGCGCCGATCCCGACGCTCGCGGGCGTCGGCGGCAAGCAGGTGGCGATCGCCGGCTTCACCAACGATCAATCCGGCGACAGCGAGGACGTCGTTGGCCTGTCCAACGCGTGGCTCGCGCAGGGCGGCATCGTGCTGGTCTCGCAGTGGCCGCGTAATCCGCTCGCGGCGATCGGCAGCACGAACTTTGCAAATCTGATCGTCGCCGGCACTGCTGAATACAAGCAATGGCACAGCTACCTCGACACTCAGATCGCGAAGTTTCAGCAGATCAACGGCGCCTTTATCTATCGGCCCTTCGTGGAGCTTGACGGCTCGTGGAGCTGGTGGGTACCGACTGAGGGCTCGCAGCAGGGGACATTCAAGACGCTCTGGCAGCAGACGCACGACTACGTCGAGTCGAAGATGCCGGGCAAGATCGTCTGGCTATTCAGCCTCAACAACTTCGAGAGCGCGGCGACCTGCGCGGCCTGGTATCCGGGCAGCGCCTACGTCGATGCCGTCGGCTTCGATGAGTACCCGCCGCTCGCCGCCGGCATCACGCCTGGTTACACCTGGGCGCTGACTACCGGCAAGGTGATCATGCTGCCGGAAGTGGGCGGCAACGTGACCGAGTCAAACGAGCCTGCCAACAGCTTCGATAACAGCACGATCTTGACCACCGTCAAGGCCAATTGGCCCAAGGTCGCTGCTATCGTGGTGTGGTCCAACGGTGAGCAGATCCCGATTCAGAAGGGCGCCGGGCCGCTCCTGAACGATCCTGCGGTGGTCACGCTCAGCGACTTGCCGCATTGACGGCCGTGGTGTCGCTGGAGCTATCTAATATTCGGATTCGAAACGCGAAAAAGCGGCGGAAAATGAGGGTGTTCTGCGGCGAAAATATTGGATAGTTCCGCGGCACATATTCAATCGGATCAAGGCGCGCGGCGTGGTTCGCGCGAGCGCCTCCTAAGCGCTAGGTCGTCGGTTCAACTCCGGCCGGGGGCGCCAGTAATTCGTCTCACCAAGACAACTTGGAGACGGCAGAGGCGCCCACGGCGGCCAAGGCACGACTCGTCCGTGCGCAATCAACTTCTCGTTGCCGGCCGCGTCAGCCACGCTAGCGAAATGATCAGCAACGTGAGTACCAGCGGTTCCAGGACCATCGCCAAGCTGCCCCAGACTGCATTGGCCCTGAGCACCGTCAGCGACAGGACAGTCGCCGTGCCTACGGAACTGATGAGCACGATCGTTCCATAAAACGTATATCTGGGCAGGAATAGCAGCACGGCACCCACCACGTCGAGAGATCCGGTCAGATAGCGAAACCACTGGCCCCCCCGATAGCGTCGAAGTACGCGACCGTGTTCGCGGTGCTAGTGAGTTTTGTGGCGCCTATTAATAAAAAGGCGACCCCCAAAATAACTCGTAAGACCCACGTGATTGGTGAAGCTCCTTTCATTGCAAAGCTACGCTGATGCGTTGAGTGCGGATCGAAGGCCTCGCCTTTAGATTGATTTCGCTCGTATCCGCACAGGCGCTGCAAAACTTCCGGCTCAAGTGAGAACGATACCCTTGGTCTCTCCAGCCAGACAAGGTCGTTAAGACGGTGCATAGGCGCCCTGGAGGCGCATGTGCCTGATCCGGGGCTATTCCCGGGGCCATTGCGCTCAAAATGTGCCACGCGGTCACCGCCAGAGACCACGCCGATAACCTGGCCGAACTGCGTCGTATGGCGATTCTGGTTGGAAACGTCATTATTTTCGTTCGAGCAGCCACGCACATGCGTTGAAAGGTAAGCATCAAAATCGGTCTGGTCATGTGACGACGACCTTGAGCACGTCGCTGCTGCACGCAACTCAGGCCGGCCGCTGGGCGGTGACAGATTTGTGACTGCATCGCGAGTCGCTACCGCCGATGTCGGATTGAACCTTACGCTTTTCGGCGCAAGCCGACGGGCGTCTCTACCTAGCCACCTTATGCTGATGCGTCACTTGCAATATTGAAGCCGGACGGCTCCTCGGCGTTGACGTCTATGCGGCAGCCTCGGGGCAGTATGCCGCGACGCCCGCCATGACAGGAGAGTAAGGATGCTCAGCAATCTCGATCCGGCGTCGGCCCTAGCCGTTGCCCTGCTGATCTTCGCGCTGGTCATGGTGATCTTGTTCGAGGCGACCAATGGCTTTCACGATGCCGCCAATGCCGTAGCTACCGTCATATACAGCAAGTCACTCACTCCCATTCAGGCGGTGGTGCTCTCGGGCGTGATGAACTTCCTCGGCGTGCTACTCGGTGGTATCTCCGTAGCCTACGCATTGGTGGAACTGCTGCCGACCGATGTGCTGTCGCCACCCGGGGGCGGTCCGGCCGTGGCGATGTTAGTCGCGCTCTTCATCGCCGCATTGAGCTGGAACATCGGGACCTGGTGGCTGGCGCTGCCTAACTCCAGCTCGCATTGCCTAATCGGCTCGTTGATCGGTATCGCGCTCGGCAATGCCGCGGTGCATGCTCGCGAGCTGTCGGCAGGGGTCCACTGGGCGCAACTATCCAGCGTACTCAAGTCACTTGCGCTTTCCCCGGTTCTTGGCTTCGTGCTCGCCGCGGCGTTGTATCTCATCGCGCGCAGATGTATTCATGATGAGAACCTCTACGAGCCTCCCGGTGCCAATCCGCCGGTCTGGTGGATGCGGTTTTTGTTGTCGTTGACCTGTTCGGGGGTCAGCTTCGCCCATGGCACTAACGATGGGCAGAAGAGCATAGGCCTCATCATGCTGACGATCATCGGGCTCTTTCCGGCCACATTTGCGCTAGATCCCCAGGCAACGGCGCAGCTTGGCAGGCTGCCTGGCCTGATGCGAGAAGCGCGGCCTCTCATCACGCAATTTGGCGACGCCGAGAGATCTCAGGCGCTTGACGCCATGGCCGCGATTGAGCAGCCGAGCCCCAGCGGCAGTCTGCAACAGGTATTGACGCTTGAGAGCGATCCGAACAACTCGGCTCCAATTGCTGGCAGGCAGTCCAGCTCTGCGCTGGCGCGCTCGAGCCTGCGCGATTCTCTCTATCGCGTCATTGCACAGCTCAAGTATGTCGAAGAGAGCCACCACGTCAGTCCACAGCAGAAAGCGCAGGCGAAGGGATTGCTGCAGCAGATCGGTAGCTCGGTCCAATATGCCCCCAAATGGGTGCGCATGCTCAGCGCGATCTGTCTCGGCGTGGGAACGTTGATTGGTTACAAGCGCATTGTCGTTACGCTCGGTGAGCGTCTTGGAAACATCCACTTGACGCCGGCGCAAGGGGCCTGTGCCGAACTCGTATCGGCGGTGCTGATCACCGCCGCCGGGTTTACCGGCCTGCCGGTGAGCACCACACACGTCGTGACTTCGGGAATTGGCGGCACGATGGTGACAGCCGGCGCGGGCCTACGCTATTCGATGCTCAAGCGCATCATGATCGCGTGGGTATTGACGTTGCCGATAACAATCATCATCTCTGGAACTTTGTACTATTTCCTTGCCAGTCCGCGGGTCTGAACGCCGGTAGCGCGAACTATCTTCGAGTTCAGAAATCCGGGCGTCCTACATCCGCCGCTGGCGCTGTAGGGCATTGCTGTCCTGCACGGGCTCGCCGCATGGCGCTGGCATGCGTCATGCGCTGACTTTGTGAAAGTAGGCGGCGCACTAGCGTGGGCAGCCTGCATCCGCAGTGTCAGGAGTCATGCCAATGCGAGACGGACTGTCGCACCACTATCTGCCAAGCGAACTGCGGGCCGGACAGGGGCCCCGACGGCTAGCCGAGCGCGAAATGTACGATGCGCGCCTGCACGGTCGCGCTCGGGGTCACCTGGTTCGCCAGCTGGTTCTAGCGGCACTGGTGTTCGTATTGGTCACCGCCACGACCATCGTCCATGCCGATGAATGGACCGGCTTCTCACCGCCGGCCGGACCGTATGTCGGCGCGGGCTGGGGGCGCTTCGACCTGCACCTGCAGAACTTCAATGACGTCGGGACCGCGGTCACCGACATCTTTCATTCCGGCAACGATGCCTGGAAGGCGTATGTCGGTTTTCGCTTTGCACCATTCCTGGCGGTGGAAGCCGCCTATGTGGACTTTGGGCATCCGGATGATCATTTCACCACCGCCGGTTCGAGCGGGCTGTATCACGTGTCGATGTCCGGGTTCTCGCCGACCGCGATCGGGACGATTCCGCTCGGGCCAGTCGAGATATTCGGCAAGGTCGGTTACTACTTCTATGACGTGACGACGCGGGTCGACTTCAATTCCGGGCCATTTATCGAGTCCAGGCATAGCCGCTCGAACTTCCTCTACGGCGGCGGACTGGGCGTCACGCTGTTTCGGCACCTGTTCCTGCGCGCCGAATACGAGCGACTCGATCTGCACAATGCCACCAACTCGGATGTTTTCTGGCTCAGTCCCTCGTGGCGGTTCTAGAAGAGCGTCGCAAATCTAGAGAAGCAGTCACAAACTAGCGCCTAATACTTGGTGCGCGCTTGCGCGCATCTGCTATTCTCAAAACGGCTACGACGGACGCGAGGCCCTGCACGGGCAATAGATGTCGCCGCCGGAATTCATGCGCTTCCCGCGCGGTGACGGGGCTTTTGCCCTAGGATTTCCCGTCTCTCGCATCGGGGCCATCGTTGTAAAAATTACAACGATGGCGCTCGCTCGCTTCGCCCTTCAACGCAGTTCTGCTTTTCGATCCAGCCTGTCGCATCTGCCCGCATCGATCACGGCGCCTATGCCGCGCTTCTGCTGTAATTGTTTCTGCCCTGGAGTCGCCTGATGGCCACGCAACAAACCCCCACCCGCCGCGCAACACCTGCCCAGCCGCCCAAGACCAACGGCGCTGAACAGGATGTCGGACTGGATCTGCGCGAATTGCTGCGTGCGCTGCAAGCGGTGCGCGACGGTGACTTCTCGGTGCGCTTGCCGAGCGACAAAACCGGTCTGGCCGGCAAGATCGCCGACACCTTCAATCAGATCGTACTGGCGAATCAGCAGATCGCGCGCGAGCTGGCACGGGTCGGGCAGGCCGTAGGTAAAGAGGGCAAGACGCGCCAGCGCATGGCGGTAAGCCGCCGCGGCGATTCCTGGGACGCAATGGAAATCTGCGTCAACACCTTGATCGACGACCTGCTGTGGCCGACCACCGAAGTCACACGCACCATCACCGCGGTCGCGAAGGGCGATTTGTCGCAGACCATGCCACTGGAGGTCGACGGACGGCCGCAGGAGGGCGAGTTCCTGCGCTCGGCGACCGTAGTCAACGCGATGATCCAGCAGATGAGTGCCTTCACCTCGGAAGTCACGCGCGTGGCGCGCGAGGTCGGCTCGGAAGGCAAGCTCGGCGGCCAGGCGGTGGTGCCGGGACTGGCCGGTACCTGGAAGGATCTGACCGACTCGGTCAACTCGATGGCCAGCAACCTGACCGGCCAGGTGCGTAACATCTCCGAAGTCACGATCGCGGTCGCTGACGGTGACCTGTCGCGCAAGATCACGGTGGACGTGCGCGGCGAGATTCTGCAGCTCAAGGAAGCCATCAACACGATGGTCGATCAGCTGCGCTCGTTCGCCTCGGAAGTCACGCGCGTGGCGCGTGAGGTCGGTACCGAAGGCAAGCTCGGTGGCCAGGCGATCGTGCCCGGTGTGGCCGGTACCTGGAAAGACCTGACCGACTCGGTCAACGCGATGGCGACCAACCTCACCGGTCAGGTACGCAACATCGCCGAGGTCACCACCGCGGTGGGGCGCGGTGACCTGTCGCGCAAGATCACGGTCGACGTGCAGGGAGAAATTCTCGAGCTCAAGAACACCATCAACACCATGGTGGACCAGCTCAACGGCTTTTCGGCCGAGGTCACGCGCGTGGCGCGCGAGGTGGGTACCGAGGGCAAGCTCGGCGGCCAGGCCGAGGTCAAGGACGTCAGCGGCGTCTGGAAGGATCTGACCGACAACGTCAACTCGATGGCCAGCAACCTGACCGGTCAGGTGCGCAACATCGCCGAAGTCACGATCGCGGTCGCCAACGGTGACCTGTCGCGCAAGATCACGGTGGACGTGCGCGGCGAGATTCTGCAGCTCAAGGAAGCCATCAACACGATGGTCGATCAGCTGCGCTCGTTCGCCTCCGAGGTCACGCGCGTGGCGCGTGAGGTCGGTACCGAAGGCAAGCTCGGCGGCCAGGCGGTGGTGCCGGGTGTGGCCGGTACCTGGAAAGACCTGACTGACTCAGTCAACGCGATGGCGACCAACCTCACCGGTCAGGTACGCAACATCGCCGAGGTCACCACCGCGACGGCGCGCGGTGACCTGTCGCGCAAGATCACAGTCGACGTCAAGGGCGAGATTCTCGAGCTCAAGAACACCATCAACACCATGGTGGACCAGCTCAACAGCTTCGCCGCCGAAGTGACGCGCGTGGCGCGCGAGGTCGGCACCGAGGGCAAGCTCGGCGGCCAGGCGGTGGTGCCCGGCGTGGCCGGTACCTGGAAGGACCTGACCGACAACGTCAACTCGATGGCCGGCAACCTGACCGGCCAGGTGCGCAACATCGCCGAGGTCACCACCGCGGTGGCGCGCGGCGACCTGTCGCGCAAGATCACGGTCGACGTGCGCGGCGAAATCTCACAGCTGAAGGAGACCATCAATACGATGGTCGACCAGCTGCGCTCGTTCGCCTCGGAGGTCACGCGCGTGGCGCGCGAGGTCGGCACCGACGGCAAGCTCGGTGGCCAGGCCTACGTCCCGGGTGTCGGCGGTACCTGGAAGGATCTGACCGACAACGTCAACTCGATGGCCGGCAACCTGACCGACCAGGTGCGCAACATCGCCGAGGTTGCGACCGCCATCGCGCGCGGCGACCTGTCACGCAAGATCACGGTCGACGTCAAAGGCGAGATTCTGCAGCTAAAAGAAGCCATCAACACGATGGTCGACCAGCTCAACGCGTTTGCGGCCGAAGTCACGCGCGTGGCGCGCGAGGTCGGCACCGAAGGCAAGCTCGGCGGCCAGGCCGAAGTGCAGGGCGTCAGCGGCGTGTGGAAGGATCTCACCGATAACGTCAATTCGATGGCCAGCAACCTCACCGACCAGGTGCGCAACATCGCCGAGGTCACCACCGCGGTGGCGCGCGGCGACCTGTCGCGCAAGATCACGGTGGACGTGCGCGGTGAAATCCTGCAGCTCAAAGAGACCATCAACACGATGGTCGACCAGCTCAACGGCTTTGCCGCCGAGGTCACGCGCGTGGCGCGCGAGGTCGGCACCGAAGGCAAGCTCGGCGGTCAGGCGCTCGTGCCGGGCGTCGGCGGTACCTGGAAGGATTTGACCGACTCGGTCAACGCGATGGCCGGCAACCTGACCGGCCAGGTGCGTAACATCGCCGAGGTCACCACCGCGGTGGCGCGCGGCGACCTGTCGCGCAAGATCACGGTCGACGTCAAGGGCGAGATTCTGCAGCTCAAGGACACCATCAACACGATGGTCGACCAGCTCAACGGCTTTGCCGCCGAGGTCACGCGCGTGGCGCGCGAGGTCGGCACCGAAGGCAAGCTCGGTGGTCAGGCCGTCGTGCCGGGCGTGGCCGGCACCTGGAAGGATCTGACCGACAACGTCAACGTGATGGCGAACAACCTGACCAATCAGGTGCGCGGCATCGTCAAGGTGGTGACCGCGGTGGCCAACGGCGAACTGCGCCAGCGCCTGACGGTGGAATCCAAGGGTGAGGTCGCGGCGCTGGCCGATACCATCAACAGCATGACCGACACGCTGGCGATCTTCGCCGACCAGGTCACCACGGTGGCACGCGAGGTCGGCGTCGAAGGCCGACTGGGCGGTCAGGCGCACGTGCCGGGCACCGCTGGCACCTGGAAGGATCTGACCGCGAACGTCAATCTGCTGGCGGCCAATCTGACCACGCAGGTGCGCGCCATCGCTGAGGTCGCGACCGCGGTCACCAAGGGCGACCTGACGCGCTCGATTCAGGTCGACACACGCGGCGAGGTGTCCGATCTGAAGGACAACATCAATGCGATGATCGGTAACCTGCGCGCCACCACCGACCGCAACACCGAGCAGGACTGGCTCAAGACCAACCTGGCCAAGTTCAGCCGCATGATGCAGGGTCAGCGCGATCTGGTGACCGTCGGACAGATGCTGCTGTCGGAACTGGCGCCGCTGGTGAATGCCCAGCAGGGCATCGTCTACGTGGTCGAGCGCGGCGAGGACGCACCATTCCTCAAGCAGCTGGCCAGTTTTGCCGACCCGCGCGAGGGCCCCGAGCCGCGCCGGTACCGCATCGGCGAAGGCCTGGTCGGCCAGTGCGCCCAGGACCGGCAACGCGTGTTCCTGGCCGATATTCCGCCGGAATCGATTCATGTGCGTTCCGGCCTGGTGGCCGCGCGTCCGCGCAATATCATCGTGCTGCCGGTGCTGTACGAAGGCCAGGTCAAGGCGGTGGTCGAGCTGGCCTCGCTCAACGCCTTTACCGCCTCGCACCTGGCGTTCCTGGAACAGCTCACCGGCAGTATCGGCGTGGTGCTCAATACCATCGAGGCCACGATGCGTACCGAGGGTCTGCTGAAGCAGTCGCAGCAGCTCGCCGGCGAACTGCAGACACAGCAGAAGGAGCTGCAGCAGACCAATGAAGAGCTGGCCACCAAGGCGCGGCTGCTGGCCGAGCAGAACGTCGAGGTCGAACGCAAGAATCAGGAAATCGAGCTGGCGCGGCGCGCACTGGAAGAGAAGGCCGCCGAGCTGGCACTGACCTCACGCTACAAGTCTGAGTTTCTGGCCAACATGTCGCACGAGCTGCGCACGCCGCTCAACAGCATCCTGATCCTGGGGCAGCAGCTGGGGGAAAACGCCGACGGCAATCTGTCCGGGCGGCAGGTGGAGTTCGCCAAGACCATCCACGGTGCCGGCACCGATCTACTTAACCTGATCAGCGACATTCTCGATCTGTCGAAGATCGAGTCGGGCACCGTGACGGTGGAATGCGAAGACCTGCCGTTCACCCATCTGCGCGAGACTCTGGAGCGCAACTTCCGTCACGAAGCCGACAACCGCAAGCTCACGTTTACCACCAGCTTCGATGAGCATCTGGGCCGCGCCATCAGCACCGATTACAAGCGCCTGATGCAGATTCTGAAGAACCTGCTGTCCAACGCGTTCAAGTTCACCGATCACGGCGGCGTGCGCCTGTACGTCGGCATCGCAGCCGGCGGCTGGACCAGCGAGCACCCGGTGCTCAGCCAGGCGCAGCCGGTGATCGAGTTCTCGGTCAGCGATACCGGCATCGGCATCCCGGCCGAGAAGCAACGCATCATCTTCGAGGCGTTCCAGCAGGCCGACGCCGGCACCGCGCGCAAGTACGGCGGCACTGGACTGGGACTGGCGATCTCGCGCGAACTGGCGCATCTGCTGGGTGGTGAGATCCGGCTGACCAGCATTCCCGCCAGCGGCAGTACCTTCACGCTGTACCTGCCGCTCAGCTATGTCGGATCCGCCTATAGCAAGGCGCCCGGTCGTCCGTCGGCGAATGCAGGCGCCGCCACCGGCACGTTCCAGCCGATCGTGTTGCCGGCGGTGCGCACCGAGGAGCTGGTTGACGATCGCGAGTCGCTGCAGCCCGGCCAGCCGGTGTTGCTGATCGTCGAGGACGATCCGCACTATGGCCGCGTGCTGCTGAACCTGGCGCGCGATCGCGGCTTTGGGGCCCTGGTGGCCAAGACCGGTGCCGACGCCCTCGAGCTGGCGCGCCGCTACAAGCCAACCGCTATCACGCTCGATGTGTTCCTGCCCGACATGCTGGGCTGGACCGTGCTCAGCCAGCTCAAGCGGGACCCGGCCACGCGCCATATTCCGGTGCAGATCCTCACCATCGAGGAAGAACGCCAGTACGGCCTGGAGCGGGGCGCGTTCTCGTTCATCAACAAGCCACTGACCACCGACGGTCTGGAAGCCGCGTTCGACCGCATCAAGCGCTTCGCCGAGCCGCGCGTGCGCAAGCTGCTGGTGATCGAGGACGATCCGGCCGAGCAGTTGAGCATTCGTGAGCTGATCGGACACGACGACGTCGATATCACGACGGCCAATTCCGGCGAGGAAGCCCTGGATCTGCTCAGCGAGAACAACTTCGATTGCATCGTGCTCGACCTGCGCTTGCCCGACATGTCGGGCTTCGAGCTGCTCGATCGCATGCAGCTCGATGTCGAGTACAGCAACGTGCCGGTGGTGGTCTTTACCGGCCGCGAACTGACCGATGCCGAGCAGAGCGAGCTGCGGCGCAAGGCCAAGAGCATCGTGCTTAAGGGTGTGCAGTCGCCCGAGCGCCTGTTCGACGAGACCGCGCTGTTCCTGCACCGCGTGATCGCCGATCTGCCCGAATCCAAGCAGAAGCTGATCGAGACGTTGCACCAGAGCGATGAGTCGCTGCGCAACCGGCGCGTGCTGGTGGTGGACGATGACATCCGTAACATCTTCGCGCTAAACAGCCTGCTCGAGCGTCACAACATGCAGGTGATCAGCGCCAACAATGGCCAGGACGCCATTCGCCTGGTGGAGGAGACACCGGATTTGGCGCTGGTGCTGATGGACATCATGATGCCCGAGATGGACGGCTACGAGACCATGCGCCGCATTCGCGGCATCCAGGAGTTCAGACAGTTGCCGATCATCGCGCTGACCGCCAAGGCCATGAAAGGCGACCGCGAGAAGTGTCTCGAAGCGGGCGCGTCCGATTACGTCGCCAAGCCAGTGAACACCGAGCAGTTGCTGTCGCTGGTCAGGATGTGGTTGCACCGCTGACACGCCCATGAGCGCCAACCGCGACGAAAAGGTCAATATCCTGCTGGTCGATGATCAGCCGGCGCGGCTGTTGTCGTACGAAACGATCCTGAGCGAGTTGGCATTGAACCTGGTGACTGCGCGCTCTGGCACCGAAGCGCTGCAGAAGCTGATGGCGCACGAGTTCGCGGTGGTGCTGCTGGACGTGAATATGCCGGATATGGACGGCTTCGAGACCGCCAGCATGATTCACGAGCATCCGCGCTACGAAAAGGTGCCGATCATCTTCGTCACCGGCGTGCACATCGGCGAACTGGACCGGCTGCAGGGTTACAAGCTCGGGGCGGTCGACTATGTATCGATCCCGGTGGTCCCAGAGATCCTGCGCAGCAAGGTGGCGGTGCTGGTCGAGCTGTATTGCCAGCGCCGTGAGCTGCGCAAGCTCAACCGCAGCCTGGAGGAGGCCAATGCGCGCCTGGCACAGGCCAACTCGAACCTGCAGGTGGAGAAGAATCGCGAGCTCGAGCAGCTCAACAGCACGTTGCGCGAGGCCAATCGGCATAAGGATGAATTCCTGGCGATGTTGGCACACGAGCTGCGCAATCCGCTGGCGCCCATTCACAACGCCGTGCAGCTGATGCGCAATCCGCAGCTGCCGGCGGCGCAACTGACCTGGACGCGCGAGGTCATCGAACGCCAGCTCGGCCATCTGACCAAACTGGTGGACGATCTGCTGGATGTTTCACGCATCACCCGGGGCAAGATCAATGTCACCCGCGAATCGGTCGAGTTGTCGACCGTGGTCGCGCGCGCGGTTGAGACGGTCGAGCCGATGCTGGCCCGACAGCGTCATGAGCTGCACGTCAAGGTCGAACCGGCGCCGCTGTACATCGACGGCGATCTGACGCGCCTGACGCAGATTGTTGGCAACATCCTCAGCAACGCGATCAAGTACACCGACGCTGGCGGCCGCATCGAGCTCACCGCGGGCGCGGCCGGCGATCATATCGAGATCCGGATCCGCGACAATGGCATCGGCATCGAGCCGGCGGCGCTGCCGGTGGTGTTCGACCTGTTCACGCAATCCTCGCAGCTCAACGGCCATGCCCAGACCGGTCTGGGCATCGGACTGGCGCTGGCCAAGCGACTGGCCGAGATGCACGGCGGGCAGGTGCACGCGTTCAGCGATGGGCCGGGCACCGGCAGCGAGTTCGTGGTGCAGCTGCCGCGCCAGATGCGCGAACACAGCAGCGCCCAGAGCAGCGATGCTGCGCTGGTGCTGGGTGGCACGCCGATGGTCGCGCGCCGCATCCTGGTCGCGGACGACAACCTGGATGCGCTCGAGACCCTGGCGCAGCTGCTGCAGCTGGGCGGCCACGAGATTCACAAGGCGGTGGACGGCGTCGAGGCGCTGGAGGCAGCGACTCGGGTGCGGCCCGACCTGGTGCTGCTCGACATTGGCATGCCCGGAATGGACGGCTACGAGGTCGCACGGCGCATCCGCTCGCAGCCCTGGGGCCGCCAGCCGACCCTGGTCGCGCTGACCGGCTGGGGCCAGGAGAATGATCGCAAGCGCTCGCGCGAGGCGGGATTTGATTCGCATTGCATCAAGCCACTGGATCCACAGCGGCTGGTGGCATTGCTGGCCGCATTGCCGCCGGCAGACGACCCGCCGGTCAAATCCCGCCGTAATTCATAATTCACCGCGTGCCGTGCCCGACGCGCGCTGCGGCGCGGACGCTGGCAAGCGTTTCGACAAAGGTATAGATTGATCGAAAGACCGCCGGGGGGATCGGCCATGGACGATGCGCGACCGAAGCACAGCGGCTGGAGCTGGTGGTATCTATTGTTCCTGCTGCAGCTGATCCTGGTGCTGTGGGTACCGTACTACAACCGCGTCGAACCGAGCTGGATCGGCATTCCCTTCTTCTACTGGTACCAGATGGCGTGGGTCATCATCAGCGCCATTTTGACGGCCATCGTCTATCGGGCCACGAGCCGCTAGCCACCACAACAGCAGCAAGCGGGGGTCGTCGTGCAGGAAATCAACTGGGTAGCGCTGAGCGTGTTCGTGCTGCTGTTCGCCTTGATCACCTGGCTCGGCTTTGCCGCCGCGCACTGGCGCAAGGGCGATCTGGATCAGTTGCACGAATGGGGGCTGGGCGGGCGACGCTTCGGCACCTTCGTCACCTGGTTCCTGGTCGGCGGCGATGTCTACACCGCCTACACTTTTGTGGCGGTGCCGGCTCTGGCCTTCGGCGCCGGTGCCGCGGCGTTCTTCGCCGTGCCCTACACCATCATTGTCTATCCGATCCTGTTCCTGGTGTTTCCGCGGCTGTGGAACGTGTGCCACAAGCACGGCTACATCACCTCGGGTGATTTCGTGCGCGGTCGCTTCGGCAATCGCTGGCTGGCGCTGGCGGTGTCGATCACCGGCATTGTCGCGACCATGCCATACATCGCTCTGCAGCTGGTCGGCATCCAGGTGGTGGTGGGAGCACTGGGCATCTCCGGCAGCGGTTGGGCGGCCGATCTGCCGCTGCTGATCGCCTTCGTGGTGCTGGCGGCGTTCACCTACTCGAGCGGCCTGCGGGCACCGGCGTCGATCGCGATCGTCAAGGATATCCTCATCTACATCACCGCCTTTGTCGCCATCATTGCGATTCCGATCGAGCTCGGCGGCTTCGGCAAGATCTTCGCCGCCGTGCCGCCGCAGAAGCTGCTGCTGGCCGTTCCGGGACCGAATACCACCGGCGCCTACGGCAGCTACGCCACGCTGGCGTTCGGTTCAGCGCTGGCGCTGTTCCTGTACCCGCATTCGCTCACCGGCATCCTCAGTGCCAGCAGCAGCAAAGCGGTGCGACGCAATGCGGCGATGTTGCCGGGTTATTCCTTCATGCTTGGGCTGCTGGCGCTGTTCGGCTTCTTCGCGATTGCGGCCGGCGTGGCCAACCTGCCGGAGTACGCGGCCGGTTTCAAGCAGTTCGGCAACAACTTCGCCGTGCCGGCGCTGCTGTTGCACAGCTTTCCATCCTGGTTTGTCGGTGTGGCATTCGCGGCCATCGGCATCGGCGCGCTGGTGCCGGCAGCGATCATGTCGATCGCAGCCGCCAACCTGTACACGCGCAACATCCATCGTGAATTCATCAACAGCCAGCCGACCGATCGGCAGGAATCGCAGATCGCCAAGTGGGTGTCCCTGATCGTCAAGTTTGGCGCCCTGGTGTTCATTATTTTTGTGCCGACGCAGTACGCCATCCAATTGCAGTTGCTCGGCGGCATCTGGATCATCCAGACGCTGCCCGCGGTGATGCTCGGCGTCTATAGCCGCTGGTTCAACGACTGGGCGTTGCTGCTCGGCTGGGCCGCCGGCATCTTTGCCGGCACCGCAATGGCGATTGCGGTCAATCTCAAGCCGGCCTATCCGCTGATGCTGGGCGGCCATACGTTCCCGGGATACATCGCCGTCTACACCGTCATCCTCAATCTGGTCGTGAGCGTGGTGCTGACGCCGGTGTTCAATGCACTGCGCGCCGGCAAGCTGCCGATGGATCAGACCGCCGCCGCCGATTATCTGGCCTGAGGCAGGTCAGGCGGTGGCGCCAGCTGCGCCACCTCGTCGGCCGACAGCCCTTCGGCACGCAGTGCCGCGGCGACAGCGACGCGATCGGCCGCCGGTCGGTTCTGGCTGGCCTTGAATTTTCCCTCCGCCGCGGTCACGTCGATTTCGAAGCCGACGATCGCACGCAGCATGTCGTCGACATAGTCCGCCGGCGCATCCACGATGCGCCACGGCTGCTGGCGCTGTTGCTCGTGCTGCTCGGTCAGCGATGCGACCAGCCGGCGCAGCCACGCTGGATCGTCGACGAAGCGGATGGTGCCGCGAATCTGGACGCTGGAATAGTTCCAGGTCGGCACCACGTTGCCGTGCTCGCGCTTACTCGGATACCAGCTGGGCGAGATGTAATGCTGCGGCCCGGTGAATAATGCCAGCACGGCGGAGCCGGCCGCGACACCTCGCCACAGCGGATTGGCACGCGCGATGTGCCCCTGCAGCAGCCCTAGACTCCCGGCGTCGGCCTGCCACAGCACCGGCACCTGATTGGCACTGATGCCTTCGGGCGTGATCGCGATCAGCATTGCGAGCGGAAATCGGTTGACGAAGTCGCGCAGCACATCGGGCCGCGTCTCGCGAAAATGGCTGGGGTTATACAAACTGCGCTCCGGTGCGGTAGTCAGAGCGAGCATGCCGTGCGGGGCCGATCGTGCGCAAGCCGACAGCGCCGACCGTGGCTAGCCTATACTCGATGACATCCTCGATCGGATCGCGCAATGAGCGAACGGCACGACGTCATCGTCATCGGCTCGGGCCACAATGGCCTGGTGTGTGGCGCCTATCTGGCGCGCGCCGGACTGAAGGTGCTGGTGCTGGAGCGGCGTGGCATCATCGGCGGTGCCGCGGTCACCGAGGAGTTCTCGCCCGGCTTCCGCGCGTCGCGCTTCTCGTACGTCATGAGCCTGCTGCATCCTCGCATCATGCGCGAGCTTGAGCTCAATTCCTTCGGGCTCGAGGTGCTGCCGGCGAATGACCTGTTCTGTCCGCTCGGCGGCGACGACTACATCGTCTACAGCGATAATCTGCGCAAGACCCAGGCCGAGTTTGCGCGCTTCTCGGCGCACGATGCGCAGATGCTGCCGGAGTTCGACCGGCAGCTGCAACAGTCCGCGGCGCTGGTGCGTCAACTGCTGTTCGAGACGCCGGTGGATCCGGTGCGGCGTGACTGGAAGAGTTTCAAGCGCACTGCGAAGCTGTTGTGGCGCTACCGCAAGACCGGTGACCGGGTCTACCGGCTGGCGGATCTGCTGACACAAAGTGCCTACGACTATCTGTCGGTATGGTTCGAGCACGATGTCATCAAGGCGCTGCTGGCGTACTACGCTTCGATCGGGACGTTCGCCGGCCCGCGCTCACCGGGCACCGCCTATGTGATCATGCATCACCTGATGGGTGAGCATCAGGGCGCGGGCGGCTGGGGCTTCATCCGCGGCGGCATGGGAGCGATCACCGCGTCGATCGCGCGCTCGGCGCAGCGCTATGGCATGCAGGTGCAGACCAACGCTCCGGTGGCCGAGGTACTGGTAGCCGAGGGGCGGGCAACCGGCGTGCGCACCGGCGATGGGCGCGAGTTGCATGCCAGCGTGGTGGTGTCGAACGCTAACGCCGGTACGCTATTCCGGCGCCTGCTGGCGCCCGAGCACCTGCCGCCGGAGCTGTTGCACGAGATCGATGCATTTCGGACCTTCTCCAGCGCCTTGAAGATGAACATCGCCGCTCACCAGCCGCCGCGCTACCGCGCGTTTGATCCAGCGCGCACCGGATTTTCCTATCCCACCTACGTCCACATCGGCCCCGACATCGAGTACCTGGAGCGGGCCTACGACGATGCCAAGTACGGCCATTATTCGGCGCGCCCCTTTCTGACGCCGGTGGTGCCGACCATCGTCGATGATTCACTGGCGCCGGCCGGCAAGCATGTGGTGAATGTATTCGGGGGCCACGCGCCTTACCGCCTCAAGGGCGGCGTCGACTGGGCCGACGCCAAGCCCGGTCTGATCAAGGCCGCGGTGACGATGCTGGATGAGATGGCGCCGGGATTTTCCTCTCAGATCATCGATATCGAGACGCTGGTGCCTACGGACCTCGAGGCCATTGTCGGGCTGCCGCAGGGGCATATCTTTCACGGCGAGCTGTCGGCCGATCAGCTGTTCTGGCAGCGGCCGGCGCCGCACTGGGCGGACTATCGAACGCCGGTGGCCGCGCTGTATCAGTGCGGCTCATCCACTCATCCCGGTGGTGGCGTCTCGGGCATACCGGGACACAACGCCGCGCGCGAGATTCTCAAGGACTGGAAACGGATCAGACGGAAGTAACTGCATGCCAAGCTACACCCAGACACCACGCACCAAGGTCCGCCGGCTTGCCAAGCGGGCCAGCTACGACCAGACCGAGGTACACGCAATCCTCGACCAGGCATTCATCTGCCATGTCGGTTTCGCGATCGACGGCCAGCCGTACGTGATACCAACGATTTTTGCGCGCGCCGAGCACACCTTGTACCTGCACGGCTCGCAGGCGAGCCGCATGCTGCGCACGCTAACCCACAAGGTGCCGGTGTGCGTGACGGTGACGCTGCTCGACGGCCTGGTGCTGGCGCGCTCAGCCTTTCATCACTCGCTCAACTATCGATCGGTGGTGGTGCTCGGCAACGCTCGCCTGGTCGATGATCGTGACGAGAAGATGCGCGCGCTGCAGGTGATCACCGATCATGTGGTGCCCGGGCGATGGGACGAAGTCCGGGGCCCTAATGAGCTGGAACTCAAGCAGACGAACGTGCTGGCCGTGCAGCTTGAGGAAGTCTCGGCCAAGATCCGCCGCGGACCGCCGATCGATGATGAGCCGGACTATGCGTTGCCGATTTGGGCCGGCGTGCTGCCGCTGCACACGCGTCTGGGAACGCCGCTCGAGGACGATCGGGTACTGCCGCAGGCGCCCCGGATCGATCCGGCGCGCTTCCGGGCCAACAAGGGCCGCTTCGAGGACCCCGCCTGAAGCTCTACGGCTTGGCGCTGGCGGCGATGATCTGCAGCTCCAGCTGCGCCGCGTAGATGTCCTTCTTGCGCGGCGCGACCCGAATCGCGCGGGTGGCTGTGTGCGATAGCGATGCGAAGTCGACCTTGATGTGGCCGGCCTCGTCGCGATCGTCGACCGTCTCCTGGTAGAAATTGATCGGGTCGCTGCTCAGGAACGCCACCACCAGGGTCGGACCGAGCGGTTCGGCCGCCAGCAGATCGAATGCCATCTGCGCGGTCGGAAAGGTGAAGGCGCCGGCACTCACGGCGTTGTTCGGCTGTATGCCGTTGGGGAACAGCACCGTGGCGTTGTCCTTGGAGTCGACGCTGACCACGTTCAGATAGCCGTCGCTAGGCAGCTTCATCGACAACTTCACCGGCTGATCCACCGCGTAGGTCGATTTTGAGGCGCTCATATCGATGTGCTGCGGCTGCTGGGCGAGCAGCTCGAGCAGCCGCTTGCGATTGGGACCGTTGGAGGCGCTGAGCGCAACCACTTCGATCGGCGCATCGGCCAGCGTCGGGCTGCCCATCAACTGCGGCGTGTGCACCTGATTCTTGTCGACCTTGCTGCGGATATAGGCGTCGGCGTCATCGCGCAGTTCCTTGGCGGTCGGTGCCTTGCCGGCGGCGGTATCGCGCTTGACCGCTTCCGTCAGGCCGAGCGTGAACACACCACCGTCCATGGTGCCGATGGCCTCCTGATTGTCGGCCGCCGCGGTGATCGCAATGTAGTTCGCCTTCGGATCCCACTGCGGTTCCTTCGGTTCCAGACCGCGCGTGGCCACCTTGGCGGGCGCCCCCGGCATGCCCGGATAGTTGTACGACTTTACGTACACCGGCGAGGAGCCGAGGCTGTGATTGCTGAGTGTGAATGAGCGCGTGATGGTGCCGGAGTGGCATGAGTCGACGATGAACAACACCTTCTTGCTGGGAATGGCGTCCAGCAGCTGTGCGATCTGATAGTCCGGGACGACGCCGCCGAGCGAGGCGGCACCCTTGCTGTCGCGCATGCGCTTGACGTCGTGTGTGACCAGCACCTGGCTGACATCGTCATTTTGATCGCCGCGCTCGTCCGGTATGTTGCTGCCGTGGCCACTAAAGTAGAACACCACGCGGTCGTTCGGCTTCACGCCCTGCTTGAGCCAGGTGTTGAACTCCGCGATCACGTTGGTCGAGGTGGCCTTCTCATCCTCCAGCGTGTGGATCTGGTTATCCTGAAAGCCGAGCAGATTCAGCATCTCGTGCATGCGGTCCAGATCCAGTTCGATGCTGGGCAGATCGTTGCCGGGTATATCGAGCTTGCCGACGCCGACCAGGAGCGCGCGCTGGTCAGCCCAGCCGGGGCGAGGCAGCGCGCAGCTCAGTGTCACGACAGTCACCAACAGCAACAACGCGCGCAATGTCGAAAATTTGATTCTATCCATGGCTCTCAGGGGTTCTCGCCCAGGTTGCGGATCTCTACGCGGCGATTGGCCGGGTCGTCCGGGTGCTCTGGCACAGCCAGCTGCTGCGAGCCATAGCCGACCGCCTGCAAGCGGCCCGCGGCGACACCGTTTTCCACCAGGTAGCGCTTGACGGCCTCGGCGCGCCGCACCGACAGCTGCTGGTTATATTGGGCGTTGCCCTTGGCGTCGGTGTGACCGGCGACCACGAAGCGATCCTTGCCGAGGGAATCCGAGGTCAGCGCCGAGCGCAATTGCTTGAGCTGCGCGGTCGCCTGCGGCTGCAGCTCACTGGAGTTGTACTCGAACGGGATGTTCAAATCGATCATCTGCTTGGTTTCGGTCTTGGCGCGCACGAACAGGCCGCGCGTCTTGGGCTGCGCTTGCCCCTGCAAGGCCTGCTCGATCTGCGCCGCCGAGACCACGCCGGTGCTGCCGGCGCCCGACGGCGGGTTGGCGGCCGACGCCAGCAATGGCGCGCTAGCCAGCGTGCACGCAGCCAGCAGCCGCGCTGCCCGAGTCGATCGCATCGTCATCATTGAATCGGCTCCAGCCCGAGCGCACGCCGGGCATCGTTATATCTGTTGCGCGCCGCCGCGAGAGAGTCGGCGGCATATGGGCTGGCGCCGGCGTTCTTGGCGGCAACCACGGCATCGTAGTACGCGTCCCGCGTCTGCTCATAATCGGCGTTGGCGTGCGGCGTGGTCGGCTGGTCGCTGGCCTGCAGCGATCGGCTGAACAGATTGCCGCTGGCAGTGCCGACGGCAGATGCCAATTCGCCGCTGCTGCCGTCGATCACGCTGGCGAGGGCCTGCAGCCCGGCGTGCTCTGATTCGGTCTCGGTGACGGCCACCACGATCGTTACCGGCATCAACTCCAACGGCGTCTGTGGCAGGTCCTGATATTCGGCATTGGTCGCGTCGAGCTCGGCCTGCTGTTCCTGGATTCGGACCGCAACCTTGGTGCGTTCCTGTTGCAAACCCTGGGCGACGTCGGCGCTGGTCTGCGCGATGCGTTGATCCAGGCTCGCCTGTACGCGCTGATCGCGAGTGATCGCGCGCCTGAGCGCATCAGCCTCGCCCAGCACCTGCTGCTGGGCCCGGGTCTTGTCGTCATAGACCCGTCGCGCCTCGACCGAAAGCGCCGGTACGTTCAGCCACGGTAGATCCTCGGTAGGCCCGGAGGCGGAATGCGCGCCCGCGCTTACCGTACCCAGCCGCACCCACGCGGTCGAAAGCGACTGCACATCATCGGCGCTCTTACCAGGCTGCGAGATCTCCAGCGTATAAAACGACGTGCGCGTCGCGCCTTTGTCCTGCGTGGTCAGCAGCGACTGGATCTGGTAGCCGGCACTCCTCAGCCGGTAGGCGGTGCCGTCCGGCGAGAACTCGAAGCGCGCTTCGTAGACCGCGCGTGCCTTGCCATCGACACAGATGTTGGCACGCCGCAATTGATTTTCGATCGAGTCGTCGCTGCGTGTGGCCCTCCACTGACTCTCCGGCAGCTTCATGGTCTCACGCGTGAGTTGTCTTGGCACGTAGGCTGAAGCGCACCCGGTTGCAGCCGGTTCGAATTTCGCCGCCACCACCGTCATGCAACCTAGCTTGGCGTTCAGATGCAGCGTCAGTTCGGGTTTGAAGTCGGCGCGGTACAGATTCATCTGCTCGGTCATCGCGTAACGCGTGTCCTTGCGCTGCGCTTTGGCTTTGATGTGCGCGGTCTGCCCCGACATGATGTGATTGATCAGCATCTCGGTGAGCTTGCCGACGACCAGTCCGATCAGCGGAAAGAATTTGGTGGAGGTCTGGTCCTGCGGATTGTTCGGATCCGGCGGAGGCATCAGATACGGCTCGTCCGCGACGATGCAGCTGTCGTTCACGTAGGCGCGAATCTCCGGGTTATCCGACGCGGCCACTGCCAAGTCGAGCTGCAGCATCGACAGCACCAGCAGAGCGACCACGATTCGGGACAGACGCGCGCTCATTTTTTTTGGGCGGCGGCGTTGCTGGCCGGCGTCGAGGCGCTGTCGGAGGCCAGCAACATGTTCAGGCGTTGCAGAATCAGCGACCACTGTTCACGCTGCTTCTGGTCGGTCAGGTTGTTGATGTTGGCCTGGACCTGAGCGCGTGCTCGATCGCCGAGACGTTTGAGCAGTACCCCCGCCTCGAGCAGGTCATCGCCGCGGCAGTTGCTGACATTGAACAGCCACACGCTGAGTGGCATACCGGGCATGTGATCGCTCATGCCGCACCGATTCGGTGGCGGATCGCCACGCCATAGCAAGCGGAACAGATCGTAGATGGCGCCGCTGTTGGCCGCGAAGTAAGTATGGCCGAGGGCGTCGGCCGGTACCGCTGACATATCGATCGTGTCCATGCCGGCCATCGAAATGATGTTGGCGCCCGCCATGCCGGCGCGCGGTGCGCCGTTGACGATCTGCGAGCTGCGCAGCGCCAGGTCATTGTCCGAGGCGTACAGCGTGACGCGCTGGGCGACGCTGGCCATCGACTTGATGGTGTCGATGAAGTACTCGCGATCGACGTCGGGCGCCGTGAATACGATTTGGCCGAACACGTGCTGACGCTGGGTCGGTGCACGCTTCTCCAGGAAAGTTCGCAGCGCCTCGATCAGGGCGCGATTGCCCATGCTGTGCGCGATCAGGTGAACGCGCTCGGCGCCGGACTGACTGATGACATCGTCGAGAAAGGTCGCCAGCTTGCGTCCGCTTTCACCAACGGTGTTGGAATCGATGGTGTAGGCGGTGGCACTACCGGCCGAGGGCCAGCTGTAGAGCATCGGCGTGCCGTCGAAATCGAGGTCGTAGGCCAGTTGGGCGCAGCGCCGAGCGGCATCTTCAAAGGTCGAGTTAAACCCGTGGATGAAGATGAAGACGTCCTTGGACGGTGCCGTCTGGATCTGCTTACGCAGTTGCGACAGAAATCCGTCGCGCGGCAACGGCACGACCTGGTCGAGGAGTACGTAGCGGGTCTTGGCCGCCCCTTCACCCATCACCAGCGTATAAACGTCCCAGCGCGGCTGGGTTTCCAGCGCCGCTTCCTGGTGCAGTTGCGGGATTGTCACGTCGAGGTAGCCGTACTGCAGGTCGCCGCGTGCAGCGCCGTAGAATTCGGCCGGTTTGACCGATCCCGTGGGCTTGCGGTCGGTGCCGTAGAACACCCGCACGGTCGCGAAGCCGTGGTCTTGCTGGTAGCGGCGGTTGGACACCGCCAACTCCCGGAACATGGGCTTGGCTGCCGTGAGCTGCTGCTCGGTGCGGGTGACGCCGGCTGAATCGCCGGCGGCGCGATAGACATCGCGCAGCTGGCTCAGGGTCGAAATAACGCTCGCGTGCTGGTCGCCGTAGGCGGCGCGCTCGATCGTCACAATGCGTTGCAGATTTGTTTCAGCGTCGGGATAGTTCTTGTCGCTGGCCTGCAGGTCGGCGATGGCGCTCAGGGTCGGCACCAGGTCCGGATGCTCGCTGCCGAGCTGCTTTTCCTGGAGTGCCAGTGCGCGCTGATAAAACTGAATCGCCTGCTGGTCATCGCCGGCCTTGGCCGAAACCTCCCCAAGGCGTTGCAGCAGATCGATCAGATCCTTCGGATCGCTGCCGGGGTTGCTCTCGGTTGCCACCAACGCGCTGCGGCCGTAGCGTTCGGCCGTGTGGAAGTCCCCGGAGGCTCGGGCCTGCTCGAATTTCTGATAATCGAGCAGCACTTCGGCGGACTGCGCCAGGGCCAATAGCGGCAGCAACAGGCTGACGAACCCGAATAGCGCGCCCAGCAGGCGATTCCTGGTCATGTTTCTGCGATGCAGCACGCCCGCTGTCTGGCTATGCCGCGCGTTGTTAGGTTTATCGGGAAGCTATTTAACGTTGCGAGCCTCCCTGGCGGCTCGCGCGCTCAACTTTAGCGCAACTTAGGACACCGCGCTGCTGTTCGACGCGGCCCGATCCAAGGGCTTGAGACGGGCGCCTGCGCCGCCCGCCGAGCGGCCCGGCGCTGGGTCACCGAGGCGCGCGGCGGCGCGCGATAGCGCTCAGACCGGCGAGCGCAAACGCTACCAGGTGCTGTGTGAGCTGTTCGGTGGCAGCAGCGTTCACCGGCAGCTGCGGCATCAGGTGCTGCAGCTTGCGCCGATTCATCAGCAACAGCAGCGCGCACGGCGCCATCACGCTGATACAGCCGCGGGCCACCCGTGGGTGAGTAGCCGGGTAGCCCGTCAGCGCAGCGACGATGGATTTGAGCATGCGCGATCGGGTCGCCAGCACGCGATCGTGCATCGCCCCGTAGACCTTGGAGGGTGTGATCCATTCGCGACCGAACAGCCGTCCCTCCCAGGACTGCGACACCGGACTGGTGACTGCCCGAACGATCAGTCCGACGAAGGCCTCGAGCCGGCGCCGTGGATCACGTTCCGCTCTGACCGCGGCCGCCAGCGCTTCGGTAGACACCAGGCGGCGCTGTGCCTCGGCGAGCACCGCGCGTTGCAGTCCGGCCATGCCACCGAAGTGATAGACGATGGAGGCGGGATTGACGCGTGCCCGCCGGCAGATCGACTGCCCGGTGGCGCCGTCGAAACCCTGCTCGGCGAACATGCGGCCGGCGACCTCGATCAGCTGCGTGCGCGTGCGCGCGCCGGCGCTGGTAGCGCCTGGGCTCACCACCGCGCGACGCGTCGTCCGATCCGGTTTGCTGGCTGCTCGTCGTTGCATCTGTGTGGTCGCGCTGCGTTGTACTTGAGTCGCACCGCTGCACTGTTCGCATGTCGAGTTCATCACCATCGATGCTCTCAGGCAACTTAAATTCAAATTTGGATTTGAATTGTTGGATGGCTTAGACTCGGGCTGACCGCAGCTGCACTGTGCCGCCAGCAGGTGAGCGAATGCCACGGAGCCCGCGCCTAGTTGCACTGACCATCGGCGTCGTCGTCGTCGTCATCGTCGCAGGACTGCTGCTGTGGTGGTTGCTTGGCCGTCACCGCGAGCGCACCGAACTGCTGCTGTATGGAAATGTCGATCTGCGACAGGTCGAGCTGCCATTCAATGGCAGTGAGCGCATCGCCGCGGTACTGGCGCAGGAAGGCGATCACGTCAAGCGCGGGCAGGTGCTGGCCCGACTCGATACCAGTCGGCTCGATCCGCAGGTTGCCAAGGCCGAGGCCGAGGTCGCCGCGCAGCAGCAGATGGTCGATCGGCTGCATCATGGCAATCGGCCGGAGGAAGTCGCGCAGGCGCGTGCCAACGTCGATGCGGCGCGTGCCGATGCCGCCAACGCGCAGGCTCAGTTTGGGCGGTTGCAGACGCTGTCGGACTCGTCGGCCGGGCGCGCCGTGAGCCGCCAGGAGCTGGATGCGGCCAAGGCGACACTCGATTCGGCCAATGCCCACCTCGCGGTCAATGAGAAGGGGCTGGCGCTGCAGCTGGCCGGCCCGCGGCGTGAAGACGTGGCGCAGGGAGAGGCGCAGCTGCGGGCCGATCAGGCGCAGCTGGCGCTGTTGCAGCAGCAGCTCAAGGACGCCGATCTGCTCGCGCCGCTGAACGCGGTGGTGCGCTCGCGCATCATCGAGCCCGGCGAGATGGCCTCGCCGCAGAAGACCGCCTTCACGCTGGCGATCACCGATCCGAAGTGGATCCGCGCCTACGTCGATGAGACCGATCTGGGGGCAGTGCGCGAGGGCATGCATGCCAGCGTCATGGTCGATACGTTTCCTGGCCGCAGCTTTGCCGGCTGGATCGGTTTCATCTCGCCGGTCGCCGAATTCACCCCGAAGTCGGTCGAGACGACCCAGCTGCGCTCTAACCTGGTGTACGAGGTGCGGGTATTCGTTCAGGACCCGGACGATCAGCTGCGGCTGGGCATGCCGGCCACGGTGCACATCGCGCTGCAAGCGGCGGGGCGGCAATGAATTCGATGATCAACCAACGCAGCAGCGCGGCGGCCACGGCGCCGGCGCTGTCGGCGCGCGATCTGGCCAAGCGCTTTCGGCCCAAAGATGCGCCCGCGGTGCAGGCACTGGACGGGGTGACGCTGCAGGCGCGGCACGGCGAGCTCACCGCGCTGGTCGGTCCGGATGGGGCCGGCAAGACCACGCTGATGCGGCTGGTGGCCGGCCTGCTGCATGCCGACGCTGGCTCTCTTAGCGTACTGGGCGTGGACGTCGGCGCCGATCCGCAGCAGGTGCAGGATCGTATCGGCTACATGCCACAGCGCTTCGGTCTGTATGAGGATCTGACGGTCGCCGAGAACATGGATCTGTACGCCGATCTGCACGGCGTGACGCCGGCGCAGCGGCGCGAGCGCTATCCGGAGCTGATCGAGATGACCGCGCTGGGCGCGTTCAAGACGCGATTGGCCGGTCAGCTGTCCGGCGGCATGAAGCAGAAGCTGGGTCTGGCCTGCACCCTGGTGCGCTCGCCGGAGCTGCTGCTGCTGGATGAGCCGACGGTCGGGGTCGATCCGCTGTCGCGACGGGAGCTGTGGGAAATCGTGCGCCGGCTGGTGGCCGAGCAGGGCCTGACGGTGTTTCTGAGCACCGCGTATCTGGATGAGGCTGAGCGCTGCCAGCACGTGATTACCCTGGATCAGGGCCGGGTGCTGTCACAGGGGGCGCCGGCCGCGGTGGCCGAACTGGCCGCGGGCCGCTGCTTTGTCGCCATGCTGGCGCCGCAGCAGTCGCCGCGCTCGCTGCAGGCGCAGCTGCTGGATCACCCCGGCATCATCGATGCGGTCCCCGATGGCGGGCGCGTGCGTTTGGTGCGTCAGCTGGCGGCCGCGAGCGGCGGTCCCGATGAGCTCGCGGGATTGCAGCTGCAGCCGGTGGCGCCGCGATTCGAGGACGGCTTCATGGTGCTGCTGCGTGGCCAGCTGGCACGCGAGCAGGCACACACCATCCAGATTCAGCGCCCGGTCGATGCGGTCACCAGCGGCCCAGTCGTCCAGGTGCATCAGCTGCTGAAAAAATTCGGTGACTTCGTGGCGGTCGACGGCATCAGCTTCGAGGTGCAGCGCGGCCAGATCTTCGGCTTGCTCGGACCGAACGGCGCCGGCAAGACCACCACGTTTCGCATGTTGTGCGGGCTTTTGACTCCAACCGGCGGCCAGTTGCGTGTCGCCGGCGCCGACGTACGGCGCGCCGCCGCCTCGGCGCGCGAGCACCTGGGCTACGTCGCGCAGAAGTTCTCACTCTACGGCCCGCTGAGCGTGCTGGAGAACCTGCAGTTCTTCGCCAGCGCCTACGGCCTGCGCGGTCAGCGTCGCCAAGCGCGCATCGACTGGGCCACGCAGCAGTTCGAGCTGCAACAGCACCTACGCACGACCAGCGCGCAGCTGCCCGGCGGTTACAAACAGCGGCTGGCGATGGCCGCGGCGCTGTTGCACGAACCGGAGATCCTGTTTCTGGATGAGCCGACCAGCGGCGCCGATCCGCTGGCGCGGCGCGCGTTCTGGCGTCGCATTACCGCGCTCGCCGATCAGGGCGTCACGATCATCGTCACCACGCACTTCATGCAGGAAGCCGAGTACTGCGACCAGATCGCCATCATGGACTCCGGTCAGGTGCTGTCGCAGGGCTCGCCGGCCGAGGTGCGCGGCCGCGCGCGCGCCAAGGCTCAGCCTGAGCCAAGCATGGAGGATGCGTTCATCGCCGTGGTCGAACAGGCGCGCAGTCATGGTGGACGCCCGATCGGCGCAGCGGCAGCCGCCTGAGCGACGATAAACGCATGGTTGCGCCCGATTCGAAGTCGATCGGTTCCTGGCACGGCAAGCTGCGGCGCGTGCGCGCGCTGATGTGGAAGGAAACCCATCAGGTGGTGCGCGATCCATCGAGCATCGCAATCGGTGTGGTCCTGCCACTGATCCTGATCCTGCTGTTCGGCTATGGCCTGTCGCTCGACGTCAAGAATGTGCCGATCGCCGTGGTGATCGAACAGTCCTCGCAGCCCGCGAGCGAGCTGGCCGCGGCCTTTCAGCTATCGCCTTATTTCCAGCCACGCGTGCTGCGATCGATGGCGCCGGCGCAGCAGCTGCTGGCCGAGCACGCGGTCGACGGCATCCTGGATGTGCCGGCCGATTTCGCCCGCCAGTTCAGCGCCGGTACTGCCCAGCTGCAGCTGATCGTGCACGGCGGTGACGCCAATCGCGCCCGGATCATCGAAGGTTACGTTCAGGGCGCGGTCGGCGTGTGGTCGGCGCGCGCCAGTGCCCAGGGGCAGGATGCCACCGCGGTACCGGTCAACGTGCAGTCGCGGCTATGGTTCAACGAGGCCGACGACAGCCGCTATTTCCTGGTGCCGGGTCTGGTAGTGCTGGTGATGACGCTGATCGGCGGCCTGTTGACCGCGATGGTGATGGCACGCGAGTGGGAGCGCGGCACGCTCGAGGCGCTGCTGGTCACGCCGGTGCGCAGCGATGAGATTCTGCTCGGCAAGACGCTGCCGTATTTCTTCCTGGCTCTGATCGGCTTTGCGCTGTGCGTGTTCTCGGCGCGGGTGCTGTTTCACGTGCCGATGCGCGGCGGCGTCTGGGTGCTGTTGGGGGCGTCGATGTTGTACGTGCTGGTGGCCCTGGGCATCGGCCTGCTGATCTCGTCGTGGGTCCGAAACCAGCTGATCGCGAGCCAGCTGACGATGCTGGTGACCTTCCTGCCGGCATTCATGCTGTCGGGCTTCCTGTTCGATCTGCGCAGCACGCCGATCGCCGTGCAGGCGGTGACCTATCTGCTGCCAGCGCGCTACTACGTCGCCTTGCTGCAGACGGTGTTTCTGGCCGGCAACGTCTGGGCAGTGGTGATCCCCAACACGCTAGTACTGGCCGCCATGGCCGGGGCGCTGGCGCTTGGCAGTCGCGCGGCCCTGCGCAAGAGCCTGGAATGACGCGCCTGGTCGATTCGGTGCTGCGCATCCTGGCGCTCGCGCGCAAGGAGCTGCTGGCGGTGCTCAAGGACAAGCGCAGCCGCATGAGTCTGTTGGTTCCACCGGTGGTGCAGGCGCTGATCTTCGGCTACGCCGCCACCTATGATCTCAATCACGTGCCGTACGTCGCACTCGATCTGGATCGCAGCGAAGCCTCACAGCAGCTGCTCGCCGGCCTCGATGGTTCGGGCGTATTTGAGCGCGTAGCCGACACCCGCCGGCCGGGTGATGCGGCCGCGCTGCTGGATGCGCGCCGCGCGGTGCTGATCGTGCAAATCAATCAAAACTTTGAGCGCCAGCTGCTGACGGGTCGCGGGGCCGATGTCCAGGTGATCGCCGACGGGCGCAACTCCAATACCGCCGGCACCGCGATGGGCTATGTCAATAGCGTGGTCCAGCGCTTCAATGCCGATTGGGGCGCGCGGCACGGCTGGCCGGCGCCGCCGGTGCAACTGGCGGTACGCGCCTGGTACAACCCGAACCTTGAGACCCGCTGGTTCATGATCCCGGGAATGATCGGCACCCTGACGCTGATCCAGACGATGATGCTGACGGCGATGTCGGTCGCACGCGAGCGCGAGCAGGGCACGTTCGACCAATTGCTGGTAACCCCTTTCCGCCCGTTTGAGATCATGGCCGGCAAGGCGCTGCCCTCGATGTTCGTCGGCACCATTCAGGCGGCCGGCGTGCTGCTGGTCGCGCAACTGTGGTTTCGAATCCCGTTCGCCGGCTCGTATCTGACCCTGGCGATCGGTTTGCTGCTGTTTGTGCTGGCCGCGGTTGGCATCGGGCTTTTGATCTCATCTGTGGCGGCAACCATGCAGCAGGCGATGTTGTACTCGATGCTGCTGATCATGCCGTTCTCGCTACTGTCGGGACTCACGACCCCGCTCAGCAGCATGCCGGACTGGCTGCAGTACCTGACCGCGATCAACCCGCTGCGTTACGCCATCGATATCACGCGGCGTGTCTATTTGGAGGGGTCGGGGCTGTCGCTGTTGACACCGGATTTGTGGCCGTTGGTGCTGCTGGCCGTCGTGACACTCTCGGGGGCCTCATGGATGTTTGGCCACCGCATGCAATGATGCGCGCGCTGTCGTTGTCACTGCTGCTCGCCGCGGTGGGCGGCTGCACGGTTGGCAAGAATTTCGTGCCGCCGACGCCGCAGGCACCGCCGCACTGGCCGGAGCAAGCGCTCAGCGTGCCGGCGGCGGCGCCAGGGATGCCGGGAGCCGCGCCGGCCGCCGGCGTTGTCGCGGCAGAAGACGACGTGCAGCTGGCTTGGTGGCGGGGATTTGAGGATTCGACGCTCAGCCGCCTGATCGAGCGCGGGCGTGAAACCAATATGGACGTGCGGGCCGCGTTGCTGCGCGTGCAAGAGGCGCGCGCGCAGCGCGAAGTGAGCGCCGCGCAGTACTGGCCCAATCTGTCGCTCGATACCTCGTTCAGCCGCCAGCGTCTGAGTCAGAGCACCCCCACGGGTGCTCTGATCGGCAACGTAGGCAACATTCGCGTGCCTGGTTTCCCGGCCATCAGCATTCCCAATCCCTACAATCAGTATCAGCTCAGCGCCGACGCCTCCTGGGAGCTGGACCTGTTCGGGCGCGTGCGGCGCGCGGTCGAGGTCGCCGACGCCAATGTGCAGGTATCGGTCGAGGACCAGCATGCGGTCCTGGAGGCGGCGCTAGCGGACATTGCACAAAATTACATTGAGCTGCGCGGCGCGCAGGCACGGCTACGGGTGGCGCGCGACAACCTCAGCACCACTGACGAGCTGCTGCAACTCACGCAGCAACGCAACGCTGCCGGACTCACGACCTACATCGATGTCAGCAATGCCGCGGCGCAGGCCGAGGTCACGCGCGCCGAGTTGCCGGCGATCGAGCTGCAAATCACGCAGAACATCAATCAGCTCAGTCAGCTACTGGGGCGCGAGCCGGAGGCGCTGCGCCCTGAGCTCGCGGCCGAGGCGCCAATGCCGCCGCTGCCGTCGGCGGTGCCGGTTGGTGTGCCGGCACAATTGGCGCGCCGGCGCCCCGACATACGTGAGGCGGAAGCCAGCCTGCATGCCGCCACCGCGCAGCAGGGCGTGGCGATGGCGGATCTGTTTCCGCGCCTGACCGTTTCAGCCGGCGGCGGCTACCAGTCCGAGACCGCCGGCGAGTTGCTGGAGTGGGCCAGCCGATTTGGTTCCTTTGGGCCAGCGCTCGACCTGCCGGTATTCGATCGCGGCCGATGGAAGAGCCTGCGGCTCTACGATGTGCGCGCGCAGGAGGCGGCGCTGAGCTATCAGGCCGCGGTGCTGCAGGCATTGCATGAGGTGGACAATGCCGCCACCGCGCTCGGCACCGACCAGCAACGGCGTGCCTGGCTGCTCGCGACCGTGGCCGACAACCGCGACGCGCTGACACTGTCGCGCCAGCGCTATGAAAGCGGGCTGACGAATTTCATCGATGTCTTGGATGCCGAGCGGACGCTGCAGCAGAACCAGCTATCGCTGGTGGACAGCACGACCGCCGTAAGCACCGATCTGGTGCGGTTGTATCGCGCCCTCGGCGGCGGTTGGCAGGCCGCGCAGGGGGCCCCGGGCTTGAACGGGGAGCGGCCGGATCAACATTAGAGTAAGGAGCGCGCAATGACAGTGCCCAGCCGTGATGGACGTCCGTTTCCTTGCCGGGGTGCTTCCTATAGAATGTTAAATCGTACTGCCACCATCTAGATCTTTGAGCTGAAAGGTTTTTTTCAAAGTTCCTACCGGGCTTGCCATGCCGCCTACCCTTTCCGAGCTGCTCGCCAGCACGCCGCTATCGGCCGCCAACGCCGCCTACGCGGAAGCGCTGTATGAGCAGTATCTGCAGGATCCGGCCGCCCTGGACCCCAGCTGGCGAGCCTTTTTCGACCAGTTGCCGCCGGCCCTCGCTGCCGAGCGATCCCACGCTCCGATCGTTGCCGCGCTGACGGCGCGCATGCAGGCCGTGGCCGTGGGGCCGGCGCCGGCTACGGCCACAGCCAGCGAAAAGCAGGCGGCGGTGTCGCGGCTGGTACAGATCTATAGCAATCGCGGCCATCTCATTGCGCACCTGGATCCGCTCGGCCTGCTGCAGCGGCCGCGGCCGCGCGTGCTTGAACTCGACTACGCCGGCCTGAGCGAATCGGACCTCGATTCCGAGTTCTACACCGCCAGCCGCAATGACTGGATACCCAAGCGCGCCACGCTGCGCGAGATCATCGCGCGGCTGGAGCGCATCTACTGTGGTCATATCGGTGCCGAATTCGCCCACGTATCCAATACCGACGAGCGCCTGTGGCTGCAGGACGAATTCCAGCTCGGACGCATGCAGCAGCACTTCAGCGCCGAGCAGCGTCGCCGCCTGCTCGGTCAGCTGAGCGCCGCCGAGGGCCTCGAGCGCTACCTGCACACCAAATACGTCGGCCAGAAGCGCTTCTCGCTCGAGGGCGCGGACGTGCTGATCGCCTCGCTCAATGAGCTCATCCAGTCGGGTGGTCAAGCCGGCATCGAGGAATTCGTGCTGGGCATGGCGCATCGCGGTCGCCTCAACGTTCTGGTCAACGTGCTGGGCAAGTCGCCCGGCGAACTGTTTTCGGAGTTCGAGGGCAAGTACGAGGACAACCATGCCCAGGGCTCGGGCGACGTCAAATATCACAAGGGCTTTTCGGCCGACGTGCGCACGCCGGGCGGCAACGTGCACGTGGTGCTGGCGTTCAATCCGTCGCACCTGGAGATCGTCGACCCGGTAGTCGAGGGTTCAGTGCGCGCCCGCCAGGACCGGCGTAACGACGCCCAGGGCGACAAGGTGGTGCCGGTGCTGATGCACGGCGACGCCGCATTCGCCGGCCAGGGCGTGGTCATGGAGACCCTGCAGCTGTCGCAGGCGCGCGGCTATCGCACCGGCGGCACGATCCACATCATCGTCAACAATCAGATCGGGTTCACCACCTCCGATCCGCGCGATGCCCGCTCCACCGCGTACTGCAGCGACGTGGCCAAGATGGTCGAGGCGCCAATCCTGCACGTCAATGCCGACGATCCGGAGGACGTGCTGTTCGTGACGCAGCTGGCGTTGCGTTATCGACAGCGCTTCCACAAGGACGTGGTCATCGACCTGGTGTGCTACCGGCGGCTCGGCCACAACGAGGCCGACGAGCCGGCCGCAACCCAGCCGGTGATGTACCGGCTGATCCGCCAACACCCGACCGTACGAAAGCTCTACGCCGATCGGCTGATCGCCGACGGCACGCTGTCGGCCGCCGACGTCGAGCAGATGGTCGGGCAGTACCGCCACGCGCTCGATGCCGGGCAGCTCGAACTGCACCCGGCCCTTGGACTGATCGGCAATAAATTCACGGTCGACTGGAGCCGCTACGGGCCGGCCGACTGGTCCGAGCGTATAGCGACCGGCGTCGACCCGGAGCGCCTGACGGCCCTCGGCCAGCGGCTGGTGCGCTATCCAAACGAGCTGATGCTGCATCCGCGCGTCGCCCAGGTCATCAGCAACCGCAGCAAGATGGTTGCCGGCGAGATGCCGCTGGACTGGGGCGCCGCCGAATCGCTTGCCTACGCATCGCTGCTCGACGAAGGCGTCGCGGTGCGCATCTCGGGTCAGGACAGTGGCCGCGGCACCTTCTTCCACAGGCACGCGGTGCTGCACGACCAGAACACCGGCCGGCGCTACATTCCGTTGCAGCACGTGAAGGAAGGTCAGCCGCGATTCACCATGATCGACTCGGTGCTGTCGGAAGAAGCTGTGGTCGGTTTCGAGTACGGCTATTCGACCACCAGCCCCGAGCATCTGGTCATCTGGGAAGGACAGTTTGGCGACTTCGTCAATGGCGCGCAGGTCGTGATCGATCAGTTCATCTCCTCGGGACTTGCCAAGTGGGGCCGGCTGTGCGGCCTGACGCTGTTTCTGCCGCATGGCTACGAGGGTCAGGGACCGGAGCATTCCTCGGCGCGGCTCGAGCGTTTTCTGCAGCTTTGCGCCGAAGAGAACATGCAGGTGGTGGTGCCGTCGACGCCGGCGCAGATGTTTCATTTGCTGCGGCGGCAGATGCTGCAATCGTTCCGGCGGCCGCTGATCGTGTTCACGCCCAAGAGCCTGCTGCGTCATGAACTGTCGGTATCTTCGCTGAGCGATCTGAGCACCGGCAGCTTCGCCAATGTGATCGGCGAGATCGAGGACCTCGCGCCGGCACAGGTCGAGCGCGTGGTGTTCTGCAGCGGCAAGGTGTATTTCGACCTGCTCAAGGCGCGCCGCAGCGCCGGCTCGCGCAATGTCGCGCTGGTGCGCATCGAGCAGCTGTATCCGTTTCCGGTGGAAGCGTATGTGGCGGTATTGGCGCGCTACGCCAATGCCAGCGATTTAGTGTGGTGCCAGGAAGAGCCGCAGAACCAGGGTGCCTGGTATCAGATCCGTCACCGCTTGCAGGACCTGGCCGCAGATCGCTCGGTGTACTACGCCGGTCGGGCCGCCGCGGCCGCTCCGGCCACCGGCCAGAGCAGGACCCACGAAGCCGAACAGCGCCGCCTGGTGGAGACGGCGCTGAACGCGGTGTCGATTGAACAGACGATGCGCAACACCCCGCGCTTGACGCTGACGCCCGCTGGCGTTGCCACACCCATAAGGAAGAGTTCATGAGCATCGAGATCCGGGTTCCGCAGTTGCCCGAGTCGGTGGCGGACGCGACCCTGGTGGCGTGGCGCAAGCAGGCCGGCGAGGCGGTGAGCCGCGACGAGAACCTCGCCGATCTGGAGACCGACAAGGTGGTGCTGGAGGTCCCGGCGCCGGCAGATGGCGTGCTGCGCGAGATCAAGGTGCAGGGCGGCGCGACGGTCAAGAGCGGCGATCTGCTGGCGCTGATCGAGGAGGGCGCAGCGGCGGCGGCTGCCACTGGCAACGGCAAGGCCGCCCCGTCAAAGGCCGCGGCTGCAGCCACCGCATCCACAGCGCGCGCGGGCCCGGCCGCTCGGCGGGTGATGGAGGAGAGCAATCTGACACCTGCGGCGGTGGCTGGCAGCGCCCCGGGCGGGCGCATCACCAAGGCCGATGCCCAGGCCGCGGCCAGCGGCCCTAGCGCTACGCCCGCGGCGCCGAGCCCGCGTCCGGCACCGGCATCTCCGGTTGCTCGCGGCGCTCGCACCGAGCAGCGCGTGCCGATGACCCGGCTGCGCGCGCGCATTGCCGAGCGTCTGGTGCAGGCGCAGTCGACCCAGGCGCTGCTGACGACCTTCAACGAGGTCGATCTGAGCGCGGTGCAGGAACTGCGCTCGCGTTACAAGGACACATTCGAGAAGAAGCACGGCGTCAAACTTGGGCTGATGTCGTTCTTCGTCAAGGCGTCGATCGAGGCGCTGCGGCGGTTCCCGGTGGTCAATGCCTCGGTCGAGAACAACGACATCGTCTACCACGAGTACTTCGACATCGGTGTCGCGGTGTCGACCGAGCGCGGCCTGATAGTGCCGGTGCTGCGGGATGCTGACGCGATGGGCTTTGCCGCCATCGAGCAGGCGATCGCCGACTATGCGGCCCGTGCCCGCAGCGCGTCGATCGCGCTCGAGGATCTGACCGGCGGCACCTTCAGCATCACCAACGGCGGAATCTTCGGCTCGCTGCTGTCCACGCCAATCGTGAATGCGCCGCAGAGCGCCATACTCGGGATGCACAAGATTCAGCCGCGGCCGGTGGCGGTCGACGCGCAGGTCGTGGTCCGGCCGATGATGTACCTGGCGCTCAGCTACGATCATCGCATCATCGATGGGCGCGAGGCGGTGCAGTTTCTGGTCGCGATCAAGGACAGCCTCGAGGATCCGGGTCGCCTGCTGCTGGGCGTGTGAAGCGCGATGGCTGAGCCGCTCGACGTAGTCGTGATCGGCGCCGGCCCGGCCGGATACCCGGCTGCCATCCGCGCCGCGCAGAACGGCCTGCGGGTGGTGTGCGTCGATGACTGGAAGAACCGCGATGGCTCCGCGGCGCTGGGCGGCACCTGCCTGAACGCCGGCTGCATCCCATCCAAGGCGATGCTGGAGTCCTCCGAGCTGCTGTATCGAGCGCAGCATGAGTTTGCCGCCCACGGCATCGGCGTTGGCGCCATCACGTTGGATCTGACCACCATGCAGAAGCGCCGCGCCGGTATCGTGCGCACCATGACCGGCGGTGTTGGCGCGCTGTTCAAGGCTGCCGGCGTCACGCCGATGTACGGCCATGCCCGGCTGCTACCGCAGCGTCGGGTCGAGGTGCTGCACGGCGACGGCAAACGCAGCGAACTGCAGCCGCGTCACGTGGTGCTGGCGAGCGGATCGAGCCCGACTGAGCTCAAATCCGCGCCGTTTGATCACCGCTTCATCGTCGATTCCTGGGACGCGCTCGAGTTCGATGTGGTGCCGCGACGTCTGTGCGTCATCGGCGCCGGCATCATTGGCCTGGAGCTCGGCAGCGTCTGGCGCCGGCTAGGCGCCGAGGTGGTGATGCTGGAGGCGCTGGACAGCTTCCTGGCCATCGCCGACCGGCAGTTGGCTACCGAGGCCGCCCGTCATTTCAAGAAACAGGGCCTGGACATTCGCCTCGGTGCGAAAGTCAGCGGCGCGCAGCTGTCCAAGGATCAGGTAACCGTCAGTTACGCTGATGTCAGCGGGCCGCAAACGCTGCAGGCCGACAAGGTCATCGTGGCGATCGGCCGCCGGCCCTACACCAAGGACCTGCTGGCGAGCGACAGCGGCGTGGCGCTGGACGAGCGCGGGTTCATTCAGGTGGATGGTGAGTGCCGCACCGCGGCCACGGGTGTCTGGGCGGTCGGCGACTGTGTGCGCGGCCCGATGCTGGCGCACAAAGGCAAGGAGGAGGGCATCGCGGTTGCCGACCGCATCGCCGGCCGTTATGCCCATATGAACTACGAGGTGATCCCGTCGGTAATCTACACCGCGCCCGAGATTGCCTGGGTTGGCCAAACCGAGGAGCAGCTCAAGGCCGCTGGCATCCGCTATAAGAGCGGCGTGTTTCAGTTTGCCGCCAACGGGCGTGCGCGCGCGCTGGAAGCGGCCGCCGGATTCGTCAAGATCCTGGCCTCGAGTGACAGCGACACTATCCTGGGCGTTCACATTATCGGCCCCATGGCCGGCGAGCTGATCGCGGAGGCAACGCTGGCGATGGAGTTTCAGGCCAGCGCTGAGGATCTTCAACGCACCATCCACGCGCACCCGACGCTGGCCGAGGCCGTGCACGAGGCGGCGCTGGCGGTCGACAAGCGCGCCATCGACAGCATCAACCGCCCGTGACCGAGCTGCTGTTTCGGGACGATGCCTACGCGCGCGAGACCACGGCGCGCGTCACCGCGGTGCACGATAGCGGCATCGAGCTGGACCGGACGATCTTCTATCCTCTCGGCGGCGGTCAGATGGGCGACAGCGGCGCTCTGCTGCGGGCCGACGGCGCGGCGCTCACCATTCGCGACACCCGTAAGGGTCCGGCACACGATCGGGTGCTGCACATTCCGGAGCAGGGTTGCACGCCGCCCGAGGTCGGCGAAACAGTGTGCCTCACGATCGATTGGCAGCGACGCTACGCACTGATGCGCCTGCACACCGCGTTGCACGTCATGTCCTGCGTGGTCGTGGCACCGGTCACCGGCGGCAACATTTCGCCCGACAAGGCCCGGCTGGATTTCGACATCGACATGAGTCAGCTGGACGGCGCCACGATCGAGCGCCAGACCAACGCGTTGATCGCCCGCGCGGTCGAGACCGAGACCGTGTGGATCACCGATGCGGAGCTGGACGCGCGACCCGAACTGGTCAAGACCATGAGCGTGCAGCCGCCGCGCGGCGCCGGCCGGGTGCGCCTGCTGCGTATACCCGATATCGATCTGCAGCCCTGCGGCGGCACCCATGTGCGCAACATTGGCGAGATCGGAGCCATTCGCGTGCTGCGGATCCGCAGCGAAGGCAAGCACAACAAGCGCGTCGAGATTGCGTTGGCCGGATGAGGGCCGGAATATGCGCCTCAGGTGGTCAGGGCGCTCAGTAGCAGCGTCGCGGCGATCAGCAGCGTCAGGCAGCCCTGATACGCCACGCCGACGACCGCGAGCTTAATCAGCGTTACGCCGCGGCTTTGTTCGTAGTAGCGGCGCAGCGCCCGATACACGCACCACAGCGCGTAACAGGCCGCGGCCAGGTCGCCGGCCGAGGCCAGCGGCGCGGACCACGGTAGCGCACGGGCGGCCAGCGTCCACAGCACGTCGGCGCTCATCACCAGAAACAGCGCGGCGTGAATGTGCAGAAAGAAAACCAGATGTTCGACGTAGTAGCGCTGTGGCCGGCGATACAACAACAGCATGACCAGCGCGATCAGCGGCAGAAACGCGAACATCATCTTCGGGATGTAGGAACCAAAGGCGTGGGCCGCGGAGCGGCCGTTGTCGGCCACTTCGCGCTCGCAGGCTGCCCGCAGTCGCTGTCGCAGGAACGGCCAGTGCAGTTCGATCCTTGTACACGCGGTCGGATCGAGACTGATGTCGGCCGCCGCCGGCGCGCGTGCGGCATTGACGGCGGCGAGTGCAAAGAACGCGATGCTGAGCGCGAGATACAGCCGCAGCGGCAACACGTAGCGGGCGCGCCGATCGGCGAAATAATCCAGCGTGAGCTGTCCCGGGTGCGCCAGCAGCATCCACACCGTGGTCCAGAAGCGCCCGTCGACATGCGAAATCACGTCCCAGGCGTCGTGCAGCAGCGCGCCCAGCGAGCGGGCGCTGGCGTGCGAGTGCTGGCCGCACTGGCCGCAGTAAGGACCGGCCAGCGGACTGCCGCAGTTACCACAACTTATTGAATTCAAACAACTATCTTCCGAGGCGGTTTCAGTTCAGGCGCAGCGCCCGCAGCACGTTGGGCACCGCACTGAGCCGCTGCAGCACCCGTCCGAGCTGCTCGCTGTCACGCACCGCGGTGCGCATGACGATGGTGGCGATGCGATCGCGCGGATCAGTATCGGAGTTCACGCCGTCGATGCTGAGGCGCTCCAGCGCCATCACATCGGACACGTCGCGCAGCAGGCCGCGGCGATCGAGAGCCTCGACCCGGATCCTGACCGGCAACAGGCTGTTGGTGTCCAGGTTCCATTCCGCCTTCAGCACTCGCTGGGCGTTGATGGACTGCATGCGTAGCAGGTTGGGACAGCGCGCGCGATGGATCGTGACGCCGCGACCGAGGGTGGCGTAGCCGGCGATCGGCTCCGGCGGCACCGGCGCGCAACAGCGCGCCATCGTGCTCGGCAAGTCACCTACGCCTTCGATGTCTACCGGCGAGCGCGCCGTGGCGCGTGCCGCCCGTTTGCGTACCGGGGTCAGCGGCGACTCCTGCGGCGCGCGCAAACGTGTCAGCGCCTGACTCAAGGCCGTGGCACTGACGTCGCCGGCGCCGATCCGCCGCTGCAGATCCTCACCGCTGTCGGCGTGCAGTTCGCGCACCAGCGGCGCGATCAGCTCGGAGCCGGCGCCTATCCCGGCCAGCCCGCGCTCCAGCGTCTCGCGGCCGAGCGCCAGATGCTGCGATTGGTCGGCGCGCCGAAACCAGGCGCGCACCTTGGCCCGGCTGCGTGGCGAGGCGAGAAATCCCAGCTCTGATACCAGCCAGTCGCGGCTCGGAGCGGCCTGCTTGCCAGTAATGATCTCGACCACTCCGCCGTTGGCGAGCGGCTGATTGAGCGGCACGATGCGGCCAGCGACCTTGGCTCCGCGGCAGCGGTGGCCGAGGCCGGTGTGCACCTGGTAGGCGAAATCCAGCGCGGTGGCCCCGCGTGGCAGATCGACTACCTCGCCGCGCGGCGTCATGGCGTAGATGCGGTCGGCGAACAGCTCGTGCTTGAAGCGCTCGATCAGGTCGCCCTCGAACTGCTGCGCATGGGCCGGATCGAGCACGCGGCGTACCCACTCGATCTTGCGTTCGTATTCCAGATCGCGCGTGCCGCCTTCCTTGTAACGCCAGTGCGCCGCCACGCCGAGCTCGGCATACGCGTCCATGTCGCGCGATCGGATCTGCACCTCGAGTGACTTGCCGCCCGGTCCAATCACGGCGGTATGTATCGAGCGATATTCGTTGTCCTTCGGCGTGGCGATGTAGTCGTCGAACTCCGCCGGCAGATAGCGCCACAGCGCGTGCACCACGCCGAGCGCGGCGTAGCACTGCTCGATCGACTCGACCACGATGCGCACCGCACGCACGTCGAACAGCTGCTCGAAGGCCAGCTGCTTGCGCTGCATTTTTCGCCAAATGCTATAGATATGCTTGGGTCTGCCATAGACGGCCGCATCGCCGATGCCGGCGGCGCGCAGTTCCCGCTGCAGCAGCTCGCACACCTGGTCGATATAGCGCTCGCGATCGACCCGGCGCTCGGCCAGGGCGCGCGCGATATGGTGATAGTGCTCAGCTTCCAGGTAACGAAACGACAGATCTTCCAGTTCCCACTTCAGGCTCCAGACGCCCAGGCGATTGGCCAGCGGCGCCAGCACCTCGCGCGCTTCCAGCGCCAGCTGTTGTTGTACCGGGATCGAGCGGGCGCGCGCGCCGCGCAGCTGGGTCAGCTCTTCGGCCAGGTGCGCGACCACCAGGCGTGGATCGGCGGCTACCGCCAGCAGCATCTTGCGCAGCGTCTCGGCCTGCTGCGCATTCAGACCCTGACTCGCGGACCAGCCAGGCGGCAGCCGCAGTTCGCCGAGCCGCTCCAGCTGCTGCGCGACGCGCGCGCTGGCGCTGCCGAGGTGCTGTTCCGCTCGACCGTCATCGCGCGCAAGGCGCGCCTGATGCAGCAGCGTGCCGGCGGCCAGTTCGGCATCGCGGGTCAGCATTGCGACGGTGTGTGCGGCCGCGATTCCGGTCTGGAGTGCGGCCGGATCAGCCCCAAGCTCGGCCAGTGCAGCACGCGCGGCCTCGAGCCGTGCATCGATCTCGGGCAATGCGGGGGTCGCAGTTTCCATGCTGTGTGGCTGGTGGCTTCCGGCTATCATTCAAGGTATGGCTGACTACAGCAAGTGCGCGCATGGCTAGGGGTTTGTGACGCGCTACCCGAGCAAGGCCTGGCGCAGCTATCGGCCGACATCGCCGCGGCCGACATCGCCGCCGGGCGCGCGCTCGAGCGCGCCGGTCAGCCTGGCGCCGCGCGACTGCCGCGTGCTGGGTCTGGATCCCGGCTCGCAGCGGACCGGTTACGGCGTCATCGACTGCCACACCAGTGCCGAGCAGCACGTCGCCAGTGGCTGTGTCGATGTCACCGGCCACGACATGGTCATACGGTTGCAGCGCATTTTCGCCGCGATCAGCGCGCTGGTGGCGCAACATCGCCCCGACATCGTCGCCATCGAACGGGTGTTCGTACATCGCAACCCCGACAGCGCCCTGAAACTCGGTCAGGCGCGCGGCGTCGCCTTGTGCGCCGCGGCGTCACTCGGTGCGAGCGTGCACGAATACGCACCGCGCGCCATCAAGATGGCAGTGACCGGGTACGGCGCGGCCGCCAAACCGCAGGTGGCACAGATGGTGCGTACCCTGTTGCTGCTGGAGACGCGCTTGGCCGCCGACGCTGCGGACGCTCTGGCCGTGGCGTTGTGCCACGCTCACAGCCGCCGTCTGGGTGCGCTCGTCGCGATCGATGTGGCCTGAGATCCGGACAGGGCGGCGATGATCGGGACGCTCGCGGGCGTGCTCGCCTTCAAATCTCCGCCGCATCTGCTGCTGGAAGTCGGCGGGGTCGGCTACGAGCTGGAAGCGCCGATGTCCACGTTCTACACGCTGCCGGCGATCGGCGAGCGCACGCGGCTGCTGACGCACCTGGTCGTGCGTGAGGATGCGCACGTGCTGTACGGTTTTGCCAGCCACGAGGAGCGAACGCTGTTTCGTAACCTGCTCAAGGTTTCCGGTGTCGGACCGCGCATCGCGCTGGCGATACTCTCGGGCGGCACCTCGAGCACCTTCGCACGCGCAGTGCGCGAGCACGATGCCGCCGCACTAACCCGCATACCCGGCGTCGGCCGCAAGATCGCCGAGCGACTGATCGTCGAGATGCGCGATCGCATCGATGTGAGCGAGCTTACCAGCGGACCGGCGACGGAATCCGGCGCGGTGGCGCGCGGTGCCGAGGCCGAGGCCTACGGCGCGTTGGTATCACTGGGCTACAAGCCGGGCGAGGCGACACGACTGATCAAGAGCATCGGCGAGTCGGTTGACCTGTCCACTGAAGAGCTCATTCGGCGGGCTTTGCAGAGTGCAGTGCGCACATGAACGCCCATGAAAGCGAGCGCCTGCTGAGCGCGGCCGACGGCGGCGCCGACGCAGCCATCGACCAGGCGATTCGACCGCGCGCGCTGGCCGACTATGTCGGTCAGGAACAGGTCAAGGCCCAGCTGTCGATCTTCATCGACGCGGCACGGATGCGCGCCGAGGCGCTCGATCACGTGCTGATGTTCGGCCCTCCCGGCCTAGGCAAGACCACCCTGGCGCACATCATCGCCGCCGAGCTCGGCGTCAATCTGCGCCAGACTGCCGGCCCGGTGCTGGAGCGTCCGGGCGACCTGGCGGCGATCCTGACCAATCTACAGCCGCGCGACGTGCTGTTCGTGGACGAGATTCACCGCCTGAGCCCGGTGGTCGAGGAGGTGTTGTACCCGGCAATGGAGGACTACCAGCTCGACATCATGATCGGTGAGGGCCCCGGCGCGCGCTCAATCAAACTGAATCTGCCGCCGTTCACGCTGGTGGGCGCGACCACGCGCGCCGGCTTGCTGACCTCGCCGCTGCGCGACCGCTTCGGCATCGTGCAGCGCCTGGAGTTCTACAGCGTTCCGGAGATCGAGCGCATCGTGCAGCGCTCGGCACGCATTCTCGAGGTGTCAATCGACGCGCCCGGCGCGCTGCGCATCGCGCAGCGGGCCCGCGGCACGCCGCGCATCGCCAATCGTCTGCTGCGCCGGGTGCGCGACTACGCCCAGGTAAAAGGAGCGGGGCACATCGATGAGGCGGCGGCTGACGCGGCGCTGGAGCTGTTGCAGGTCGATCCGCAGGGCCTGGACGCGCTGGATCGCAAGCTGCTGCTCACGATCATGCAGAAGTTCGACGGCGGTCCGGTCGGGATCGAGAGCCTGGCGGCAGCCATTGGCGAGGAACGCGGCACGCTCGAGGACGTGATCGAGCCGTTCCTGATCCAGCAGGGCTTCATCGCCCGCACCGCGCGCGGACGCATCGCCACGCGTCAGTGCTGGCTGCACTTTGACTTGAAGGTGCCGGAGCGTGCCGCCGCCAATCTGCCGCTGTTCGACGAGGACGCTTGAAGGGCTTTCTGTGGCAAGCGCGTGTCTACTGGGAAGACACTGACGCCGGCGGAATTGTTTATTATGCGAATTACCTGCGATTCCTGGAGCGGGCGCGCACCGAATGGCTGCGGGCCCGCGGCATCTCGCAGCTGGCGCTGGCGAGCGATCCGGGCGTGGTGTTTTCGGTGATCGCCCTGGAAGCGCAGTACCTGCGTCCGGCGCGGCTCGACGATTTGCTGGCGATCAGTTGCGAGCCCGAGCGCCGCGGCGGCGCGACGATCGAGTTCGGGCAGCGCATCTGGCGCGCATCCGCCGAAGGCGAGCTGCTGCTGACGGCGGCTGTACGGGTCGCCTGCCTCGCCGCCGGGACCCTGAAACCCCGGCGCCTGCCGCAAGTCATAGTCAGGGAACTGTCGGCGTGAGCGCGCGGGCGCTCGATCTTCCTAAGGAGTAGCTGATGGGCGGCGAGATTTCGATTCTTCACATGGTGATCGATGCCAGCCTGGTGGTGCAGATCGTCATCGGCATCCTGCTGGCAGCGTCGCTGACCTCGTGGGCAATCATCTTCCGCAAGCGCATGGTCATCCGGCGCGCGCAGCGCGACGCTGATCGGTTCGAGAACAGCTTCTGGTCCGGCAACGATCTGAGCTCGCTCTACCGGGGTATCGAGGCGCGCGGCAACGCCACCGGCATGGAGAGCATATTCGAATTCGGATTCCGCGAATTTGCGCGGCTGCGCGCCCAAGGCGGCGTGGCAGCCGACATGCTGCTCGAGGGCTCGCGACGCGCGATGCGCGTCGCCCAGCTCAAGGAGACCGAGCGACTGGAGCACAGCCTGGCGACGCTGGCCACGGTTGGATCCACCAGCCCGTACGTCGGACTGTTCGGCACGGTGTGGGGCATCATGAATGCCTTCAGCTCGCTCGGGAACGTGCAGCAGGCGACCCTGGCGATGGTCGCGCCCGGCATATCTGAGGCGCTGGTCACCACCGCGATCGGCCTGTTTGCCGCGATTCCAGCGGTGGTCGCGTATAACCGCTACGCCGATCAGGTGAGCCGCCTTGAGCTGCGCTACGACGGCTTCATGGAGGAGCTGTCGACCATCCTGCAGCGCTACGCCGGGCGCGGCCCCGGCGCGGTATCAGCGGCTGCGCCGCCGCCGGCGGCGGGCCGAGGCTGACATGGCTGCGATCAGCAAGGGCAAACGCAGGTTGATGGGCGACATCAACGTCGTGCCCTACATCGACGTGATGCTGGTGCTGCTGATCATCTTCATGATCACCGCACCGCTGCTGACTCAGGGCATCAAGGTCGATCTGCCCAAGGCGCCCGCCGAGCCTATTCCAGTGCAGCCCAATCAGGGTCCGCTGGTGCTTTCGATCGATTCGCAGGGTCGGCTGTATCTGAACGTCGGCGCCACGCCGCGCCAGCCAATCGATGATCAGACGGTGTTGGTGCGAGCCACGGCCGCCCTCAGGCGGGCGCCCGACCGCACCGTACTGGTGAATGGTGACAAAGCAGTGAGTTACGGCCGCGTGGTCGAGGCCATGGTCATCCTGCAAAAGGCGGGTGCGCACAAGGTCGGCTTTCAGACCGATCCGTTGCCCAAAGCTCCGCCGCCACCATGAGCGACCGCGAACGCGATCGCACGCTGTCGATCGTCCTGTCGATCGCGATCCATGCGGCGATCGTGGGCGCACTGTTCTGGGGCTGGTGGCAATATCACCGCCCGACCGTCACGCCGCCGAGCCTGGCGATCGATGCCACCGTCGTGAACAATCCGCCGACGCCGGCACCACCGAACCCGCCGCCACCGCAGCCCCCGCCGCCACAGCCGCCGGACCAGCAGGCCGAGCAAGAGCGCGAAGCGCAGGAGAAGCGGGCGGCCGAGGAGCAGGCTGAAAAGGCAGCGGCCGATAAAGCCGCTGCGGACAAGGCGGCGGCTGAGAAAGCGGCAGAGAAGGTCGCGGCTGACAAGGCGGCGGTAAGGGCTGCCGCTGACAAGGCTGCGGCTGATAAGGCGGCTGCCGACAAAGCTGCCGCCGACAAGGCGGTGGCCGACAAAGCCGCTGCCGACAAGGCCAAAGCCGAGGCGGATCGCAAGGCGCAGCAGCTGGCGCAGCAAAAGAAGACCGAGCAGGAGCGCGCCCAGCAGGAGGCCGACCTGCGATCGCAGCTGGCCAATGAGGAACATGTCAATGCGGTGCAGTCGAGTCCGGCCAAGGCCGAGTATCTGGCACTGATCACGGCGCGTATCAACCGCGCCTGGATCCGTCCACCCAGTGCGCGCGCCGGGGTCAAGTGCAGTCTGCATATCACGCAGATCCCGGGCGGAGAGATCACCAAGGTCGCGGTGACCGGCTGCAACGGTGACGAATCCGTGCGCCAGTCGGTGGAAACGGCCGCCTACCGGGCATCGCCACTGCCCGCGCCCTCGGATCCGGCATTGTTTGATCCAAATATCGATGTTACGTTCGCGCCCGATGAATAGGACATCGAATCATCGGCAAGCGGCACGGTCGCGCGCGCTCGTGGCAGGCTGCCTCGCCGCCGCGCTCGGGCTGAGCGTCGGTAGTACGGCGCGCGCCGATCTGCAGGTCCTGATCACCAAGGGCGTCACCGATCCGATCCCGATTGCGATCGTTCCGTTTGCGCGTGCGGTACCGGCCGACGGCGGCTTCGACGTCGCCGCCGTGGTTCAGCACGATCTGGACAGTAGCGGGCGCTTCCGCACCATGCAGCGCAAGGACATGCTGACCTCGCCGAGCACTGCCAACGACGTGCAGGTCGCCGACTGGAAGGCCGCGGGCAATGATTACATCGCGGTGGGGCGAATCACGGCACCGTCCGCCAACGAGATCGATGTCGACTGCGATCTTCTCAATACCCAAACCGGCGCGCGGCTCGCCAGCCAGAAGTTTGTCGCCAACAGCGCCAGCCTGCGCAACGCGGCGCACCTGGTCAGCGACTTCATCTATGAAAAGATTCTCGGGGTGCGCGGCGCGTTTGCCACCCGGATCGCCTACGTCGCAGTCCAGGGTCAACCGCCGTCACAGCGCTTCCAGCTCATCGTGGCCGATGCCGATGGCGAGAATCCCAAGGTGATTTTGGAGTCGGCACAGCCGATCATGTCGCCGAACTGGTCGCCCGACGAGCAGTATCTGGCGTATGTGTCGTTCGAGAACCGTTTGTCCGGCGTGTACGTGCAGAAGGTGCATACCGGCGAGCGCCAGCTGGTATCTGCCCGCGTGGGCGTGAATGGCGCGCCGGCGTATTCGCCCGATGGCAAACGCGTGGCGCTGACGCTGTCGGGGATCGGCGGCAATTTGGACATATGGCTGCTCGATCTGAGCAACCAGGGACTGACACGCCTGACCGATGACCCGGCGGTCGACACCGAACCGGCCTGGAGTCCGGACGGCAAGAGCCTGTACTTCACCTCGGACCGTGCCGGCGGCCCGCAGATTTTCAAGCTCGACATCGCGAACCCCAAGCGCGTCGAGCGCATCACCTTCGGGTCCTCGTACAACGCCCGTGCGCGAGTTTCGCCCGACGGCAAGAAGATCGCGTTCGTCACACGCGACGGCAACAACTACCGTATCGCGGTGCAGGATCTGGCCTCGAGTACGGTGACCGTGCTGTCGCGCGGGGCACTGGACGAGTCGCCGAGTTTTGCCCCGAACGGCGCCGAGATCATTTATGCCGGTCGCGATGGCGCGCTGGGTACGCTACAGACGGTATCGGTCGACGGCCTGGTGACGCAGCGGCTTCGGTCCGAGCAGGGCGAGGTACGCGAACCGGTGTGGGGACCATTCCCGCGCTGATGCAGGTTGAGAGTAAAGTGTGGTATTAGCAGGGCTGCCGCGACCCGGCAGCGTCGATTGGAGTAACGACATGAACAGATTCGTTGTCATCCTTACGGCCGTGCTCGGGCTGGCGCTGGTCGCCGGCTGCCACAGCAACAAGCCGCGGCCGACCGCTACCAGCACCAACGCCGCTGACAGCACCGACCAGTCGCAGACCGCGGGTGCCGATGCATCCAAAGCGTTCGGCGCTCAGGGCGATGCCTCCGGCGCCGGCGTCGCCGGGCCCTCGGGCGGCCAGCTGTCGAATCGAACCATTTACTTTGACTTCGACAGCAGCGAGATCAAGTCCGAGTACACCGCGGTGGTGACCGCGCACGCGCACTATCTGACGGCCAACCCCCAGGTGCGGGTGCGCCTGGAGGGCAATACCGACGAACGCGGCTCGCGCGAATACAACATCGGTCTGGGCGAGCGGCGTGCGCAGGCGGTGCGTCGGGCGCTGACGCTGCAAGGCGTGTCCGAAGGCCAGATCACCACCGTCAGCTACGGCGAAGAACGTCCGGCGGTGACTGGTCACACCGAGGAAGCATGGGCGCGCAACCGGCGCGTCGAAATCGTGTATCTGAACTGAGCGTAGCCGCATGACATCGCCGCTGCGTCGCTGTCTGGCGCCTGCGTTGGGCGCGCTGGTGCTGATCGCGTGCGAATCGACGCCCGAGCGGCCGGATCCCACCGAGGTACGGTTGAATGATGTCGATCAGCGCCTCGGACGCGTCGAGCACGTGGTCAACAACCAGAGCCTGCTGCAGATGTCACAGCGACTCGACGCCCAAGATGCGCAGATACGCGAACTGCGCGGCGACATCGAGGAATTGCAGAACAGCAACGATCTGCTGAAGAAGCAGCAGCGCGACCTGTACGCGGACCTGGATCGCAAGGTCACGGCACTGCAGGCCGGCGGTGGTGGCGCGCCTGGCGGCGCCGGGCCGAGCGATGCCGGCGGCGGTGCGGCGACGAGTGATAACGACAAGAATGCCTACACCAAGGCTTTCGATGCGCTCAAGTCGACCGATTATGCGGGCGCGATTGCGAAATTTAAGGATTTCCTGCACACCTATCCGCAAAGTTCGCTGGGCGGAAACGCCGCGTACTGGCTCGGCGAGGCCTATTACGTGACCCACGACTACGATAATGCCGCGGGCGCCTTTCGTGCGGTCGGCGATCAGTATCCGCAGTCCGCCAAGGTTCCGGACGCCATGCTGAAACTCGGCCTGACGCAGATCGACCAGAAGAAGCTTAGCGACGCGCGCGCCACGCTCAAGCAGGTGGTACAGCGATTTCCCGGAACCGATGCCGCCAAGGTGGCCAGCTCGCGACTGCAGAGTATCCCGCCCGACCAACACTAGGACCTGCCGGATTGAGCGTCAGGCTCAAGCTCACCGAGATCTTCTACTCGCTGCAGGGAGAAGCGGACACGGCCGGTATTCCGACCGCGTTCATTCGCCTTACCGGCTGCCCGTTGCGTTGCCAGTACTGCGATACGGCCTACGCGTTTCACGGCGGCCAGTGGTGGGAGCTCGAGGCCATTGTGCAGCGGCTCGAGCAACTTGAAGCGCGCTACGTCTGTGTGACCGGCGGCGAGCCGCTGGCACAGCCCCATTGTCTGACACTGCTGACTGCGCTCGCCGACCGCGGCTATCGGGTGTCGCTTGAAACGAGCGGCGCGATGCCAATCGATGCGGTGGATGCGCGCGTGATTCGTGTTGTCGACATCAAGACTCCCGGTTCGGGAGAAGTGCAACGCAATCGCTACCAGCAACTGGCGCTGCTGCGCCCCGAGGAGCAGGTCAAATTCGTACTGTGCGATCGAGGCGACTACGAGTGGAGTCGCGGGCAACTCACGGCGCTGGGACTGACACAGCGTTGCCAGGTGCTGTTCTCTCCCAGCCACGAGCAACTGCCGGCGCGCGAGCTCGCCGACTGGATCCTGGCCGATCGCTTGCCGGTGCGCCTGCAGATTCAGCTGCACAAATACCTCTGGGGCAATGAAGCCGGCCGCTGAGCGCAGCGCACGTGCGATCGTGCTGCTGTCCGGCGGGCTGGATTCGAGTACCGCGCTGGCCTGGGCGCGTGCGCGCGGCTTCGACTGCTACGCCCTGACGGTGGCCTACGGCCAGAGGCACCAATCGGAGATCCGGGCGGCGGCGCGCATCGCCGATGCTCTGGCGGCCCGCGAGCATCGCGTGATGCAGGTGGATCTGGCGTCGATCGGTGGCTCGGCGCTGACCGACTGGAGCATTCCGCTGCCCGAGCAGAGCGCGCCCGGGATTCCGGTCAGCTATGTGCCAGCCAGAAACACGCTGCTGCTGGCTTTGGCGCTCGGCTGGGCCGAGGTACTCGGCGCTCGCGATCTGGTGATCGGGGTGAATGTACTCGACTATTCCGGCTATCCCGACTGTCGCCCGGAGTTCATTCGGGGCTTCGAAGCGCTGGCAGCACTGGCCACCAAGGCCGGCGTCGAGGGCGCGCGGTTTCAGATCCATGCGCCACTGATCCAAATGAGCAAGGCCGACATCATCCGCTGCGGCCTTAAGCTCGGAGTCGACTACGCGCTGACGGTGTCGTGCTATCAGGCCGACGCGCAGGGCAGCGGCTGTGGCCGCTGTGATTCCTGCCGGCTGCGCCGTCAGGGGTTCGAGGCCGCCGGCATTCCGGATCCCACACGCTACCAGTGAGTTTCGGTATCATGCGCGCCCGCTCAAAGCGGGCCTCACCGCAGCGGTCAGCGGGTCGGTAGCTCAGTCGGTAGAGCAGCGCCCTTTTAAGGCGTTGGTCGTGGGTTCGAGCCCCACCCGACCCATCGCACCTAAGCTACTGATAGTAGCAGCATATTTGCCGCTTTCTGCAGCAAGCGACTAGTCCACGACCTGAAAAAATGGAATTGCATCTGGATCGCCGCCCCAGGCCTTCCCCAGATATTTTGCCGACAAGGCCTTTAGCGTGCCGTCGTCGATCAAGGACTGGATGTTGTTGTCAAAAACCGAAGCGTTCGCCGATCCCTTCGGGTAGATCGCGCCATATGAAGTTGCGCTAGATGCATATTGGCCAATGACCTCGAGCCGACCCCCTGACTGCGTGGCCAAAGCCAATAGATAGGCGGTATCGGACATGCCCACATCAATCTGGCCAGCTGACAGCGAAGCCAACAGGCTTGGAAAATCCTGGAACACCAAGACTTTCTGGGTTGGCTTGAGGGTGTCATTTGCCCAGTCCCAGGCGGTCGACGCCTGCTGAACCCCAATGCGCATGCTCTTCATGGACGCGCTGTTAATTTTCGCGCCCTTCTTGGCGAGCACCCCGATATAGGAATGGAAGTAGGGCACAGAGAAGTCCACGACCTTTTTCCGCTCGGGCGTGATTGATATTGCTGCCAGCGCAAGATCGAAATTTGAGGTTTGACCTGCGACCAAGGCATCCCATGCGGTGCTCACGATCACGAGTTTGTCGATGCCCGCGCGGTAGGCAATGTTTGCAGCCATACAGTACTCAAACCCATCCTTGATCGTGTCAGGAGTATCGCCATTCCACCAACCCGGCGCGGGTAGATATGTCTGGACTGTTAGTTGGCCGGCCTGCGCGGGTGTCAGCGGAAATGCGGCCTTCTTACCTGTAATGCCGCAATTCCTGACGAATTCCGCGCTCGCAGTTCCGCTGTCGCCTGCGCACCCGGCTGCCAAGATGGCAAAAATAAAGATTGTTACAGATGCAACTATATCTGGAGTGGCTGTCAGCCGAGAAGAGGAGCCGGGATTGCCGTGCAATTTCATTTACTATCGTCCTTGACAATCAGCATTGCGGGTTCTGACCGATGCGGATGCCTTATGCCGCAATATAATGGTCGATTGACGAAATTTCTATATTAGACTAATGTGAAAGATCGGCGCGTTCCGGAGCGCCAGGACCAAGCCGCACTCTCCAAATTCGGCTCGGGCAACTAAACGGTGCCGCCATGAAACTACTGATTGCCTGTCTGGCGCTGCTCACCGCGTCGCCGGTCCTCGCCGGCACCACGACTGACTATGACGTGATCTTTAGCGGAAAGAAGGCAGGATCTCAGACCGTCATTGTCCGCGACGATGGCGACATTCATATCAGCTACACGTATCGCGACAACGGTCGCGGCCCCGACATCGAAGAGGACATCGCGCTGCTGCCCGACGGCACCTTCAAGCGCTACCGCCAGACCGGCAGGAACACCTATGGGGCGATCCTCGATGAGCGCTTCTCAGTGTCAGCGCGACGCGCGAGCTGGCGATCGCCCGCCGACCGGGGCAGCCAGCCGTTCGCCGCTCCTAGCCTGTACCAGCCGACTTACGGTAGTCCCGAGTCTGACTCGATTATCGTGGCCGCTACACAAAAGGCCGGTGGCCGCATACCGGCGCTTCCCGGCGGGCAGCTACGCAGCGAGAAGGTCGCGGAGGCGCGCGTCGGCGGGGCGGGCCGTGATCGCAACGTAGCGCTGTACGCGATCTTCGGACTCGATCTTGAGCCCGAATACGTCTGGATGGAGTCCACCGACCCGATGCGCTTCTTCGCTTCGATCATCGTCGGCGGTCGCCATGTAATCGCCACCGGCTACGACGACGTCTCGTCCGAGCTCGAGCGCCTGCAACAGGGGGCGAAAGACAAGTATGTCGCCGGCATCGCAGCCAAGCACCGACAGCTGCTGCCGCAGCCGATCCTAATCCGGAACGTGCGCGTCTACGATACCAAGAGCCTTGGCCTCGGCGATCCGGTCGACGTCTACGTAAACGATGGGCGGATCGCCGCCATCTACCCCGTTAACTTTCCCGCGATGGAGCCTGCGACGGTGATTGACGGCGCCGGCCGCGCTCTGCTACCCGGCCTCTTTGACATGCACATGCATGAGAGCGCCTTGAACGCGATTCTTCAGATCGCCGGGGGCGTCACTACCGCGCGGGATATGGGCAACTTCAACGACTTCCTGACGGTGCTGCGCGGCGATATCGACTCAGGAGCGGCAATCGGCCCGCACATCGAGCGGGCGGGCTTCATCGAAGGCGAGAGCCCGTTCTCCTTGCGCAGCGGCATCGTGGTCGCCAGCGTGACCGAGGGGGAGAAGGCGGTCGACTGGTACGCGCAGCGTGGCTTTCGACAGGTGAAGCTCTACAACTCGATCAGGCCAGAGTGGGTTCGGCCGATCGCGGCTTACGCGCATTCGCGCGGGCTGCGCGTCAGCGGACACGTGCCGGCGTTCTCGCGCGCCGCGCGCGTCGTGCAGGAGGGTTACGACGAGATTCAGCACATGAACCAGCTCATGCTGAACTTCGTCTCGGACCCGGATACCGATTCGCGCACGCTCGTTCGTTTGACCCTGGTCGGTGCGAGGGCGCGCAAGCTCGATCTCGACTCGCAGTCAGTGCGCGATTTCATCACGCTGCTCGCCGAGCACCGAACCGTGATCGACGCAACGATGGCCACGCTCGAGGCTAGCTACACCCAGAAACCAGGCGACATGGATCCATCGAAGTCCGCGGTCGCCGATCATTTTCCGTTTGCGATTCAGCGCGCTTGGCGTAACAACCCAGTCGATGTAAGCGGCGACAAGCTAGCCGCCTATCGAGAGTCATGGCAACGCATGATGCAGTTCCTCGGCCGCCTGCACGCTGCTGGGGTGCCGCTCGTCGCCGGCACCGACGACCTCGGTGGATTCATGCTGCATCGCGAGCTCGAGCTCTACGTTGAGGCTGGTATCCCGGCCGGCGAAGTGATCCGCATTGCGACCGAGGATGGTGCGCGTGTCGCTGGGGTTCTGTCCGAGCGTGGCACCATCGAGCGTGGCAAGCACGCCGACCTGATTCTCGTGGATGGCGATCCAACGCACAATATCTCTGACATCCGCCGCGTGAGCTACGTGCTGAAAGATGGCGTCGGCTTCGTGCCGGCGGACATCTACGAGGCACTTGGCATCCGGCGCTTCGTTGATCCGCCGGCGATCAGCTACCGATTCCGGCCGCCGCTATGACTTATTACGCTTCCATTTTTCAAAGGTGGCTCGCATTTTCGGATTAGTGAAAAGTGCGAGGCACAGTTCGTGCTCCACGGGCCCATCAACAACACAGCTCATATCGGAACGCTTCACTATCTCGGCCGCGGGTATAAGAATCTGGTGACCGAACGCTGCCGCATCGGCAATCGTAGCGCCATACACGACGCGGTCCAGGCCGGCCCACAAGCTGCAGGCCATGCACATCGGGCAGGGCTCGCAAGTCGTATACAGCGTATACCCGCGAAGTGAGTGCGAGTTTAGCGTCCGGCATGCCAACCTGATCGTGCGTATCTCGGCGTGCGCGCTTGGATCCTGTTCCCGCCTCACCGCGTTGCTGGCTCGGCTCAGACGTCTGCCGCTGTCGCTGTGGACGATCTCCGCGCCAAAGGGTACCGGGTTCGGCGTCTCGAACGTCAACGCGGTCCATGCTGCGAGGCTGCGCATCCGCTGCTGGTCCTCGAGGGGATCTGCCTGCATCGAGCTGCCGGCAGTTGGCTGTTGTGCACCCAGCGAGGAGTTCGCTCGGATAAGCATTGGAATGCCGGCAGCAAGCGATACACGGAGCAGGAATCGGCGGCGCGATGATGCCAGTTCGATGTCGGCCGATGGGTGCATACATACTCCGTCAAGTTTAGTGACTCCAGTATGCCGACGTTCTGTTCGAAAGAAAATTTGGATTCCTGACCGGCGACTGCATGCTAACCTGCTGAGCGCCGGAACCCTTCGAGAGCTCGGGGCTCTTCGATGACTACGAACTCATCATTTGAAACCGCCTTGGCCTTACAGCGCGATGGCGACATCACGAAGGCGGCTGGCATCTACGAGCGACTGGTCAGGGTCAATCCCAATGACTCGCAAGCTCTGCATTACCTTGGCTTGGCCTATATGCAACTGGGCAACCTACCTGGAGCCAGCGCGGTGTTGGAACGTTCGCTTAACGTGGATCCCGCGGATGCAAACGCCCTCAATGACTATGGGATAGTCAAATCCAAGCTGGGTGAGAATGAACGTGCGCTGCAGTTGTTTGATCGCGCGCTGGCCTTGAATAGCTGCCATATCGACGCACTCAGCAACGTTGCGGCGGTGCTGAATTCGCAGCGATTGCCATACGAGGCGCTACCGTATCTGGAGCGACTGAGCGCTCTTCAGCCTGATTCCGTTGAAACGAGCTTCCGTCTTGCACAGACGTGTCTAAAGCTCGGGGACGCGGACCGGGCCATTGCCGGCTTGCGCAGAATAATTGACTTGCAACCCGATCATGGGCGGGCGCGGCTGCTTCTTGGAGAAGCGTTGGAGTCGGTAGGAAGATTTACGCAAGCGCGAGCTCTGTACCTCGCGGTACTGCGCCGGGACGACAATAATATCGTAGCGCTATCCAGGCTCCTTGGGCTGCCCGAAGGAGAGCCTGAGCAAGCCTGGGTGGACAAAGCACGGGATCTTGTGCACAGCAGAACAACGGCGGATTCCGACCGGATTCGACTGCGACTCGCCCTCGGGCAGCACTACGATCGCAATGGGGCGTACGCCGAGGCGTTCGAGAATTTCCGAGCTGGCCGTGCGCTGAAATTCGCCAAGGCACCGTTCGACACTCGAGGATATACCCATACCATAGATCGTTTGATTGCAACGTTTACCCCTGAGCTGTTCTCAGCTCTGCCGCGCCATGGTGTCAAAAGTGATCGGCCGATCTTTATTGTTGGGATGCCGCGCTCTGGAACGACTCTGGTGGAGCAGATTTTGGCAAGTCATTCCAAAGTCGCGGGTGGTGGCGAACTGACGGCCATGATGACTATCGACTCACAGATTCATCATCTTCGCGGTGCGCGGCGGCCCTACCCGGAGGGGATTCGTGATCTCGAAACGCCGGATCTGGAACGCATGGCCGAGCAGTATCTTCGACGCCTCGACCGGGTTTCGAAGACAGCGGATCGGGTGACCGACAAGCAACCCTTCAATTTCATTCATCTCGGGCTGATCGCGGTCCTGCTTCCACGGGCGCAGATAATTCACTGTCGAAGGGATCCGTTGGATACCTGTCTTTCCTGCTATTTCACCAGTTTTGCCGAGGAATTTCAGTTTGCGAACGATCTGAACACCGTTGGGAAGTACTATCTCGACTACCATCGACTTATGGCACATTGGCGAAGAGCGCTGTCAATTCCGGTTCTGGAGGTCCAATACGAAGATCTGGTGAGCAATACCGCCCGGGTGGTAGGCGAGGTGCTCGATCACTGCCAACTACCATGGGAGGATTCATGTCTTGCCTTCCAGGACACGCGTCGATCGGTCCGGACGCCCAGTCGCTGGCAGGTGCGTCAGCCTATCTACTCCAGATCTGTGGGCCGCTGGAAAAACTACGACGCATATCTGCAGCCGCTAAAGGAAATGCTGTCCGCGATCATGGCTTAGGCGCGTTACCACCTGGAGTTTGTCCAATATCCCGCACGCACGTTGAAGCCCGTCACGAAGTCGTTGTCAGCTCGATCCTCGCCATTGACAAGCCAGAGGGGTAGCCGCGCGTAGTTGATTAGCGGGTATCGCTCCGTGAGCGTGCGGTGGACAGGTGCGGTTGGGTCTCTGCTATAGCGGGAAGACGCTGGGAAGTACCGCATCGCCAGGGCGGCAGGGACAACACTACTGCTGCGTGCGCAGCGGACGCGGTACGCCAGCCGGGAATCCAAGACCAGTATGGTCCCGGGCTCCAGTTCGAGCGACGCACTGACTTGTTGTTTCGCAGCAGTTCCGAGCTTCGAATCCCGATAATCCACCCGCAGGATACCTCGCGGCACCCCGGCAACGGCTATGAGCACCGTCACGCCAACTGGCGGGTCGACCGGAAATCGATGAGCATCGCTTTCCAACGCCGATTCTGCTTCGATTGGATGCCAGCGGTCCGGAAGCCACTGGCTGTCGAAGAGAACGATATCCGGTCCAATCAGCCTGCCGACATTCTCGATGACTGTCGATGACTGACAGACATCCAGGAATCCCCAGCTGTCGAAGACGGCGGCGGCTCGACTCCAGGGGTTGTGCAGTTCCGAGTAGTGCCAGGGTCGCGGGACGCTGATGCTTTTGCTAAAGCGCGCGACTTCAGCTTGCAGGAACCCAAGCAAATGTTCCGGCAATGGAACCCTGGCTTGCCGCAGACCCGCCGGCACTTTCAAGGTATTCAACCCTGCGCCTAAGCGATCGTTACGCGGTACGGGAAGAATTGGCCAAAGCTTCGAACGGCTGCATCGCGCGAGAAATCCCGCGTAACGAATACCATTTCACTTCGGGGTGTGCCGCGGGGCCAGCGTGCCAAGGCTCCCGGAGGATACAGGGCATGTTGCACCCCTTGAACAACGACGGGGTGGGTAACTCCGGCCACCTGCAGCAGCCCCTTCATACGCAGAATACTGTCGCCCCTCGCGATCAGCAGCCCATCGAGCCACTCTTTGAAGTCGCCCCAAGACGTAGCTTCACTCCAACAAAACCAAAAGGTGTCGAAGCGATGCGAGTGGACTTCAGCGCGGTCGCGATGAGAGCTGAGAGGTGACACGGGCGGTATCGCCTGGAAGTTGACGTCCGCGCCTTCGTCCGAGTTGCCGAACAGGCAGGCAGCGGCTGCATCGTGGCGCGCGGAAAGAGCAATCGGCGCCGAAGGGTTTATCGCGCGCACAGCTTCCATCAGTGCATCCACATGGGCTTTGTCGACCAGATCGAGCTTCGAAACGACCAACCTGTTCGCCATGGCCACCTGGCTGGCGCACTCCGTGAAGCGGCTCAACGTTGAATGGCCGAATACTGCGTCCACCACCGTGACAACCGCATGGATTCGGATCTGGCCGGCAACCGGGCCGTCGGACAGGAGTCGCTGCAAAACGGATTCGGGCGCAGCGATACCCGTCGTCTCGAGAATGATGCGCTGAAATGGCGGCAGCGTGCCCTCGGAGCGCCGCGCGAGCAGCGACGCCAGCGCGGTGCCGAGGTCTTCGCCTGCGCTACAGCACACGCAGCCCGATGCCAGCAGAATGACATCGTCTGCAACCGAGGAAACGAGCAGGTGATCGACCCCGATCTCTCCGAACTCGTTGACTATCACGGCGGTGTCGTGCATGGCCGGATCGGCAAGGAGCCGATTGAGAAGCGTCGTCTTGCCGCTGCCCAGAAAGCCCGTCAGCACGACTAGCGGCAGAGACAGCAGCGATCGGGATAGGGCATTGGCCCCGGGAAATTCGGGCGGTGGCACTGCAGCGTTCAACCTGATATTATACAATCACATATTGTGATCACAGAAGTGGCGGCCGAGTTCAACCGTAGGATGTGACATGAAGATCACAGGCTTCGAGTTGTACGTTATCGCGCTTCCGGCCCGGCGACACCACGCGTGGGCGAGCAAGATGACGACGCCGATAGGTCATCACGCCATTATCCGCGTCGATTCGGATGAAGGCATCAGCGGCTGGGGCGAGGCACCGGCCGGGATCACCTGGGGTGGACCGCACATGCGGTATTTTGGCGAGTCGCCGGAGACGATCTGCCTCGTCATCCAACGCTATCTCGGCGGGGTCATCATCGGACAAGACCCGCGCGATCTGGCAGTCCTGCACGTCGCGATGGACAGGGCGGTCAAGGGGCACCCCTATGCCAAGGCCGCCATCGACATCGCTTGTCACGATATCGCCGGCAAGGCTGCCAATGTGCCGGCCTATCGCCTGCTCGGCGGTCAATTTCGAGACCGCATCGAGGTCGCGCACTCGCTTGGCATCATGGAAGTCGAGAAATGCGTCGAGGAGGCCGTAGCCGCCGTGGAGGAGGGCGCGCGTACCATCAAGTGCAAAACCGGACTCGATCCGGAGCGCGATGTGCAAGTCGTTCGCCTGCTTCGTGAACGCCTTGGTAGTGATATCAGCATTCGAGTCGACGGCAATGAGGGCTATCAGGATGTCTGGCAAGCCATTCGCGTTACCCGCCGCCAGGAAGAGTACGACTTGCTGCTATGCGAGCAACCCGTCATGGGTGCGCGCGCACTCGGGCTCGTAGCGGAGCGCATCAACACGCCCGTGATGGCGGACGAGTCTGCTTGGACCAGTCACGACATTTTCGAGCTCGTCGAACACAAGGCCGCCGCTTGCATTTCCTGCTACGTAACCAAGCCTGGGGGCCTGTACCGAGCGAAACAGCAGGCGGATCTGGCCGAGGCGCTCGGGCTGTATTGCGACATCGGCGGCTCGATCGAATCCGGAATTGGCAATGCGGCGAATCTACATCTCGGGGCAGCAACCCGCATCGCCAGGTTGCCAAGCGTTTGTCCGGTGTCGAAGCCTGCGGGATCGAGAGGTCCGGAGATTGCCGGTTGTTATTACCTCGACGACATCGTGACCGAGCCGTTTGGCTATCAGAACGGGGCAGTGCTGGTGCCAAATGGACCCGGGCTCGGAGTCGAGGTGGATCTCCAAAAGCTGGCCAAGTACGCCGTCAAATGAGAGTCGCTGTCCTTGGCGCTGGCGCCGGGGGGGCTTCCGCGGCGGTCGAACTCACACGAGCAGGACACGAGGTCCGTTTGTGGAATCGCTCGCCGGTGACCATTGAGGGATTTGTCGCCTCGCGCGGCATCCATCACACGGGCGTACTGGGCGACGGCTTCACTCCCATAGACGTCATTACCACCGATCTTAAGCTCGCAGCAGACGCCGCCGACGTTCTGCTCGTCTGCCTGCCGACCCTCGGACATGCTGCGCTGGCGCAAAGGCTGGTTGATGCCAACATCGGTCGGGTGCCGACGATTCTGAATCCCGGCCATACCGGCGGCGCGCTCGAGTTCAACCAAGTGTTTCGACGCCATGGTGTCGAGGCTCCGCCCATCGCGGAGTTCTCGACCCTGACCTATGTCGCACGAATGGAGCGCGCGGGTTTCGTAGTCACGACCGGGCGTGCGAAATCTGTCCGCGTGGCCGCGATGCCCGGTGGCGGCAGGGCGCTCGACTCGGCGCTAGTGCTCTATGATTGCGCCAGACCGGTTGCGAACGTACTGGTAACGAGCCTTTCGAATGTCAACATGATTCTTCATCCACCTGGATCAGTCCTCGGCGCGGCGTGGGTGGAGGCGACTGGCGGCAACTTCACATTCTACGTAGAGGGTCTCACGGAGGGCGTGGCACGCGTGATGGCGAGTCTCGATGCCGAACGGCAAGCGGTCGGCGGCGGCTTGGGCCTCCAACTCCCTTCCCTGTTCGAGGAAATGAAGGCGATCGGGACGATAGAATGCGATGTCGATTCCGGGGTCGGGCTCGCCGCGGCAATCCGCAGCGGATCGGCAAACCGCTTGATCAACGCGCCGGCGGGGTTCGCTCATCGGTATTTTCAGGAAGACCTATGGTATGGACTTGGACCTTTTCTCGTCTTCGCGGCGATAGCAGGCGTAGAAGCGCCGTGTGCTCGCGCGCTGATGCAGCTTGGAGAGCTTGCCGCGGGACCCAGTGCGCCGGCGGCCCGGCGGACGGCTGTGGAGATGGGCATTGCTGGCCTCGACAGGGACGCGCTGCTGAAATTCGTCAGCTCACGCCGTGAGATATGACAGCCAGCTCTCGCGCCTACTCGAAACTGTGGCGGCGGCTTACGATTGCGGTCGTCGGCGGCGACGAACGTGAGCAGGAGATCTGCCGACTCGCGACCGAGTCCGGCGCCGTGGTCAAGGCCTTCGGGTTTCCCTGGCCAGGCGGCGGAATTGACCGCGTGGTCCTTGCGCCGGACGCCGAACAGGCATTGATTGGCGCTGATGTCGCGCTTATGCCCATACCAGGCATCGCAGTCGATGGCAGCCTCTTTGCCACAACCAAGATCATTCCGACGGAATCGCTGCTTCGCGGTATGGCACCCGGCGCGCACATAATCCTTGGACGAGCGGACGAGCGTCTGGCGCAGGCAGCCGCGCGACTCGGAATCAAGATTCACGAATATGAGACCGACCACGAACTGATGTTGCTCCGTGCGCCTGCGATCGTTGAAGGCGTTATCAGGGTGCTAATCGAAAATACCGCCATCACAATTCACGGAGCGCGCATCTGTGTGGTCGGTCAGGGGAATACCGGTACAGTGCTGACACGAACGCTACTGGCGCTCGGTGCGCACGTCACGGTCGCGGCGCGCAATCCCGTCCAGCGCGCGTCGGCTTTTACTCTCGGCGCGACTGCATTGTCCCTTGAGGATCTGCCCGAGGTCGCCAGAACATTTGACGTACTGGTGTCGACCGCTTCCGCGCCGGTGATCACCTCGACAGTCATCGACCGTTTGCGCGCCAATACGATCGTCGTCGATATGGCGAGTCCGCCGGGAAGCTGTGATCTGGATTACGCCGCCAAGTCCGGTCGCAAAGCAATCTGGGCGCGCGCGCTCGGTCGACGCGCACCAATCACGGTCGGTGCCAGTCAATGGCAAGGAATCGCGCGAATTATCGATGCCATTCTCGCCGGGGCTACGCCCGATGCAGGCTGATCTCGTTATCAAGAACGCCCGGGTTGTCGATTTTCGCGGGGAGTTTATCGGTGGTATAGCCGCCTCGGGCGGCAAGATCGTCGCCGGTGGGCCATCTGAATCACTCCCGCCAAGCCGGCGAACGATCGACGCCGAGGGCCGATGTCTGATTCCAGGAGTCGTCGATACCCACTGTCACCTCGGCGTCGCTTATCCTTATGCGGATGACATGCGCATCGAATCTGCGCAAGCCGCACGCGGCGGCTTGACGACGTTCGTGCTCTACATTCGAACCAAGCAGCCTTCCTATATCCCGTTCTATCACGAGCGCCGCGCAATCGGCGAAGCTTCCTCGTGCGTCGATTTTGGATTCCATTTTGGCATCCAGCGCGAGGAACACATCCACGAGATTCCGGCGATTGCCGAGCAGACAGGCGTCCAGTCGTTCAAGCTGTATTTTGGCTACGAGCCGGACAATCCGATCGGAATTGTGCCGGCCACCGACGGTTGGGTGTACGCGACGATGCTCAAGGTGGCGAAGCTGCCGCGCGGCGTCGTGTCAGTGCATTGTGAGAATACCGCCATAGCCGCATGGGTCAAACAGGAAGTCGTGGCAACCGGCCGCCAGGATCTCGCCGCGTACACGGAGTCCAGGCCGGTGGTCTGCGAAGTAGAAACCATTCGCCGGATGATATTTCTCGCCGAACGAACGCGCTGTCCGCTGCAGATTGTTCATACCTCGGTCGGAGAAGGGCCAGATCTCGCCACCGAAGCGCGTGCTCGCGGCATCGATGTCACGGTCGAGACGTGCTACCACTACCTGACACGCACCGCCTATGACGCGGATCTGGATATGCGCGCCAAGATATCGCCACCGCTGCGCGATGAGACCCAGAAAGAGTGGCTATGGCGCGGTCTTCTGGCCGGCCGAATTAATTCGATTGGCAGCGATCACGTGCCATTTCTGCCGAAGAAGGGTCTGGATTTGTGGTCCGAGTACCCTGGTGTTGTCGCCTTTCCGTGGGAGTTGCCATTGTTGGTTACGCACGGCGTTCTGGGACGTGGCCTGACGCTGCAGCAACTGACAACGCTGAATTCCTATGCGCCGGCGCGACGATTCGGACTCTATCCCCGTAAGGGATCACTTGAGGTTGGCGCCGACGCGGACCTGGTTCTGGTCGATCTCGACGAGGAACGCGTGGTGCGGCACGAAGGGCATGGCACCTGCATATATGAGGGATGGCGCCTTCGCGGATGGCCGGCGCTCACCGTGGCAAACGGTCGCATCGTCGTGCAAGCCGGTGAAATAGACGAGTCGGCCTTTGGCACCGGCCGATGTCTCACTCGACCGAATTAGGCCCGAATGGCGATGCCGCGACAGCCTTGCAGTCTACGTGATCACACGGTAGGATCACACTTGAGACGCTGCGTGTCGGCGCGGCGCCGGAGGCGGCATGCGGCCCGAGATTACTTCCCGATTGGTCAAGGCCATGGCGGCGTCGCAGCTCGACGCCGTAGTGATTGTGTCGCCGGAGAATTTTGCGTACCTCGCAGGGTTCGTCGTGCCCTCGCAGTCGCTGATGCGATGGCGGCACGCGGCCTTCGTGGTAACGGCAAGCGGGCGCTGCGGGATCGTGGTCGTCGATATGGAAGAGACGACGACGCGCGCCAAAGCCGACGGGATGGACGTTCGAACGTGGGGTGAGTTCACCGACCGGCCGATGGCCGTGCTGGCGAGCCTGTTGTCGGACTTTGGAGTTGCAGCAGGAAGAATCGGCACCGAGTTTGATTACCTGCCGACGGCTGTGTTTCGCGACCTTACGTTACGTCTACCGCGAGCCACTTTCGATCCAGCCGACGAGATGCTGGCGCGGCTTCGACAGATCAAGACGCCGGCCGAGATCGAGCACATGCGCCGTCTGTCGCGCATCGCGGATCGGGCAATTTTTGAGGCGCTTCAGCAGGTCACTGTCGGATCGACCGAGATGGACATTGCCGCCGCTGTTACCCGCGGCGTATTTGAGCAGGGAGCGGACAACTTCAAGCTATTAATTGTAGCGACCGGTGAACGAAGCGTTTTCCCGAATGTAGGCCCGACCCAACGCCAGTTGAAGTCCGGAGATATATGCCGCGTGGAGGTCTTCGCGATAATTGACGGCTATCACGCCGGCGTATGCCGGACCGCCAGGGTCGGTCCTCCGCCAGCGCATGCAGAAGCGATCTGGCGTAATCTCATCGAGTGCAAGTACCTGACGCTCGAGATGGTGAAGCCCGGGGCCAGCTCAAGAGCCATTTACGAGGCGTTTATTCGCCATTTGAGCAAACTCAAACTTCCGCCCATAAGCTTCCTCGGTCATGGTATCGGCTTGCATCTTCACGAGAAGCCCTATCTGGGCCCGCACTCGGATGTGCCGCTGGAAGCTGGCATGGTCCTGGGCTTCGAGCCGCTTGTCTACAATACGGGTTATGGTTTCGGAATGCAGAACAAGGACGTAGTAGCCGTCACGGAGGACGGCTCCAGCCTTCTGTCCGATGTCACGAATACCGACAATCTGATCGAGATTCAGTAGTCGATCCGCACTGGACATGAGGCCGCATCGGTAGCGATCTAGAGGCTTTTCCGATGAGCATTCTTATCGAGCACCTGGAATTTGCCCTGACCGTCGATGCAACCGATACGGTCATTCGCGACGCCGCGATTGTGATCGCCGGTGATCGTATCGCGGACATCGGCCCGACCCAGGAGGTACTTACGCGGCACAATCGCTGCACGTTCGAGCAAGTCGTCGACGGCAGTCGCCGCGGAATAACGCCCGGTTTCATCGATTCGCACGTCCACCTATCGGAGACCCTGTCCCGGGCCGTGTTTCCAGATGATCTGGACACTCGTACGTGGGTTTTTCTCTGGGCGAAGCCCTTCTATGCGCATGTAACCGCCGACGATGAATACGTCAGCGCTCTGCTGTCGTGCACAGAGATGCTGCGCTGCGGGACTACCTGCATGCTAGACATGGGCGTGCAGAACGACGCGGATGGAACGGTGCGGGCATTGGAGCAGTCCGGCATCCGCGGGATCACCGGGCGGCATGCGGCGGATAACCGACCGCAATCGCCGCCGCCTGGATGGTCGGAGGAAATGATGCGGCACCATTTCTTTCCCGGGCCCGAGGCGGCCTTAGCGGCGCTCGAGGAAACCGTTGAGCGTTGGCACAACTCCGCCGGCGGGCGTATCCGCTGCTGGGTGAACATCGAAGGCAAGGAACCCTGCACGCTCGCCCTGCATGTGGGCGCCCGTGCGCTTGCCGAAAAACACGGCGTAGGCACAACGTATCATTTGGCGACCAGCATCCAGGAAGCCCGCATTTCGCAAAGCAAGTATGGAAAATGGCCAATCCAGCGGATCGCTGATGCTGGAGGTCTCGGCTCCAATCTGGTCATCGCTCATGGGGTGGCGGTCACAGCGGAGGAGCAACAGCTGCTGCGAGCCAACGCAACCAAGATTGCATTTTGTCCGGGGACCTCGCTGAAACTTGCTAAAGGGGCTACCGCCTTCGGCCGCTATCCGGAGTTGATCGAGTCGGGCGTTACCGTCAGCCTGGGCACCGACGGCGTCTCGGCATCCGGCAACCTGAATCTGATGCGACAAATGTATGTTGTCGCCGGATTATTCAAGGACGCTCGAAATGATCCCGCGCTTGTGGGTGCCCGCAAAGCACTTCGCATGGCCACAATCGATGGGGCCAGAGCCCTGTTGTGGGACGATGCGGTGGGTTCATTGGAAGTGGGCAAGAAGGCTGATTTCGTTCTCTTCGACCTCGACCATATAGAATGGGTGCCTTACACAGATCCCGTCCAAGCTCTGGTCTGGTCGGCGTCGCCGGCTTCAATTGCAGAAACCTGGGTGAACGGCAGGGCGCTCTACAGCCAAGGAAAAGTTCGTTCAATTGACGAGAGAGCTCTCTTTCACGAGGCGCGTCGAAGGGCGCTGGAGATTACTCAACGCGCTGGACTTGCCGCAGCGTCGACCCCCGCTTCTACAACGGTGTATGAGTAGAGCGGCGTCAATGGGACCTACGCAGATCAAGGAGTAATTGAGCCATGCCAGTGGTGCAAGTGCATATGTGGCCGGGACGAACCGTCGAGCAAAAGCGTCGACTATGCAAGGCAATCACCGACGCCATGGTCGAACACGCGGGTGCGAAGCCCGACTGCCTGCATGTAATCCTCAACGAAGTACCGCCAGACAGTTGGGCAAAAGCCGGTGTCATGGGCATCGACAGTACGGACCGGGCAAATGAACCTTGAGCTGCTTGACCTGCGCAAGACCGCATTGTTGGTCGTCGACATGCAGAACGCCTTCTGTCACAAGGAAGGCACCCTCGGGATTTCCGGGGTGGACACCGATCACCTGAGCTCCGTCGTAACGCCGCTACGGAATCTCATCAGGCGCTGCCAGGCCGTCAATATGCCGGTGCTGTGGACCGTGCAGGAACATTTTCCGATCGACCATCGCCGGGGCCGGAAGCGGCTTCCGACGCATACATCCAGGCGCAAGCGGACATCCGCGCTGGTCGGAACGTGGGATGCCGAGCTCATCGACGAGCTGAAGGAATTTTCTAATAACCCGACGTTTGTCATCCGCAAGCACCGATACGGTGCTTTTCACGAGACGCGCCTGCATATAGTGCTGGAGATGCTCGGGGTCGACGCGCTACTAGTGGCCGGCCTTACGACTAACGCCTGCGTGGAGACAACCATCCGAGAGGCATATTTGCGCGACTACGATGTCGTCGGCGTGACGGATTGCATTGCGGGAGTAAACCCTCTGTGGGAGTCGGCGGCAGTGGAGGTGTGGCACCAGTATTTCGCCGAGACATGTTCTTCGGCGGAGGTGAATGCCTGGATTGACAAAGAGCTCGCCCCGGGAACGCTTGCCGTGCATCACCTACTGCTCAAGGCGCGCGACTTCGAGCGGTCGAAGCGCTTTTACCTCGATCTTCTGGGGTTTTCGGAACGGCGCGACGCCAAGCCACTGCCGGACGGTCGACCACTGATATCGACCCGTCAGGGCTTGGGTATCACGTTAGGCGGTTCCGGCGACCAGGGCCAAGTGGACCATTTTGCGTTCGTGGTCCGTAATGTCGAAGCTCTCGGTCGACGGCTCAAGGAGGCTGAGGTCGTATTCGAACGCGAGCTAGGGCCGGGACCTTATGGCCTGGCGATCTATGTGCGTGATCCGGACGGGAACATTCTGGAACTCTTCGAGGTGGCCTCGAAAGGCGCATAAGGCTCGCATTCAATGATGCGGGACCAAAACTGTGAACGCTGAAATGAGGATTGTCGATGCAACCGCGTCCGGCCTCAGCCGTACGTTCACCATCGAGCTTGACGCAGGCTGGGTCGACGCGACTTTCAACGCGCAGCTCGAGAGAGTGGGGCGGACAACACGAGTTCGAGGATTCCGGGCAGGAAAGGCGCCCGTGGGCGTACTTCGTGCGCGCTTGGGAACGCAACTGACACAGGACGTCGTCGATCAGCTAGCGGTCACCGTCTCGAGAAAACTCATACAGGAAGGGCAGCTGCGCCCGGTCAGCCGGCCGGTGATCGAGGCACTGTCTGGTCTGCAAAAGGGTCAATTCCAGTTCAACCTGATCATCGAAGTATTGCCCGACGTTACGCTCAGGCCGCTTGAGGGACTCACGATCCAGCGGCTCACAGCGATGCCAGGCTCGAGCGACCTGTCCTGGCTGCATGTCAAGCGACAGGTCTTGGACTGGTTGGCCAGTCACTACGATTTCGAGGTGCCAGGTACCATGGTGGAGCGCGAGTTCAGCCGAATTCTCAAGAGCCACGCGGACCATGTCGACATGCCCGTCGATCATCCCCTAAAGCTGCGCTACCGAGAGGTGGCACAACGCCGCGTTCGATTAGCCATCGTGCTCTTGCAGCTGGGCAAAGCTCACAATGTCGAGATGGCAAGAGGGGAGATCGGGCAGCTGGTACGGCACCGGTACGGCCGCGAAGACGGCCTCGGCTCAATAATCGACTTCTACGCGGACCATCCGACCGCGCTGGCCGAATTGCAGTCGCCCGCTCTTGAGAACGCTGTCGTCGCGCTGATTGTCAGCAAGTCAAAAATCGTCGATCGTGTGGTTACCGTCGACGAATTGGCGACGGCAGCAGCCAACGGAGTTCTGCCTCTCGAGTGACGCTGACGGACAATTCGCGTGTTCATCGATCCCAAAGATGCCCTTGGTTGGAAACGCCTTGGCTTCGAATGCTCAGAGCTTGGCGATTGGAGCCGGGCTCGGCAGGCGTTTGACCAGTCTTTGACCTTTTCCGCAGACGATGCTGAAGCGCTGGTTGGCTTGGCGATGGCATTGCTGGCCCAGCAAGACCTTCCGCAATTGGAGAAGGTGAGCCGCGATCTGGTTAATCGCTACCCGAATCTTGCGCACTCACACCTGGTGAGCGGTCATCTGAACAAGATTCTGGGCAACCGGGTACGAGCCGTGGAGTCATATCGGACGGCACTCGAGTTGAGCCCGATGATGACCGATGCCATGTTCAATTTGTGCGACCTTGAGCCGCCTTCTCTGACGGATCCACTCTTTATCCGCATGGAGCAGATCAGTCGAACCGAAATCAATACCCGGGATCGAGTCAACATTTGCTTTGCGCTGGCGCGCACACTTGAATCGGCGGGGATCTACGCGCACGCCTTTGAATATTTCGCGGCCGGCAATCGGGCGGTACGTGCGATGATGCGAGACCGTGGAATCGTATATGACCAGAGCGCGGGATCGAGGTCGGTAGAGCGGATTTGCACCTGGTACACACCTGGGGCTCTCAGCAGGCCGCTCAAGCGATTGCCGCTGGATATCAGAATGATTTTCATAGTCGGGCTGCCGCGGTCTGGCACGTCACTTGTTGAACAGATTTTGGCATCTCATTCAGAAGTTGCCGGTGGTGGTGAGTCGCCGCTGATGCAAAGGTGCCTGCGCGAGTATGAGCGTCGCAGGTGCGAATTCTCGGCCTCGGAACCAATAGACACCAATGATGCCAGGGAGGTGGCGCTGCTGGAGGCCACCAGAGAGCGCTATCTCGAAGGCATTTTTGCGCGTGATCTGGACAAGAAGTTCGTTACAGACAAGCTTCCAGGAAACTTCTTTGCCCTTGGCCTGATAAGACTGCTGTTTCCGGACGCTCTGATCGTGCACTGCAGGCGCGAGCCAATCGCTGTGTGCTGGTCACTCTACACGGCACATTTCGGGACTCACGAGCCCTACTACAATTCCTTTGAGGATCTCGCCCATTACCACGCGCTCTACTGCGGGGTAATGAAGCACTGGCGGGCGGTGCTGAGCCCTCCAATGATCGAAATCTGTTACGAGGATCTCGTATCGGCAGGGGACGAGGGAATTCGGCGGTTTGTTGCCGACTGCGGTCTGACCTGGGAGGACGCCTGTCTCAATTTCTACGAACTCTCGAGGCCTGTCTACACGGCGAGCCAACTTCAGGTCAGAAGGCCCATTTACCAGGGCGCGCTATCGCGGTGGCGAAACTACGAACGGCAGATCGAGCCCCTCATCGATCTGCTGGGCAGGCCAGCCGATCGGTGAGGGGCGAGACATTCCGGAATTCGCTAGTTCTTCCCGTGTGCGTCGAAGACGTAGCGAACGCCGGCAGTGATTGTGCGAGGCGGCTCCTGCACTATCGCGTAGCTGGGAGAGCCGACCCTGCTGTAGTAATACCTGGTGTTGTTCAGGTTCTGGACGTTCAGGTACAACTCCAGGCCTTTCCACTTATTGGTGAAGCCAGCATACGAAAAATTGAGGTCGAGTCGCGTGTAGCCACTCGCTGTCAGCTGCCCGAATCTTGCGACCGTGGCTGCTGAGTTATCCACGAAGGCATAGTCACCCTTGTGGATGATGGCCCCTCCAACGCGTAGGCCGCGCAGTCCGCCGCGCAGGAATTCGTAAGACGAGTAGGCTGACACCGAATTCTTCGGAACTGACCTGACGACCAGGTCCAGATTGGGGAAGCTTGGATCTTCGATCTTCGTCTTCGCGTAGGTATAGGACCAGGCGACGTTCCATCCGGGCAGCAATTCACCGATCAGGCTCGCCTCGATTCCATCGAACTTTCGGTCGCCAGACAGTGCCGAGTAGCTGCCGCCTGGGTAAAACACCAGCGACGGTACATTGGTGACATTCTCGTGATAGGCGTCGGCAATCAGGTTGACGGCATTGTTAAAGAACGCCGATTTCACACCAACCTCGTAGGAATGCATCTGTTGAGGCGCAGTCAACGACTCGCCCTGCTGGCCAAACACGCCGACATTCGGCACGAACCCTTCCGAGTAGCTGAAGTACGCCCTGGCGTCGTTCATGCTTCGCCAGCCATCGGTCAACTGGTAGGTGACACCCACCCGCGGCACGACGCGCGAGATCTTTACTTCGACCGGGGCGCCGGGCGGCACTATCAGAAATTGCGAACTGTCGGATTGCTGATAGAGAAACCCAGCCAGCACGTCAAGGCGTTCGATGGGCGTGGCCAACAGCTGCAGACTTAGCCGATCGGCTTTTTCACGGCTACGTTGATCGTTGGCAACAGGCAGCTTGCTGCGATCGACGTCCGGAATCGGGCTACCGTCGGAAAGTATGTCCAGTCCGCCCTGGTAGATGTTGAGATTACCCACACCGAGCGATTCCAGCCAAGCATGACGATCGTTGGTGGGATTGTCCTGATGCTCGTAGGCGGCAAAGAATTTGACAGATCGGGAGGCAATCGGGAACTCACCGCCAAGGCTCACATTGAAGCGGAGCTGCTGGTTGTCGTCAAAGCTGTCGTAGGTGTTTAGAAACACCTCGTCCGAGGGCAGACCGAAGGCGCCAGCCGGGCCGAACGGGTACATGTAGGTGAACCGGTCATCGTCTTTCGACAGTGCCGCATTGGCTTGGAACTGCCAGTTGTTAGGAAGTCTGTATTGCAGCGAACCAATAAAATACTGCTGGGTAAACTGGCCGAATGAATGCTTGGGGTCGCCGCAGTAGTAATGATCGGTGGCAATCTTGTCCGGGAGTTCAAGTGCGCCGGTCGGACCTATTACCAAGGTACAACCGTCAGTGGTCGGGTCATATTTGCGGGTTTCGGTGTAATAGTTCAGAACCACACGCAAATCCGAAGTGGGGTCATACGCCAGCGAGCCCGCGATCATCCGGTCGTTCCAGTGCCTGCCCGGTGGGTCGACCCACGACCCGTAGCCCGTGTAAGCCCCGACGATGCGCGCTGACAGTTTTCCGTCAGTTCCAGGAATCGGACCGGTGACATCGAGCTGATAACGAACCCTGTCGAAATCGCCGCCCTCAATGCCCACTTCGACACGCGGATCCTTGAGCGGTTGCTTCAGAACGCTGTTTACCTCACCGCCAAAGGCAGATTCCAATCCGTAGATCACAGTGGCCGGACCGCGTACGAATTCGATGCGATCGAGCGCGAATCCGTCGGGGAAACTAAAATTGCTGTTACCGATTCCATCGACGCGGCTTTTGTATCGGTTCGCTTGGCCGCGAATCAACAGGCTTTCGCGTCCGACACCGGTGCCGTCCTGTTCGATGCCGGGCATCATGTTGGCGACATCGTAGGCAGTGCGCGAGTGAGAAATCTCAAGCATTTCCGGAGTCACGACCGAGATCGCCTGCGGCGTATCGATCAGACTCATCTCGATTCCGGTGGCCGAGGATTGCTTGTCGGGCAGATAGCGACGCGCAATTCCGCGGACGACCACTTCTTCCAACGAGTTGTCGGTATTCTCCGAGGCCTGGGTGTTGGAGGAACTATTTGAGCTGGCTGCCGGCGCCGGAGTCGTCCCGTTGTCCGATGCGCCTCTGGTCTGGGCCTGTAAAGGGCGTGGATTCACCGATACGAAAGCAGTGGTGGCGAGCAGCAATGCGAGGTAGCGGTTTTGAGTTCTGTCAGAAGCTACCGGCAGCGATGAGGCGCGTTTTCGTGCCATCGGGTCTCCCTCTAGTTAAGTCCCTTTACCCAGTGACCACTTAAAGTGATCGTAGCGTGTGATCACAAGAAAAGCAATCCTGTTTGGGGTGCGCGACTGATGCTTGGAAGCAACGGCCGGCGTGATAGCCGTGGTTATCGAGGCCCGGGCGGGCTGGACAGGGGGAGCTTCGGTGCCGGGGCGCGGTGTGGGCCGCAGGATCTGCAGCCCGCCGCTCGTTCAGCCGACCAGTCCGGCGAGTTTGCGAACCGCCGGCTTGGCAAAATGACCGGAAGCCATCAGAAACTTCGCGCTGTTGAGGATGTCCTGGGCTATCGCCTCGGCGGCCGTATCGGCATCACCGCTCCTCAACGCTTTGAGAATGTCCTTGTGGTGCTTCGCATTCCAAAGCGTCTTCGGTGACGGAATGGAAAAATAAGTAAACGGCCCAGCCTGCAGCCAAAGACTCTCGATCATCGGCAGCATGATCGCCGATGCGGACGTGTTGTAGATTCTAAAGTGAAATTCGTAGTTGTAGCGAAGCAACGTATCACGCTGATCGCGCTGCGCAGCATCGATCATTCGGGAATTAATCCCCTCGAGTTCCGCAACGATGCCGGGTGTGACGAGCCGGCAGGCAGCTCGTGCAGCCGCGCTCTCCAGCTGGACGCGCCAATGCACGATTTCCGAGAATTTCTCCGCTGTCATGACCGGGACGATGACCTGGCGATCGCCAACGACTTCCAGTGCGCGCTCTGCTATCAGGCGATTGATTGCCTCGCGGACCGGCATCACGCTGGTCCCGATCTGCTCGCTGACGCTGCGCAGAGTCACCTTGGCGCCGGGCATCAGAGCCCCTGTCATCAACGAACGGCGCAGCTCCTGATAGATGAGCGTCTGCATGGTCGCCTTGGATTTGCGCCGTCGAGCAGATTCGGGTCGCCTGTCCGCGTCAATGTCTTTTCGATCTTTCCCTTTCATGCCGACATTCCTTCCTGACCTTGCACTTCCGAGGCGCCCCGAATCCTCAGTATACTGTTCTGAAAGATTATGAGCCCTCAGTCGTCTCCAATCCATGCCGCCAAAGGTGTGAGCCCATGAAAATTCATCGTGATCTCAAGGCAAAGCTTCAGTCTGGCGGCGTTGTCGTGGGAACGTGGATGTCGATTCCTCACATTATGGCCGCCGAGACCCTGGCTCAGGGCGGGTTCGACTTCCTTCTTCTTGATGGCGAACATGCGCCGGTGAGTGTTGATGTGGTGGGGAGCTTGCTGACCGCAACTGATTTATTTGGCACTCCGGTTATCTACAGAGTTCGATCCAATAGCGACGATCTGATCAAGGCCGCGCTGGATGCCGGCGCGGCCGGCATCATGGTCCCCATGGTAAATTCGGTAGCGGATGCGGAACGAGCGGTTGGTGCAGCAAAATACCCGCCGCGCGGGCATCGCGGAATTGGTCCCTGGCGAGTATCTAACTACTATGCGGATTACCTGAATTGCGTTGCCGAGAGTAACTCAGCAACATCCGTGGTGCTTCAGATCGAAAGCCCGGCAGCGGTAGAGGCAATCAGTGATATTGCCGCAGTTCAGTCTGTAGATGTCTTGTACGTTGGGCCGGCTGACCTCGCAGCATCGATGGGATTACCAATCGGCCAACTTCATCCGAAGCTGATGGACGCGCTCAGTAAAGTCGCCACTGCCGTTCGAAAGCAGAACAAGATTGCGGCGATTGATGTGGTTTCGATCGAGTACGCACGTCGATTCGTGGAACTCGGGTTCAGCTTCTTCACTTACGGGATCGATACGAGTTACTTGATGGATGGCGCCAGGGCTGCGTCGGATCAGTTTCGCCAGAATGTTTCAAGTCGTCGTGGTGAGTGACGCTGCTGCGAGGTAGCTCGCGCCACCTCTGTCCGAGGCCAGTGCATTGATCAGAGTGGTCTGGTATGGCCGCAATGCCAAAAGAAACAGGACAGCAGCCAGGATCTGTGCCGTACCGCCGGTAATGATCAGCGAGTAGCGCAACATCTGCGGGTCTCGAAACACATGGTCAGTTAGCAGGCCAACCATGGTTGGCCCAATGCCAAGTCCGATCAGACTCTGCACGAAAAAATAGACAGCAGTAAGCTGTCCCCGCATACGCGACGGCGCCATTATCTGCAGTGCCGAAGCGGCAACACCGTACGGCACGGCGACCAGGGTAACGGCCACAAAGGCCAGACCGAGCGCAAGCTCTCGGGTCGGCATGAGCGGATATAACAGCCTGATCGGGATACACAGGGCCGCGGTTGCAGCCAGCACCAGCAGCTTGGCGTCGCGCCCGCGTGTCCTGGTCAGCCAGTCTGCGATCCAGCCACCTGAGAGCGCACCTAGAATCGAACCTGCCATTGCCATGAGGCCGTAGAAGCGCCCGCTTTCTGACGCCGGCCAATGATAGGTGCGCGCAAAGAGGGCGATATCCCAGAGCGAGGCGGTGTAGCCGGTTATCGAAATGAATCCCATGCCCACGTTGTGCATTACAAACGTGCGCCAGTTCGATTGAACGTACGAGATCACCTCCGACAGCGTGCTGTCCGCCGGCCTGCCATCCGTGGCGGGCCGGGCCGGTTCGCGGATGGTAAAAAGAAGAGCGCTCAGAATGAGCCCCGGGAGACCAACGCCGACGAATACGACGCGCCACGGAGCTTGGTCGCCAAGTAACGGCAACGACACGGTACCACTCGTATTGACGGAGGCGATCGCCCAATGCAGTAGCATCCCTCCACCGGAATACGCCAAGCCCATACCCAGGGCCCCGGCCATCGTGCAGAAGCTCAGCGCCATTGCGAGACGATTGCGAGGAAAGATATCCGCCAGGATCGAATAGGCACATGGACCTAGCGTCGCCTCGCCGAGCCCAACACCCATACGCAGAATGAGTAGTTCCCAGAACCGTGTGGCAAGGCCACACAGCACAGTCGACGTACTCCAGATGATGACGCCGGCTACAATTAGCCATTTGCGGTTACGTGTATCCGCGAGTCGGCCGAGCGGCAATCCGAAGAATACGAAAAAGACTACGAAACCCAGACCGCCAATGATCCCGATCTGCACGTCCGTCAATTGGAGCGCCGCCTTCATCGGCTCCGCAACCACACCGATGATCTGTCTATCGGCAAACGATAGAGCAAAAAACAGCGCGAAGACTGCAGTCACATACCAGAGATAGGGCGACAGGTTGCTGCGAGCGGTTTCCGTCATCTGGGCTGCATTCTGCCCGCGTCCATCACGCGTTTCAGGAACGCGCGGGTTCGATCCCGCTCTGGATGGCCAAGCAGCCTTTCGGGTGAGCCTTGTTCGTAAACTTGCCCATCGACCAAAAAACAGATCTTGGAAGCCACGTCTCTGGCAAAACCCATTTCGTGAGTAGCCAGCAACATCGTCATTCCGCGTGTGGCAAGGTCGCGGACGATAGCAAGCACTTCAGCGACGAGTTCAGGATCAAGCGCCGAGGTGATTTCGTCGAGCAATAGGACCTTCGGCCTCATCGCAAGCGCGCGAACGATGGCGACACGCTGTTGCTGGCCGCCAGATAGCCGGTCCGGGTACTCGGTTGCCTTCTCTGCCATGCCAATTCTGTTGAGCAGCACCATGGCGTCGGCATGCACCTCCTGTCGTGCCTTGTTCAGCACCTTAAGGGGAGCCAGCATGATGTTTTCGAGCACGGTCATGTGTGGAAACAAGTTGAAGCTTTGGAATACGATTCCAATGTCGCGTCGCAGACGATCGACCTCGACACCAGGGCCCGATATGCGGTCGTCGTCCAGCAGGATCTCGCCGGACGAGATGGGTTCCAGCCCGTTGATGCAGCGAAGCAACGTGGATTTTCCGCATCCTGACGGACCGATCAGGCACACCACTTGATGCTCCTCGATCGACAGATCAATTCCGCGGAGAACTTCGGTAGCGCCAAAGTTCTTTACGACGTTTCTAATTTCGAGGAACGCCATTTGATCAGGCCTAGCTTGCAGCGCGCATGCGCCGCTGATCTCGTTCCAGGAGTTTGTCGGCAAAACGCGCCTGTGGAATTGTTATCAAGACGAAGATTATCGCGATGATGGTCACTGCGGAAAGATTGAAGGCGTTTGAAGCGATGATCCGCGCCTGATTGAATCCGTCGATAACCCCAATGACGCTCACGAGCGCCGTGTCTTTCTGCAGGCCGATGAAATCATTCAATAGGGGCGCGGTGATTCGTCGGACCGCCTGCGGAACGATCACGTATCGGAGTGCCTGAAAATACGAAAGGCCAAGGGATCTGGCGGCGGCCATCTGACTCCAGTGAATGCTCTCGATACCGGAGCGATACACTTCCGCCACATACGCGCCGTAGGTGAGCGTGAGGGCAATGACGGCGTACCAGGTGAGGGGAATCTTGCCGATACCCGGGATTGCGCCCGGTATGATGCCAGACAGCGGAAGCCCGAAGCCGACAAGAAAAATCGTAACAACGGCGGGCATGCCGCGGAAGAAATCGCAGTAGAACACCGCCAGCATGCGCACAGGCCGTCCCGCTCTACCTGGCAGAAGGCGTCCGATTGCAACGACCAATCCCAACACCAGCACGAAGATCTCGGCAACGACAAAAATGAAAACGTTGTTGGCGAAGGCACGCAATACGAGATCGTATTTCTCGGCCATCAGCGGCAGGTAGAAGAAGGTCCGGCCGACGGCCATGTCGTTTGCCAGCAGGAAGAGAACCACGCCCAAGGCGAGCAGGCCGGCCGCGGCGTAACCGAGAGTGATGTAAGCCCATTCTGCGGCCGCGGCGGAGGCAATGCGCGCGTCGACGGTACGGCCATCGCGAACGGCTCGTATCTTCGCCTGCCAGTTCAGCGCGGCGGCCCCAGCCGGCCACAGGGAAACGGCTGTTGCGGCTACGACGAGCCAAATTGCCGGTTGAATCCACCTGCCGGGAGCTGCAGCGGCCACGGAATCGCGCACGATCTTGCCTGTTGCGATGGCGAATACGATCAGAACACCAGCAGCGAGACCCGCCATCAGGGTCAGGCTTCCCGTGCCGCGGGGAACGGAAGGTGCGTCTGACGTCATCGTATTCTTGACCGGGCTACACCCCGCAGTTGACATCGCTTTCGGTTTAGAACGTTGTAGACAGTGGCCCGAGATATTCCGAGCTGAACCGCGACGTACTTTGCCGAGTGACGAATTTCGAAGATGCCCCGATCGTCGATTGATGCAATCAGTTCTTCGCGTTCGGAGCGGTCCAACCGCGCCAGAGTCGTGCGCTTTTCCAATAGGAAGTCGCGAATGACGGAATTGAGCTGCTCTTGCCAATCCTTGCGAAAGGCGTCCGGATATGGCGCCAAGGTCTTATCCGGGAATAGCCCGGAGATCAGATTGCTCATCGCGTCCAATTTTGAGAAATCGAGATTGACGCACAGGAGCGCGATAGCTACACCGTCGAGATTACGTAGCACAGCCGTTGCCGAGCGTACGCGCTCGCCCTGCGGCCCGGCCTTCTCGTACGGCCCCAGCACTTCTTCGTCGCTGAAGTTGGCATTCTCCAAATCCAGCTGCGAGCTGTCGCCCACATCTCGGCCAAGCCAGACATTTGCAATATGGGCGATTTTGCCGGTACGAAGGTCGTGAAGAACTATCTCGACGATTGGGCCAAACAGCCTCGCCAGGGCTTCCGCGATCGAAACATAGTTCATCAATGTCGGGGGAACGGGTCTGCCCCTCTTTGACAGCTTTACCTTCGTCTTGCTTTTCTGAGCCCGCATGTTTCGTTGACTGCCTCGGCAGCGCGGCAGGGTCCGTCACGAGAATCTTAACGCGCGGTGGGCAGCGAGTAGCCGGACACGTAGCAGACAGTTCTGTCTGATTGCGACCGAAGTGATTGGTCTTTAGAATAGTCTAATATAGACATTTCGTCAATCGATCATCGACGCGCTATTGACCGGAAAACAGCCGGGTTTGGTACGGGGGACGCAACCAAGTGACAGCCAATTCTTCTGACGAGCAGAGCAAGAGCTCGCTTCTCGCGCGCTTGGGAATTCGTCTGGCGATCAATGCCTCCGGCAACTACTCGGACTTGGGCGGATCACGATATTCGCCGCACGTGTTGGCCGAAATCGCCGCGGTAAACCGCAATTTCCTGCGAATGCACGAGTTGCTGGAGAAATCGGGTAGACACATTGCGAACCTCTTTCACGCAGAAAATGCGCACATAACGCCAGGAGTGGCTGCGGCACTGATGCTTGGCACTGCTGCCTGCATGGTCAAAGCGGATCCGACAAAGTCGGAGCAGTTGCCGGACACAACCGGCCTGAAGTCGGAGGTCTTGATTCAAAGCGGTCATCGTCAGATGTTCGACCACCAAGTCCGGATGTCCGGTGCACGGCTATTGGAAGTCGGTTCGCCGGCTGGAGTGTCGAAAGACCTGTTCGAGGGAGCCTTCAGCGAACGCACGGCTATGGTGCTCCACCCCGCACACCTTGACGGGAAGAACGGTACCTTGAGTCTTGATGAGGTTTCCAAGATCGCCCGGCGACACGATGTGCCGGTGTTCGTAGATGCCGCTTTCATGAGCAAGGTCCCGGAAAACATGCCTACGTTTCTCGACAGGGGCGGGGACCTGGTTGCATTCAGCGCAAAGTATTTTGGCGGGCCCAATGCCGGTGGGTTCGTCATGGGCCGGGGCGATTTGATCTCTGTCATTTCCAAGATTCATTTCACTCAATACGAAGATGGTCATCTGAAGTTCGGCAGACCACTCAAGATGGACCGACAGACAGTGGTTGCTGTCGTGACCGCGCTCGAGGATTGGCTTGGCACTGATCACAACGCCAGACTCAGCCGCTACCGCCGCCTCGCAACGGAATTGAAGCGCAAACTTCAAGGCGCACCCGGAGTGGTGCTTAGCCCGATGTATTTTGCGAACTACGAAACCTTTGTCCCGGAACCGGTGAATTGCCTGCTGATAGAGATCGATCAGGCCATCGCGGCGAAGTCTGCTGCTGAAGTTGTCAAAGGACTGGAGACCGGAAGTCCCAGTATCATCGCGGTGCTGGATGGAAGTCGGCTGGCAGTGGTGATGGATGTGATAAGTGACGAGGAACTGAATGTGGTTGCCGACAAGCTTCAGGAGTTACTTGGGGTCCCTCGCAACCGCTCACGTGCGGATGCTTGAGAGATCAGGAATTCGTATTGTGCAATTTTAGAATGCGCCCTGACATCGGATTGGACATCGCCCGTAGATAAGCCTGTCCGACTACTCGAGCGTCAACCGGAATGAAACCGGGAAAGTACGGATGGTAGGCTGGCGACTCGGTCAGGACCGTTGGACTTACGCAGTTGATCCGAACGCCGCGCGGCAGTTCGACGGCGGCAGCTTTTACAAAGCCTTCAACGATGTGATTGATGACCGTGCCGATTACTCCGGCCGCTATGCACTCGTCCGCGAGGACACCCGAGATCAGGGTGTAGGAGCCGTTATCGGCAATGAGCGGGAGCGTTGCGCGGACCAGATTAATCTGGCCCATGCCTTTGGAGTTGATCGATGCGGCCCATTGCTCATCGGTCGTCAGTTCGAAAGGGGCTAGGGAAACATCACCCGCTGCACAGGCGACGGCTTCGAAGGGACGCAGCTTGGTGAACAGCGCTCTCAGTCTGTTGGAATCGCGGATATCCGCCTGGTAGTCGCCGGAGCTGCGCCCAACAGTGATCACTTCATGTCCATTTTCCAACAACGCCGCTTTCACCGCCGAACCGACGGTTCCGGTACCGACAACAATTGCCTTCATGACTGCTTATATGAACGCCGCCCGTATTGGGCAGATGTTTGTTCGAGATGCAAAGAGGTGGGATGCAGTTTTATATCCGGCCTGTTGGAGCAAACCACTGGGGTTTGCATGGCCCTGATGAAAATCCGCTGAGAAAGGCCTCATCTCCTTGAAGGACTCGAAGTCCAAGCAGTCATGCAGGTTTACTTCCTCACGGTCCGACCTATTTGCCATCACGAGTGTTGCACCCGCTCAATTCGGTGAGCTGTTCCTCCAGTTGGTTAGTACACAGGGCCAGGCAATGCCTGTCCCCACCGGCTATCAAACATTCGACCGTGGGCTAACAGTGCCCAGATCGTGCGCGCTATCTTGTTGGCTAGCGCCACAATGGCTACGTTCTTTGGCCGTCGCGACAGCAAACCCTGCAGCCACGGCGGCGGGGTGCGTCCCGGTCGGCTGGCGTGGTTCACCACTGCTCGGGCACCATGGATCAGCAGGGTGCGCAGGTACGGGTCTCCGCGCTTGCTGATTCCCAATAGCCTGATACGCCCGCCTGTGCCCGACTGACGCGGCACCAGCCCTAAGAAGGCGGCAAACTCGCGGCCGGAGCGAAACGCGCGCGCATCGCTCACGCTCGCCACCACGGCCGTGGAGCTCAGGGGACCAACCCCCGGAATCGCCTCAATGTGTCGGCACTGCTCATCCTGCGCGCGGTAGCTGCTGATCGAGTCCTCCAGCTGCTCGATGCGTTGCGTGAGCTCGCGCACACCCTGCACCTGCTGCTGCCCGCGGATTAGCTCAGGAATCTCTCCACGACTCGAGTCGGCCAGAATCGCACCGGCCCACCCCAGCAGCACTCGCCAGCTGCACGGCACCACCACGCCAAACTCATACAGCAGCGCGCGCACTTGGTTAGCCTGCATCGTGCGCTGCTTGACCAGCAGCTGACGCATCCGGTGTAGCCCCAGGACGGCCTGTTGCTGCTCGCTCTTGAGCGCCACAAAGCGCATCTCCGGTCGCTGTGCCGCCTCCCAGATCCCCTGGGCGTCCCGGCCGCGTCGGTCTTGTTGCTCTTGACGAATGGGCGCACAAACTGCGACGAGATCAGGCGCACTTGGTGTCCCAAGCCGCTCAGTATCCGCCCCCAGTAGTGCGCCGAGGCACAGGCCTCCATTGCCACCAGCCCGCCCGTTCGGCGTGCAAAAAAGGCCTGCACCTGCCCTCGAGTGAGCATCTTGCGCTTCACCTCACCGCTGTCTGGCTCGACCCAGTGCATCTGAAATACCTGCTTTGCCAAATCCAATCCATACGTCGTTACGTGCATGTCGGATCCCCTGTTCTGTGAGTGGTTAACGAACATCTCCACTCTGGCACATTGATGCCGTAGGGACGGGGGATCCTCCCGCTTCGCTTCCACCTCTACCTCCCGCCAGAAAACGGGCGGCGTTCATCGCATCTTCTTATGGCCGTGGATGCTAGTAATGCGGGGGAGTAATCACCCAAACAACCTTGGTCGGGACTGTGCCGGGATTGCGGCATCGGTGTGGCTCGCTGCTCTTGAAGGAGAAGCTGTCTCCCGGCTCGAGGCGGTAAAGCCGGCCGCTTATCCAAAGCTCGAGCTCGCCCTCCACCAGGAGGCCGGCCTCGTGTCCATCGTGATGATATTCGCCGCTGTCGGCTCCGGGCTCAATCGTGCTCATCAGGAGTTCAAGCGGCCCGGACAATGTCGGCGATAGAAGCTCCTCGTTGATGCCCAGGCCCGTAAAGCTCATCCGGCGCCGATTTTTCGAGCGGACGACGAACTGGCGCTCATCGGGGGAGCCACCGCCGTTTGCCGGAAAGAACCATGTGATATGCACGCCAAGGACGTCACAGATCGAGCGCAGCGTTCCGATCGGTAGCTTTGTGCGGTCACGCTCAATCTGGCTGAGGTAGCCGATGGAGATGCCAAGCGCGTCAGCGAGTTGCTGCAATGTAAGGCGTTTGAGCCGCCGAAGTTCACGAATCTGTTCGCCAATCGGTAATCCTTGTGGAGCGGCCGGCGTCGCGCCGAATGTGTGGTCTTCGGGTGTCTCGGGTAGTTGCACGGTTTAATCCTTCACGCGTTGGCTGGAGGGGTCATAGAAGGGCTTCAACGAAGCTCGTGCCGGGATGCGCTCAGTTGCAATTTCGATCTCGTATTTTCCTTCACTTAGCCATTCGCCGCTGACGATTTCACCGCTGTTTTGGACATATCCCATTCCGAGGGGCCGGCCCATTGTGTGTCCAAACATGCCCGAGGTTAATCGGCCGACAAGCCGGCCGTTACGCCAGATCGGCTCGTTGTGATACACAAGGGGTTCGGGCTGCTCGAGCATGAATTGAACCAAGCGCCGCCGCACGCCCGTCTGCCGCTGTTGCGCCAGGGCGTCGCGGCCGATGAATCCGCCGCTCTTGCTCCAGTCTGCCGTGAAACCAAGTCCTGCCTCCAGCAGAGAATCCTCGTCCGTGATGTCGTGACCCCAGTGTCGATAAGCCTTTTCGAGGCGCAGCGAGTTCATTGCGTGATAGCCGGCGTGCACCAGGCCGTGCTTGGTTCCGGCGACGAGGATTTCGTCGTAAACCGATTGAGCGAAATCCGTGGCCACGTAGAGCTCCCAGCCTAGTTCGCCTACATAAGTGATTCGGCTTGCCCTTACCCGGGCGTAGGCGAGATCGATGACGCGCGATGTACCGAACGGGAAAGCGTCGTTCGACAAATCGGTGGGCGTCAATTCGCTCAACAGGGCGCGGCTCTTTGGGCCCATCACTCCTATCACTGCGTAAGCAGCCGACAGGTCGGTCGCGACAGCTCGTGCGTCGTGAGGAATGTGGCGGCGTAACCAGGTCCAATCGCGTGTCTGCGTCGCGCAGGCAGTGACAAGCAGGAAACGGTTCTCGGTTTCGCGGGTGACGGTCAAGTCGGCTTCAATTCCGCCGCGCTCATTGAGCCATTGGGTATAGACGACCCGATCGATGGGTATATCAATATTTGCTGTACATAGCCGATTCAGCAGGGGCAGTGCATCAGCGCCTTCCAATTGAAATTTCGCGAACGAGGACTGGTCAAAAATGCCGACGCCGGTTCGCACGGCTTGATGTTCGATTGCCGAGTAATCGAACCAGTTCTGTCGGCCGTAGCTGTACTGGTATTCCGCCGGCACCGCTCGCGGCGCATACCAGTTGGGGCGCTCGAACCCGCCTACCTCTCCAAAACATGCTCCGGCTGACTTGAGACGATCGTGCAGCACGGACTTTCGTACCCCTCGGGCGGTTTCGGGCTGACGATACGGCCAGTGCATTGCATAGAGAAGCCCCAAGGACTCCACAGTGCGTTCCCGCAGATATCTCCTGTTGCGCTGAAATGGCATGCAGCGGCGGACATCCACATCCCACAGATCCATCGGAGCGTGGCCATGCACGATCCATTCGGCGAGCACCTTGCCGACTCCGCCCGCAGAGCGGATACCGATGGAATTGAAGCCGGCGGCCACGTAAAGGCCCAGCACCTCCGGCGACTCTCCAAGCAGATAGCGATCGTCAGGTGTGAAGCTCTCGGGTCCGTTGAAGAACAGCTGCACGCCGGCGGTTTCGAGAGCCGGCACGCGACGAATGGCGGCTGAAAACAGTGGTTCGATGTGAGCAAGATCCTCCGGCAGCTGGTCGAACGCGAAATTTTCCGGAATGCCGTCGTGACCCCAGGGCTTGCCGACTGGCTCGAACCAGCCAACCAACATCTTGCCGGCGTCCTCCTTGAAATAAGCGCAGCTATCTGGATCGCGCAATACCGGGAGTTTGCTATTCAATCCAGGTATCGCCTGGGTGACCAGATAGAAATGTTCCGCAGCATGAAGTGGAACGCTGGTGTCTACCCAGCCCGCTATGTCGCGGGCCCACATTCCGCCACAGTTGACGACCACACGCGCATGGATCTGGCCGGCCTCGGTCATGACACCGGTTGCACGGCCGTTTTGCACGACAACGTTCGTTACGCGGCAGTGCTCGATGATCTTGACGCCGCGGCTTTTGGCGCCACGCGCCAAGGCCTGGGTCGTATCCACGGGATTGGTCTGACCATCCTTGGGCAGGAAGACGGCTCCGACCAGGTCCCGTGTTTCGGCAAGCGGCCACATGGTCTTGACGTCCTGGGCGGTCAATACCTCCACCTCGAGTCCAAAGCACCGAGCCATGGAGGCTCCGCGTTTGAATTCTTCAAAACGCGGAGCGGTTGCGGCGATTCCTAACGAACCGCATTGCCTGAAACCCGTGGCGTGTCCGGTCTCAGTCTCAAGGCGCGCATACAGGCTGGCTGAGTATTGCGCCAGCCGGGTCAGGTTTTCGGTCGAACCCAGCTGGCCTACCAGACCGGCCGCGTGCCACGTGGTACCGCAGGTCAGCTCGTGGCGTTCCAGCACAGCCACATCGCAGCAGCCCAGCGCGGCGAGGTGATATGCCACGCTGCAGCCAATGATTCCACCGCCGATGATGACGACATCGACCTTCTCGGGAGGGCCCGATGTCACGCAGGTATTTCTTGTAGGTGATAATTAGCTGGCAAGAATTTATGATAGCATAAATTTAGCTAATATTTTTTTCTACGGAATAGACTTGCTACCCATGGCTGCGAAGATGCCCACGCCCGTTCCCCCAGCCTTGGGTGCGTACTGGATGCCCTTCACGGGCAATCGGGAATTTAAGAGCAAGCCGCGAATCATCCGCCGTGCCAGCGGCGCCTACTTCGAGGATGCAGGGGGACGTCGCGTATTCGACGGCTTGTCCGGCCTCTGGTGCTCTGGCTTGGGCCATTGCCGCCCCGAAATCACGGCCGCTGTGCAAGAGCAGGCGGCCACGCTCGATTACGCGCCCGCGTTTCAGTTCGGACACCCCAAGGCATTTGAGTTGGCGCATCGGCTTCGCGAACTTGCGCCCGGTGACCTCAACTATGTCTTTTTTACCGGCTCCGGTTCGGATGCTGTCGATACGGCGCTGAAAATTGCCCGCGCCTATTGGCTCCACAAAGGCAGCGGAGCCAAGACCAAACTCATCGGCCGCCACAAGGGTTATCACGGCGCCAATTTCGGCGGCATGAGCGTTGGCGGGATCGGCGCCAATCGCAAGGTGTTCGGCGCTGGACTGGATGTAGAACACCTGCCGCATACGCAGTTACCGTCGGCCAGGTTCGTACGGGGCGTTCCCGAAAGCGGAGCAGAGCTCGCCGATAGGCTTCTCGACCTCATAGCACTGCACGACGCCTCCACTATTGCGGCCGTTGTGGTCGAGCCATTCGCCGGATCTGCGGGCGTCATTGTTCCTCCAATGGGCTACCTGGCGAGACTTCGTGAGATCTGCACGCGGCACGACATTCTTCTGATATTCGACGAGGTCATTACTGCCTTTGGAAGAACAGGGGCGATGTTTGGCGCTGAGGCGTTTGGAGTTTTACCCGACATCCTCACAATCGCTAAACAGATTACCAACGGCGCGATTCCGCTCGGAGCGGTGATAGTGAGGGACAAGATCTATGACACGTTCATGGCTGCGGGCGGGCCGGAATATCTATTGGAGCTACCGCACGGCTACACCTATTCAGGTCACCCGATCGCCTGCGCCGCGGCACTCGCGACCCTGGATCTAATCAAGTCTCTCGATGTGCTCGGGCGAGTCAGGACCGCCGCCCCCTATTTCGAGAACGCGGTTCATAATCTCAAGGGACTGCGCTATGTGACCGATATCCGAAACTATGGACTCGCCGCCGGCCTGAGCATCGAGGCAATCGCCGGCGAGCCAGCGCGGCGTCCCTATGAGATTGCCATGCACTGCTGGAATCACGGGTTCTATGTGCGCTACGGCGGTGACACGATCCAACTTGCGCCGCCGTTCGTCGCGGAACACGCAGAAATCGATCGATTGATCGATGCCCTTGGAGCGGCGATTGATGCACTCGATTAACCACTGGACTGGGAATGCCGAGACGGATAGGGATCCGCAACGCCGTGCTCCCGTGTGGAATCCGGCGACCGGCGAGCAGCAGGCGTGGGTCGCACTGGGTAACGCTGCGGATGTGGATTGCGCGGTCCAATCTGCGCATGACGCCTTTGAAGGGTGGTCTCAAGCGTCGCTCAGTCGTCGCACCAAGGTCCTGTTTGCTTTCCGGGAATTGGTTCATGCGCGAGCTCGCCAGATCGCCGAAGTGATTTCCGACCAGCACGGCAAAGTGCTCGCCGACGCCGAGGGAGAAGTGCAGCGTGGGCTGGAAGTGATCGAATACGCATGTGGTATTCCCACGCTGCTCAAGGGTGAGTACTCAGATCAGGTCTCAAGCGGCGTCGATCTCTACTCCTTCCGCGAGCCTCTCGGTGTCGTGGTTGGAATTACGCCTTTCAACTTCCCGGCCATGGTTCCCATGTGGATGTTTCCCGTGGCAATCGCGTGCGGGAACACATTCGTGCTGAAGCCCAGTGAGCGCGACCCCGGCGCTTCCATGGTGCTTGCGAAGTTATGGTCGGAAGCCGGACTGCCTCCGGGGGTCTTCAATGTCGTGCATGGAGACAAAGAGGTCGTCGACGCGCTGCTGGATCATCCGCTGGTTGCCGCAGTCTCCTTCGTCGGGTCGACATCGATTGCCAGATACGTTTATGCGCGAGCAAACGCGGCGGGTAAGCGCGTGCAAGCCCTTGGAGGAGCCAAGAATCACGCGGTCGTTCTTCCGGATGCGGATGTTGCGTGGGTGGCCGACCACCTTTCATCGGCGGCCTTCGGTTCCGCCGGCGAGCGCTGCATGGCGATTTCTGCAGCGGTGGCGGTTGGTTCCGTTGGCGATGACCTCGTTGGCACACTCGCGCACAGTGCCACGCGAGTGAAAGTCGGTCCCGGACGCGATCCGGCGAGTGACATGGGGCCAGTGATAAGCCGCGAGGCGAAGCAAAGAATTTCAGCTCTGATCAGCACCGGCGAAAGCCAGGGCGCACGACTAATGGTGGACGGACGCGACCTGGTGGTGAAGGACTATGAGAAAGGATTCTTCCTGGGTCCAACGGTGATCGATGCTGTTGATCCTCAAATGGACGTCTACAGAGAGGAGATTTTCGGCCCGGTTCTGTCGGTGATCCGGGTGAGGAGCCTCCGCGAGGCGGTCGAACTCATCAATGCAAATGCTTATGGCAACGGTACGGCGATATTTACCGCAAATGGCGAAGCGGCCAGAGAGTTCCAGAGACAGGTGAAAGTCGGGATGATCGGCATCAATGTGCCGGTCCCGGTCCCCATGGCCTACTACTCATTCGGAGGTTGGAAGGCTTCTCTATTCGGTGACAAGCATCTGCATGGCCCGGAAGGAGTGTCGTTCTATACGCGCGCGAAGGTCGTGACATCGCGATGGCCGAATTCGCGCACGGGTTCGGTCGCGAGCTATCAATTTCCGACGGCGATGTGATCCAATTGGTCGTTGCGCCCCCTTGGGGTCTCGACGAAATTGACACTGCAGGCCGTGTTCCAGAATCTCCCAAGGTATCGTGCTCGGAATGTCTTCAATCCGTGGCGGCAGCGCGATCGCCTCGACTGTGATCCGGATGCGCCGGCCCGACGGCTGCGACGTCTGGCGCTGCATTTTGACTGTCAACCAAAACTGCTGCTGATCGGAGAGGCTTGCGGATATCAGGGCTGCCGATTCTCCGGGATTGCGTTCACCAGCGAACGGCTGCTGCTGCAGCAATATATTCCAAGAGTCGCGTGCGGGAAGCGCATCACCAAGCGCGTGCGCCCATGGTCGGAGCCGAGCGCGACCACCGTCTGGAAGGTGCTGCACGAGCTGGGGCTTGCTGAGCGGGTGATTCTTTGGAACGCCTTTCCGTGGCACCCCCATAGACCCGGCGAGCCGCACTCGAACCGCAGGCCGACCGCCGACGAACTGGAGCAGGGCAAACCGATACTCGAGCTGGTGCTGCGGCGGTTCGAGCGAGCCACGGTGATTGCCGTCGGCCAGATCGCGCGCGCCAGCCTGCGGCAGCTGCTCGGAAGCGATCCTGTCACCGTGCGCCATCCCTCGATGGCCGGCGCGAGCGCGTTTCGCAGCGGCCTGGCAGCGATCGTGCGGCGTCGCGGATGGTCGTCACACGGGGCGACGCGCTAAAATAGCGTGTCCACTTCCTGGAGCCGCATATGGTTCAGCCGCCGACGGCACCGGTCAGTCAGCCGCGCGGATTGCGCGGCGATTATTCGCGCGCCGCCGAGGATTACACGGTGGCTCAGGACTGGGAGGCGTATTCCCCCACCGACCACGCCATCTGGGCGGCGCTCTACAACCGGCAGATCGCCCTGATCGAGCACTACGCCGCCGCCGAATTCCTCGCCGGGGTGCGAGCGTTCAACGCCTCGCCGTCGCAGATTCCTCGCTTCGAGCTGGCCAACCGCGTGCTCGAATCATCCACCAACTGGCGCATCGTGGCGGTGCCCGGACTCATTCCGGAGGAAAAGTTCTTCGAGCACCTGGCTCACCGGCGCTTTCCGGTGACAGTCTGGATCCGTCGTCGCGAGGAACTCGACTACCTGGTCGAGCCGGATGTGTTTCACGACTTCTTCGGGCATGTGCCGCTGCTGACCAATCCGGTATTTGCCCGTTTCATGCAGGCCTATGGCGAGGCCGGCCCCAAGGCGATGGCAACGCCCGGCGGGCTGCGCATGCTGGCGCGACTGTACTGGTACATGGTCGAGTTCGGCTTGATACGCAGCGGCTCGGGCCTGCGCGTTTACGGCTCCGGCATCCTGTCGTCGAAGGGTGAAACGGTCTACAGCATCGAGAGCCCGCTGCCGCAGCGCCTGCCGTTCGAGCTGGTGCGGGTCATGCGCACCGACTATCGCATCGACGATTTCCAGCGCACCTACTTCGTGCTCGACAGCTTCGAGCAGCTGTTTGAAGCCTGTTACAACACCGACTTTGCGCCCATGTACCAGAAATACGGCGCGCTCGAGCCGTTCTCAGCCGAAGGCCCCCGCCGCTAGGCGCGCAGCGCACGCCGCGCCAGCCACTCGGCGCGCGTCTGTCCCCAAATGTCGACGCGAGTGCTCTCGAACGGCGCTGGTAGTCGGCCCGGCCCGCGATTGCTGGAGCCGAGCTTGCGCGCCACCACCTGCGAGGCGATGTTGTCAGGAGCGATCGAATGGATGGCCTCATTCCAGCCGAGCACTTCAAAGGCCCAGTCCATGCTGGCGGCTGCCCCTTCGGTCGCATAACCACGACCCCAGCAGTCGCGCACGATCGCCCAGCCAATCTCGGTGCCGGGCCAGCCCTCCGGGTACCACGGACCGAGCCGCCCGATCCAGCGGCCGCTGGCACGCTCGATCACCGAAAACATCGCGAACCCCTGCAGCTGCCAGGCGCCCGCCATGGTCATGAAGCCTCGCCAGCTGACCGCGCGTGCCTGTACCCCGCCAATGAAGCGGGCCGCGTCGCTGTCGCTCATCATCTCGGCCCACGGCCCGAAATCCTCCAGCAGCAGCGGGCGCAAGGTCAGGCGGGCAGTGTGCAATTGCGGCTCGGGGGTGCGCATCACGGGCTCGCTCAGCGGCAGGCGGCGCTACATTGCCATAGGCAAGCCGAACGGGAATAAAAATAGGCGCACCGTCTGGGAGTGGCCACGGTGCGCCTAATAACGCAAGACAGGTAGGTTGACGGCTCGACAGGGAGGGATAACCGCCGATTTGCACTACCTGCTGCGGGCCCGGATACCCTAATAAGGCACCCCGCTTGGGCGCAAGGGTGGCAGGGCCGCGAGCGCAGGCAGCGCGGCCGAAGAAATGCCTGTCGCATCAGGGCGTTGTATAACTTTGTAGGACAGAGCCGACAGTTGGTTGGGGACGCGCGGAAGCCGGCTCACTGCCGACCATCCGCGGGTTCACAGTCACCGCACTTTCAGGCCCTGCAGTAGCAGCTCGCAGATAAATTCGCGGTAATCCTCGGCCAGCTGCCGTGGCTCGGAATCCTTGCCCATCGCGATGCGCAGCACCGGCATGCCATTGACGAAAAACTCGCACATGCCGATCACGGCCAAGAACAGGAATGGCACGCTGGCCGCTCGCAACGTGCCCTCGCCGACGCCGGCCTCGATGATCTGGGCGTAACCGGCAACGCCCTCGCGGGTCAGTTGCTCGACGAATCGCACCGCTGCCGGTGCGTCCAATGTCACCAGCTCGTCGATCATCAGGCGGTGGAAGAACGGGTAGGTCACGTTGAGCTTCAGCAGCGCCGCCACCCGCGCCCGCAAGCGGCTGGCCGGCGTGCGATCAGAGTGAGCCAGCTCCGCCTCGGTCAGCCGTGCCAGCTCGCTCATCAGCCGTTCAACCGCCGCCAGCAATAGCGTCGAGCGATCGCGAAAGTAATAACGGATCAGCGACGGGTCGACATTCATATGGCGCGCGACTTCGGCGCGCGTGATCTTGTTCGGCGGCATGCGCCGGAGCATCTCGCAGGTGCGCGTGATCAGTGCCTCGCGGCCCACTGTCTGTGGGCCGGCAGCCGGGCGACCGATGCCGCGCTGCTTGGGCGACCGCGTGGATTTCGGCATGATCGTGTGCGCAATAAGGGTGCCGGTGCTGGCGGCGGCCTTTATCGCACGCACGGCCCCGGGGCGCCAGCGCGACGCGGACACAAATGTGTGCCCAATCCGGTGGCTGCAGAGCCTATGGTAGGCTGCGACGCCGCCATGTTATCCAATCGCCTGCAGGGCAAAGTCGCGGTCGTTACCGGCACCGGCAGCGGCATCGGCCGCAGCTGTGCGCTGATGTTCGCGCGTCACGGTGCGCACGTCATGGGCTGCGATATCGATCCGGCCGCGGCTCAGGCCACGCTCGAGCTGGCGCGCTCGGAACAGCTTGCGATCGACAGCGTGCATCCTTGCGATCTGACCAAGCCGGCCGAGGTGGCGCGCCTGATGGCCCGCGCGATTGAGCGCTTCGGCGGCGTCGATGTGCTGGTCAATGCCGCGGCCGTGGGAGTGTTCGGATTCATCGAGCAACTCGACTTCGAGCGCGACTGGAAGCGCACGCTGAGCGGCGAACTCGACCTGGTGTTTCTGGCGTGCCAATCGGTGTGGCCGCATCTAAAACGGCGTGGCGGCGGCAGCATTGTCAATCTCGCATCCGCCAACGCGCATGTGGCGCATCCGGTGGCTGGCGCGACCGCGCACTGCGCCGGCAAGGGCGGTGTGCTGGCGATGACGCGTCAGCTGGCGTGCGAGGGCGGTGCGCATAACATCCGGGTGAATAGCATTTCTCCGGCGATGATTGTCACCGGCGCCACCGGTGCGGAGCTCGAGAAGCCGGGCTACAAGGATGCCATCCTGGCGCGGCTCATGATCAAACGGCTCGGACAGCCCGAGGATGTCGCCTGGCTCGCAACCTATCTGGCATCGGACGAGTCGAGCTGGGTCACCGGCGCGGATTTTCGCGTCGACGGCGGCGCGACCGCCTGGTAGAAGGAGGCGGCATGCCCAAGGCGATTCGAATGAACGAGCGCGGCGGCCCCGAGGTGCTGCAGTGGGTTGACGTCGAGGTCGCGGCACCGGGCCCGGGCGAAGCGCTGCTGCGACATACCGCGGTCGGAATGAACTTCGCCGATGTCTATCAACGCACCGGTCTGTACCCGCAGCCGCTGCCGTCTGGCATGGGTTCGGAAGCCGCAGGCGTCATCGAGGCGCTGGGTCGCGGAGTGCGCGGCTTCAAGCGCGGCGATCGCGTGGTGTATTCGCTGATGGCGCCCGGCGCCTACGCCGAGCAACGCGTCGTGCCGGCCGACATATTGCTGAAGCTACCCGCCGCGGTGAGCGATGAGCAGGCCGCGGCGATCCTGCTCAAAGGGCTGACCAGCTGGTTCCTGCTGCGTGAGACCTACAAGGTCAAGCGCGGCGACGTGCTGCTGGTGCCGGCAGCCGCCGGCGGGGTCGGACTGATTATCTGCCAGTGGGCGCGCGCCCTGGGGGCGCGCGTCATCGGAGTCGTCTCCAACGAGGACAAGGCACGGCTGGCGCGCCGCCACGGCTGTCACCTGGTGCTGGTGGGCTACCACGACCTGCCGGCCAGGGTGCGCGCGGCCAACCGCAACCGCGGCGTGGATGTCGTGTACGACGGCGTCGGCCGAGACACGCTGTTCGCATCGCTCGACTGCCTGCGGCCGCGCGGCATGCTGGTGAGTTTCGGCAACGCCTCGGGAGCTGCGCCGGCGTTCTCGCCTTTGGAGCTGGCCAAACGCGGCTCGCTGTTTTTCACGCGCGCCGCCGCGCGCGACTATCTCACCCCGGAGGCGCAGCGCGTCGGCGCGCGCGCACTGTTCAGCCTGGTGCGGCGCCGAGCGATCCGTGTGCATATCGGCCAGCGCTATCCGTTGGCGCAGGCCGCAAAGGCGCAACGCGAGCTGGAGGCGCGCCGCACGGTCGGATCGAGCGTACTGATTCCCTAATCGAAATCGCGCACAATCGCAGCATGGCATCTCGCAGCGGCAACATGGCGCTGGCGGTCGCGGCGGCCTCGACCTGGGGCTGCAGCACGCCGCCGTTGCTGGCCGATGCCGAGACCGCCCGCACCAATACCCATACGGTGCTGGCGTTCGAAGAGACCCTGTTCAACAAGCATCGGGTGGAGGAGGCGTTTTCGCGCTACCTAGCCCGGGATTTCAAGGACCACGGCGCCGCGCTTCCAGGGCACGTGTCGATCAGCCAGTATCCGGATGCGCGTATTGTCATCGAGCGCACCGTCGCCCAGCGCGATCTGGTCGCAGTGCAGCTGCACTGGGAGCAACGGCCCGGGCAGGGGGTCGAACGGGTAGATATCTTTCGTCTGACGGACAGCCTTATCGTCGATCACTGGGGCGTGGCGCAGGACGCGCTGGAAAGGAACTCGGCTGAGCCGACGCCGCGGTAGCCGCCGAGCAGATTATGGCCAATGCGTTCAGGCGCGCTTGCGCCGGAATAGCAGCGTTAGCAAAAACAGCGCGGTCCGGAAATTGAGCAGCTTGAGCGCGGCACGCGCATCCTCGGGTCGCAGCTTGGCAGTCAGCGGCATCGCGCCGAACAGCTTGCCTCGTACCACGAGCTCCGAGCCTTCGCGCTCGAGTGCCGTGATTCGCATCATCTCCCGATTGTCTGCGCCGTAGATCCTCATGAACGCATTGCACTCGGGTGGAGGAATCGCCATCCCTGGCGCCACTGCCCTCCCTAGTTCTTGCGAATTGTCGTCAAAGACTGTGACGGCAATCGCCTAGGTTTGCAAGCGCCGCGCGCCGACCTCGCGCGGGTCAGCTAGGGCACATTTCTGTCTCTGATATGCAGCATATATCCGACGCTTGGAATCGTGCTGAGCCAGCGCGGCTGTTCCGGGTCGTCGCCGATCTTCTGTCGCAGCCGGTGGATCAATTGCTTCAATAACTGGCGGTCACCGCCGCCGCGATGCCCCCACACATGGACCAGCAGCCGGTCGGTGTGCACCACCTGGCCGGCGTTGGACAGCAGCAGTTGCAGCAGCCGCGACTCCAGCGGCGTGATCTTGATTTCGCGATCGGCGATCCGCAGCAGCAGTCGATCAAGATCGAGCGACAGTTCGCCGGCCTGCGTCTGGCCGCCACTCTCATGGCCCGACCGGCGCAGCAGCGCCTTGACCCGCGCCACCAGGGTTCGCGGACTGAACGGCTTGGTCAGGTAGTCGTCGGCACCCAGCTCAAGCGCGCGTACCAGGTCGGCCTCCTCGCCGCGCGCGGTGAGCATCATGATGGGCGCGGTACTCTCGCGCCGCAGCGCGCCGCACAGATCGAAGCCCGAGCCGCCCGGCAAATTGATGTCCAGAATCGCCAGATCCGGCACTTCAGCGCGAAACGTGCTCAACCCGGTGCCATAACTGTTGGCGGTCACCACCGGAAATCCGGCCTGGCGCAGCGCGAAGCTCACCACCGCGAGCATGTCGGCATCGTCGTCCACAACCAGCAGCTTCACGGCAGATCCTCCGGCTCTTGCGGCAAATCCAGCACGAAGCGCGTGCGCTGTTCGACGGTGCGTTCCATGCGCACACTGCCGCCATGGCGTTCGACGATCGACTTAACGATCCACAGACCGAGACCGAGTCCGGGGGCGTCGGGTTCGGCATCAGCGCCGCGCTGGAAGCGCTCGAAAATGGCTCCGGAGGCACTTTCCTTCACGCCCGGCCCTTCATCCTGCACCCAGACTTCGACCCGCGTGCCACTACGCCGCCCGCCGATATGAATGGTGCTGCTCTCGGGCGCGAACTTGACGGCGTTGGCGATCAGGTTGACGAACACCTGTCCGAGTCGCTGTGAGTCGCCGCGCACGATGGCGCCGATGCCGGACTCGTCCAGTGCCAGAGTGAGATTTCGTTGCCGCAGCAGCGGCTGCATCAGGTCGCGTGCATCGACGATCACATCCGTCAGATCGACCGGTTGCTGGCGAATGCTGTTCTGACCAGCCTCGATGCGCACGCTCTCGAGCAGGTTGTCGATCAGCCCCATCAGCCGCAACACGCCGCGTTCGATGTTGGCGAGCAGCTCGCGCTGAGCTTCCGGCGCCATGTTGTCCAAACCGTCGCGCAGTAGCTCGATCGAGGCCAGCTGCGCAGCCAGCGGAGTGCGAAATTCGTGCGAGATATTTCCCAACACGCTGTCGCGTGCCCGGCGCGCCGCCTCCAAGTCGGTCTCATCGCGCAGTATCTGCACCTGAATGCCCTGCACCGGCGGTGCGCTCAGCACGATGGTGGAGCGGGTGCTGCCATCGCGCAGGCACAGGATCTCGCGCGCGCTGCTTTGGGGCGCGTCGCGGGCGGCCATAATGGGGCAGTGGTGCTCGCACGGCCGTTCGCCGTTGATACGCTGTGGCTGCAGAACATCGCCGCAGAACTGGCCTACGATCTCGCCAGCCGGTCGCGCCAGCAGCTTCGCGACCTGCGCGTTGGCATAACGAATGCGACGTTCATGGTCGACCGCATAGACACCCTCGACCACGCCGCCCAGAACGGCCTGGGCCTCGGCTTCTCGGCGCCGCAGGGTATCGGTGAGCTCGACCAGATTGCGGCGCATCTCGTCCATCGAGGTGGCGAGCGCATCGACCTCGAGCGGAGCCACGGCCGGGAGCGCCGCGGAAAAATCGCCGCGGCTGATACGATCGGCCAGCTCACGCAGGGCGATCACCGGACGCGCCAGCCAGCGGCCATAGAGCACGCCCAGCAGGCCGGCGATCGCCGCGACGATCACCGCGGTGATGCCCAGCACCCAATCAAAGCTGCGGGTAGCGGCCTCGAACTCCGCGCCGCTTAAGCGCGCATCCAGCAGGCCGACTACCTCCCCGGTCTGGGCCGCCAGCACGATGGTGGCCGCATAGGTGGCCCCGCCGGCTAGCTTGCCGGACGCGGTGCCGCCGGCACCGGCCAGCGCGCGCGTGTGCAGCGGTGTCATGTCGTCATCGGGCGGGGCATGGTAGGTGGCGAAATTCACGGCGCGTAACTGCGCACCGACCTGCTGCCCCAGGCGTTGCAGCAGGGCCGCGTCGGTGAGGCGCAGCGTGACCGCGCGCACGTCGCTGCCCGGGACCGGCGCGGCCGCACCCCACAGCAGCGCACCGCCGTCCTTGGGCGCGATCACGAAGCGCTCGCCCTGTTCGTTCAGGGCGGTGGCAATCTCCGGCCAGTTCATCGCCGGTCCGGACTGCGCCAGCACAGTGTCGCCACGCATCAGCGCCGTGACGTCGGTGCCGGTGGTCTCGCCGAAGCGACGCAAGAACGGTTCCAGACCACCACTGCCTTCGTTCTCGATCAGTCGCTGCAGCGTCGGGCGCTCGGCCAGCACCCGCGCGTCGCTCAGAGCGTCCTCGCCGGCCCGCCGCAACAGCTCGCGCGCCGAAGTGACCGCCAGCTGCGCGCGTACCAGAGCCTGTTGCTGCACCAGGCGGTTGAGCAAAATCGCGCAGGTCAGCGCGATCGCGGCCACCGCCAGCAGCACGATAAAGACGCTACCGCCGCCCAGCCAGGAAGCCAGCCCGACTTGCGCCTGGGTATTGGATTTCTCGGTATTCACGGCGCCCGGAGTCTGCGATGGACCGGCAAGCGTAACCGTCGCGTCGTCCACAGGCCAGCGCGGCGCGCGATAGCTGCTCAGGAGCGGGGCGCGGCGCCGCGCAGCTCGGGGTGTCGCCGCTCCAGCAGGGTCTTGGCCACCAGTGTCACCAGCGCCAGCATCGCCAGGATCGAGGCCGCCGCGAATGCGCCGACATAGTTATATTCGCTGTGCAGGATCTCGATGTGCAGCGGCAGCGTGTTGGTCAGACCGCGCACGTGGCCCGAGACCACGGACACGGCACCAAATTCGCCCATCGCGCGCGCATTGCACAGCAACACCCCGTACAGCAGACCCCAGCGGATATTGGGCAAGGTCACCAGGCGGAAGGTCTGCCAGCCACTCGCTCCGAGCGATAGCGCGGTGATTTCCTCGTCGTTACCCTGGGTCTGCATCAGCGGGATCAGTTCGCGCGCGACGAACGGCACGGTGACGAAGGTCGTCGCCAGAACGATGCCGGGCACCGCGAAGATGATGCGGATACCGTGCGCGCTCAGCCACGGCCCAAACCAACCCTGGGCGCCGAACATCAGCACATAGATCAGACCCGAGATTACCGGCGAGACCGCGAACGGCAGATCGATCGCGGTGATCAGCGCGTTCTTGCCGCGAAACTCGAACTTGGCGATGGCCCAGGCCGCCGCGATGCCAAATACCAGATTCATCGGCACCACAATGGCGGCCGTCAGCAGCGTCAGACGCATCGCGGCCAGCGCGTACGGATCGAGCAGCGCCGTCACATAGCTGCCGATGCCCTTGGCCAGAGCCTCGACGAACACAACCGCCAGCGGCAGTGCCACCAATCCGACCAGGTACAGCAGTGCCACGCCCAGCAGCGCGTAGCGCCCCAGCTCCTCGGGTATCTGTTGGGCGCGAATCATCGCACTTGCCGCCGGCGCTGGCCCCACAGCTGCAGCGCATTGATGCCGAACATCAGCGCGAACGAAGCCAGCAGCATCACCACGGCGATCGCCGTGGCCTCGGCGTACTGGTACTGCTCGAGCTTGGTCATGATCATTAGCGGCGCGATCTCGGATACCATGGGTATGTTGCCGGCGATGAAGATCACCGAGCCGTATTCGCCGACCGCGCGCGAGAATCCCAACGCCACGCCGGTCAGCAGCGTCGGCCAGATCGATGGCAGCACCACCCAGATGAAGGTCTGGAAGCGCGATGCCCCCAGCGTCTCGGCCGCGCGCTCGAGCTCGCGGTCCAGGTCGCCCAGCACCGGCTGCAGCGTGCGCACCACGAACGGCAGGCTGACGAACGCCAGCGCCACGACCACGCCGAGCGGTGTATAGGCCACGCGGATGCCCAGCGGCTGCAGTAACTGTCCGATCCAGCCGGTCGGCGCATACAGCGCCGTCAGCGCAATGCCGGCGACCGCGGTCGGCAACGCAAACGGCAGATCGATGATCGCATCGAACAGCCGCCGGAACGGAAAACGGTGGCGCGTCAGCGACCAGGCGATGATGAAGCCGAATACGCCGTTGATACCTGCCGCCAACAACGCGCTACCGAAACTCAGTCGCAGCGAAGCGAGCACGCGCGGGGCGGTCACGACGTGCCAGAATTTCTCCGGCCCCAATTCCGCCGAGCGCACGAAGGCAGCCGACAGCGGCAGCAGCACAATCAGCGATACATACAGCAGGGTGTAGCCAAGCGTCAGGCCGAAGCCGGGTACCACCCGCAGGCCGCGGCGCGGGTAGCCGGTGACCGGCGCCGGGACCGGACCCGGCAACGGCAGCGTGACCGCCGCCCTGCTCATGGGTTACTGGCCGTAAATCTGATCAAACGTGCCGCCATCATTGAAGTGCGTTGCCTGCGCCTTGTCCCAACCGCCGAACGTGTCGTCGATCGTGACCAGTTTCAGCGTCGGGAACTGGCTGGCGTACTTGGCGGCGATCTGCGGATCGCGCGGGCGGTAGAAATTGCGGGCCACCAGTTCCTGTCCCTCCGGGGTGTAGAGGAACTTAAGGTAGGCCTCGGCTACTTTGCGCGTCCCACGCCGATCGACCACCTTGTCCACCACAGTCACCGGCGGCTCGGCCAGGATGCTGATCGACGGCAGCACGATGTCTACCTTGTCGGAGCCGAGGTTCTGCTTGGCCAGCAGCGCCTCGTTCTCCCACGCCAGCAGCACATCGCCAATGCCGCGCTCGACGAAGGTCACGGTTGCGCCGCGCGCGCCGGAATCCAGCACCGGCACGTTCTTGTACAGGCGGCGGACGAAATCCTTGGCCTTGGTGTCATCACCACCAGGCTGCTTGAGCGCCCAGGCCCACGCCGCCAGATAGTTCCAGCGCGCGCCGCCCGAGCTTTTTGGATTCGGCGTGATCACCTGCACGCCGGGGCGCACCAGGTCGTCCCAGTCGCGGATATTCTTCGGATTACCCTTGCGTACCAGAAACACGATGGTCGAGGTGTAGGGGGCGCTGTTGTTCGGCAGCCTGGTGGCCCAATCGTCCGCGATCAGGTGGCCCCTGCGCGCGAGCTCATTGATGTCGTAGCCCAGCGCCAGTGTGGCGACATCCGCCTCGAGGCCATCGCTGATCGCGCGCGCCTGTTTACCGGAGCCGCCGTGGCTCTGGTGGATCGTGATCTGCTCGCCGGTGCTGGCAAGCCACTGGGCGGCGAACGCCTTGTTGACGGCCTCGTACAGCTCACGGGTCGGATCGTACGAGACATTGAGCAGCGTTACCGGCGCGGGCCCGGCCGCCGGTCCGGACTTCGAACAGCCGACCATCACGATGGTTGCAGACAGTGCGGTCAATAGCGCGACAGCCAGGCGCGCGCGCGCCTGGCGCGAAGGCAGCAGTGCTTTCATCCGGGACTTCCTTGTTGCAATTCCAGGGAGCGAGAATCGAACAGTGAATCGATACCGCTCGGGCGATTGCGAGCCAGCGGCGTGCCGGTGCAGCACAACAGCACCGCGCAGGTGCCGCCGTCGTTGAACAGCGGTCGGAAATCATCCTGCAGGGTCGTTTCCAATTCTGCCGGCGAGCCATCCAGACCCAACACCAGCAGCACCGGGTCGGGCGAGGCCGCCAGATGTGCCACCCAGCCGTTCAGGTCACCGATCTGCACGTCGGTGCGGATGTCCAATCCATGCGTCTCCTGCAGTTCGGCGCGCGCATCCAGCAGCCGGCGGAATGAGCTGGTGACTTCCGCGCGCGGCGCGCTCGGACTTTGTACGCTGACAAAGGTCGCTTCGGCATGCAGGTGCCGCATAACGCTGGCGACCAGACCGAGCGTGCCCGAGCGGGCGGCCTCGGTGTTGCAGTAAATGAACATGCGTCGCGGCAGCGCCGAGCGCTGCGGGATGCACAACAGCTGCCGGCGCCCCTGATTCACCGCAGCGACGATCTCGTCCACGGCACTGGCGCCACCGGCGATGACCGCCACACCGGTCTGCGCGGCATCGCGCTCGCCCTTGTCATGAGCACCGAGCACCGGAGCCTGCATGCTCTGTACCAGCTGATGCAGCAGCGGTGACTGCCGCAGTGCCGCGGTGACCGAGGCATCGGCACTCAGGATTCGGAAGCTCGAGATCGGGGTCGGCAGCACGTGAAAGCGTCGGATCGCCAGCGCCACGCGCTTGCCCGGCAGCAGCGGCAGTTGGCTCTGGTCAGAATTGGTACGCGAGGCCTCGACGACAACCTGTCCGGCGGCATGCGTATCGGCACCCGCGCCCGCCACATGCTCCGGGGCCACCGCCGAGATCACTTCCGAATCGCGTGGCAGCTGGATGCGCAAGCGCTCGAATACGCCGCCGAAATCGACCGACAGCACGTGCCCGAGACTCAGTACGTTGCCGCGCAGGTGCTCCTCATCCTCCGCCACCTCGATGTCCTCGGGGCGCACGACCGTCACCACCTCGTTGCCCATGCCCGCGCCCTTGAGGCTGTCGCCGACGGCCACAAAGCGGTTGCCGAGCCGCAGGCCCTCGGCACAGCGCTCGCCCAGGAACAGATTGGCGGCGCCCAGAAATGTCGCCACGAAACGCGTGGCCGGCCGGCGATACAGGGTCTCGGCCCGACCGGTCTCCAGCAGCCGTCCGTTGTTCATGATGCCGATGCGATCGGCGAGCGCGAACGCTTCCTCCTGGTCGTGAGTCACCAGGATGGTGGTCATGCCGAGGCGGCGCTGAACCTGGCGGATGGTCTCGCGCAGCTCAACGCGAATCTTGGCATCCAGTGCACCAAACGGCTCGTCCAGCAGCAGCACCTGCGGCTCGTGCGCCAGTGCGCGCGCCACGGCCACGCGCTGCTGCTGGCCGCCCGATAGCTGACCGGGCAGTCGGCCGGCAAAGCCTTCCAGCGCCACCAGTTGCAGCAGCTCGTCGCGCCGGCGCGCGCGGTTACGCCGGCGCACGCCCCGAACTCGCAACGCAAATTCGACGTTCTCGCCGACCGTCATGTGGCGAAATAGCGCGTAGTGCTGGAATACCAGTCCGACGCCGCGCGAGCGCGCGCTGACGTTGGTGACGTCGCGGCCATGAAACGAAATCCGGCCATGATCGACGTCGGTCAGTCCTGCGGCCACGCGCAGCAGGGTGCTCTTGCCGCTGCCGCTGGGACCGAGCAGCACGAAGAATTCGCCCGCTTCGATCTGCAGCGAAACATCGTTGACCGCCGGTACGCGATTGTAATGCTTGGTAATCTGTTCGAAGTTGATCGACATGCACGCTCCCGCCGCATTGATCGTATGAAGATCGGGTGACCGGGTCAGTTCCAAGCAGGTGACAAACCGGTTATGAAGCACAGCTCGGCGCGGTCTGCTTTGCCTTGTCGGCGCGCATCCGTTACGCTGCGATTTGTAGCTATTTCAAGCCTTTACTAATGAAAGTCACGATTTTCGGATCCGGCTATGTCGGGCTCGTGTCGGGCGCCTGCCTGGCGGAAGCTGGCAACCATGTGGTGTGCGTCGACACCGACGCGGCCCGCATCGAGCGCCTGAATCGCGGCGAGGTGCCCATTCACGAGCCTGGCCTCGATGCGCTGATGCATCGCAATCGTGACGCCGGACGCCTGGAGTTCACCACCGACATGGCCCAGGCGGTGGAGCATGGGCTGTTCCAGCTGATTGCGGTCGGCACGCCGCCGGATGAGGACGGCTCGGCGGACCTGCGGCACGTGCTGGAGGTGGCGCGCGCGATCGGCCAGCAGCTGTCGCGGTACGCCATTCTGGTGACCAAATCCACCGTGCCGGTCGGAACCGCGGACCAGGTGCGCGCTGAAGTGCAGACAGCTTTGGCGGCCCGCGGCCGCAGCGTCGAGTTCGACGTCGTATCCAATCCGGAATTTCTCAAGGAGGGCGCCGCGATTGACGACTTCATGCGCCCCGACCGCATCGTTGTCGGCACTGACAATCCGCGTACTACCGAGCTGATTCGCGCGCTGTACGAGCCCTTCACCCGCAACCACGACCGGCTCGTGGTGATGGACATTCGCTCAGCGGAGCTCACCAAGTACGCCGCCAATGCCATGCTCGCCACCAAGATCAGCTTCATGAACGAGCTTGCCGGGCTGGCCGAGCGGGTCGGCGCCGACATAGAAAAGGTGCGCATCGGCATCGGCTCGGATCCGCGCATCGGTTACAGTTTCATCTACCCGGGCATCGGCTATGGCGGTTCGTGCTTTCCCAAGGACGTCAAGGCGCTGATCCGCTCGGCGCATCGCGCCGGTCACGACACCGCGTTGCTGCGGGCGGTCGAGAGCGTCAACGAGCGTCAGAAGAACATCCTGGTGCATAAACTGCGCGGCTACTTCGGCGATCGACTCGAGGGCCGCAGCTTTGCGCTCTGGGGTCTGGCGTTCAAACCCAATACCGATGACATGCGCGAGGCCCCCAGCCGGGTCGTGATCGATGCGCTGCTGGCCGCCGGGGCGAACGTGCGCGCCTATGATCCGGTAGCCAGCCACGAGGCGCGTCGTCTGTATGCCAGAGCGCAGCGCGCCGAGCGTCTGACATTCTGCAAGGATGCGTACGAGGCGGCGGAGGGTGCCGATGCGCTGTTGATCGCGACCGAATGGAAAGAATTTCGCAGCCCGGACTACGATCGCCTGAAAGAACTGTTGCTGCAGCCGCTGATCTTCGACGGCCGCAATCTGTACGATCCGTCGCTGATGCAGCGCCTGGGGTTTGAATATTTTGCGATCGGACGCGGGCGGGTGGTGCAGACCGAGGCACGCGCCGCCGAGGTCGTGGCGGAGAGCCGCTAGCCCATGCTCGCCCCGGTTATTCTGTCGGGCGGCGCCGGAACGCGCCTGTGGCCGCTGTCGCGCGAATTGCATCCCAAGCAGTTGCTGGCCCTGATCGGCCGCAATACCATGCTGCAGGATACGGTGCGACGACTGGCGGGCCTGGAAGTCGAGCCGCCGATGGTGGTGTGTAACGAGGCGCATCGCTTTCTGGTGGCCGAGCAGCTGCGTACCATCGAGTGTCGAGCGCGCGCGATCGTGCTGGAACCGGTCGGGCGCAATACCGCGCCGGCCATCGCGCTGGCGGCGCACGCCACGCTGGCGCAGGTCGAGGGCGACCCACTGCTGCTGGTGCTGCCCGCCGATCACGTGATCCCGGACGTCGCCGCATTCCATCGGGCCATCGAGATCGCCGCGATCGCGGCGCGCGACGGCGCGCTGGTCACCTTTGGCGTGGTGCCAACGGCGCCCGAGACCGGATACGGTTACATCCGGCGCGGCGCGGCCGCCGGCGCCAGCTATCGGATCGCCGAATTTGTCGAGAAACCGGATTTGGCGCGCGCGCAGGAATTCCTGGCCTCGGGTGAGCACTACTGGAACAGCGGCATGTTCCTGTTCCGTGCCCGCCGCTACCTGGAGGAGCTGGAACGCTTCGCACCCGATATCGCCGCGGTGTGCGGCAACGCCTTCGCCGGCGCGGTGCGCGATCTGGACTTTACCCGCATCAATCCGGAGTCGTTTCGCAACTGTCGCAGCGAGTCGATCGACTATGCGGTGATGGAGAAGACCGCCGATGCGATCGTGGTGCCGCTGGCAGCCGGCTGGAGCGATGTGGGCAACTGGACCTCATTGCACGGCGCCTGCGAGCGCGATTCGCAGGGCAACGCACTGTTTGGCGACGTGATGGTGGAGGACACCCACGACAGCTACGTCTACTCGGCCAGTCGCCTGGTGGCGACCGTGGGCCTGCGCGATCATGTCGTGGTCGAAACCAAGGATGCCGTGCTGGTGGCGCCGAAGGATCGGGCGCAGGACGTCAAGAAACTGGTGGCGCGCCTCAAGGCTCACGGACGCTACGAGCATTCCCTGCACCGCCAGGTGTTTCGGCCCTGGGGCAGCTACGACAGCGTCGATGTCGGCGAGCGCTTCCAGGTCAAGCGCCTGATCGTGCATCCGGGCGGAGTCATGTCGCTGCAGATGCACCACCATCGCGCCGAGCACTGGGTGGTGGTGTCGGGAACCGCGAAGATCACTCGTGGCGAGGAGACCTATCTGCTCGAAGAGAACGAATCGACCTATATTCCGATTGGTGTGCAGCATCGGGTCGAGAACCCCGGGCGTATTCCATTGCACATCATCGAGGTGCAGTCCGGCGGCTATCTAGGCGAGGACGACATCGTGCGCTTCGAGGATCTCTACGGGCGAGAGGGCACGACCACCTAACCATGGACAAGCTGCGCTGCTTCAAGGCCTACGACGTTCGCGGTCGTATCCCCGACGAGCTCAATGAGGATCTGGCCTATCGAATCGGGCGCTCGTACGCGGCCTTCGTGCGCCCGAAGCGGGTCGCGGTCGGGCGCGATATCCGCCATTCGAGCGTGTCGCTGCGCGATGCGCTGATCCGCGGACTGGTGGAGTCCGGCGTCGACGTCGCTGACATCGGCCTGTGTGGCACCGAAGGGGTGTACTTCGCGACCTTCGCCGAAGAGCTCGATGGCGGCATCATGGTGACTGCGAGCCACAATCCGCCGGACTACAACGGCATGAAGTTCGTGCGCGAGCAGAGCCGCCCGATCAGTTCCGAGACCGGGTTGCTAGAAATGCAGAACCTGATCGAGACCGATCGCCTGCCGGCGCGGGCCCCCACTTCCGGCCAAGTAGCCGGGCTCGACACCGCCGACAAATACCTGCGGCATCTGCTCGGCTATGTCACCGCCGATCGGCTGCGGCGGCTCAAGGTAGTGGTCAACGCCGGTAACGGCGGAGCCGGCCTGATTGTCGATCTGCTCGAGCCGCACCTGCCGTTCGAGTTCATCAAGATCAATCACCAGCCCGATGGCTCGTTTCCACACGGGGTGCCCAATCCGATGCTGGAAGAGAACCGCGCCAGCACCATCGAGGCGATCCGACAGAACCGGGCCGATGTCGGGCTGGCCTGGGATGGGGACTACGATCGCTGCTTTTTCTTTGACGAGCACGGCGGCTTCATCGAGGGCTATTACCTGGTCGGGCTGCTGGCCGAGGCATTTCTGCGGCAGCATCGCGGCGCACGCATCGTCCACGACCCGCGGCTGACCTGGAACACCATCGACATCGTGCAGCAGTACGGCGGCGAGCCGGTGCTGTGCCGCTCCGGTCACGCCTTCATCAAGCAACGCATGCGCGAGGTCGATGCGGTGTACGGCGGCGAGATGAGTGCGCATCATTACTTCCGCCAATTCGCCTACTGCGACAGC
>DASXDL010000002.1:0-11698 GCA_036490715.1 Steroidobacteraceae bacterium | reverse complement strand
CAAATGTGGTGCCGGGCATACCGGCGAATCCCTAGAAGGCGGCCACTCCGGTCACGGCCCGCCCGATGGTGAGCTGATGGATGGTGGCGGTGCCCTCGTAGGTGACCACGCTTTCCAGGTTCAACAGATGCCGGATGGCGGCATGCTCGGCGCTGATTCCGGCCGCGCCCAACAGGTCGCGGCAGTCGCGGGCGATCTCGAGCGCGATCTGGCAGTTGTTCCACTTTCCCAGGGAAATCTGCGCACTTCCCAGCCCGTCACGATCCTTCAGCCGGCCCAGCTGCAGCGCCATAAGCTGCGCCCCGGCGAGCTTGCGCACCATCTCCGACAGCCGCAGCTGCACCGCCTGGGTATGGCTCAACGGCCGACCGAATAGCTCGCGCTCGCCGGCATGCTGCAGGGCCTCCTTGAGACAGGCCTGCGCGGCACCGATCGCTCCCCAGGCAATGCCGTAACGGGCCTGCGACAGGCAGGACAGGGGCGCCTTAAGTCCTGTCGCCTCGGGCAACAGCGCATCGGCGGGCAGCTGCACCTCATCGAAGAACAGCGCGCCGGTGTTGGACGCGCGCAAGCTGAACTTGTGCTTGATCTCCTCGGAGCTAAAGCCGCGCATGCCGCGCTCGACCAGGAACCCGCGGATGCCTTCCGGGGTCTGTGCCCATACCAGCGCGAGGTCGGCGATATGGCCATTGGTGATCCACATCTTGGAACCGTTGAGCACCCAGCCCTCACCCTGGCGGCGGGCCGAGGTGCGCATCGAGGCCGGATCCGAGCCGCCCTGCGCCTCGGTCAGTCCGAAGCAGCCGATCACCTCGCCGCGCGCCATGCGCGGCAGCCAGCGCTGCTTCTGCGGTTCGCTGCCGTAGGCATGGATCGGGTACATGCACAGGCTGGACTGGACCGAGACGAAGCTGCGCAGCGCGCTGTCGCCGCGCTCCAGTTCGCGGCAGATCAGGCCGTAGCTCAGCGCGTTCAGCCCGGCACAGCCGTAGCCTTCAAGCGAGCAGCCAAACACGCCCAGTTCGGCCAGCGAGGGCAGCAGTTCGCGCGGGAAGCGAGCCTGTTCGAAGCACTCGCCGATGATCGGCAGCACGCGCTCGTCGACCAGTCGGGCCACGGCATCGCGCACCAGACGTTCATCGTCGTTAAGCTCATCATCGAGCCGCAGCAGGTCGAGCGCATCGTCGGTGGGCGCGGCCACGGCGGCAGCCTTGGTGGATGCATTCATGCGGGTAACCTAAGTTCCCATAGAATCCGCGCATGATGCCCGAACCGCGATGGCCATGGTGTCGATCCGCCCTGGCGCTTGGGCTGAGCTTGCTGCTGGCGTTGCCCGTCGGCGTGAGCGCCAAGGCGCCGCAGCGCTCGGCTGCCGAGCGCGAACTTGATCAGGTGCAGGCGCTGCTGAGCGTGCGGCTGGCGGGCTTACCGCAGGACAGTGGGGTGCAGGTGCTGCGCGATGAGGGCCAAGTGACGCTGCGCATCCCCGCGCGCTTGCTGTTTGAGTTCGATGCCGCGGGCCTGCGGCACGACCCGGCCGCAGAACTTGCGCTGACGGTGAGCTCCCAGGTGCTGAAGAAATACCACCGCCTGCATGCCGACATCGTGGTGTTCACCGACAGTATCGGCGGGGTGGACCCGAACCAGACGCTGTCGGATCAGCGCGCGCAGGCGCTCGATGCGGCACTGAAGGCCGAGCACATCGCCGCCAGCCGCCTGCAGGCGCGTGGCGTCGGCGCCGCCATCATGGTGGCACCAAACGACACGCCCGAGGGACGCAACCAGAATCGACGGGTCGAGATCGCCTTTGGCCGTTAGGCCGGAGCCGGCAAGAACGCCTTGAGCTTGTTCATCGCGCCGGCTTCGATCTGGCGGATGCGCTCGGCCGAGACACCGTACTCGGCCGCCAGCTCGTGCAGCGTGGCCTTGTCATCGCTCATCCAGCGTCGCTGCAGGATCTTGCGGCTGCGATCATCCAGCCGTGTCATGGCCTTCGCCAGCTGCTCGTGCGACGAGCTGCTCCATTCCTCGGCCTCGACCTGCTCGGCCGGATCGGCATCGGCGGCCGGCAGATAGGCCGCCGGGCCGTAGCCGTCCTCGTCCTCGCTGTCCGGACCGACATCAAACGACAGGTCGCGCGCCGACAGCCGGCGCTCCATCTCCGTGACTTCGGCCGGGCTTACGCCCAGATCCCTGGCCACGGCGTTGGTCTCCTCAGCGCTCAACCACGCTAGGTTGGGCTTCATCTTGCGCAGATTGAAGAACAGCTTGCGCTGCGCCTTGGTGGTGGCCACCTTGACCAGCCGCCAGTTGCGCAGCACGTACTCGTGGATCTCGGCGCGGATCCAGTGCACCGCGAACGACACCAGCCGCACGCCCACGGTCGGGTCGAAGCGCTTCACCGCCTTCATCAGGCCGATGTTGCCCTCCTGGACCAGGTCGTTGAGCGGCAGGCCGTAGCCGGAATAGCCGCGGGCAATGTGGACCACGAAGCGCAGGTGTGAGAGCACCAGCTCGCGCGCAGCGCTCAGATCATCGTCGCGCCGAAAACGCTCGGCCAGGGCCTGCTCCTGTTCTCGTGTGAGCACCGGTATGCGGCTCACGCGATCCAGGTAGGCGTCAAAGCTGCCAATGGGACCGGCCAGCCCGAAGCTTGCCGGTTGGGCGATCAGCGCAGTCTGGGTATGGGTCACTCCGCGATCCTCCTTATCCTGTGGAGGCGGATTTTAGCACTCTCTGGAACGGAGTGCTAGCTGCCTGGGCAGGAATCTTGCGGCCAAGCCTGCCGCCGATAGCCATGTCTGTCAAGGGCTTACCGTGGCGCTGCCGGCCAGCGGCCCCGCTTCTAGGCGGCGCGCGGCTCGATGCGCGAGAGCTCGCGGGCGGCGGCGATAAAGGCCCCCAGCCAGCCCAGAACCACGCCGGCGGCCACCAGCATCGCCAGCTCCTCGACCGAGGGACCGCGCACCTCGAACAAACTGCCGTAAGCGCTCGCCAGCCGACCGGCAGCCGGCAGCAGCACCTCACGCGCCAGCGCCACCAGGCCCCAGGCGATCGCACCGGCGATCAGGCCATAGAGCACACCGGCGTAAAGGAACGGCCGGCGCACGAACGCATTGGTTCCGCCCACCAGCTTGGTCACTTCGATCTCATCGCGCCGGTTCAAAATCTCCAGTCGGATGGTGTTGCCGACTACCGCCACTACGCCGGCGCCCAGCAGCACCGCGGTGATCAGCACCCCGCGGCGAAGCAGCTCGAGAATGGCGCTGAACCTGAGCACCCAGTCGCGATCCAGCTGCACCGTGTCGACCTCCGGCCAGGCCTGCAGGTAGCTGCGCAGCGCCTCGAGCTGCGCCGGGGAGTCGGCGTGCGGCGCCGGGCGAATGGTCAGCACGTTGGGCAGTGGATTGTCCGGCAGCGCATCCAGTGCGCTGCCAAAGCCGGACTGGGCGCGAAATTCCGCCAGCGCCTGACTGGCCGTGATCAGCGTGGCGCTGGCCACCCCGGGACGCTGCCCGGCGGTGCTCGCCAGCTGACGCGCCTTCAGCTCGCTGACCTCGGGCTTGAAGTACACCGACAGTCCGACCGCCCCGGAAAAATCACCGGTCGCATCGCGCACGTTGCGCACCAGCACCTGCAGCGCCAGTGGCAGCGCCATCGCCAGTCCCATGACCAGCACGGTGAGCACGGTCGCCAGCCCGTGACGGCCGAGGTGGCCGGCGGTCGACACCAGCGCATGACCGTGGCGAGCGCCCCAGTTGGACACGCTAGCCATGGTCTGCCAGCCCGACGCGTCCGTCATCCAGCACGATCTCGCGCAGGCCCGAGGCACGCACCAGCGCCAGATCGTGGGTCGCGACCACCACCGTGACGCCGACCTCGTTGAAGCGGCGAAACAGTCCCATGACTTCCGCCGCCAGCGCCGCATCCAGGTTGCCGGTCGGCTCGTCGGCCACCAGCAACGGCGGCTTGCTGACGATCGCGCGCGCGATGCCGACGCGCTGCTGCTCGCCGACCGACAGCTCGAGCGGCGCCAGGCGCTCCTTGCCCAGCAGTCCGACCTGGTCGAGCGCTGCGCGCACCCGCTTCTCGATTTCGCGGAACGAGGTGTCGGCCACCACCAGCGGCAGCGCCACATTGTCGAATACCGGCCGGTCCATCAGCAGCCGGTGATCCTGGAACACCACGCCGATGCGGCGGCGGAAGACCGGCACCCGCCGCAGCGGCAGTTTGGCGGTGTTATCGCCGTTGACGATCACGTGGCCGCGCGACGGGCGCTCGATCAGCGCCATCAGCTTGAGCACCGTGCTCTTGCCGGCGCCCGAGCGGCCGGTCAGGAACACCATCTCGCCGTTGCTGACATCAAAGCTGACGTCGCTGAGCGCCTCGCGCCCGTTGGGGTAGCGCTTGCTGACGCGCTCGAAGCTGATCACGTCGCCGCGGCCTCGCGAGTCAGGGCGTCATCGGCGCCCAGCAGTGCAGCGGCGAATGCAGCGGCGTCGAACGGCCCGAAATCCTCGGCCTTCTCGCCCACGCCGATGAAGCGGATCGGCAGTTTGAGTGCGCGCGCAATCGCCACCACGATGCCGCCGCGGGCGCTGCCGTCGAGCTTGGTGAGCACAATGCCGGTGACCCCGAGCGCGGCGTGAAACTGCTGCGCCTGCGCCAGCGCGTTCTGGCCCTGATTGGCATCCAGCACCAGCAGCACCTCGTGCGGTGCTTCCGGGATGACGCGCGCGATCACGCGTTTGATCTTCTTGAGCTCATCCATCAGGTGGCTCTGGCTGTGCAGCCGGCCGGCGGTGTCGGCCAGTAGCACGTCCACGCCGCGCGCCTGTGCCGATTTGATCGCATCGAAAACCACCGCGCCAGGATCGGCGCCGGCCTGCTGCGCGCTCAGCAGCGCGCCGCTGCGCTCGGCCCATACCTGCAGCTGCTCGGTGGCGGCGGCGCGAAAGGTGTCGCCGGCCGCCAGCATCACCGAGCGGCCCTCGGCGCGCAGCGAGCGTGCCAGCTTGCCGATGCTGGTGGTCTTGCCCGAGCCGTTGACGCCCACGATCAGGATCACGAACGGCTTGAGCGAGCGCTCGATCGCCAGCGGCCGCTGGCACGGTGCCAGCAGCTCGGTCAGATGCGTGCGCAGCGCGGTCAGCAGCGCCTCGACGTCGTCAAGCTCGTGGCGCGCGACCCGCGCTTTGAGGTCCTCAAGAATGTCGTTGGTGGCCTCCACGCCGACGTCGGCGCGCAGCAGGCGCGCTTCCAGCTCCTCCAGTACCTCGGCGTCGATCCGGCGGCCGCGCAGCAGCACGCGCAGATCGCGCGCCATCGAGGCACCGCCACGATTGAGGCGGGACTTCAGCCGGGCAAAAAACCCCTGCGGCGCATCGCTAGTCGACATGGCGAGGCATTGTCGCACAGGGCTGCGGTAGGCTACGCGCGCATGAGCGGACACTACGACCGTGGGCGACAGCAGCGACAGCTGCGCATCATTGCCGGCAGCTGGCGCGGCCGACGATTTCGTTTTCCGGAAGGCACGATACGGCCGACGCCCGATCGCGTGCGCGAAACGCTGTTCAACTGGCTGCAGGATCGCATCGAGGGGCTGCACTGCCTGGATCTGTATGCCGGTTCCGGCGCGCTCGGACTCGAAGCGCTGTCGCGCGGTGCGGCCTCGGTGGTGTTCGTCGAGCAGCAGCGCGCGGCCTCGATGACGCTGGAGCGGCTGCTGATGGAATGGCACGCGCTGGATGCCCAGGTGGTGTGCGATGAGGCGCGCCACTTTCTGTCCACCCGCGCCGCCCCGATGCGGCCGCGCGGCTTCGACCTGGTGTTTGTCGATCCGCCGTACACCTCGGGCGAGCTTAAGCTGGCAATCGAGGCGCTGGGACGCGCCGGGCTGGCCCCGGGCGCGCGCATCTACATCGAATGCGGCCCGGTGCCGGAAGCGTTGCCGCCGCTGCCGGCCCACTGGCGTGAACTGCACGCAGGTAAGGCCGGCGAGGTCAGGTATTATCTGTACGCAGCAGAACAATGACCATGCGATCCACGGCGGTATATCCCGGCACTTTTGACCCGTTCACGCGCGGCCACGAGGACATCGTGCGCCGCGCCGCCGGCATTTTCGCCAAGGTGGTGGTGGCGGTGGCCGCCAATCCGAACAAGGCGCCGATGTTCAGCGTCGATGAGCGCGTCGAGCTGGCGCGCGAGGTGCTGTCGGACCTTGGCAACGTCGAGGTGACCGGCTACGGCGGACTCACCGTCGACTTCGCGCGCCGGCACGACATGGCGGTGATCGTGCGCGGACTGCGGGCGGTGTCGGACTTCGAGTTCGAGTTTCAGCTCGCCAGCATGGGCCGGCACCTGCAGCCCGAGATCGAGACCGTGTTCATGGTGCCGAAAGAGAAATTCACCTTCATCTCATCGACGCTGGTGCGCGAGGCCGCCGCGCTCGGCGGTGACATCAGCGCCTTCGTGCCACCGGTGGTCGAGGCTGCGTTCAAGCGCAAGCTCGGCCGCACGTAGTCGCTCAACGCTAGTAGCTGAGCGCCACGCCCTCGCGGCGCGGATCGGCGCCGCCCTCGTAAGTGCCGTCGGCGTGCGCCAGCACCCCCTGAATTCCTGATTCCTCGTACTGCACCGGCTGCGGATTGAGGCCCAGTCGATTCATGCCGCTGAGCACCTCGGGCGGAAAATGTGCGGTCTCGGCCGAGAAATGTTCGCCGTGCGCGACCAGATTGGGCAGGCTGATGGCTGATTGCATGGTCATGTGCCAGTCGAGCGTACCGATCAGCGTCTTGACCACGTAGGCGATGATGGCCGGACCGCCGGCCGAACCGGCCGCGGCCACGAAGTGGCCGTCGCGATCGAACACGATCATCGGCGACATGGCCGAGCGCGGGCGTTTGCCGGGCGCGACCGCGTTGGCCGCCGCTCGTCCGTCCGGGTCCTGCGGCGAGAAGCTGAAATCGGTGAGCTGGTTATTGAGCAGGAAGCCATCCACCATGCGCCCGGAGCCGAAGATGCTCTCCACCGTAGTGGTCATCGACAGCACATCGCCGGCATCATCGACGATCACCACGTGCGAGGTGCCGCCCGGCTCGGCGGTGTGATCTGGGCCGAAGGCTGCGGCGCCCGGCGGATTGCCCGGCAGTGGCGGCTGCGCGGCAATCTGTCGGCCGATCAGCGTGGCACGTGATTGCAGGTAGGCCGGATCGAGTAAGCCTGCCAGCGGCACGTTGACGAAGGCCGGATCGGCGATGTAGCGGTCACGGTCGGCATACATCAGCCGCTGGGCTTCGCTCAGCTCGACCCAGGCTTGCGGATCCTCGGCGCTGCGCGTGCCGATGTCGGTGTGCGCAAGCAGCTCGAGCGTCTCGATCACGCCGACCGCGCCGGCCGGCGGCGGCGGCCCGCACACCCGATAGCGCTGCCAGTCGCGGCACAACGCCTCGGATTCGATCGGACGATAATTCTTCAGGTCCTGCAGCGACAGCGTGCCGGGCAGCTCGCCCTGGTGTACGCGCGCGACGATGTCCTGCGCAATCGGCCCGCGATAGAGCGCGTGCGGCCCATGCTCGGCCAGACGCTGCAGCGTTGCGGCGTAGGCTGGATTGACCAGTACATCGCCGCTGCGGTAACGCGTGCCATCGCCCTTGGTGAAGTAGCGCGCCACGTCGGGCGCCGAGGCCTCGGGCGCGCCGCTGGCGATCATGCCGGCCAGGCGCGGGCTGACCCTGAAGCCCTCGCTCGCCAGCCGCTCGCCGTCGTCGAACAACTTCTTCCAGGCCAGCTTGCCGTGCTCGTGCTGCAGCAGCGCGAGCGCTGCGATCGCGCCAGGTACGCCGGTGGCGCGACCGCTCAAGACCGCGGTGGCGAACGGCAGCGGATGATGATCCGGACCGATGAACATATCCGCAGTGGCGCCGGCCGGCGCGGTTTCGCGGCCACTGTAGGCAAGTACCCGGCGCTTTTTCGCATCGTAGTAGGTGATGAAGGCGCCGCCGCCTAGCCCTGAGCTCTGCGGCTCCACCAGGCCCAGCACCGCCTGCATCGCCACCGCCGCGTCGGCGGCACTGCCGCCGGCCTGCAGGATTTTCATGCCGGTCTGAGCGGCCAGCGGATTGGCGGCCACGACGATCGCGTGGCGCGTGACGGCGGCGGGCGGCGCTGCGGCCGGCCGCTTCGGTGCACCGGAGTGGCAGGCGCCGATCGCCAACAGTGACAGCAGCATCATGGCCGCGGTGGCGACCGTTACTCTAGCCGATGCGCGCATTTCGCTTCCGGCAGCCGCGCTTTGCGCGGCCACGATTGTGGGGATGGAAAAATCATAGCACCGCCGCCCTCTGCGTCGACGTAGACTCATCCGGCATGCACTGCACCACGCCGCAGACCCTGTCCGGAACCTGGGTGCCGGTCGCGGCCGACGTCTCGGGCCGCATGCTGTCAGTGGCGACGCTGCGGGTGGCGCGACTGGTGATCGAACGCGACAGTTACCAGATCGTAAATCATTCCGATCAGGTCGTGGACAGCGGTGAGCTGCATCTGCACCAGGAGGCGGTACCGTGCGCGCTCGATATCGTCGGTAGCCACGGGCCACATGCCGGCAAGCGCATGCTGGCGATCATCGAGCTTGATGGGGATCGGCTGATCGTGTGCTATGACCTGGAGCGCGGTCAGCGGCCGCTCAGCCGGCGGCCGCTGCTTGATCAGCTGCTGCTGTCGATCACTTACGAGCGCGCCGCGATCCGCTGGCCGTGCTGACACTGCGCCGCGCGCGCGAGCGCAGCGGCTTTTTGACGGCGCGCTTCGGTTTAGTCGCACGCTTGGGTGGGGGCTGCAGCGCGATGCGCGGCGGACGCGCGACGCGGGTGATTAACTTGCGCTTGGCCAGATCATTGGCGCGCCACAGATACCAGGCGGCGAGGCTCCGATAAGGCTTCCAGCGCTCGCCGAACTGCGCCAGGGCGCGCGCGGTCGGCATGCCGCGCAGCCGATAGGCGAGCCGAAAACCATTGCGCACGCCAAAGTCGTCGACCGGCAGCACGTCCGGGCGGCTAAGCTGGAAGATCAGCATCATCTCGACGGTCCAGCGGCCGATACCGCGCACCTCGGTCAGCCGTTCGATGATGTCCTCATCCGACAGCGTATCGAGAGCAACGCGCTGCGGCACCACGCCGGTGAGCGTCTTGGCGGCCAGATCCTGGAGCGCGGCGATCTTGGCGAACGAGAAGCCGGTGGCGCGCAGCACCGCGGTGTCGGCCGCCAGCACCTGCTCGGGCGTGGGACACTGGCCGTTGCCGCAGGCGGCGTTGAAGCGCGCCAGGATGCTCTTGGCCGCGGCGCTATGCAGCTGCTGGTGCGCGATCGCACTGGCAAGCGCCTCGAACGGACTCCAGTCAGCCATCGGCTCCGGATGGTAGCGACCGGCCGCGGCGATCAGAGCCGCCATCACCGGATCGCGCCTGAGCCAGCGGTAGGCTGCGGGGCTCATCGCTGACAGCGCGGACAATAATAGCTGGCGCGCTGTCCCTGAACGATGCGGCGGATCGGGCCGCGGCAGGCGCGGCACGCCCGGCCGGCGCGCTCGTACACGTACAGGCGTTGGCGGAAATAGCCCGGACTGCCGTCGGTGCCGACATAGTCGCGCAGCGTGGTGCCGCCGGCGCGGATCGCGGCCTGCAACGCGGCGCGGACCGCGCGCACCAGCCGGGCGCAGTCGGCGCGCGACAGCCGCCGCGCCACGCGCCGCGGACTAATGTGGGCGCGATACAGCGCCTCGCTGGCGTAGATGTTGCCCACGCCGGTGACCAGCCGGCCATTCATGAGTACCTGCTTGATGGCGGCGCGACGGCCACGGGTGATGCGATAGAGATAATCGGCGTCGAACGCCGCATCGAACGGCTCCGGTGCCAGCGAGCGCAGCAGCCGATGCTGCGCGGCGTCCTCGGTGGTGTAGTGCAGGCTGCCGAAGCGACGCGGGTCGTTGAGGCGCAGGCTTAGCCCTGAATCAAGCAGCAGATCGAACTGGTCGTGCTTGAGGCGCGCGCTATCACCCGGCAGCGCGCGCACGCTGCCCGACATGCCCAGATGCAGGATCAGGGTGCCGCGCTCGAGCTGCAGCAGCAGGTACTTGGCGCGCCGGCCGACGGCGACGATGTGCTGGCCGGCCAGTTCCTGCGGCAGATGTTTTTCGATCGGCCAGCGCAGCCGGTGATCGTAGATGCGAAACTCGCGGATGCGCTGGCCACCGGCTTCGCGCTCGATGCCGCGCCGTGTGGACTCGACCTCGGGCAGCTCAGGCACCGCCGCGGAGCGCTACTTGATTTTGGTTTCTTTGTAGGCGACGTGCTTGCGCACAACCGGATCGAACTTGCGCACTTCCATCTTGTCCGGATGCAGGCGCTTGTTCTTCATGGTCACGTAGAAGTGCCCGGTACCGGCCGAGGACAGCAGCTTGACCTTCTCGCGCATGCTCGCTACTCCTAGATGCTCTCGCCGCGCTCGCGCATCTGCGCCACGACCGCTTCCAGGCCTTTCTTCTCGATGGTGCGCAGCCCATTGGTGGACACACGCAGCTTGATCCAGCGCTTCTCGCCCTCGAGCCAGAAGCGCTGAACGTGCAGGTTCGGCAGGAAGCGGCGACGCTTCCTGTTGTTGGCGTGCGAGACGGTATTGCCCGTCACGGGACGCTTGCCGGTGATCTGGCACACGCGAGTCATAGCTTGGCCTTAAAGTTCAAAGAGTTACAATCAATCGGCGCGGCGTTCCGCGCACGCGAAAGGCGCGCTTTATAGCAGCCGGAAGGGGCGCAAGGCAAGCGAGCCCGTCAGTCCGTCGTGGCCGCCAGCGGCGCGGTCCGGTGGGCATCCACGGGCCGGCGCTGGAACAGCACCAGCGCGACACCAAACAGCACCAGCACGGCGGACAGCACCGCGGCCGAATTGATCTTCTCTCCCAGCACCAGGGCGCCCAGCGCCAGGGCGATGACCGGGTTGACCAACGCGTAGGTCGTGATCTTCTGCGCCGGCTCGTGCGCCACCAGGAACGAATAGCAATTGACCGCGATCATGCTGCCGAAGACCACCAGATAAAGGACCCCCAGCAGTGAGGGCAGCGACACCTGCGCCAGCGAGAAGCCGATCCATTCGCGGTCGATGATCGACAACAGCAGCTGGAACAGTGCGCCGCCGAGCATCTGCAGGCAGCCGAAATTGAGCACGCGATCGGCGCCCACGTAGCGCGGCTGCAGCAGCGTGGCGGCGCCCCAGGCCAGCTCGGCCGTGAGCACCGACAGCACGTGGATCGGCCGGATGGTGCCGGAGAACGAGTGGGTGTGCGCCGTGAGCACTGCCAGGCCTGCCACGCCGATGGCGATGCCGAGCGCCGATTGCAGCGTCGGCGCGCGGCGCGAGAAGAACAGCCAGTCCAGGATCAGCGTCGACACCGGCAGCGCGCCGACGAACAACGCCGCGATCCCTGAGGGCAGGCCGGTTTGCGACCAGATCACGAAACCGTTGCCGATGCCGCTCATCAGCACGCCGCACAGCAGCGTGCCGCCGATATTCAGTCCCGCGAACGGATGCGGTTCACGCGTACGCAGCCACGCGTACATGAGGCCGCCGGCGATCAGGAAGCGAACCGCGCCGCTCAGAAACGGCGGCACCGTGCGAAGCACGAATGCGATCGCAAGAAAAGTCGT
>DASXDL010000001.1:0-68212 GCA_036490715.1 Steroidobacteraceae bacterium | reverse complement strand
CGGGGCGGCTATATGCTGATCGCGCTGCCAAACATCGATGGCAGCTTTACCGCCACGCTGTTTTTGCCACGGGTGGGCGATCCCGGGTTCGACCGGCTCGGTAGCGACCTGCAGGTGCGAGCGTTGTTCTCGCGCCAGTTCGCCGACGCCGCCCGCCTGATGCCCGATCTGGAGCATCAGTTCCGCATCCATCCCCAAAGTCAGCTCGGCACGGTCTACTGCCAGGGCTGGCAGGCTGCCGGGCGGGTACTGCTGCTGGGGGACGCCGCCCATGCGATCGTCCCGTTTCACGGCCAGGGCTTGAACTGCGGGTTCGAGGACTGCCGCTTGCTCGACCGCCTGCTGCAACAGCACGGCGCCCCGGCCGAGGCATTGCTTCGGTTCGAAGCCGAGCGCCGCCCCGACACCGACGCCATCGCCGCGATGGCGCTGGAGAACTACGTCGAGATGCGCGACGCGGTGCGCTCGACACAGTTCGTACAGCGCCAGCGCCTGGCCGCAGAATTCGAACGCACCTTTGCCGGGCGATTCATTCCGCGCTACTCGATGGTGATGTTCCATCCGGAGATTTCGTATCGCGAGGCGCAGCGGCGCGGCGCCGAGCAGGAACGCCTGCTGGATGCATTCGTCCAGCGCTTCGATCATGGATCATTGCAGCCGCCGGCCCTGGCCTATGCGCAGAAATTGCTGCAGGCAGCCGGGCTTTAACGGGAGCGCGCGCCATGCTGCTGCAACTGAAATACCTCAAGACGGTGCTGCGCACCCTGATCCTGCCGCCGTCCGGGCCGCTGTTGCTGGCGCTGGCCGGACTGCTGCTGCTGCGCTGGCGGCCCCGGGCCGCGCGCCTACTGCTGCTGCTGGGATTCGGATCGCTGTGGCTGCTGTCGGTGCCGGCGATATCGGACGCGCTTACACGACTGTCCGAGCGCTATCCGGCGCTCGATATGAGCCGGGCGGCACAGGCGCAGGCGGTCGTGATCCTCGGCGGCGGCGGCCAACGCGCTTACGCCCCCGAGTACGGCGGCCCGGCTCCCGACCCGGGCCTGCTCGAACGGTTGGCCTACGGTGCCTACATCGCGCACCGCACCGATCTGCCCATCCTGGTGTCGGGATACGGAGTCGAGGCAGCGGCGATGCGCGCCGCGCTGACGCGCAATTTCGGACTCGAAGCGCGCTGGATGGATGAGCACGCCTACGACACGTTCGAGAATGCCCGCAACTCGGCCCGTCTGCTGCGCGCTGACGACGTGCATACCATCGTGCTGGTGACCGGCGCCAGCCACGCGTGGCGTGCTTCGCACGAGTTCATGGCGGCTGGACTCGAAGTCATTCCGGCGCCCACTGGCCTGCTGGCCCCACGCGAAGTGGGGGTGCTGCGCTATCTGCCCAACAGCCAGGCGCTGGAGCGCTCTTATGTCGCAACCTACGAGCTGATCGGCGAGCCGGTGCGTCAACTGCTGTCGTGGTCACACCTGCGCCGGCAGGGATGAGTCAATCTGGACTACGCGCTAGCATTGGGAGATGCAGCCGATGCCAGGATCGAATCGCATGTACCGCACCGTCTGGCTGGCGAGCCTGAGTCTGGTATTCGCCGGACCGCTGCCAGGCGATGAATCGCCCGGCCTCAGCCCATCGCCGGCCGAGGCGATGAGTCCGGACAATCCGTTCGCCGAGCCGAGCTCCCTGCCGTATCGGCTGCCACCGTTCGATCGTATCCATGATGGCGATTTTCGCCCGGCGTTCCTGCAGGGGATGGCAAGTCAGCGTGCCGAGGTCGATGTGATCGCACGCGATCCGCAACCGCCCACCTTCGACAACACGGTGCTGGCGCTCGAGCGCTCCGGTCGGCTGCTGGATCGAGTCGCAACCACATTCTCTGATCTTAGCTCCGCCAACAGCGACGACGCCGTGCTGAAGATCGAGAGCGAAATGTCGCCGAAGCTGGCGGCACATGAAGACGCGATTCTGCTCGATCCGGCGCTATTCGCCCGCGTAGATGCGCTCTATCGGCAGCGCACCGAGTTGCATCTTGATCCCGAGTCGATGCAGTTGCTGGATCGTTACCACACGCGCTTCGTGCGCGCCGGTGCACAGCTGTCGGACGAGGACAAGACCCGGCTGCGAGGCGACAACCAGCAGCTGTCCATCCTCACCACCCACTTCCGTCAGAACCTGCTGCAAGCCTCGCGCGAAGGCGCCATCGTGGTTGACCGATTGTCCGACCTGCGCGGACTGTCGGCCGAGCAGATTGCGGCCGCGACACAGGCGGCGCAGCAGCGCGGCCTGACGGGTCACTGGCTGATCGCGCTCCAGAACACGACCGTGCAGCCGCTGCTGGCCAACCTGAGTAATCGGGCGCTGCGCGAGCGCATCTACCGTGCCTCCATCGCTCGCTCGGTGGGTGGCGACGCGGACAACACCGATCTCATCATCCAGATCGTGCGCTTGCGCGCCGAACGCGCCCGGCTGCTCGGTTACCCGAACCACGCCGCCTATGTGCTTGCGGATGAGACCGCGGGCAATCCGCAGGCCGTCGATGCCATGCTGGGTCAGCTCAGTGGTCCAGCGCTGCATAACGCCAGGCAGCGGGGCCAGCAGCTGCAGCAACTGATCGACGCGGAGGCGGCTGCCACACATCGTCGCGGCTTCCGACTACAGCCCTGGGACTGGAGTTACTACAGCGAGAAGCTTCGCAAAAGTCAGTTCGAATTTGATGTTGCGCAGGTGCGGCCGTACTTCGAGCTGGATCATGTGCTGCAGGACGGGGTGTTCTATGCCGCACATGAGCTCTATGGATTGACCTTCAAGGAGCGTCACGACCTGCCGGTATACCAGAGCGACGTACGGGTGTTCGAGGTCTATGACGCCGACGGCTCGCCGCTGGCGCTGTTCCTTGCCGACTACTACGCGCGCGACACTAAACAGGGCGGCGCCTGGATGAACTCCTACGTGATCCAGTCAAAGCTGTTCGGCGACAAGCCGGTGGTCTCGAACAATCTCAACATCCCGAAGCCGGCCGCTGGCAGTCCGACGCTGCTGACATTCGATGAAGTGACCGGCCTGTTTCACGAGTTTGGTCACGCGCTGCACGGCATGTTCTCGAATGTCGAGTACCCGCAGCTGGCAGGAACCCGCGTGCCGCGCGACTTCGTCGAGTATCCGTCGCAGTTCAACGAGATGTGGGCACGCAATCCGGAGGTGCTGGCGCACTTTGCGCGCCATTTCCGGAGCGGTGAGCCCATGCCGAAAGCCTTGCTCGACAAGGTGCTGGCGGCGCAGAACTTCGATCAGGGCTACCAGATCACAGAGTACGTGGAGGCCGCCGTAATTGATCAGGCCTGGCACCGTCTTGACGCCGCGCAGGTACCTGCGGCCGACGCCGTCGGAGCGTTCGAAATCGCGGCCTTGCGCTCGCACGGCTTCGACTACCCAGCGGTCCCGCCGCGTTACCACTCGACTTACTTCCAGCACATATTTGCCGGCGGCTATTCGGCCGCCTACTACGCCTACCTGTGGAGCGAGGTGCTGGCGCGCGATACCGGTGCGTGGATGAACGCTCACGGCGGACTGACGCGTACCAACGGCGACTACCTGCGCGCGACGGTTCTGTCGCGCGGCCGCAGCGTCGACCCGCAGACTCTGTTCCGCGATTTTTACGGCGGGCCGCCCGACATCGGACCGCTACTCGAATATCGCGGCCTGAGGCCGACATTATGAACCGTGCGCTCTCGCTAACGCTGTTGCTGTCCTTGGGGATCGGGGTACTGACATCATCGCCCGCGCAATGCCAGGAAGTGTACAAGTCCACCGACGCTCAGGGTCACGTGATCTACTCGGATCATCCGACCTCGGCGGCGTCGCAGCGCCAGTCAGTTGATGTCGTTCAGCCAGATAAGGACGAAGCGGCGCGCCTCGAGAAGCAGCGGGCGCTCGAGGATGCCGACTACGCCCAGCGCAGCCGCGACGAAGCCGACCAGCAGCGCAAGCAGGCTGCGCAGGACAAGCAAACTGCCGAACGCTGCAAGGCCGCACGCAGCCGCTACCTGTCGTTGAAGGATCTGCGCCGGCTTTACCGGCTCGATGACGCCGGCAACCGCGTCTACTACAGCGACGCCGAGCTGGATGCGATGCGCGTGAGCAGCAAGCAAACGATGGATCAGGCCTGCGGGACGTGAATGCTGCCCTGGCTGCCGCGATTGTAGTACTGCTAACGGCAGCCGGCAGCGCCGCCACGGCGCAGGCGCTATACAAATATCGCGACCCCAGCGGCGCCTGGGTCTACACCGATCGCCAGCCGCCGCCCGGTACGCAGGCGCAGACCATCAGCGTGGATCTTGAGGCCAAGGCACCGCGCCTGACGGTCGAGCAGAACGTTGATGGCGTCCGGGTCAATGTGGTGGCCATCAACGAGTGCGCTTGCGAAGCCGAGTTCGCGCTGCGCGGCATCGTCGCCGGCACTGTGACGCTGCCCGCGCATAACAGCGATGGCTACCGCGCGGTGTTGCAGCCGCACTCGCGCAAGGCATTGCTGTCGGCTCCGTTTCTCGGCACGAGCCCCGACGGCTTCAGCTATAGCTGGCGTGCGGTGCTGGGACGACCGGGGGCCGTGCATCGGCCGCCGGGCCCCTACCGTGCTCCGTTCGCGCTCGGCGGCGCGTACCGGATCAATCAGGCTTACCCTTCGCGGTTCACGCACGTCACCGCCGACTCCGAGTACGCGGTCGACATTGGCTTGCCCGACGGCACGCCGGTGTACGCGGCCCGGGATGGCATCGTCATCAACGTGCGTCACGACAACTTTCGCGGTGCGCCCGATCCGGCCATGTACGACCAGGCCAACGTCGTGCAGATCCTGCACGATGACGGCACCATTGCGGTCTATGCCCACCTGCATTGGGAATCAATACGCGTGCAGCCCGGTCAGAGTGTTCGGCGCGGGGAGTACATTGCTGACTCGGGCAACACGGGTCTTACCACCGGGCCGCACCTGCACTTCGCGGTGATCCGCAATGCCGGGCTGAAGGCCGAGTCGGTTCCGATTGAGTTCGCTGGGCCGGCTGGCGCCGCGATCACTCCGCAGACCGGGATGATGCTCACCGCCTACTGAAAGCCTCGGCCGAACCTACGGCCGCTCGAGCGTAATAAAACTCATCGCGTATTCGTGACGAGCGTCGGCCGGATGCTCCACCGGGTCGCTCGCCCGCCAGCCTGAGAAATCCTGCAACGGAAAGTGGGTGTCGCCCGGCACTTGCCCATGGACGCGCGTCAAGTAGATGCGCGTGGCCAGCGGCAACGACAACGCAAACACCTGTGCGCCTCCAATCACACACAACTCGCTGGCATCGGCCGCGAGAGCGCGCGCCTGCTCGATGGTCTGCACATACTCGACATCGCTGCGCGGCGCCGCGCTCGCGCGCGTCAACACCAGATTGCGCCGGCCGGGTAACGGCTTACCGATCGAATCGAACGTTCGGCGACCCATCAGTATCGGCTTGCCGAACGTCACCACCTTGAAGTACTTCAGATCGTCCGGCAGATGCCAGGGCAGCTTGCCGTCGCGGCCGATGACGCCGTTATCGGCCATCGCCACCACCAGCGCGACGCGCGTTGCCGGGGGGGTGGTCAGAGTTCGACCTGGGTTGCCAGTACGATCACGCGGCGCTCCGGCATGCGGAAGAATTCCGCGGCCTGAGCGCTGCGGCGCTGCATCCAGGCGAATAGGCGCCGTCGCAGGCCCTCGTAGCCTCCACGGGGCCGTGGGATCACCAGGTGCCAACCGAGAAAGAACGAGCAGTCCTGGGCGAAGAGTTTCAGACCGCGCGCGCGGCATTGTTTGAGCGCCAGACTGACGTCCGGAGTCTCCATGAATCCGAAGCGCGCGGTGACCAGGTAGACCTCCGGCATCAACAGTTCGATGCGTACGCGGTCGGCTGGGTCCTGACGGGGGGCGCGGGCGATATCCATGTTCAGGAACACGATCCGCTCGTGCACCACGTGGTTGTGCTCCAGGTTACGCAGCAGCGCCGTGGGTACGTACATCGGATCGCTGGCGAGAAACACTGCGGTGCCGGGCACGCGCGCAATCCCCTCGATGAGCTTCGGCAGCTGCGACAGCGGCACCGCCACCGCGCGCAGCGCGCTGCGCAACAGCCGGCGGCCGTGCCGCCAGATCATGAACAGCGTGAACATCAGCAGCGCCAGCGTCAGCGGCACCCATGCGCCTTCGGCAAACTTGGTCAAATTGCCGAACAGATACACCAGGTCTACACACATCAACGGTCCGAACACCGCCGCGACCTGCCAGCGGTGCCAGCGCCATTGCGCAATCGCCAGCTGGGTGCCAAGCACGGTGGTGATGAACATGGTGCCGGCCACTGCCGCGCCATAGGCGGCGCCCAGGGCCGCCGATGAGCGAAAACTCACCACGAACGTGCACACTGCAACCAGTACGAACCAGTTAACGACCGGTATGTAGATCTGGCAGTGCTCGTGCGCAGAGGTTTGGGTGATGCGAAGCCGTGGCAGCAGATCGAGCTGAATGCACTGACGCGTGACAGAAAAAGTGCCCGTGATCGTGGCCTGCGAGGCGATGATGGTGGCGGCAGTGGCCAGCAGCACCATCAGCGGCAGCGCCGATTGCGGCACCAGCTGATACAGCGGCAGGTGTGCGGCCGCCGGGTCACGCAGGATCAGGGCCCCTTGGCCGAAGTAGTTGATCACCAGCGCCGGCCATACCAGCGCGAACCAGGCGACGCGCACCGGCTTCTTGCCGAAATGGCCCATGTCGGCGTACAGCGCTTCGCCGCCGGTCATCGCCAGGAATACGCCACCGAGAATCGCCAGTGACAGTCCCGGTCGCTGTCCGAGCAGCATTGCACCGTAGGACGGGCTCAGCGCCACCAGCACTGCCGGGTTGCGCGCCAGCGCCGACAGCCCCGACACCGCCAGCACCAGAAACCACACCAGCATGATCGGTCCGAACAGCCGTCCGACCCGCTCGGTGCCGCGACTCTGGATCGCGAACAGCCCGACCATGATGATCAGCGTCACCGGCACGACGGCGTTGCCGGTGTCGGGACTCAAATTCTGCAGGCCCTCGACCGCGCTCAGCACCGAGATGGCCGGCGTGATGAGCGCGTCACAGTAGAACAGTGCGGCGCCGAGGGCGGCCAGCACCACGATCACGCGTTGCAGGCGGTTACCGGCACCCAAGGTGCGCTGCACCAGCGCGAACAGTGACAGGATGCCGCCCTCGCCTTCATTGTCGGCCCGCATGATCAGCACTACGTACTTGAGCGTGACCACGATCAACAGGCTCCAAAAGATCAGTGACAGCACGCCGAGAACCGCCACGCGGTCAGTCGGGGCGCCGGCGGCAGTCAGCGATGCCTCGAGCGCGTACAGCGGGCTGGTGCCGATGTCACCGTACACCACGCCCATCGCGCCGATCACCGCGGCGGGCGACAGACGCGCTGCCTTCACGGCGCGCTTCCGCCGACGCCGGCGGCGGACGCGATCCGACGGCTGGGCGCGCCGCGGCGCGCCGGCCACAGCATCGAGCCGCGACAGTCCGACGCACCGCAGTGGCAGGCGAAGATGTCGTCCACGTTTGGCGGATCGGTCCGATCGCGAGCGATCTGGTAGTCGTAGGCGAGTTCTTCGCCCGGGCGAATAGTGCGCAGCGCCTGAATGAATATCCGCCGATCTTCGATCACCGCTTCGCAGTTGGGAGCGCACGAGTGATTGATAAAGCGCGCATCGTTGCCATTGCAGCCGGCGTCGATCACGACGTGGCGATCAACGATGAATAGAAACGTGTGATTGTCGTTGATGTCTTTATGCTCATAGCGCCGGTCGGCCTGCCGGTGCGAGATCCGATCGCCGCGGTACTCGACGACGCGCGTGCCCTTGCGAATGCGGCGCAGCGCGAACACACCGCGCCCATGCACGCGCGAGCGCCGCACCCGCAGCATGCCGCGATCCGGCGGCGACGGCCGTTGCGGCGATGCAATGCTTGGCTTCGACCGCCGCGAGCGGCCAGATCGCGTCGTGCGCTGCCTCATACGGCGACACGGGCGCGGATCGCCGGGTGATACTGGTAATTGACGAATTCGAAGTCGTCGTAGCGGTAATCGAAGATCGTCGCCGGCCGTCGTAGCAGCCGCAGCCGTGGCGGCGACAATGGCGTGCGCGCCAGCTGCAGATCCGCCTGCTCCAGGTGATTCAAATACAGATGACAGTCGCCGCCGGTCCAGACGAATTCGCCGGGCGCCAGCTGACATTGTTGCGCGAACATGCAGGTCAGCAGCGCATAGGAGGCGATGTTGAACGGCACGCCGAGGAAGATGTCGGCGCTGCGCTGGTACAGCTGACAAGACAGGCGGCCCTCGGCCACGTAGAACTGGAACAGCACGTGGCACGGCGCCAGCGCCATCTGCTCCAGCTCGCCGACGTTCCAGGAATTTACGATCAGTCGACGCGAGTCGGGGTTGTCGCGCAACTGCCGCACGGTGGCGCTGATCTGGTCGATCTGACGGCCGTCGGCCGCTCCCCAGCTGCGCCACTGCTTGCCATACACCGGCCCCAGTTCGCCGCGCTCGTCCGCCCACTCGTCCCAGATGGTCACGCCGTTCTCGTGCAGATAGTGCACGTTGGTGTCGCCCCGCAGAAACCACAGCAGCTCGTAGATCACCGAGGGTAGATGGATCTTCTTGGTGGTCAGCAGTGGAAAGCCGGCACTCAGATCGAATCGCATCTGTTGCGCGAACAGCGACAGCGTGCCGGTGCCGGTACGATCTTGCTTGCGTACCCCGCGCTCGCGCACTGATCGCATCAGGTCGAGGTATGGTTTCATGAGTTCGCGACGTAATTCCCGGACGGGCTGCGCTGACCATAGGCCCACACCCACAGACCGACGCCAACAATCAGCATCGGCAGCGACAGCACCTGACCCATGGTCACCCATCCGAAGGCCAGGTAGCCAATGCCGACGTCGGGCTCGCGCACGAACTCGATCAGGATGCGCGCGATCGAATAGCAGATCAGGAACAGGGCCGACGGCGCGTAGCGCGGACGCGGGCGGCGCGTAAACCACCACATGATCGAAAACAGCACCACCCCTTCCAGCAGCGCTTCATATAGCTGCGACGGATGGCGTGCTACCGGCGGGCCGCCGTTCGGATCGGGCACCAGCATCGCCCAGGGCACGTCCGTGGGTCGGCCCCACAGCTCGCCGTTGATGAAATTCCCAAGGCGCCCGAAGAACAGCCCGATGCCCGGCAACGGCGCGGCGAAATCGTAGACGTCGAACACGTGCCGGCCGCGCTGGCGGGCGAAGACCCAGGCAGCAGCGAGCACGCCGAGCATGCCGCCGTGGAACGACATGCCCCCTTGCCATATTTTCAGCGGGTACAGCCAGTCGCCGCGCCACAACGGCATGCCGTAGAACAGCACGTAGCCGATCCGGCCGCCGATGATGACGCCGAGCATGCCGTAGAACAGGAAATCGTCCACGTCGACCGCGGTCCAGGTCGAGCCCGGACGCGCCGCGCGCTGGCGCGCCAGCCACCAGGCCGCGGCGAAGCCCAGCAGGTACATGACGCCATACCAGTGGATGTGCAGCGGCCCAATGCTGATGGCGATCGGATTGATATTGGGATAACGAAGCATGCTGGAATTCTACCGGGTTGCACGCGCCGCTGCTGCGCTGCGGCCGCTCACTCGCGCGTCACCCGGCAGAAGAACGCCTTCAGATAGCGGGTCTCGGCGATCGCCGGGTGCACCGGATGATCGCTGGCCTGACCGCCGGTGTAGATGATCTGCACGAAGCGCGCCGCTTGGCGGGAGGCCGACTGGATCAGCGCGGTCAGCTCCTCGGCACCCAGATGATAAGAGCACGAACAGCTCACCAGTAACGCATCGCGCTCCAGCAGCCGCATTGCCATCTGGTTGAGCTTGCGGTACGCGGCCTGTCCGCGCGCGATGTCCTTCTTGCGCTTGATGAAGGCCGGTGGGTCGAGCACCACCGCATCGAAGCGCTCGCCGGCTCGCAACAGCTCATCCAGCACCTCAAACGCATCGCCCCGGCGCGTCTGCAGCGTGACCCCGCTGGCCGCCGCGTTTCGGGCCGCCGCGTTCAGCGCCGGCTCGGACGAGTCCACGCACAGGGCCTCGCGCGCACCACGGCTCAGGGCCGTGATCGCCCAAGCGCCAGCGTAGCTACACACGTCCAGAACGCGCGCACCCGGCCGAATCAGCCGCCGCCATTGTTCACGGTTAGCGCTCTGGTCGTAGAACCAGCCGGTCTTCTGGGCCGTCGCCAATGGCACCCTGAAGCGCAGCCCACCCTCGAGCACCTGCAGCTCCTCGGGCGCCCGCCCGATCGGAGTCAGCAGTTGCCGCGGCAGCTGCTCAAGCTCGCGTGCCGCAGTGTCGTTCTTCCATACCAGTACCTGCGGCTCGAACACCGCTGCGATCGCCGCTTCGATCTCGCCGCGCCACGATTCCATGCCGGCGGTGGCAATCTGTCCCACCAGCACGTCGCCGTAGCGGTCGAGCACCAGCCCCGGCAGACCGTCTGACTCGCCGAACACGGCCCGGTAATAGGGCTCGGCGAACAGCCGCTCGCGCAGTGCCAGCGCCGCCTTGAGCCGATGCTCCAGCCACGACCGATCCGGTGCGTGCACCGGACTTCGGCTGAGGATCCGGGCGCAAATCAGCGCGTGCGGATTGACATAGGCGTAGCCGAGGAACAGGTCGCGGTCCGACATCACCCGCACCAGTGAGCCGACTGCGATCCCGGTCAGCGGCGTCGCTTCGTTGTCGACCTCATTGGAGAACACCCACAGATGTCCGGCGCGCAAGCGCCGGTCCTCGCCGCGCTTGAGACGCAGTGTCGGCAGTGCCAGCGCAGCGCTGGCGGCATCCGGGCTTTCGGCGACGACTGCCATTCGTGGGGGGGCATTCCGCTATAGTGAAGGACCATTTTACTGGAAATCGGCACCTGCCCCATGGATCACACCGGGGTGCCCGCCCAAAACCGGCTCGCAGATCAGACCAGCCCGTACCTGCGTCAACACGCGGGTAACCCGGTCGACTGGTATCCGTGGGGCAGTGAAGCGCTCGAGCGCGCCCGCGCCGAGCACAAACCGATTCTGCTGTCGATCGGCTATGCCGCCTGTCACTGGTGTCACGTGATGGCGCACGAATCGTTCGAAGATGCGGCCACGGCCGCGGCGATGAACGCGCGCTACGTCAATATCAAGGTCGATCGCGAGGAACGCCCGGATCTGGACCGGCTGTATCAGCTGGCGCACCAGATGCTGACCGGGCGCGGTGGCGGCTGGCCGCTGACGATGTTCCTGATGCACGAGGATCAGCGGCCGTTCTTCGGCGGCACCTATTTTCCGCCGCAAGCGCGCTTTGGCTTGCCGGCATTTCGCGATCTGCTGGAACAGGTGGCGGACTATTACCGCGACCATCTGCAGGAGCTGCGCCAGCCGGCCGCGCAGGTGGTGGCGGCCCTGCAGGACCTCAATCCGGCGCCGGCCAGCAGCGCGACACTGACCGACGCGCCAATCCGTGCCTGCCGCGCGCGCCTGGAGCAGAGTTTCGATCGCGACTACGGCGGTTTCGGCGGCGCACCCAAGTTCCCGCACGTGCCGGGTCTTGCGCGACTGCTGCGCAGCTGGCACGCAAGCGCCAGTGACACGGCGCCGGATCTGCAGGCGCTGTACATGACCACGCTGAGTCTGACACGCATGGCCGAGGGCGGCCTGTTCGACCAACTCGGCGGCGGCTTTTATCGCTATTCGGTCGACGCGCGCTGGGAGATCCCGCATTTCGAGAAAATGCTGTACGACAACGCGCTGCTGCTGGGGCTGTACGCCGAGGCGGCCGCGGCCACCGGCGAATCGCTGTTTGTGGCGGCGGTCGAGCGCACGGTCGAGTGGCTGCTGCGCGAGCTTGGCAGCGGCGACGGCGCGCTGTACTCCAGTCTCGATGCTGATTCCGAGGGCCATGAGGGCCGCTTCTACGTGTGGCAGCGCGAGGCTGTGCAACAGGCGTTGCCGGCCGATGAATGGCAGCTTTTCGCGCCGCGCTTCGGCCTGGACGGCGCGCCCAATTTCGAAGGCCACTGGCACCTATGCGTGCGCGCCGGGCTGGATGAGATCGCCCAGCAGCACCAGCTCGGCGTCGATGAGGTACGTATCCGCCTGGAGCGCGCGCGATCGCAGCTGTTGCAGCTGCGCGCCGCACGGGTGCGGCCCGGCACAGACGACAAGGTTCTTGCCAGCTGGAATGCGCTGGCAATCGGTGGCCTGGCGATCGCGGCGCGTTGCCTCGGTCGGCCCGACTATGCGCAGGTAGCGGCCGCGGCATTGGGCTATCTGCGACGTGTGCACTGGCAACAGGGTCGGCTGCTGGCGACCAGCGCGCGCGCGTCCGCTCGCCTGCCGGCGTATCTGGACGACTATGCCTACCTGCTCGAAGCGATTCTGGAACTCGCCAGCGTGCGCTTCCGGCTCGATGAACTTAACTGGGCAGTCGAGCTGGCCGAGATCATGTTGCGTCACTTCGAGGATCGCGAGGCGGGTGGCTTCTTCTTCACCGCCGATGATCACGAAGCGCTGATCAGCAGGCCGAAGTCTTTCAGCGACGATGCCACCCCGGCCGGCAACGCCATTGCCGCGCGCGCCTTGTTACGGCTCGGGTACCTGCTTGGCGAATCACGCTACCTGGTGGCCGCCGAGCGCACGCTGCGCGCCGCCTGGGATGCGCTCGTGCGCTATCCCGAAGCACACGCATCGATGCTGCTGGCACTCGAGGACTACCTGCAGCCGCCACAGATCGTGATCGTGCGCGGGCCGCCGGCATCCCTCGCCCCGTGGCTGGCCCAGCTTCAGAGCGGTTTCACCCCGCGGCGCTGGGTGCTGGCGATCGGCGCCGATGTCGCCGGCCTGCCCGAGGCACTGGCGTCCAAACCGGCGAGCGATGCGCCGCTGGCGTACCTGTGCCGCGGAGTGCAGTGCAGCGCCCCGATCCGCTCGCTGGCGGACCTGATGCGCGAACTGAACGGCTGAATGGCCGGGGGTCGCTGCTGTGAATGCCACTAATGCCATCGCCGCCGCTCTGATAGCGGCGCTGCTGTTCGCCGTCAGCACACCGCTGGCCAAGTTGCTGCTGGGCGAGCTGTCGCCATTGCTGCTCGCAGGCCTTTTGTATTTGGGCAGCGGTGTCGGTTTGTGGCTGGCGCGCGCCTGGCGTGATCGCTTCGCGTCCCGGGCCCCATTGCCGGCGGCCGAATGGCGCTGGTTGCTCGCTGCCATCGTGTTCGGCGGCATCCTGGCGCCCGTCCTGCTGCTGGACGGTTTGCTGCACACCACCGCCGCCGACACCTCCCTGCTGCTGAATCTGGAGGCGGTATTCACCGCCCTGCTGGCATGGCTCGCATTTCGCGAACACACCGACCGCCGGATCATCACCGGCATGGCACTGATCGTGGCCGGGGGCGTGGTATTGGCATGGCCCAGTGCTGCGGGCGCCGCCGGCAGCCTGCGCGGCGCGCTCGCGATTGCCGCTGCCTGTCTGTGCTGGGGGCTAGACAATAACCTGACGCGCAGGGTGTCGGCGGCCGATGCACTGGTCATCGCGGCGACCAAGGGGCTGGCCGCCGGGCTCACCAACTGCACCTTGGCGCTGCTGCTCGGGGCGCGCCTGCCGGGCGCGCCGCTGCTGCTCGCGGCCATGGGCGTCGGACTGCTCGGCTACGGCGTCAGCCTGGTGCTATTCATTGTCGCGCTGCGCAGCCTTGGCAGCGCGCGCACCAGTGCCTATTTCTCGACCGCGCCGTTCCTGGGAGCCCTGCTGTCGGTGTTGCTGCTGCACGACCCGGTTCCGGTGACACTATGGATATCGGCAGTGCTGATGGGGCTGGGAGTGTGGCTGCATCTGACCGAGCATCATGAGCATGAGCATTTTCATCCGGGCATGAATCACGCGCACCCGCACGTGCACGACGAACACCATCGGCACGAGCACGACTTTCCGTGGGATGGCGCCGAACCGCACACCCATGCGCACGTGCATGCGCCACTACGGCATCGCCATCGCCACTATCCGGATCTGCACCACCGCCATGATCACTAGCGTGGATCAGGCGCCGTGCTGGAGCGCACGCACGATGAACACCACGCCGAGGATGGCAAACAGCGCCGACGCGGTGTAGTGAATCGTCCTGAGCGACAAGCGCCCGGCGAACACGTTGCCCAGAAATATCACCGGCGCGTTGGCCAGCAGCATGCCGCAGGTCGTGCCGCCGATCACAGCCAGTAGGTGGGGATAGGCGGCTGCCAGCGCCAAGGTCGCGATCTGGGTCTTGTCGCCGATCTCGGCCACGAAGAACGCCACCAGCGTCGCGGCAAAGGCGCCGGCGTTGCTGGCGGCCGACGACTGTTGGTCCAGCTTGTCGGGCTTCAATGTCCACAGTGCCATCGCGATCATGCTCACGCCGACGGCCAGATCAAGTAGCTGCGGGCGCAGCTGTCGGCCAAACCAGGCCCCGATCAGACCGGCCACCGCGTGATTGGCCAGGGTTGCGCACAGCACGCCGGCGAGGATCGGCCACGGGCGACGAAAGCGCGCCGCCAGCACCAGCGACAACAGTTGCGTGCGATCGCCAATCTCGGCGGTGGCAATCGTGGTCAGGGATACCAGGAAGGCTTCCATCCGGCTGATTCGGACCTATACGCTGCCATTGTGGCGCTTTTTGGGGCTTGTTGGTCTAACATTCCTGCCTCGGCCCGCGCGGGCCGCGTGGCATTAGCAACAATCAACAACAGTCAGGGGAGCTCGCCATCATGATTCGCCATCGATCCATAGTGCTGTGCGCCGCTGTCGGCATTCTCGCCGCCTTCGCCGTCAACGTCAGCGCCGACAATGCGCAGAACGACAAGATGACTTCGTGCAACGCCGATGCGAAATCCAAAAATCTCAGCGGCGATGACCGCAAGACCTTCATGAAGACCTGCCTGAGCGCAGCGCCGCCGGCCGACACCACATCGCTCAACAGCCAGCAGCAGAAGATGAAGACCTGCAACGCCGACGCCAAGACCAAGGCTCTGACCGGCGATGCTCGCAAGCAGTTCATGAGCACCTGCCTCAAGGGTTCCTGATCGTGGGCCTGCTGGACGGACTGATTGGCGGTGCCGTCGGCGCCGAGATGGCGACTGTTGCCGATCAGTTCATACAGAAACATGGCGGCGTCTCTGGCATCGTCAGTCAGATGCAGCAACAGGGACTCGGTGCCACCGTTCAGTCCTGGGTTGGCAATGGCCCGAATCAGCCGATTTCGGCTGCACAGGTGCATCAGGCCTTCAATCCGGAGGTGCTGCGCGAGCTGGCCGCCAAGGCCGGCCTCAATCCGCAGGACCTGGCACAGAAGCTGTCGCAGGTGCTGCCTCAGGTTGTCGACAAGCTGACGCCGAGCGGCTCCGTACCCGCGCGCTGATTGGCACTGCCCGCGGGCGGGGTTACTGCACCCCGCCCGCGTCGCCAGCGCGACGATTCACGGCCACGACGGTGGCCTTGGGGTAGAAATTGAACTCCGAGGCACTGGCCCAGGTGTAGGCGCCCATCGCGCGCCCAACCACCAGGTCGCCGGCCTTGAGCTGCGGCAACATCAGGTTCTCGGCAATGACATCGATGCTGTCACAGGTCGGTCCGGCCAACACCGACGGCAGCAGCGGCTCGCCCTGGCGCAGTGCCTCCACCGGATAACGGGCGTGATCGTACAGCTGCCCGCTATAGGAGCCGTACAGGCCATCGTCGAGGTAGTACCACCAGTGCCCCTCGCGTCGGGCGCGTCCCATGACGGTGGCGACGCCGATCGCGGCCGGCCCGGCGATGTAGCGGCCCGGCTCGGCGATCACTCGTACCCGCTTCGGCAGGCGCGCCAGTGCGGCGCGAATCGGCGCGCAGAAACGCCCGATGTCGACCGCGGGTTTCATGTAATCGATTGGGAAACCGCCGCCGATATCCAGCGTGTCGAGCGTACCGAGCCGCGCGCGCCGCGCGGCGGCCAATAGCCGGGTGCAGGCTTCGATCGCCTCGACGTGTTTGAGGGCATCGGGGGCCTGCGAGCCAACGTGAAATGAAAATCCCCGCACGTCGACTCCGAGCGAAGCCGCAAGCCGCGCCAGCGCCAGCACATCCTCCGGATCACAACCGAACTTGCGCGACAAATCGCACACCGCCCCGGGCGCCCGGAACGAGACACGCAGCAGCAATGCGGCGCGCTCACCATAGGGCTTGAACTTGCGCACCTCGTCGGCGTTGTCGGCGACAAAGACCCGCACACCGAACTCGAGCGCATTACGGATGTCGCACGCGCGCTTGATCGGATGGGTGTGAATACAGCGCGCTGCCGGCACAGCGAGTGACTGTGCCAGTTGCAGCTCGCCAGTGGTGGCCAGATCGAGCCAGCCGCCCTGCTCGATTACGGTCGCGACGACTGCTGCGTGCGGCAGCGGCTTGAGTGCGTAGTGCAGATCTACGCCCGGCAGCGCACGCCGCAGCTTGCGGTACTGGACCCGCACGCGAGCGCAGTCGACGATCAGCAATGGCGAGCCAAATTCGCGCACCAGCCGCCGGATCTGATCCGGACGAAACGGATCGATGAAGCGCGGCATCAGCCCGGAGCGCCTACCGCCAGCGTGCCGTTGCCGTCGTTGGCATCGTTGGCGTGGCCAGCGGCGGCGCGATGCAGCCGGTCGTAAGCGGCATCCCAACGCTCGTCCGCCGGCACCTGCTGCACCAGGATGCGGGCGCAGCCGGCCTTATCGAGCTTGCGCAGATTGGCGTACAGATCGTGCGCATAGCTGTCGGGCCGCTGGCCGCCGTTGATCCACGTGGTCAGCGCGTAGGTGCGCGCCGGTGGATGCTGCGCCAGCACGCCGATGCGCGTGCCGCCCTCGGTCAGCGCCGCAACCGTGTGCTCGAGCTCGCCGCTCGGCACCACCGATAACGGCGTAGCGGGCGCATAGTGCGCATCGGTACTGCCGGGCACGCGCGGCGCGGCGATCGCAGTCTCGGTCTGCACCTCACCGACGACCTGCTCGAGTTGTGACAGCGTGATTCCGCCCGGCCGCAACAACTGCACCTTGCCATCCAGGCAAGCGACGATCGTGGATTCCAGGCCGAGCTTGCAGTCGCCGCCGTCGAGCAACACCCGCACTTCGTTGCCGAACTCCTCGCGCACGTGCTCAGCGCGCGTCGGGCTGACATGGCCGTAGCGATTGGCCGAGGGCGCAGCGATACCGCCGCCGAAGGCGGTCAGCAGCTGCTGTGCCATCGGGTGAGCCGGCACACGCACCGCCACGGTGTCCTGGCCGCCGGTGACCAGGCGATGCACGTTCTCGGCTCGCGGCAGCACCAGCGTCAGTGGCCCCGGCCAGAAGCGCTGCGCCAGTTTTTGCGCCGGCTCCGGCACCTCGCGCGCCCAGCGCGTCAGATACCGTGGACTGTCAATGTGCACGATCAGCGGATGCGTGGTCGGACGGCCCTTGAGCTCGAACACGCGCCGCAGCGCCGGCGGGTAGCCCGCATGGGCCCCCAGGCCGTAGACGGTTTCGGTGGGAAAGGCCACCAGTTCGCCGTCCCGCAACGCCTGCACGGCGGCGGCAAGTTCTGCCGGTGATGCGCGCAACACTCTGACCATGGCCGCGATTGTACCGGCGGCACATGACGCTATTCGAGCGAATGTCGCTCCCAGCCGCTGTTCGTGCGCAGCAGTTCGTAGGCCGGCCAGTAATGTCGATCCAATTTCAACGTAATCACTTCCGGCGCACCGTTCCAGCCCAAGGTCTTGATTCGAAGCGACGAGCGATCCGCCCGGCCGCTGACCTCACGCAGAAATTCATCTAGATCGTGCGTCAGATGGCCGTCTACCTCGACGATGCGGCGCCCAGGCACTAGGCCGTAGCGCGCCGCCGGCGATCCAAACTGGAAATATGCGACATAAACACCGTCCGGCGGAATGCCGCGCTGCGCACTGATGGCCCGATGCGGCGCCTGCAAGGTCGCACCGGCCCACTGCACCAGCCGATCGACGTCGTGACCCGAGAGCGATGCGGTCCTTACCATAAGGTTCTTTTCGCCGTCGGCGCGCCACACGGTCGCCCGAACCTGCTCCTTGCTCGCCACCGCCAGCTCGACATCGCGAAACTGCGTGATCGGCTTGTCGTCGATCGCGAGCAGGATGTCGCCGGGCTGCAGCATGCGCGCCGCATCACTTCCAGCCACCAGACGCGCAACACTGAGTACTTCGCGCGCCGCCGGGTTGGCTTTCTCGATGCGCGATACCCAGGCATCGCTCAAACCCAGGCGGCGCGCCGCCGCCAATGACTGCGGCGCAAACTCCGCCTCGAGCGAATGTAGCGGCCGGTCCTGACGCACGATGTCGAGCGTCTCGGCCACCAGGTCGCTCGACATGCCGCGATTCTCCTGCACCAGCTCGCGCCCATTGTCGGAGGCGAAGCTGGCCCACAGTGCGCGCACCCGTCCCTGATCGTCAGCCAGCACGCCAACAAAGTCGTCCGGGCCGTTCACCAGCGATGCCACCTCGAGATTACTTTCGCGGAACTGCACCGAGCGCGACAGCGGCAGCAGCAACGGGTCGACGTCGGCGATGCTGGTGATACGCGACTTGAGCTCGCCGTTGCCGTCCAGGCCAACCACATTGACCAGCTCACCGGGCTTTAGCGGTGCGGTGTCCAGCTTGGCCGCCCTGACCGGCGTAGTTCCCAGAAGCTTCGGGTCGTAGTGCACCACCGCCAGATTGTGCAACGGATGCACGTACACGATCTGGCCAGGGATCTCGATGGTGCCGGCAAAAGTCAGCCGCACATCGCCCACCGACACCGGCACGGTGTTGCGGTCGGTGATCAGCAGTCCACGCTCGGCGTCGATGACCAATCCGGCGCCGTGATAGTTGCGCTCGGTGACACCAGAGACCGCGTACGGCATGTCAAACGTGATGAATGCCAGTGATGGTTCGATCTCGGCGGCGTACTTGTCATCGACGCGCGGCAACTGTGCCGACGCCGGTGCCGGCAGCGCCACTGCCGTTACCGCTGGCAGCTCGGTACAGGGCCAGTAGCCCAGCCGGTCGTCACGCTGGCACACACGCGCCGGAAACCAGCGCCGGTCGATGCGTATCGAGCGCAGCTCGCTGTTGTTGGGATCATCGATGGTCAGATAGCGCACGGTCACGCGCGCGCCATCGGGCAGCTCGCGCACCGCGGCGGTGAAATCCGCCAGATTGTCGATCGGCTTGGAGTTCAACTCGGTGATCAGCGCGCCGCGCGGGATGCCGGCTGCGTCGAAGATGTAGCCGGAGGCCGCCACGAAGACACCACGGATCGGACGGTGAAAGGCGCGCGCCTCCTGGTAGGACAGCGTATGTACCACGCCGTCACCGATCTCGAGGTATGCCGCCGGCGTGATCGCGTCGAGGTCGTCGACCTTGAGCTTGGCCGTGTAAAGCGCGCCGCCGCGCTGTAGCTGCAGCTCCACCGTTCCGCCGACGTTGTCGTCGAGCACCGCCTCCAGCGGTTCGAAGCGTGTCACCAGCTGGCCGTTGACGCGCACCAGGATGTCGCCCGGCTCGAGCACCCCGTCGCTCGGCGAGCCCGGCTGCACGTCCCACACCACCAGCATGCCAGTGCCGTCGGGCTGCGCCTTACGGGCTTCCGCCTCGGTGCCGCCCTGCAGAGCGAGGCGTCGCAGCTCGTCGTAAGGCCGATAGCGAAATTCGGTCTGCAGGGTACCGCGCGTCACGGGCTTGCCCTGCTGGATCAGCTGCAAGGCGCGCCGCACCCGCTCCAGCGGCAGATAGAAACTGGAGGCCGCGCCATTGGCGCCGCCGGCATTGAGCGCCACCACCCGACCGTGAATGTCGATGACCGGCGAACCGGACGAACCACCAGAGGTACCCGAGGCCGCCTGCAGGTAGAAGGTGTTGAAGTCGTTGTAGCGCCCCAGGCCGTAGTCGGGGGCTTCGCGGTCGAGGCGCGCCAGCGTACCAGCCAGTATCGAGAGCTGTTCGCCGGCGTTGTTACCGACGACGCGGATCTCGCGTCCGACTTGCGCCGCCTGCGGCGCCAGCGGCAACGCCTTCGGGCTGATGAACTTCAATTTGCTCGGATCGTAGCGATAGAAACCAAAGTCGTGCACCGGATCGCGATACACCGGATAGAGCTGCACTTCCTCGCGATTAAGAAACGTCGCCTCGGCGGTGACCGGCCCGGGCGTCACGACATGGCGGTTGGTCAGGATCAGTCCGCGCTCCGCGTCGACTACGAACCCGGTGGCCTGCGCCGAGGTGTTGTGTTCGGTATCGAATGAGCGCGCCAGATCAAGCTGAATCGCGACCACGCTGCCGGCAATGCGTTCGAGCGTCGCCGCCCAGTCGGCAGCCGAGGCCTCGGCGCCGGCAGGCACTGTGGCCGCGGCCGGGGTCTTGGGTGGCGCTCCGACCGCCGGCGGCGGCGCCTCGCCTTCACCCGGGCCGGTGGCAGCCGCGGGTGCGGCGCTCGCCGGCGTGCCGAGCGGAACGGCAGCATGTGTGCCAGGTCCGGCCGCCCAGACAGCCGTGCCTGGCAGCAACGCGACGACGATCGCAACCCCAAGCCAGCGCGTCATAGTGCGTATCCGAATGCCGACCGAAAACGGTCGTGAATCTCCTGGCGACCACAGCGATGCTGCTGCGTGCCGTGCTGTTCGATCTTGATCGCCGCCAGCAGGGCCGCGATGCGTCCGGTGGTTTCCCAATCGATATCGCGTGCCAGCCCGTACAGCAGTCCGGCACGATAGGCATCGCCGCAGCCGGTCGGATCGGCGATGCGTGCGGCGCTGGTCGCGGGAATCTCCAATTTTTTGCCGTCGGCAAATATCCATGAGCCCTCGGCGCCGCGTGTCACGATTAGAGCCCGTACTCGTCCGGCGATCTCTTCCAGCGACCAGCGCGTGCGCTCCGATAGCAAGCTCGCTTCATAGTCGTTGACCGCCACCCACGCGGCACGTCCGATGAATTCACGCAGTTCCAGTTCGCCGAACATCGGCAGGCCCTGGCCGGGATCGAACATGAAGGGTATCGCGGCCGCGGCAAACTGCTCGGCGTGCTCCAGCATGCCCTGGCGCCCGTCGGGCGACACGATGCCGAGCTGGATGCCACTGCTGTCAGAGACCCGGTTGAGGTGCGAATAGTTCATCGCCCCGGGGTGAAACGCGGTGATCTGGTTATTCTCCACGTCGGTGGTGATGTACGCCTGGGCAGTGAACTGGTCCTCGATCGTGCGCACGTGTGTCGGCGGCAGGGCGTTGCGATCGAGCCAGGCGGCATACGGCGCGAAATCGTGGCCGACGGTGGCCATGATCAGCCCGTCACCGCCGAGCAGCTTGAGGTTATAGGCGATATTGCCGGCGCAGCCGCCGAAGTTACGCCGCATTGAGGGCACCAGAAACGACACGTTCAGGACGTGCAGCCGATCCGCCAGAATGTGATCGCGGAACTTGCCCTCGAACACCATGACGGTGTCGTAGGCCATCGATCCACAAATCAATGCTGTCATCGAGTGCAAGCCCCTTTGAATTGTTGCTGCGGCCCGCTGCGACTTGCCGTACGCCGGCGCCGCACGGCCACTTCAGCGCCCAGTCAGCACCAGTACCCAGACTACGCCTAGCAGAATAAACGACAGCATAACCGCCGCCGAGCCGATGTCCTTGGCCAATCCTGCCAGCACGTGACGCTCCAGGCCGATGCGATCCACGGTAGCCTCGATCGCGCTGTTGAGCAGCTCGACGATCAGGATCAGCAGCACCGGCGCGGCCAGCAACGCGCGCTCCAGCCCGCTGCGGCCCAGCCACAAGCCCAATGGCAACGCTACACACGCGAACGCCAGTTCTTGGCGAAACGCCTGCTCCTCGCGATACGCCCCCGCCAGGCCCTTGCCGCTGGACGCGAAAGCTCGCAGCATCCTTCCCACGCCCTGAAGCTTTTCGCGCTGTGTCACCGAAGCCGCCTCTAATCGAGCATGGCGCACGCCGCAGCTCTAACTGCGGCGTGCGGCTGATTTCCGCAGTAATCAACGAGAAGCGCGATCATAGCAGCGCGCCCCGGCGCATCACTATGATTTGCCATTAGAATAGGGCTATGCCCAGCAACCGCCACAACAGCCTGTCGGTCAAGGTCGCCGGCGTCACGATCGGCGGACAAGCAGCCATCGTGGTGCAGTCGATGACCAACACTGACACGGCCGATATCGATGCGACCGCGCGTCAGGTGCGACAGCTGGCCGAGGCCGGTTCCGAGCTGGTGCGGGTTACCGTCAACACGGCCGAAGCCGCCGCCGCGGTGCCGTATATCACCGAGCGCTTACGGCTGGTCGGCTGCAACGTGCCGCTGATTGGCGACTTTCATTTCAACGGCCACAAGCTGCTGCAGGATCATCCGGCCTGCGCGCGCGCGCTGGCCAAGTACCGTATCAATCCCGGCAACGTCGGTCGTGGCAGCAAGCGCGACCCGCAGTTTGCCGAGATGATCGAGATCGCCTGTCGTAACGATAAGCCGGTGCGCATCGGCGTGAATTGGGGCAGCCTCGATCAGGATCTGCTGGTGCGTCTAATGGATGAGAACAGTCGCAGCAGCGAGCCGCAGTCGGCGCAGGAGATCATGCGCGATGCGATGGTGCGTTCGGCGCTCGACTCGGCCGCGCGCGCCGTTGAACTCGGGTTGCCGCGCGATCACATCGTGCTGTCGGCCAAGGTCAGCGCGGTACAGGATCTGGTGGCGGTGTACAGCGAACTCGCCTCGCGCTGCGACTATCCGCTGCACCTGGGGTTGACCGAGGCTGGCATGGGATCCAAGGGCATCGTGGCGTCCTCGGCCGCGATGGCAATCCTGCTGCAACAGGGCATCGGTGACACCATCCGTGTATCGCTGACGCCGGAACCGGATGGTGATCGTACCCGTGAGGTAATCGTCGCGCAGGAGCTGCTGCAGACCATGGGTTTGCGCTCGTTCACGCCGATGGTGACCGCCTGTCCCGGCTGCGGCCGTACCACCAGCACCTATTTCCAGACCCTGGCCGACCGCATTCAGCGCCACCTGCGCGAGCGCATGCCCGGTTGGCGCAGCATCTACGACGGCGTCGAGGACATGACTGTGGCGGTCATGGGTTGCGTCGTCAACGGCCCAGGCGAGAGCAAGCGTGCCAATATCGGCATCAGCCTGCCCGGTACCGGTGAGCGGCCGGTGGCACCGGTCTACGAGGATGGCGCCAAGACGGTCACGCTCAAGGGCGAGCGCATCGCCGAGGAATTCCAGGAACTGGTGGAACAGTACGTGGCGCGCACCTATGCGCGCCGGGTCCAGAGCTAAAATCGGGAGAGCCGCCATGAGCGAACTTTCTGAACGCCACTGCAAGCCTTGCGAGGGTGGGGTTGCGGCCTACACCGCGGCACAGGCGCAGGCCGCGCACAAGCAGCTGCTGCCGGATTGGCGCCTGATCGAGGACTCCAAGGCGTTGCGGCGCGAGTTCTCGTTCCGGGATTTCTATCGCACGATGAGCTTCGTCAACGCGGTCGCGCACATCGCCAACATCGAGGATCACCACCCGGATCTCGAGGTCGGCTACAACTACTGCCGTATCCGCTACTCGACCCATGCCATCGGCGGCCTGTCCGAGAACGATTTCATCTGTGCCGCGAAGATCGACCGTCTGCCCTCCAAATAAACTGGCGCGCTCCGACGGGGAGGAAGATGTCGCTGACTGAAGCCTCCGGTGCGGTATTCCTGAGCTACGCTTCGCAGGATGCGCAGGCGGCGCAGCGCATTTGCGAGGCGCTGCGCGCGGCCGGCATCGAGGTCTGGTTCGACCAGAGCGAACTGCGCGGCGGCGACGCCTGGGATCTGAAGATCCGCCAGCAGATCCGCGACTGCGCGCTGTTCCTCCCGATCATTTCCGAGCACACCACCGAGCGGCCCGAAGGCTACTTCCGGCTCGAATGGGGGTTGGCCGATCAACGCAGTCAGATGATCGCCCGCAACAAGGCCTTCATCATTCCGGTGTGCGTGGATCGAACGTCAGAATCGGTTCCCGACCTGCCCGAATCGTTTCTGCGCGTGCAGTGGATGCGATTGCCCGACGGTTCCACGCCGGCTGGCTTCTGCGAGCGCATCGCTGTGCTGCTGGGGCGTACGGTGCCGACTGCGCCGCGCGCCAACCCTGGGCCAGCCGCCACGGCGATGGCGTCTGTACCGCGACCGCGCTCGACTGTGTGGCTGCTCGGAGCCGTCGGGGTGCTGGTTGCGGTACTCGCAGGCGTCCTATTGGTGCTGAAGCCGTGGCGACCGGCAGCCAAGGGGCCGGACGCTCAGTTCGGGGCGCCTGACGCGCTGGCAAACTCTGGACGAGCGGCGATGCTGGTATCGGGGCGAGCCGCTGGCGCCGCGCCGGAACGCTCCATCGCCGTGCTGCCGTTCACCGACATGAGTGAGAAGAAAGACCAGGAGTACTTCTCGGACGGCTTGTCCGAGGAGCTGATCGATCTTTTGACCAAGGTACCGGATCTGCGCGTGCCGGCTCGCACCTCGTCGTTCTACTTCAAGGATCACCCTGCCCCCATCGGCGAGATCGCCCACGCACTCAGCGTCGCCTACGTGCTCGAGGGCAGTGTGCGCAAAGCCGGCAACACCATTCGGGTCACGGCCCAGCTGATCCGCGCCGACGGCGGCTACCACGTGTGGTCCGAGACCTACGATCGCGACCTGAAGGACGTTTTCAAAGTTCAGGACGAGATCGCCGGGCGGGTTCTGGATGAGTTGAAGCTGTCGCTGCCAGCAGCCACGGGCGGCAGCACCGGCCGCACCGAAAACGGCGCGGCACACAACCAGTACCTGCTCGGGCGCAAGGCGCTCGACGTCGCCACGGCGGAGAGCTACCAGACCGCGGTCGATTTCTTCAAGCAGGCGATCGCCCTGGATCCCGGCTACGCCGCCGCCTATTCCAGCCTGGCAACCGCCGAAGCCAACTTCGCCGACATGAGCGGCGAGCGCTCCGGCTTTGATCGGGCGTCCGCCGCCGCCGAGCACGCCATCCAGCTTGCCCCCGGGGCTGCCGACGGCTACATCGCCCGCGGCCACCTGCGCTCCACCTTCTTCTGGGACTGGGGCGGGGCGCGCTCAGACTTCGACAAGGCGCTGGCGATCGATCCCAATAACTCTGAAGCGCTGTTCGAATCCGCCAGCCTGCTGGAAACCGAAGGTCAGTTCGCGTTGGCATCAAGCCAGATCGACAAGGCCATCGCCATCGATCCCCTGCTCACGCGTCTATACTCGACGCGCGCGCATATATTGTTGGACTCGGGCAAGCTCGCCGAAGCTCGTGACGCCTTTCAGCAATTGCTCAAGGTCAGCCCCGACCATCCGCACGCCAACGTCGACTTGGCAGAGCTCGAGCTGCTCGACCATCACCCGGAGCAGGCGGCCGCCGATCTACAGCGCCCGGCGGCGCCGGGCTGGCGCCTGATCGGCACGGCGGAGGTCGAACACACGCTTGGGCATGCGCCGCAGGCACAGCAGGCCCTGGATGAGGTCATTCGCGACTCGGCGCAGTTCGCCGCCTACCAGATCGCGGAGATCTACGCCTGGCGTGGCCAGAAGGACCAGGCGTTCCAGTGGCTCGATCGGGCTTATGCCCAAAGCGACGGCGGCCTTACCGAAGTAAAAGTCGATCCGCTGCTGGCGTCGCTGCGCGGTGATCCGCGCTACGATGCGTTTCTGAGCAAGATGAAACTGCGCTGATCGCCTCAGGCGAGCGGTGCGCGCGCCAGCCGCGGCAATTCACCGACCGTACCGAGCGCTCGGCGCGCGAAGGCGCGCTTGAGCGCCGCGCTACGATCGACCAGCCCGAGTCCGCGCCCCAGCAGTGCTGCCAGAGGGCCCGGGGCGCGGCTGAAGCCGGCCCGCAGCGCGCTCATCGCCCGGTCCATGAGCAGGTTGTGAGTGCGTCGCTGCTGCTCGTAGTGGCGCAGCAAACGTAGGGCGCCCGGATCCTCCCGCTGCGCGACGCCATCAGCAAGCGTCTCGCACAGCGCCGCCGCATCCAGCAGGCCGAGGTTGGCGCCCTGGCCGGCCAGCGGGTGAATCACATGCGCCGCATCGCCGACGAGTGCGCAGCGCGGAGCAATGTACGAGTCGGCCGTCATGCTTTGCAGCGGGAAGGCGCGGCGCTCGCTGGCCAGCGTCATTCGACCCAGCGCGCCGTCGACGGCCTGCTCCAGGCGCTCGTTGAAGCTGGCCTCGGCGCCGTCGCGTAACTCGGCCACCAGTGCACGATCGATCGACCACACCAGCGAACAGCTGCCATCGAACAACGGCAGCAGCGCCACAGGGCCGGTGCGCAGGAATCGCTGCCAGGCGGTGTGCTGGTGCGGTCGCTCGCTGCGCACGGTCGCCACGATCGCGTCCTGCAGGTAATCGTGCTGCTGCACCGTCAGCCCGGCGCACCGTCGTACTGCGGACTGGGCGCCATCGGCTCCTATCAGCAGTTTTACCGTGAATTCTTGTCCGTCGCTGCAGACCAGCTGGGCGGCATCGGGCCGCAGGCTCAGCCGGAGCAGCTCGCTTGCGATCAGGGTGCCACCGGCCGACGCAAAGCTCTCGAGGCAGGCCTGCTGCAGCGGTCGGGTCTCGGCGATATAGCCCAGATTGGGCTCGCCGATGTCGGCGGCGTCGAATCGCAGGGCCTGTGCAGCGTCGGCGCTGCCGCTCTCCTGCCACACCACCATGCGCTCGTACGGGCACAACCGCCGCTCGAGCGCTGCGCTCCAGGCCACGGCGGCGCGCAGCACGCGCTCGCTGGCACGCGAAATGGCCACTACGCGCAGGTCCGGCGGCGCGCCGGCAGCCATAACAGCCGGTAGCTCGCCTGCGATCAGCAGCATGCGGCGTGGATCGAGACCGCCGTGGCGCGCCAGCAGGGCCGCGGCGCAGGCACCGGTCAGGCCACCCCCGACCACGGCGATGTCATAGCTACGCGTCATTGGAGCAGCGTCAGGCCGCGCGACAAGCGCGGCAGCGCGCCGCCAAAGCCCCAGCTTAGGCGCGACAGCGCCTGCTTGGCGACTGGACTCAAGTCGAACAACAGCAGCCCCAGGTCGCGCAGCGTGCTCGCTGCGGCGCGCCGCGTCGTAAACAGTTTCACCAGCGAGTCGGTGAATGTCACCATGCCACGACGGTCGGTGCTGCGCCGACGCTCGTAGTCCTGCAGGGTCGCCTCGGCCCCCGGATCCTCGGCGGCCGCGATCAGCTCGGCCAGTGTGGCGACATCGCGCAGCCCAAGGTTGAAGCCCTGCGCGGCCACCGGATGCAAGCTTTGCGCGGCATTGCCGATCAGCGCCACGCGGCCGCGCACAACAGTCTCGGCCTGCACCAGTGACAACGGGTAGGTGGCGCGTCGGCCGACCGTCAGGATCCGACCGGCTCGCCAGCCGAACGCTTGCTGCAGTTCGCGGCCAAACAGTTGCTCATCACCATCGCACAGCGCCGCGGCGCCGTCGGCCGGCGCGCTCCACACGACCGTATAGCCGCCGTCGAATCGCGGCAGCAGCGCGATCGGACCGCGCTCGGTGAAGCGCTCGTACGCGATGCCACGGGCAGCCCGATCGGTGGTGAGATTGGCGACCACTGCCAGCTGCTGGTACGAACGCTGTTGCGAATTCACGCCGACCGCCTGCTTGATCAGCGAGTGGGCACCGTCCGCAGCCACCAGCAGCCGCGCCTGGATGCGCTGCTCCCCGGGCAGTACCGTGAGCGCGGTCGCTTGCGCGCCCGGCTCGACGCTGCTCACTCGCGCTGGCCGCAGCACGCTGACGCGCCCGGCTTCGGTCAGAGCACGCCACAGCGCCGCCCCCAGCGTGCGGTTGCTGACCACGAAACCGAATGCGGACAAGCCATGGTCGGCGGCGCACAGTCGCGCGAAGCCGAAGCGTCCGGCGTCGGACACATGAATTTCTCGAATCGGGGCTGCGTTCGCTGCGATCTCATCCCAGACGCCGAGTGTCTGCAGGATGCGGCGGGCGCCGTTGCCGAGCGCGGTGCTGCGATCGTCGAAGCTCGGCTGCTCGGGGCTGTCGGCAGCCACCGCCTCGATCAGCGCCACGCGCAGGCGCGTGGCGGTCAAGGCCAGGGCCAGACTCGCCCCGACCATGCCACCGCCGACGATAACGACATCGAATCCGGTGGTCGGCGGCGAGCTCACGCTGCCGCCATCAGCGCCTCGATCTCGTCCGGCTCCGTCGGTGCGCCCGAGGTCAGCACCTCGCAGCCGTTGCGCGTCACCACCACGTCGTCTTCGATGCGCACGCCGATGTTCCAGTAACGTCGCGGCACGGCGCGACTGCCGGCCGCGATGTAGATGCCCGGCTCCACCGTCAGCACCATGCCCGGCTCGAATACCCGCCACTCCTCGCCGACCTTGTAATCGCCGACATCGTGTACATCCATGCCGAGCCAGTGGCCGGTGCGGTGCATGAAGAATGGCTTGTAGGCACCGGAGCGGATCAGGCTCGGCAGCGACCCCTTGAGTAGCCCGACACGCTTGAGTCCCTGGGTGATGGCACGGACCGCGGCCTCGTGTGGCTCATCCCAGGAGTTGCCGGGCTTGACCTTGGCGATCGCGGCGTGCTGCGCCTCCAGCACGATCTCGTAGATCGCGCGCTGTTCGTCGTTGAAGCGGCCGCCGACCGGATAGGTGCGGGTGATATCGGAGGCGTAGTAGCCGTACTCGCAGCCGGCATCGACCAGCAGCAGATCGCCGTCATTGAGGCGCGCGCTGTTGTCGCGGTAGTGCAGCACGCAGGAATTGGCACCGCCGCCGACAATCGGGTGATAGGAGATGTCGGCGCCGTGCCGATTGAACTCGTGCAGCAGCTCGGCCATGACCTCGAATTCCATGCGACCAGGGCGGCAGAAGCGCATCGCGCGCACGTGCGCGCCGGCCGCAATCTGCCCCGAACGGCGCATCAGACTGATCTCGCCACGGCTCTTGAACAGCCGCATGTCATGCAGCACATGATCCAGCGCGACGAACTCCTGTGGCGGGTGGGCGCCGGTGCGGGCCAGGGCCCGCAATCGATTGACCCATCGCACCACACGCTGGTCGAACTCCTGGTCGAGCCCCATGGTGTAGTAGACGCGCGCGCACTTCTCCAGCAGGCCTGGCAGGATCTCGTCGATGTCGGTGATCGGGAAGGCGTCGTCGGCGCCGTACTGCTCGACCGCGCCCGCCGGGCCGGCGCGCTTGCCGTCCCAGATCTCGCGCTCCGGATTTCGCTCGCGCACGAACAGGATGTACTCGGCCACCTCGCGTCCGGGGATCAGCACCGCGACGGCGTCCGGCTCGTTGAACCCGGTCAGGTAATAAAAGTCGCTGTCCTGCCGGTAGTTATATTCGACGTCGTTGTTGCGCTGGCGCACCTGCGCCGCGGGCAGTATGGCAATGGCGTCGTTGCCCATCAGACGCATCAGTTGCGTGCGCCGGCGGGCAAACTCGTTCTTGACAGGATCGGCCATGATTGCCTCAACTTCTCGACGGTGTCAGTGCAGTGCGTGTCCCGGCGGAATATAGCGGGCCCGCAGCGGCTCCAGTTCGTCGAACACCAGCTGCACGCCGACGCGGACGAACTCGGTCAGTTCCGCCAAGGCCGACTCGTTGGCCTCTTCGCCATCGGTCGCGTCCACGCCAGCGCGGGTAATTTCGGTGAGGTCGCGAACGATCTCCCCGAGTTCGCCCGGCAGCCGCTGCGGGTCGGCGGCGCCGCTGGTGCCAAGTCCGTACAGGAAGCCGGTGCACCACGAGGTCAGCGCCTGGGTACGCTCCTCAATGGGGCGATCATCACCGGGAATCAGCAGGTCAAAATCCATGCCATGTCCGGCCAATGCGGCGACCGTGCCTTCATATAGAGTCTGCAGCGCTGCATCCGGCATACCTTTGCCGCTGCTGCCGTCGGGCAGGATCTCGGCCAGCCAATCCTCGAAGCGATACGGCACCAGCGCACATAATGCCCCTGCGAGTGTGCCATGTGCCTCGGACGGGTCGGCCAGCGCGTGCGATGCAACCAGCGTTCGCTGGATTTCCCAGTAGTCATGTGGAGTTGGCACCACAAAATGGTATTGCAGCGGTCGTATCGGCCGCAACCTTGGAGTATCGGCAGCCATTTTCATTGACCGCCGTAGCGGCGCGGAACTATAGTTTTGGCATGGCTGAAACAAAGAATAATGCGGCGGTTGACGTTGAGCTCAAACGCCTCGAAAAGCGCGTCGACGAACTGCTCGCCACCGTGCATCAGATCAAAGAAGAGAACCGGGCGCTGCGGCAGCGCCAGGAGCTGATCGCGGCCGAAAAGACGTCGCTGCTGAATCGCAACGAGCAGGTCCGTACCCGCGTCGAAGCGATGATCGGGCGGCTCAAGGCGATGGAACACAACGCGTGACCGAATCGCGCGACGCGGTACGCCCCTTGAGTGTGCGCATCCTGGAGAAGGAATACATCGTCGCCTGTGGCCCGGACGAGCGCACTGATCTGCTCGATAGCGCCGAACTGCTCAATCGCAACATGCGCGAGATCCGCGACGCCGGCAAAATCTCGGGCCTGGACCGAATCGCGGTCATGGCGGCGCTGAATCTGGCACACGAAGTGCTCAAGCTGCGCGCGCGCGATACCAGCGCCGACCATGAGGTCGGGTTTCGCATCCGGAGCCTGCGCGAACGGGTCGAATCGGCGCTTGAAAAGGGACAACAGCTCGAACTGTGACCCGCTCTGCGGACTCGCCCGATCCAGGGACAGTCGCCGGAAGATTGGTGTACAGTGGCCGCAAGCGTCGCCTGCGGTGTTCGACAATCGGGCTGGGTTACCTCTCGACCCTAATTGAAACACCCAAGGGATCGATAGCCTTGCTGACAGCACTGTGCAGGTCTGCCATGCAGCAGAAAGCCTTACCTGTCGCAGGTGATCCCACTTGTTGCTCCGGTCGAGAGCAACGGTCCGTACCGGCATCTGCGGGTGGCGCCCCTGAATCCTCCGCAGCGTAGCGGTCTGCGGCGTGAGCTGCGAGATCGCCGCTCCGCCCTCTCCCCGCAACAACGCGCGACCGCTTCCCGGGCCATCACCGAGCACGTCGGCGCCACGCGCTGGCTGCGCGCCGGACGACCGGTCGGCATGTATGCATCGATCGGCGTTGAAGTCGATACCGCGGCGCTGCGCGCGCTGGCGCGACGGCGGCAATGCCCGGTGTACCTGCCCTGCATTGTCGATTACCGCCGCCGGCACATGGTGTTCGCACGCGATATTGGCTCACTGCCGACCGCCAATCGCCTCGGCATTCCGGAGCCCGAGCCGCGCGACAGCGTGCCGGCGCGCTCACTGGCGGTGGTACTGCTGCCGATCCTCGGATTCGATGACCACGGTACCCGGCTGGGTACCGGCGGCGGCTACTACGATCGCCTGTTTTCCTACCGCCGGCACCGGCAGAGCTGGCACCGACCGCTGCTGGTCGGCATCGCGTTTCGATGCCAGCGGGTCGCGCTGATCACACGCGAGCCGCACGACGTTCCGCTGGATGCGGTGGTCACCGAAGACGGCGTGCGCATGTTTAATGGCGCGAGCGCCTAGCAGTGGCGATGCAGCATTGGTTGCTGAAGACCGAGCCGAGCACCTTCGGTGTCGACGATCTGCAGGCGGCCCCGCGCCGAACCACCCGCTGGGACGGCGTGCGCAACTACCAGGCGCGAAACTACATCCGAGATCAGATCAAGAAGGGCGACGATGCCTTTCTGTACCACTCAAGCTGTGAGGTTCCCGGCATCGTCGCGATCCTCCGGGTCGTGCGCGCCGCCTATCCGGACCCGACTGCCTTTAATCGGCGCGACCCGCACTTCGATCCCGGCAGTAACGCGCAAATGCCACGTTGGTTTACGTTCGATGTGCAGCTGAAACGCCGCCTGAAGCGTGTGATCGCGCTATCCGAGCTGCAGGCGCACGCGCGTGATGCACTGGCGTCGATGATGATCCTGCGCGCTGGCAACAGGCTGTCGGTGACGCCGATCGAGCCGGCTCACTGGCGCTTCATCCTTGCACTTGAGTGATGCGCGCCGAGATGTGAGACGCATCACGCTGTCGCGCGCTCCTACTCGCTTGCTTGTAATTTTGCAACGCGTGTATATACTCGGGCCCCGGACTAACCTGACATGGAGACTTAGTCATGGCGAAAGCAAAGAAGAAGGCAAAGAAGAAAGCTTCGAAAAAGAAGTAAGGCCTTCGTATACGGCGAGCTTGGAATACCTCCTCGCTCGCCGTACCTCAAGCTTCAAACGGTGCCCGCGCAAGCGGGCACTGTCGCATCTGAGGTCAGCTAATTTGAGCTACCCATGTCGCCCGCACCTGCCGATCCGCGTCAGCTGAAGAAGCGACACGCAGCACGCGCCTCGCTGCGGATGCTGCGCGAAGACATGGTGCTCGGCGTCGGCACCGGCTCCACGGTCGAGGTGCTGCTCGATCTGCTCGGCTCCGAAGGCTGGAATTCACGGCTCCGCGGCGCCGTCTCGAGCTCGCAGGCCTCCAGCGCCAGGCTGCGCACGCTCGGCATCGAAATCCTCGATCTGAACGAACTGCAGGAGCTGCCGCTGTATATCGACGGCGCCGACGAGGCCACCCGCAGCCGGGCTCTGATCAAGGGTGGCGGCGCGGCGCTGACGCGCGAGAAGATCATCGCCGCGGTCGCCACGCGCTTCGTCTGCATCGTCGATGACAGCAAGCTGGTCGATACGCTGGGTCGTTTCCCGCTGCCGGTCGAGGTGATACCGATGGCGCGCAGCCACGTCGGCCGCTGCCTGCAGGCTCTCGGTGGCCGACCGGTGTGGCGTGAGGGTCTGACGACCGACAACGGCAATCACATCCTCGACGTCCATGGACTGACCATCGCCGACCCTGCCGCGCTCGAGGCGCGCATCAATCAGATCACCGGCGTGGTGACGGTAGGGCTGTTCGCGGCCAGACCGGCCGATCTGCTTATCGTCGGCGGCGACAGCGGCGTGGAATTCATCTGAATGCGCTGCGCTTCGGACGGCGCACGGTGAGTGGCTGGGGGACTAGGATTCGAACCTAGGTTGACGGAGTCAGAGTCCGTAGTCCTACCACTAGACGATCCCCCAGCGGGATCAGCGCTTCGAGTATTGCGTCCCGCGGCGGGCCTTGCGGCGACCAACCTTCTTGCGCTCGACCTCGCGCGCATCGCGCGTCACGAAGCCGGCCTGACGCAGCGGCTTGCGCAGCGACTCATCATAGCGAATCAGCGCCCGCGCAATACCGTGGCGGATCGCGCCGGCCTGGCCGGTGATGCCGCCGCCCCGCACCTGCACCTTGATGTCAAACTTCGAGGTCAGCTGCACGACCTCAAGCGGCTGACGCACGATCATGCGGCCGGTTTCACGACCGAAGAATTCATCCAGCGGCCGGTCATTGATGGTGATGCGGCCGGTGCCCGGCTGCATGTAGACGCGTGCGGCGGCGCTCTTGCGCCGGCCGGTACCATAATTCGGACTGACTGCCATGGTTAATTCCCGTCAGATTGTCAGCGGTTTGGGCTGCTGAGCGCTGTGCGGATGCTTAGCGCCGGCGAACACATGCAGCTTGCGGAACATGCGACGCCCAAGCGTCGTCTTCGGCAGCATGCCCTTGATCGCAAATTCGAGCGCGCGCTCGGGGTGCTCTTTGAGCAGCTTGCCCAGCGCGATCGTCTTGAGGTTGCCTAGATAGCCGGTGTGGTGGTGATACAGCTTGTCCTCCAGCTTGTTGCCGGTGACCGCGATCATCTCGGCGTTGAGCACCACGATGTGATCACCCATGTCGACATGCGGGCTGTAGTCGGCCTTGTGCTTTCCCTTCAGCCGCAAGGCGATCTGCGACGCCAGGCGCCCCAGAGTTTTCCCATTGGCATCAATAACATACCAGTCGCCGCGCACAGCCGCCGGCTTGACGAATTCGGTCTTCATCGTGTCACGTCGGGCCGCCTGGGCGGCCCGTCCCGAGGATGGAATTGAAAAAGGCGCGGAAGTCTACTCAAGGACCCCCGGCTTTGCAAAATTCGGGGCTTACAGCGGCACAGCACCCCCCTAACATGAGCCTTTGGGCGCATGACATATAATGAAGTGATGCTGGCGGTGGATGCGCTCGATTCCGTGCTGAAGGTCGCAGACGACGCGCTGCGGACCCTATTCGCACCGGCTCATTCCAGCCGCAACCCGCCGCTGCCCCCGGACACGCCGCTGACCGAGGCCGAGAAACGTCACGCGGCGGGCCTGATGCGCATCAATCATGCCGGGGAAATCATGGCGCAGGGCCTCTATGGCGGACAGGCCGCTCTGTCGCGCTCCAGCTCAACACGTGAGTTCATGCAGCGGGCAGCGCGCGAAGAGGGTGACCACCTGGCTTGGTGCGAGGCGCGGCTGCGCGAGCTCGATGCTCGCCCCAGCCGCCTTAACCCGATCTGGTATCTGGGCGCGTTCGCGATGGGGGCGGCCGCGGCCGTATTCGGCGACGAGGTCAGCCTCGGCTTTGTCACCGAAACCGAGCGCCAGGTGGAAGGCCATCTGGCCGGCCACATGGATAGCCTGCCCGCCAATGATCAGCGCAGCCGCGGCATCGTCGAACTGATGAAATTCGAGGAGGCGGCCCATGCGCAGGCGGCGCGCGCAGCCGGAGCCGCCGAGCTGCCGGGCCCGATACCGACCGTGATGCGCCTGGCTGCGCGGCTGATGACCGGAGCCGCGTACTGGGTCTAGGCACGGCGCTTAAGTCCGCACGACGCTTGCAGCCGGCAAGGTTTGGTAATAAAAAGCCCGCAGCAACTACCGCACTATCAATGCAGGAAGGCCACAAAAACATGGAAGAGAATGTCAGACCACTGAGCGACATTCCCGCGATCAATCGGTTCCTGAGCTATTGTCGCATCCGCACCGTGCCCTCAAAGACCGTGCTGATACACGCCGGCGACCTGCCCGATGTCCTCTACTACATCATCAGCGGCTCGGTCGAAGTGATGATCGAGGATGAGGAAGGCAACGAGATGGTGCTGGCTTACCTGAACAAGGGCCAGTTCTTCGGCGAAATGGGTCTGTTCTACGAGCAGCCGACCCGCAGCGCCTGGGTGCGCACCCGCAATGCCTGCGAACTCGCCGAGATGACCTACCCGCGCTTTCGTCAGGTGGCTACCGAGAGCCCTGGGCTGATCTTCGAGTTGGCGACCCAGCTGGCGACGCGACTCGATCGCACCAACCGCAAGCTGGGCGACCTGGCGTTCGTCGATGTCACCGGCCGCGTTGCCCATGCGATCACCAGTCTGTGCGATGAGCCCGATGCGATGACCCATCCGGAAGGCATGCAGATCAAGGTCTCGCGCCAGGAATTGTCGCGACTGGTCGGTTGTTCGCGCGAAATGGCCGGCCGGGTGCTCAAGGTGCTGGAGGATCAGGGCCTGCTGCGCGCCACCGGCAAGACCATCGTGGTATTCAACGCCCGCCCGAAGATGAAGACCCGTCCGGTGATCGTTCCGGCCAAACCCTCGAAGGATAAACCGGTCGCCGCGGTGCCGAAGGCGGCCTTCGACGCGGATGACGACGACGACGACGAGGCCTGATCGGCGCTAGCGACGCTGTGCGTGCTGCTCCGGGCCGATCGCGGCGCGCATCGCCGCGATGGTCGAGCGGTAGTCCTTGCTGCCAAAGATCGCCGATCCGGCCACGAACGTATCGGCTCCGGCCTGGGCCGCGTTAGCGATGTTCTCCACCTTGATGCCGCCGTCGATCTGCACGCGAATGGGACGGCCCAGCGCCTGCACCCGCCGCCGTACCTCGACGATCTTGGGCAGCACCTCGTCGATGAACTGCTGTCCGCCGAATCCCGGATTGACCGACATCAGCAGCACCAGATCGAGCTTGTCCAGGGTGTAATCAAGCCAGTCGAGCGGCGTGGCCGGATTGAACACCAGTCCGGGCTTGCAACCGTGCTCACGGATCAGATTAATGGTTCGATCCACGTGCTCGGTGGCCTCGGGATGGAAGCTGATGTAACTCGCTCCGGCTGCAGCAAAGTCCGGCACGATGCGATCCACTGGCCGCACCATCAGGTGCACATCGATCGGCACCGCGACCCCGCGCCGATACAGCGCTTCGCACACCACCGGCCCCACGGTCAGGTTCGGCACGTAGTGATTGTCCATCACGTCGAAATGGATCAGGTCGGCGCCCGCGGCCACGACCGCGTCGACCTCCTCGCCCAGACGCGAGAAATCCGCCGATAGAATCGACGGCGCAATCCAGTGTCGGCTCATGATCCTAGTCTAGCAGTGCGCCGCTAGCGCATGCCGCGACGTTGTCGGATCAGCTCGTAGGCCGCCTGGATCTGCTGCGTGCGCTCCTTGGCGCGCTCGAGCATCGAGGGCGGCAGGCCATTGGCTTGAAGCTTGTCGGGGTGGTGGCGGCTCATCTGCCGCCGATAGGCCTTCACGACCTCCTCGTCGGTCATCTGCGGCGTGGCCTCGAGCAGACTGTAGGCTTGAGCGATGCGCTCATCACTGGTCGCCGCAGCGCCCGGAGCCGCGCCGCCGCCATAACCGGTTCCCGCACCTCCGGTGGCGCCCTGGCGGAAGCGCAGCAGGCTTTCCAGCCGGGCGAAATCGTTGGCCGACAGGCCCAGCAAAACGGCGACACGCTGCAGCCGCGCGCGCGGCAGCGCCGACAGGCCGCCGCCGGCCAGCGACGCCTGCAGCTGAATCTCCACGAAGAATTGCGTCAGGTACGGGTAGCCGGCGATCGCTGCGCGCAGTCGCATCAGCGCGCCATCCAGATCAAAGTCCGGTTGCTTGCCCTCGGTGAAGTAGCCGATCGCCGCCTGAATCTGCGCCGGCTGCAGATGCAACGCATGCATCACGGCGCGCGCCGAGGCAATTTCCTGTTCGCTTACGCGACCGTCGGCCTTGGCGATGTGCCCCATCACCCGAAAGGTGGTGGGGAAAAACAGCTCATTGACCAGCCGCGGATCCGGCCCGGAGAAAATCGAACCGCTGATGCGGCCGCTATCGAACTGATGGCCGATGAACGCGCCGAGTATGGCGCCGAACGGTCCGAGCGCCAGCAGCCCGAGGACTCCGCCGATGATCTTGCCGGCCCAGTTCGCCAATGCTTGACCCCACTGTTGCGGCGGCGGCAAGATGCGCGCCCTTTTCACGCCTAGCGATATGGTAGCAAGCCTTGGCCACGATCCCCGGCGCGATACCTGACGTGGCGGTGTACGAAACCGATCTGGCCGGCCTGACGCGGCTGCATCGCGGCAAGGTGCGTGATCTGTATGCGCTCGATGGCGAGCGCATGTTGATCGTGGCGACCGATCGACTGTCGGCCTTCGACGTGGTGCTGCCCGATCCGATTCCGGGCAAGGGCCGCATCTTGAACGAGATCTCGCTGTTCTGGTTTGCGCGCACGGCGCACATCGTGCCCAATCATCTGACCGGCCTGCCCATCAGTTCTGTGGTCGCGGACGCGGGCCAGCGCCGTCTGATCGAGGGCCGCGCCGTCATCGTCAATCGACTGCAGGCGCTGCCGATCGAGGCGGTGGTACGCGGTTACCTGATCGGCTCGGGCTGGACCGATTACCGCAACAGCGGCGCCATTTGCGGCGTCGCGCTGCCGCCCGGACTGAAACAGGCGCAGGCGTTGCCTGAGCCGATCTTCACCCCGGCAACCAAGGCCGCACCGGGCCAGCACGACGAGAACATCTCGTTCGAGCGCACCGCGACACTGATCGGCCCGGCGCTCGCCGCCGAGGTGCGCGACACCGCACTGGCGCTGTATCGCTTTGCCGCCGAGCATGCGCGCGCGCGCGGCATCATCATTGCCGACACCAAGTTTGAATTCGGTGTCGATCAGCAGGGCCGCCTGACGCTGATCGATGAGGTGCTGACGCCCGACTCGTCGCGCTTCTGGCCGGCCGATACCTGGCGAGTAGGATCCAGCCCGCCCTCGTTCGACAAGCAGTACGTACGCGACTACCTCGAGACGCTCGGCTGGAACAAGCGAGCGCCGGGCCCGCGCCTGCCGTCCGAGGTCATCGCGCGCACCGCGGATAAGTATCGCGAGGCGCTGCGCCGGCTCACCGCCGCCTGAATCCGGATGAGTGCGATACCGCTGCGGCGCACCCGCGTCGCCGATCTGCGGCTCCGGCTGCAACGCCTGCCCGACGACTGGCTATTTGGCTCCGCGGCCGAGCAGCGCGGCATCGTCGGCCTGCTGCTGCGCCTGGCGCGCTACCCGTACGCGCTGCTGCGCGACCTGATCGGCGGCAAGCTCAATCTGCACGCCATGAGCCTGGTGTACGCGAGCCTTCTAGCCGTGATCCCGCTACTGGCTTTCAGCTTCGGCATCCTGCGTGGCTTTCACGCGCAGGGCGTGCTCGAACCGCTGGTGCGCGATTTTTTCGCACCGATGGGCGATGCCGCCGACCAGCTGACCGCGCGCGTCATGGATTTCGCCAGCAAAGTGCGTGGCGGGCTGGTCGGCTCGGTGGGTCTGGCACTGCTGATTTGGACCTTGATCGGAGCGATGCGCAAGATCGAAGACGGCTTCAATTTTGTCTGGCACGTGGACCAGCCGCGCAATCTGGCGCGCCGCATGGCCGAGTATGTGTCGTTGCTGATCATCGGCCCGATTCTGCTGGCGGCCGTCATTGGACTGTCGCGGCTGGCGGCCGAGAGCCAACCGGTCCGGGCCCTGTCCGAGCTGCCGCTGATGGTACGCGTCGTCGGCCTGGCGCTGAGCGTGGCGCCGTACGTGATCGCCTCAGGGCTGCTGACACTGGTCTACATCGTGGTGCCCAACACGCGTGTGCGCCTGGTTCCAGCGCTCGCGGGCGGCATTACTGCCGGCATACTGTGGGCTGCGATCGGCCGGTTCTTTACCCTGTTCGTGCTGTACTCCGCGCGCCTCACGGCGGTATACGCCGGCTTCGCCATCATCATCGCCACCCTGGTGTGGACCTACTTCAGCTGGATCATCCTGCTACTGGGCGCACAGGTTTCGTTCTACGCGCAGAACCCCGGCTACCTGCGCATCGGCCTGATCGAGCCACGCCTGTCATGCGTCGATCTGGAGCAGCTGGCACTGGGCATCATGTATCTGGTCGCCGAGCGCTACCGCAGCGGCGGGGAGCGTGTCGCGATCACCGACCTGGCCGCGCGCCTGGGCTACCCCGGGGTGGCGGTGGCGCGTATGTGCGCGACGCTCGAATCCGCCGGTTACCTGGCGTCGACCAGCGACGAATGCCTGCTGCCGGGACGCGATCCGACGCAGATCGCGGTGGCGGCGATCGTGCAGGTGGCGCGTGCCCACAGCAGCGGACTGATCAGTACCGCGACGTCGACCCCGGCCGCGGTGCTGCGCCTGTGCGGCGAACTGGAAGGCGCCTGGCTGGAGCGCTGTGCGGGCCTGAGCTTGAGCGACATGCTCGACCGGCCGCGTCCCGCAGCCAGCTGAGCGGCGGTCGACTATTCGCCGGCGATGGTCATGGCCTCGATCAGCAGTGATCCGGTGCGGATCGCGCCCTGCAGGTCCACATCGCTGCCGACCGCCACGATGGTGCGCAGCATGTCGCGCAGGTTGCCGGCGATCGTGACCTCGTGCACCGGGAATCCGATGGTGCCATTCTCGACCCAAAAACCACTGGCACCGCGCGAATAGTCGCCGGTGACGGCGTTGACGCCCTGACCCATCAGTTCGGTGACCAACAAGCCGGTGCCCATGCGTCGCAGCAGCTGCTCGAAGCTGCCGCTCTCGCTCGAAGTCACTAAAAGGTTGTGAATGCCACCGGCGTTGCCGGTCGTCTTCAGCCCGAGCTTGCGGGCCGAGTAGCTGCCAAGGACATAGCCCTGCAGCACGCCAGCATTTACCAGCGCGCGATCCCGGGTCGCCACCCCTTCGGCATCGAACGGGCTGCTGGCCAGGCCCTGGGGCAGATGCGGCCGCTCGATGATATCCAAATGACTTGGAAACACCGTCTGTCCGGCAGCATTGAGCAGGAACGACGAACGCCGATACTGGCTGGTACCGCTGATGGCGCCCACGAAGTGCCCGAACATGCCGCGCGCCAGATCTGGCGCATACAGCACCGGAGCGCGGCGCGTACTCAGCCGCCGGGCCCCAAGCCGTCGCAGCGCGCGGCGGGCGGCTCGCCGGCCGATCTCTTCGGCGGACTCAAGCGCCTGCGGATTGCGGGCGACCGTGAACCAGTAGTCGCGCTGCATGTCCTGGCGTTCCTGGGCCACCAGTGCGCAGCTGAGCGAATGGCTGGTACTGGGAAAGCCGGCGAGGAATCCGTGGCTGTTGCCGTGAACACGCACGCCGCTGTGCGTGGACACGGTGGCCCCTTCGGAGTTCTTCAGCTTCGAATCGCAAGCCAAGCCGGCGGCTTCGCATTCGCGCGCCAGCTGCACGGCCTGCTCCGGCTCGATGTCCCAGTGGTGATACAGATCCAGGTCAGGTATGTCGCGCGCCAGCGAATCCGGATCGGCCAGTCCGGCGCACTCATCGGCCGCCGTGTGGCTGGCGATGGCGGCAGCCTTCTCGACCGTCTCGCGTACCGCAGCCGGGCGCAGGTCGGCAGTACTGGCTGAACCCTTGGCCTTGCCGAAATACACCGTCACGGCCAAGCCGCGGTCGCGGTGGTACTCAATGGTATCCACTTCGCCCAGCCGCACCGTGGCAGTGAGCCCACGCTGCAGGCTCACGTCTGCCTCGGCCTGACTGGCGCCGGTGCGCTGCGCTTCGCTCAAGGCGCTGGCCACGACCTGCTTGAGCTCGTTGATCCTGGAGGCGTCGACCGGTTGCGGTATTGGCATTGTCCCTCAGGTCCGGGTCGGCGCTCCGCGAAGCGCCATTCCCGCCGCTGTGCCATGATTTCCAGGAAAGATTGTAACAGCGCACCGGTGCGCGCCGATCGTAGCGAGACTCGCTTGAGTAGAAGAACAAGGCCCGCCCGGGCGCCCGAACCTGTAGCCGCTGCAACCGAGCCGCAACGCCCGAGCCGATCGGCCCGCAAGCGTCAGGCCGAAGCGCTGCAACGGCTTGGCGTGGAACTCGCCCGCCTGCCGGCTGCGCAGTTGCTGCAACTGCCGATGCCGGAGGACTTGCAGGCGGCCCTGCTGGAAGTCCAGCGGCTGCGCAGTCGTGCCGCCCTGGCCCGCCACCGCCAGTATATCGGCCGCCTGATGCGCGCAGTCGATGCCGAACCGCTGGAGCGGGCGCTCGCGGCGTTCCTGCGCAGCGGTGATGCTAAAATGCCTCGATGAAGGCCCTGGTCGGCATCATCATGGGGTCGTCTTCCGACTGGGAGACGATGAGCGCGGCCGCCGAAATGCTCACCAAGCTGTCAATCGCGTTCGAAACCCGCGTGGTATCCGCGCACCGCACCCCCGACCTGCTGTTTGAATATGCCACGAGCGCCGCGGCACGTGGCCTTGAGGTGCTGATCGCAGGCGCCGGCGGTGCCGCCCATCTGCCGGGCATGACGGCCGCCAAGACCTCCTTGCCGGTGCTGGGTGTGCCGGTCCAGTCGCGCGCGCTCAACGGCCTGGATTCGCTGCTGTCGATCGTGCAGATGCCGGCCGGAGTGCCGGTGGCCACGTTCGCAATCGGCAGTGCCGGCGCCACCAATGCCGCGTTGTTTGCCGCCGCCATCCTGGCGGGGCGACATCCGGATATTGCCCGGGCCCTGCAGCAGCAGCGCGAGTCGCAGACGGCCGCCGTGCTGGCTAAACCCGACCCGCGCGGCGCCTGAACCGAGGCTAGAGCAACCCGCATGACCATCGGCATCGTGGGCGCCGGCCAGCTCGGTCAGATGCTGGCGCTCGCCGGCTACCCACTGGGGCTGGATTTTCTGTTCTTCGACCGCAGCGCCGATACGCCTGCCGGTCGCATCGCCCCGCTGCTGGCGGGCGAGTTTCACGATCAGACTCTGCTGGCCGAGCTGGCACGGCGCAGCGATGTAATCAGCTTCGATTGGGAGAACATCAGCGTCGGGGCGCTGCGTCGGGCCGCGCGCGGCACCCGCATTGCCCCGCCGCTCAGAGCCCTGAGTGTGGCGCAGGACCGGCTGGCGGAGAAGCGCTGTTTCCAGCGACTGGGGATCACCACCACGCGCTTCGCGCCGGTGGACAGCCGTGCGGCACTGGCGCGCGCCGTGCATCGTGTTGGCCTGCCCGGCGTCCTCAAGACCCGTCGTTTCGGCTATGACGGCAAGGGGCAGTTCGTGCTGCGCACCGCCGCCGATATCGATCCGGCCTGGGATGCCTTGGGGAGCGCGCCGCTGCTATACGAGGAATTCGTACCGTTCGACTATGAGGTATCGATCATCGGCGTGCGCAGCCGCGCCGGCGCGATCGCGCTGTATCCGCTCAATCGCAACTATCACGTCGATGGCATCCTGAGATTGACGCTGGCGCCGTGGCACGCTCCGCGCCTGGCCGGCAGCGCCCGGCGTGCTCTGAAGCGGGTATTGGAAAGCTTCAGCTACGTCGGCGTGCTGACCATCGAATTCTTCGTCCACCGCGGCCGGCTGATCGCCAACGAGATGGCCCCGCGGGTACACAATTCGGGCCACTGGACCATCGAGGGCGCCGTCACCAGTCAGTTCGAGAACCATGTGCGTGCGATCGCCGGCTTGCCGCTGGGAGCGACGGCGGCGCGTGGCCACGCAGCGATGATCAATCTGATCGGTACGATGCCCGATGCTCGCCGCATGCTCGAGCAGTCGGGCCTGCATTGGCACGACTATCGCAAGGAACCACGTCACGGCCGAAAGCTCGGTCACTGCACCATTATTGAATCGACCGCCGCGCGGCGAACCGCACGCGTAAAGAAGCTGCTGCCACGGCTGTATCCGCTTCTGTCACTCAGGCCGTAGTATCATTTCGCGGCCATGAACCTGGAGCTTTTCAAACTCAGGGAGCTGCCGTTCCGGCTCACGCCTGATCCTCAGTTTCTGTATTTGAGCAAGGCGCATGCGCGCGCCAAAGCCTACATGGAATCGACCGTGTGGTTCGCCGACGGTTTCGTCGTGATCACCGGCGAGATCGGCTGCGGCAAGACCACGCTGATTGAGACCTTTCTGCAGGAACTGCAGAACGATGTGGTGGTCGCGCAGATCAACCAGACACAAGTATCGTCACTCGAGTTCCTGCAATCGGTGCTGGCGCAGTTCGGCTTCAAGCCGTTTCGGATGAAGAAGGCCGAACTGCTGGTCACGCTCGACGACTACCTGGTGGAGCAGTACAACGCCAATCGCAAGATCGTGCTGGTCATCGACGAGGCGCAGAACCTGACGCAGACCGTGCTGGAAGAAGTGCGACTGCTGTCGGGCATCGAGACTCCCAAGGAGAAGGTGCTGCGCATCATCCTGGCCGGACAGCCGGAGCTGAATGACAAGCTCGACGCACCGGAACTCGAGCAGCTGGCGCAGCGCATCCGGCTGCGCTTTCATCTGCCGGCGCTCAGCAGCCTGGAGATGCGCGCCTATATTCTTCATCGGCTCGAGGTCGCCGGCTCGCAGGGTCGCGAGATCTTTCCCAACGAGAGCTTCGAGCTGGTGTTTCGTTACACCGGCGGGGTGCCGCGACTGATCAATACGCTGTGCGACACGTCGATGCTCGCGGCCGCCAACCGCAATCACGATAGCGTCAGTCTCGAGGACATCAACGCTGCCATCGAGGAGCTGCAGTGGCAGGAGTACGCGTCGCGCACCGGCACGCGATTGCTGCGGATACGCGGCGATGGCGCCGCCGAGCGCGGCGCCGCGGGCCGCCGCTCGAGTGCGGTCGAACCAGGTTCGGCGCTGGCGCGGATCCTGCTGGCATCCGGCGGCCGCACGATCGGCGAGCGCGCCTTGTATCCTGGCCGACTGATCATCGGTCGCACCGCAGCCAACGATCTGCAGATCGAGAGCCGCTTCGTCAGCCGCCACCATTGCCAGATCGTCACCACGGCACAGAGCTGCGTGGTTGAAGATCTCAACAGCACCAATGGAATCTTTTTACACTCCAAGCGCGTGCGCTATCACAATCTCAACGATGGCGATGTCATCACGATCGGCCAGCACGAGCTGTTGTACATCGATGAGCGGGTGCAGCACCGCACGCCGAGCGACTCCGGCAGCAATGCCTCCCCGCATCTGGGCGAGCCGCTCGATACCAACGAGTGACGTCTAGGGCGGAGCCTCGTCATCGCCGCCGATGCGGGGCTGGCCGTCGTTCGACCAGTACTCGGCGCGGGTGGCGCGAAAGTCGCGTCGTCGCAGCCAGATCGCCGCCCCGCCGATCAGACCCAGGGCACCGGCGAGCAGCAGCAACAGCGACAGCGCGCCGGAGTGCAGTTCGTGGCTGCCAACAATCAGCAGCGCCCCAGCCAGGGCGTACAGCCATGGCAGACTCTCGTACAGCGGCGTAGGAATTCGCACGGGCACCCCCCGGTACGCTGGCCGCTCACGCTCAGGCGGTTCCGCCCACCGTGAGTGCGTCGATGCGCAGCGTCGGCTGTCCGACACCCACCGGAACGCTCTGGCCCTCCTTGCCGCACACGCCGATGCCATCGTCGAGCTTCAGATCATTGCCGACCATGGCGACACGCGTGAGCACGTCCGGGCCGTTACCCACCAGAGTCGCGCCCTTGATTGCCGGACCGACGCGGCCGTCCTCGATCAGATAGGCCTCGCTGGCTGAGAACACGAACTTGCCCGAGGTGATGTCCACCTGGCCGCCGCCGAAATTGACCGCATAGATACCGCGCTTGACCGAGGCCAGGATCTCGCCCGGGTCGTAAGGTCCAGGCCGCATGTAGGTGTTGGTCATGCGCGGCATGGTCACGTGCGCGAACGATTCGCGCCGGCCGTTGCCGGTCGAACGCTCGCCCATCAGGCGCGCGTTGAGCGAGTCCTGCATGTAGCCGCGCAGCACCCCGTCCTCGATCAGCGTGGTGCACTGGGTCGGGGTCCCCTCATCATCGATGTTGAGCGAGCCGCGGCGTGCCGCCAGCGTGCCGTCATCAACCACGGTACAGCCCGGGGCCGCGACGCGCTCGCCGATGCGGTTGCTGAAGGCCGAGGTGCCCTTGCGGTTGAAATCACCTTCCAGGCCGTGGCCGATCGCCTCGTGCAACAGCACGCCGGGCCAGCCCGGTCCCAGTACCACGGTCATGGTGCCGGCCGGGGCCGGCACGGCTTCAAGATTGACCAGGGCCTGGCGCACCGCTTCGCGCCCCAGCTTGAGCGGCCGGTCCTGCGCTACCAGTTCGTCAAGCGTATAGCGGCCGCCATAGCCGGCATAACCCTGCTCGCGCCGGCCGTGCTGCTCGACGATCACGGTGACGTTCATCCGCACCAGTGGCCGCACATCGCCGGCCAGCGTCCCCTGGCTGTTGGCGACCATCACCAGCTCGTGCACGGCATGCACGCTGGCCATGACCTGTACCACGCGCGGGTCCATGCGCCGGGTCTCGCGATCCACGCGCTCGAGCCAAGCGATCTTGTCGGCGTCCTTCAGGCTCAGCAGCGGGTCGGTGGGCAGGTACAGCCGATGCGCCCCGCTGGGCCGCCACGCCTGCACCGCTCCGTGACCGCCGGCCGCAGCGATCGCGCGCGCCGCCCGGGCCGCTTCCTCCAGCGCCGGCGCCATGATTTCGTCGGAATAGGCGAAGCCGGTCTTCTCGCCCGCCATCGCCCGCACGCCCACGCCCTGCTCGATGCTCGAGCGGCCGTCCTTGACGATGCCGTCCTCGAGCGCCCAGCTCTCTTCGCGTGACAGCTGAAAATACATGTCGGCGCAATCCACCGCCGAGCCCAGCACCAGCCCTAAGGCCTGCTCGACGCGGCCCACATCCAGCCCCGCCGGCGCCAGGATGCCGTCGCGCACGTGCCGCAGTGGATCGAAGCTCAAAGCGGTACCGGGATCAGCCATGAGCTATTGACGCTCACATTCGCCGGTGCGTCAAGGCAGGGAAATTGCGCCGCGCCTCGGCCTGTGCCGCCAGATCCAGCTCCGCTACGATGACGCCGACGCCGCTGGCAAGGCGCGCGGTGACGCTACCCCAATGATCGATGATGAGACTGTCGCCGTAGGTTTCACGACCGCTCGCATGCCGGCCCCACTGGGCCGGTGCCACCACGTGGCATAGGTTCTCGATCGCACGCGCCCGCAGCAGCGTCTCCCAATGCGCGCGTCCGGTCGGGACGGTGAACGCCGACGGCATCGTGAACCACTGCGCACCGGCCGCCGACAATTGGCGGTACAGCTCCGGGAAGCGCATGTCATAGCACACCGACAGCCCGAGCAATCCGGCCGGCGTGGGCACCAGCTGCGCGCGCGCGCCGGGCGCGGTGTTGTTCGACTCGCGGTAGCTCTCGCTGCGACCCGGTATGTCGACGTCGAACAGGTGCATTTTGTCGTAGCGTGCCGCGCGCCGTCCGTCGTCGGCGTAGACCAAGCTGGCCTGCGCGACCCGACCATCCGCCTCCTGTCGCAGCGGCGTGGTGCCGCCGACGATCCACAATCCGAGCTCGCGCGCCTGTTGCGATAGAAACCGCTGCACCGGGCCGTCGCCATCGGGCTCGGCAATGCCGCGTTTGTCGATGTCGTGCAGCCCCATGAAGGAGAAATTTTCCGGCAGCACCGCGATAGCGGCACCGGCGGCACGCGCCTCGGCCAGTAATCGCCCGGCCGCCGCCAGGTTGGCAGCAACGTCCGGTCCCGAGGTCATCTGCACCGCGGCGATCTTGACCGGCTCGACGGTGGCGGCGGCTGGCACGAGTCAACCTCGGCTGCGGGACGAACGGCGCCCCACCGGCACGCCGGCTGCGGACAGCAGGCTTGCGGTCTCGAACAACGGCAGACCCATCACGCCCGAGTAGCTGCCGCGCAATTCTTCGACGAACTGCGCCCCCAGGCCCTGGATCGCATAGGCACCGGCCTTGTCGCGCGGCTCGCCGCTGTCCCAGTAGGCCGCGCATTCGCGCTCGCTCAGGCGCCGGAAGCGCACTTCGCTGCGCGACAGCTGGCATTGCACGCCGCCCATGCCGGCCAGCGCAACCGCCGTCAGCACATGGTGCGTGCGGCCCGACAGTCGCGCCAGCATCGCCAGGGCGTCGTCGCGATCGCGCGGCTTGCCCAGCAGCAGCTCATCGATCACCACCGCGGTATCCGCCCCCAACACCGCGTAGCCCACCGAGGCGTCGGCGCCGGTGACGGCCATCAAGGCGGTCTGCACTTCCAGCGCCTTGCTGGTGGCGAGGCGCCGCACGCAGCCCTCGGCGCTCTCGCCGTCGGCGCGACGTTCGTCTACTTGCGCCGGCACCACGCGATGTGCGACCCCGATCTGGTGCAGCAGTTCGGTGCGCCGCGGTGATGCCGACGCCAGGATGACTTCCGGTGAACTTAGCTTGTCACTCATGGGCGACTGTCCGGCCGTTGGCGGCGACGCTCATTCGCGATGATACGGGTGCCCGGTCAGCAGCGTCGCGGCGCGATAGATCTGCTCGGCCAGCACTACACGGGCCAGACCATGCGGCAGCGTAAGGCGCGACAGGGCCCAGCGGAACTGGCCGCGCGTCAGCACCTGCTCGGCCAGGCCATCCGGCCCGCCGATGATGAACGCCAGATCCTGTCCGGACGCCCGGCGCTGTTCCAGCCAGTGCGACAGCTCGAGCGTGGTGCGCTCGGCGCCGTGCTCATCTAGCGCTACCACGTAGTCGCGCGGCCCCAGCAGCGCCAGGATGCGCTGCGCCTCGGCGGCCACCGCGGCCTGCACCGCGTCGCCGCGATGTCGCCTTGGGGCGGTGGACAGCTCGATCAGCTCGAGCTTCCATAGACCGCGCATGCGGCGCCAGTAATCCTGAAACGCCGCATCGACCCAGTCCGGCATGCGCGTGCCAACGGCAATCAGACGCAGGCGCATGGGCGAAAACAGCTACCTCGGCGCGCCGGCCCTAGGCCTGGCCGGCGGCGGCGTCGCTGCACCGCCTCTGGTGTCGGCTCATGGCGGGCGCCTCAATTGACCGCGGCGCGCGCCATGACACGCCGGCGCGATCCGGCCACGGGACGGCGCTGTGACACGCCGCCGCTCTCCCACAGCTGCTCGATTCCATAGAACTCCCGCACCCGGGGCAGCATCACGTGCAGCACCAGGTCCTGCAGATCCACCAGCACCCATTCACCGTCGCGCTGGCCCTCCACTCCCATCGGGCGCAAACCTGCAGCGCGCATCCGGTCGAGTACCCGTTGCGCAATCGAGCGGACATGGCGATCGGAGGTGCCGGAGGCGACGATCATCGAGTCGGCGAAATCGGTCAGGCCACGCACGTCCAGTAGCTTGATATTGACGGCCTTCATCTCATCCAGCGCCGCGAGCACGATCTTTTCGAGTGCGGTATTGCGTCGCGGTGCGCGGCGCGGGCGAGCCACTGTGGTCATGCGTGCGGGTTCAGCCTCCCTGACGATTGGCGGCAGCATAGCATCCGCTGGTCGCGATGAGGTCGCGCACCGCATCGGGTACCAAGTAGCGCAGATCCTGGCCAGACATAATCAAGGCGCGCAGATCGGTTGAGGCGATCTCCAGCTGCGTTACCGCGCGCACGAACACGCGGCCGGCGACCGAGGCGTGCAGGTCGCGCACACTGCCGGTGCCGCGATCGACCATGACCTCGCCCAACGGGCCGGTGATCGGCGCCTTCCAGCCGGGGCGGTGTGCTACCACGACGTGGCACAGCTCGAAGATCTCGCTCCAGCGATGCCAGGTCGGCATGCCGAGGAACGCGTCCATGCCCAGCAGCAGACACAGTGAACGCTCCGGATATTCGCGCCGCAGTTCGGTCACGGTATCGATCGAATAGGACACGCCGCTGCGCCGGACCTCTCGATCATCGACGCTGAAACCGGCCTGGCCGGCGACCGCCGCCCGTACCATCTGCAGCCGCAGTTCGCTCGGCGCCAGCGGATCGAACCGGTGCGGCGGGTTGCCGGTGGGCAAAAATCGCACCTGGGCCAATTTCAGCGCCTGCAGCAGCTCGAACGCGGTGCGCAGGTGCCCGTAATGAATCGGATCGAACGTGCCGCCGAATAGGCCGATAGGTTCTGCCATGGGGGAGCCAAGTTTGGTGGCCGGCGCCGCGTTGCGCAAGCGGCTCTCGGGCCGCCGGCGTGCCTACCTCGCGCTGGTTCGTACCATCGGCAGCGTACGCCGGCCGGTCAGTTCCACCGCCAGCAGCGCCAGTTCGTCCCAGGGATCCTTGCGCTCGCCCTGGCCCTTGGCGACGCGATCGGCGCGGCCGGCGCGCGCCACCAATCGCTCGAACGAAGGCGCACGACCGCCGCGCCCACCGGGCGCAATTCCGGCCTGCTGGGAACGCAGCTCGCGCAGCAGCGCCCACAGCACGAACGGCGCTTCCGCCCCTTCCGCCTGCAAGCCGCCCAGGATTCGCAGTGCCCGCGCGGCATCACCAGCGCGCACCGCCTCGCCGAGCTGAAATACATCGTAGCGGGCGCTGTCGGCACTGGCGGTGGCGACATCCGCCAGCGTCACGCGCGCGCCGCGCGCTAACAGCAACGCCAGCTTGTCCACTTCCTGGCGTGCCGCCAGCAGGTTGCCTTCGGTGCGCTCGGCCAACAGCGCCAGCGCCTCGTCGGCCACCGCCAATCCGGCCGCGCTGAAACGCTCGCGCAGCCACTGTGGCAGCCGCGCGCGATCCACCGGCCGTATCGGCAACCAGGCGCCGATGCGCTGCGCGGCCTGCACCCATTCGGAGGCCTGCGCGTCGCGATCGAGCCGCTCGCTGATGATCATGATCAGTAGGTCGTCGCCGGCCTGCTCGAATAGGCGCAGCAGCGCCGCGGTACCGGCGGTGCCGGGCTTGCCACCGGGCAGTCGTACCTCCAGGATGCGCCGTGCAGCGAACAGCGACAGCGCCTGCGCCTCGCGCCGCACCTCCTCCCAGACGGCGCTGCTGCGCTCGATGAAGAACACCGAGCGATCGGTATAGCCGAGTGCGCGGGCGCGCTCGCGAATGGCGTCACCGGCTTCCCCGACCAGCAACGGCTCCTCGCCCGACAGCAGGTAGACCGGCAGCAGCCGCGCGCTCAGCTGCTCGCTCAAGGCCTCAAGCGTCAGTTTCATCGCATTGCTGCCGCGTCGCGGCGGGCCGATTGGCTTGGCGTCACAGTTGTGCTCCGTCGCGACGATAACTTAAAGTGCCCGGCAGGTGCGAATGCAGCGGGCGATGCGGTCATGCCGACACTGTTCGAGCGGATCATCAGCGGTGAGCTGCCGGCCACCATTGTCTACCGGGACGATCGCGTGACCGCATTTCGCGATATTCACCCGCGCGCCCCGACCCACGTACTGATCGTGCCCAACAAGCCCATTGCCACTGCCAACGATGTCACCGCAGCCGATGAAACACTGGTCGGTCACATGCTGCTGGTTGCGGCGCAGATCGCCCGCAGCGAGGGCATCGCCGAGAGCGGCTATCGGTTGATCGTCAATTGCAACCGCGACAGCGGCATGGAGGTCGCGCACCTGCACGTGCACCTGCTCGGCGGCAGGCCGCTCGGTCCGATGGTCGTCGCTTGAAGCGCAAGCGCGCGGCAAGCCGGCCGCGGACGCTGCGGCGCGCGCTCGCTCTGTACCCTGCCATCCGGCCGTACCGCAAGGGATTCTTGCGGGTGTCGAATCTGCACCAGCTGTATTTCGAGGAGAGCGGCAATCTCAAGGGCAAGCCGGTGGTGTTCCTGCACGGCGGCCCCGGCGGTGGCACCGATCCGTCGATGCGCCGCTTTTTCGATCCCAAAGGCTATCGCATCGTGTTGATGGATCAGCGCGGTTGCGGCGCCAGTCGGCCGCATTCGGAACTGCGCGACAACACCACCTGGGATCTGGTCGCGGATATCGAAGCGCTGCGCATGCATCTGGGCATCGAGCGCTGGATGGTATTCGGCGGCTCGTGGGGCTCGACGCTGGCGCTGGCCTACGCCCAACGCCATGTCGAGCGGGTGACCGAGCTGGTGCTGCGCGGCATCTTTCTGCTGCGGCGGTCGGAGCTCGAGTGGTTCTATCAAGATCCGCTCGGCGCCGGATCGATTTTCCCGGACCAGTGGGAGCAGTACCTGGCGCCCATTCCGGCGGCCGAGCGCGCCGACATGATGCAGGCCTACTATCGCCGCCTGACCGGCAGCGATGCCGCGGTCCGGGACGCCGCGGCGACGGCCTGGACCACCTGGGAAGGGGCCACCAGCCACCTTCGCACCAATCCGAGCTACGTCGCCAAGTTCCAGAACCCGGCCTATGCCGGCGCCTTCGCTCGCATCGAAGCACACTACTTCGTCAACCGCGGATTCCTCGACAGCGACGATCAGCTGCTGCGCGATGTCGGCCGCATCCGCCACATACCGGCGGTGATCGTGCAGGGGCGCTATGACGTGGTCTGCCCGGCGCGCAGCGCCTGGGACCTGCATCGGGCGTGGCCGGAGGCTGAGCTGCGCATCGTGCCGGATGCCGGACATTCGGCGTTCGAGCCTTCGATTACACGCGAGCTGGTGGCGGCGACCGACCGCATGCTACGTCGAGCACGCGGCCCGCGGCCGCGCGCCTGACGCTCAGCAGCGCAACGCGCGCGTCGGCCGGGACTGCTGGTCGATCACACCGTGCTCAAGCAGCCAGACACGCGCATCGGCCGCGTCCTGCTGGAACCACGCCGCGGCCGAGCCAAGCCTGAAGCTGTAGCCCCAGCGGTCCATGTCGCCGCAGATACGCTCGCGCGCCGTGGCACTGAGCTCGGCGGCCAGCACAATCTGCAGGTAGCACACGGCGTTTTCCTCGGCATCATCGCCGCCGGCATCGCGGTTCAAGCCGACGCGACGCTCGGGACTCATGCAGACATAGTGCGAGGCCTCGTGCAGGATCGAGTGCAGCGGCGTGTCAACACGGGCGAACAGCACGCTGCCCCGCAGCCCAGCCTCGCTCTCACCCCAGTAGGAGGCAGGTATGGGCTCGGCCGGTGCGACTACCCGCAGGTCCAGGCCGTAGCCGATCAGCAGTCGCAGCAGCGCGGCTCGATCGATCCCGGACAAGCGCATGACATCCACCGGCGGCCGACCCCAGCGTTGATCAGTGCGCGCGGCCGACCGTGGCCGGACCACCCGACAGACTCGATAGCCGACGCATGACAACGCTCACCAAATCGTCAGCGAGCGCCTCGCTCAAGATCGCCCGCTCGCGCTCCTTGGCCAGTTGCGCGCTCTCGCTGTAGCTGTAGTCGCGCACCAGGCGGTATTCCTCCGGCTCGATCAGATCATGGCCGCCGGAGCTGACCGAGACCTTCACCAGATAGGTGAGCTCGTACTCGGTCGGCACGTTCAGCGTGGACACGGTGAGGATACGTTCGGCGGCGCTGTCGGTGAGGATGTGGATGACGGGCACCGACTCGTCCTTGCCCTGATCATCCAGGCTGGTTCCAGCAGCCAGCAGCGACTTGCGCAGGCCGAAATAGAAAACCGACTGCGTATCAGTCGCATCGAGATGCACGCGTGCCAGCGTCGGTGGCAGCGGCACACTGCCCTCCAGGTGAAAGCCGCAGGCCGCCAGCAGCACCAGCGGCAACGCGGCGATGACCCAGCGCAGGCAGGCCGTGCTCATACCACCAGGTTGACCAGCTTGTCAGGCACGTGCACGGCGCGGCGCAGCGGCTTGCCGGCGATGAAGCGCTGCACGTCCGGATCGGCCAGCGCCGCATCCACCGCCAGCTGCTGCTGCGTGCCCGCCGGCAGCTGCAGCCGCGCGCGCAGCTTGCCGTTGACCTGGACCACCAGCTCAACCAGCGTCTGCGCCAGTGCCACTGGATCGGGCTCGGGCCAGCGCACATCGATCACCGCGGTGCGGTGCCCGAGCGCGAACCACAACGCGTGAGCGATGTGCGGCACGATCGGGGCCAGCGCCAATACCGCGATCTCGAGCGCTTCCTGGCGCACCGGGCGCGCTTGCGGATCCTGCTCAGCGTAGTGCCCGATGGCGTTGAGCAGCTCCATCACCGCGGCGATGGCGGTATTGAAGGTGCGGCGGCGGCCGATGTCAGCGCCGACCTTGACCAGAGTCTGATGGGCCGTGCGGCGCAGATCGCGTGCCGCCGCCGACAACGTCGAGGGCTGCGGCACTGGCTGTGGCTCGGCGGCACTTAGGGCCGTGACATGATCGTGCACCGCCTTCCACAGCCGCCGCAGGAACCGGAATTGCCCCTGGACGCCCTCGTCCGACCATTCCAGGGTCTGCTCCGGCGGCGATGCGAACATCATGAACAGCCGCGCGGTGTCGGCGCCGTATTTCTCCACCAGCGTCTGCGGATCGACGCCATTGTTCTTCGACTTGGACATCGTGCCCAGGCCGCCGTATTCGACCGGCTGCTGATCCAGCAGCAGTACCGCACCGGTGCGCGCCCCGTGCGCATCAAAGCGCGCCGACACCTCGGCCGGGTTGACGAACTGGCGACGGCCCTGCGCCCCGGCGCGGAAATAGATGTGGTTGAGCACCATGCCCTGGGTCAGCAGCCGTGCGAATGGCTCGGACAGATCGATCAGGCCCAGGTCGCGCATCACCCGGGTCCAGAAGCGCGAATACAGCAGATGCAAAATGGCGTGCTCGATGCCGCCAACATACTGGTCGACCGGCATCCAGTAGCGCGCCCGCTGATCCACCGGCGCATTGGACTGATCGGCGCAGGCAAAACGCAGGAAATACCAGGACGAATCCACGAACGTGTCCATCGTGTCGGTCTCGCGCCGCGCCGCTTGCCCGCAGCGCGGGCAGCGCACGCTGACGAACGCGGGATCGCGCGCCAGCGGATTGCCGCTGCCGTCGGGGACCAGGTTCTCCGGCAGCAGCACCGGCAGCTGCTCGTCCGGTACCGGAACGTCGCCGCAGGCGCCGCAGTGGATCAGAGGAATCGGGCACCCCCAGTAACGCTGGCGCGAGATACCCCAGTCGCGCAGCCGCCACTGCACCCGTTTGCGTCCCAGGCCCTGCTGCTCCAGCGCCGCGGCTATCGCCTCGATCGCGGCGGCTGAGCTCAAGCCGGAGAACTGATCCGAATCGATCAGCACTCCGGGCTCGGCGTAGCCGGGCTGCCATTGCGGGCCGACGCGCTCGTAGGCGCCACTGGTCGGCTTCACCACGGTACGGATGGCAATGCCGTGGCGCTGCGCGAATTCGAAATCACGCTCATCGTGAGCGGGCACGCCCATCACCGCGCCTTCGCCGTAGGCCATCAGCACGTAGTTTGCGACCCAGACTTCGATCGGCACACCGCTGAAGGGATGGCGCACGTGCAGCCCGGTGCGCAGGCCGCGCTTGGGCGCGGTGGCGACGTCGGCTTCCATGGTGCTGCCGCGGCGGCACTCGTCGACGAAGCTGGCCAGTGCCGGATCGTGCGCGGCAGCCGCCTGTGCCAGCGGGTGCTCGGCCGACACCGCCACAAAGGTGACGCCAAACAGCGTGTCGGCACGGGTCGTGAATACCTTGAGCACGCCGTCGGCGCCCAGCCGGGCACGCGCGTCGTCGGCGTACGGGAATGCCAATTCCACACCCTCGCTGCGTCCGATCCAGTGTTCCTGCATCACGCGCACGCGCTCGGGCCAGCCCGGCAGCTCGTTCAGTGCGCCCAGCAGCTCGTCCGCATAAGCGGTGATGCGCAGGTAGTACATCGGAATTTCGCGCTTCTCGATCAGCGCGCCGGTGCGCCAGCCGCGCCCATCGATCACCTGCTCGTTGGCCAGTACCGTCTGGTCGACCGGATCCCAGTTGACCACGCCGGTCTTCTTGTAGGCGATTCCGCGCTCGAGCATGCGCAGAAACAGCCACTGATTCCAGCGGTAATAGCTTGGATCGCAGGTCGCCAGCTCGCGCTGCCAGTCAATCGCGAACCCGAGCGAGCGCAACTGCGCGCGCATGTAGCCGATGTTGTCGCGGGTCCAGGTCGCCGGTGGCACGCCGTTGGCGATTGCAGCGTTCTCTGCCGGCAGCCCGAATGCGTCCCAGCCCATCGGCTGCAGTACGTTATAGCCCTGCATGCGCATAAAGCGCGCCAGCACGTCGCCGATGGTGTAGTTGCGCACGTGCCCCATGTGCAGTCGCCCGGATGGGTACGGGAACATGGACAGGCAGTAATACTTTGGCCGCTGCGTGTCCTCGCGCGCCAGAAATGACCCGTGCTGCTCCCAGTATTCCTGCGCCGCCCGCTCTACGGCCGCAGGGTCGTATCGCTCCTGCATCGAGCAAGAATACACGACGTCGGCCCTGGCACAGCAGGGCCGGCGCCTTTTCCGGCGGCAAACTGCGCTGCGTCTACTGCAGCGACACCGTCACGATCAGCTGCTGACCTTCACGCTGGATCAACAGTGTTGCGTCGTGACCGGCATTCTTGACGGCGGTTTGGAACGCCGCCACGCTGTCAACCTTGGTGCGATTGACGCTCAGAATCACATCGCCGCCGCGCAGACCGGCCTCGGCGCCCGGGCCCTTGGCGTTGGTCACCACCACGTTGCCGCGCGCCTTGAGCTGCGTCTTCTCCGCCGCCGTCAGCGCCCGCACCGACAGTCCGATGCGGTTGACGGTGGCCGATTCACCCTCTTCGTCGTTGCCGCCGCCATTGCCGCCGCGACGGAAGCTGGTTTCGGTCGGTTTCTCCTTGAGCTCCTCGACCGTGACATTGATGCGCTTGGTTGCCTTGTCGCGCCACACCTCAAGCTGCGCGCTCTGACCAGGTTTAATCTCGGCGATCATCGCCGGCAGCTGCTCGGAGGTATCGACCGGCTTGCCGTTGACGCTCAGGATGATGTCCAGCGGCTCCACGCCGGCCTTATCGGCCGGGCCACCCGACTCCACCGAGGACACCGCGGCACCGTGCGGACGGTCCAGGCCAAGATTCTCGGCCGTGGCGGCCGTGACTTCCTGGATGGTCACGCCGATGCGGCCGCGGCTGACGTGGCCGCTCTTGATCAGCTGATCGGCCACGTTGCTGGCGACGTCGATCGGAATCGCGAACGAGATACCTTCATAGCCACCGCTGCGGCTGTAGATCTGGGAATTGATACCGACCACTTCGCCGTTCAGATTGAACAGCGGTCCACCGGAGTTGCCCGGATTGACCGCGACATCGGTCTGGATGAAAGGCACGTAGCCGCTGCCGCCACCATTTTCGCCCCCGACGTTGCCGCGCGCCGTGGCACTCACCACGCCGGCGGTCACGGAGTTGTCGAAACCGAATGGCGAGCCGATCGCCAGCACCCACTGACCGGGGCGCAGCTTGTTGGAGTCGCCGAGCTTCACCACCGGCAGATCGCCCTTGGCGTTGATCTTGATGACGGCGACGTCGGTACGCTCGTCCTGCCCCACGACCTTGGCATCGAACTCGCGCCGATCGGTCAGCTTGACCGTGATCTTGGATGCGTTGTTGACCACATGCGTGTTGGTCAGGATGTAGCCGTCGGGGCTGATGATGAATCCAGACCCGATGCCACGCACCGGCACGTTGTTGCGCGGCATGTTCGGCCGAGGCAGACCGAAACGGCGGAAGAAGTCGTTGAACGGATCATCCGAGTCGTCCTCGTTGTTGTCGTCGCCCTGCGCGCTCTGGGCCTTCTGCACGACCTGCACGTTGACGACCGCAGAGCCCACCTGGGCGACGAGATCGGTGAAATCCGGCAGGCCGCGCGTGGCGGCAGCAGTGGCCGCCGGTGTGGGGGTGACCGCAGCGGTTTGCACCAGGCCGGACTTGCCCGGGTCGGCGCTCGATGCGGCGGTGGAGGATTGCGGCGAGCACGCCGCGAACAAAGTGACGAGCGCGATGGCGCCCAGCAGACGCGGGCCCACGACCTGGTTCGACATAAGAGAATTACTCCGCACGATGGATCAACTGGCTAATGATAGACCGGGAACCACGGCCGCGGTTCCTTCAGGAAATGCGGCACTTGCTGCCGGCTGCCAGACCCGCGCCCAGTAGGCTGAGTACTACGATCAGCCAATTTCCGACCCGGGCGTATAAAGGTAGACCCACGCGTGGCTGAACGGTTCCGCGCAGAACCGTGGGTTTGAACTGTTCGGCTTGCGCCAGTATCTGGCCGCGCTCTCCTACCAGGGCCGATATGCCGTCATTGCCAGCGCGCACCAGCGGCCGCTCGGCCTCGATGGCGCGCATGCGGCCGATCTGAAAGTGCTGGTACCGAGCCCAGGAATGCCCGAACCAGGCGTCGTTGGTGACGTTGACCAGCAGACCGGCACTCGCCAGCGCCGGCAGGTTGGTGCTGCCATACGCGTCCTCGTAGCAGATGCCCAGGTCAAGGCGGGTACCGGCGGCCGCCACGGTCGGCTGTCGGGCCGCGCCCGGGGTGAAATCCGAGTACGGCAGGTCCATGAATTCCAGCCAGGAGCGTACGAAATTAGGCACCGGGAAGAATTCCGCAAACGGCACCAGATGTTGCTTGTCGTAGAAGCTGAGCTTGTCGGCCAGCACCAGGATCGAGTTGTAATAACGGTCGTTCTCGGCGCGCAGGATACCCATGACCAGATCCGAATCGTTGCGGCGTGCCTCCGACCACTGCTGTCCGAGATAGCGGGCGACCTCGTTGGCCAGTTGCGGAATCGCCGCTTCCGGCCAAACGATCAGCCGGGCTCCGAGTGCCTGCTCGTTTAGACGCGTATACAGCTCGCGCGTCGGATCGATGTTGTCGGCCTGCCATTTCAGGTCCTGCGGTACCGCCCCCTGAACGATTGCGACGCTGATCGGGGCTTCGGCCGGGTGGGTCCACTCGATACGCCCGAGCGCCGCACCCAGCGGCCAGGGCAGCAGCAGCAGCGCCACTGCCGCGAGGCGCGCGCGGCGGCTGCCGCGCACCAGCGCCACCAGCGCGCCGCTCATGACCAGCAACAGTCCCGATATGCCGTAGACGCCGGCCAGCGGCGCCAGACCCGCCAGCACTGTGTCAGTCTGTGAATAGCCGAGCGACAGCCAGGGAAAGCCGGACAAGAACCAGCCGCGCCACCATTCGATGAGCAGCCAAAGCGCTGGCACGCCGACGAACCAGCGCCACGGCCCGCTCGCCGGTAGCACCCGGTTCGCCAGGTAGCCCAGCAGCGCGTGGTACAGCGCCATGATTCCGACCAGCGCCGACACCAGCCCTATGGTCAGCACGATCGGCGCCTGGGCGACCTCGTGAATGCTGATGTACAGCCACCACACGCCGACCGTGAAGGTGCCGGCACCGAATGTCAGGCCCAGCCATGCGGCCCGCCGCGCGCTGCTGTACTCCCATAGCCACATCAGTACCGCAGGACAGACGATCGCCAGCGGCCAAAAATTCAGTGGAGCAAACGCGCACGGCAGGATCGCGCCGGCCGCGAGCGCGGCCGCGTACCACAGCAGCGCGCGGCGCGGCGCGCTGTCTGCGCCCAGTGTGCTCACTCGGTGCGCGCCGCGGGCTCGAACTTGGTCGGAATCGTCACCCGCAAGCTGTCGATCCGACGCCGGTCGGTGCGCAACACGCGAAATTCGAACTCGCCCAGCGTCACGCTCTCGCCTCGGCGCGGCATGCGTCCGAACTGCTTCATGACCAGGCCGGCCATGGTGTCGAATTCGCTCTCGGGCAGCTCGACTTTGAAGTACTGGTTAAACTCCTCGATGCGCGTGCTGCCGCGTACGCTGAACTGGCGCTCGCCCTCGCGGCGGATATTCTGGTCGTCCTCGACGTCGAATTCATCGTCGATCTCGCCGACGATCTGCTCGATCACGTCCTCGATGGTGACCAGCCCGGCGACGCCGCTGTATTCATCGACCACGATCGCCATGTGATTGCGGTTGCCGCGAAATTCCTTCAGCAGCACGTTCAGCCGCTTGGATTCCGGCACGAATACCACCGGCCGCATGTATTCGCGCATGTCGAACTTCGACGGCTCGGCACCGGCAAACAGCCGCAGCAGATCCTTCGCCAGCAGGATGCCGATGACGTCGTCGCGGTCCCCATCTAGCACCGGAAAGCGCGAGTGACCAGACTCGACCACCGCCGGCAGGATGCGCGCGACCGGATCGTCACGATGCAGGCACACCATCTGCACCCGAGGAATCATGATGTCGCGCACCTGCAAATCAGTCACCGCCAGCACGCCCTCGAGCATCGCGAAGGCGTCGGTGTCGAGTACGCCGCGATCGCGCGCGTCGGCCAGCACCTGCACCAGCTGCGCGCGATCCTTCAGGCCCGCCGCCAGGGTACGGGTGATGCGCGCGCGCCAGCGACCGCTGACCCCGGTGCGATTGCCGCCGTCGCTGCTGTCCTTGGCCATGCTTTCAGCCAGCGGCGCGCTCAGCGCGCCCGCCGTTGCTTGCTCGCCGAGCGCGGCGGCACCGACGCTCGGTACGGATTGGCGATGCCGAGGGCCCGCAGCACGCGGATCTCACGTCGTTCCATGCGGCGAGCATCGCGTTCCTTTTCGTGATCGTAGCCCGCCAAATGCAGCACACCATGCACCACCAGATGCGCCCAGTGGGCGCGTGCGCTCTTGCGCTGCGCGCGCGCTTCGGCACGCAGCACCGCCGGGCAGATCACCAAGTCGCCGAGCAGACCCGCCGCCTGCACCGCACCCGGGGCCGGAAACGACAGCACGTTGGTCGGACGGTCGCGGCCGCGATAGCGCGCGTTGAGCCTCCGGCTGCGCGCCGGCCCGACCAGCAGCACAGAAATCTCCCGCCCGCCGGCGCGCGCCCCGAGCGCCGCTGCCGCCCACCGGCGCAAGTCGCGTGCTCCCGGCAGCCAGCCAGCGCGAACCCGCCGCTCGACCCCGACCACGGGCAGAGCGCTCATGGCTCACGCGCCGTCTCATGCAATTCGTAGGCTTGTACGATGCGCTGTACCAGCGGATGCCGCACCACGTCGCCAGCGTCGAACACGGTGAAGGCCACACCGGCCACGCCGCGCAGAATCAGCTGGGCGTGCTGCAGCCCGGACATGCGACCGACGGGAAGGTCGGTCTGCGTCAGATCGCCAGTGACCACTGCGCGCGAAGCAAAGCCGATCCGCGTCAGGAACATCTTCATTTGCTCGGTGGTGGTGTTCTGAGCCTCATCGAGGATGATGAATGATTCGTTGAGCGACCGGCCGCGCATAAACGCCAGCGGCGCCACCTCGATCGTATTGCGTTCGATGAAGCGGCCGACGCGATCGAACCCCATCAGCTCGTACAGCGCGTCGTACATGGGCCGCAGATACGGATCGACCTTCTGCGCCATGTCGCCCGGCAGGAACCCCAGGCGCTCGCCGGCCTCGACCGCCGGCCGCACCAGGACGATTCGCCGCACACGCTCGGACAGCAGCGCCTCGACCGCGCAGGCCACCGCCAGGTAGGTCTTGCCGGTGCCGGCCGGCCCGATGCCGAAGCTCAGGTCGTGATGCTGGATATTCGCCAGGTATTCGCGCTGGTGTGCGCCGCGTGCGCGTACCGTGCCGCGCCGGCCGGCCGCCGCCGCCACGCCCTCGGCCGCGTGCTCGTGCGGCGGGGCCAGGTTGACGATGGCCGCATCCTCGCTTTCGCCACCATTGCCGCTGTGCGGGGCGTGTTCATCGCCGTGGTCACTGCCGCCGTTGGCACGCCGATCGTTGGTGTGCTCGACCAGACACAGATGCACCTGTTCGGGCGTGAGCTCGTGATGTTTGGCCTGAGCGAACAGGTCGCGCAGCACGGACTCGGTGGCATCCGCGCGCAGCCCCTTGATGCGAAATTCGTAACCACGGCGGCGAATCTGCACGCCGAAGCGCGACTCCACCAGACGCAGATTGGCATCCAGCGGCCCGCACAGGCTGGCGAGACGCGCGTTGTCGGCCGGTTCCAGCGAGAACTCGCGCGCGGTGCCGGCGCGGGCAGAACTCACGCGGCCTCGAGCTGCGAGCACAGTCGGCCACGCAGCGAATGAGGACGCGCCTCGGTAACGGTGACGTCGACCAGACGCTGCAGCAGCGAGTGCGGGCCGGGGAAGTTCACCCAGCGGTTGTTTTCGGTGCGGCCGGCCAATTCTCCGTGGCCCTTCTTGGCGCCACGTTCCACCAGCACCCGCTGCACGCTGCCGACCATGGTGTGGCTGATCGCAAGCGCCTGGGCATCGAGCTGCGCCTGCAGCCGCGCCAGCCGCGCGCGCTTGATTGCCACCGGCACCTCGTCCGGCAGCGAGGCTGCCGGCGTGCCCGGCCGGCGGCTGTAGAGAAAGCAGAACGACTGGTCGAAGGGGACTTCGGCGGCGAGCTTGAGCGTGGCCTCGAAGTCCTGCTCGGTCTCGCCCGGAAAGCCGACGATGATGTCGGTCGAGATGGCGATCTGAGGCCGCACAGCGCGCAGCTTGCGGACGCGCTGCTTGTACTCCAGCGCGGTGTAGCCGCGCTTCATCTGCGCCAGAACGCGGTCCGAGCCACTCTGCACCGGCAGGTGCAGGTGATCGGCAAGCTGCGGCACATGGGCGTAGGCTTCGATCAGACTGTCGTCGAATTCGAGCGGATGCGACGTGGTAAAGCGGATGCGTTCGATGCCGGGCACGGCGGCAACGTGATGGATCAGCGTGGCCAGATCGACCTGGGCGCCATCGGCCATGGGGCCGAGATAGCCGTTGACGTTCTGGCCCAGCAGCAGAATTTCGATTACGCCCTGGTCCGCTAGCGAGCGCACTTCGTCCAGCACTGACTCGAACGGGCGGCTGACCTCATCGCCGCGCGTATACGGCACCACGCAGAAGCTGCAGTAGCGACTGCAGCCTTCCATGACCGAGACCGAGGCGCGCGCGCCCTGGGCCCGCGGCGCGGGCAATCGGTCGAACTTCTCGATCTCCGGAAAGCTGATGTCGACCACGGTGCGCCCATGACGACGCAGCTCATCGAGCATCTGTGGCAGCCGGTGAATGGTTTGCGGTCCGAACACTAGATCCACGAACGGCGCCCGTGCGCCGATCGCCTCGCCCTCCTGGCTGGCGACACAGCCACCGACGCCAATGATCAGTCCAGGCCGTTCGCTCTTGAGGGCACGCCATTCGCCCAACAGCGAGTACACCTTTTCCTGTGCCTTCTCGCGTACCGAACAGGTGTTCATGATGAGCAGGTCGGCCTGCGCCGGATCGGCGGTGGCCTGAAGACCCGCTTGCGAGCACAGCACGTCCGCCATGCGGGCGGAGTCGTACTCATTCATCTGGCAGCCGAAAGTCTTGATGTAGAAAAGGCCGGTCATGGCGTGGCGGACTTGGGGCCAGACAGGGTAGCGGTTTTGTCAGGCCGCCGCGAGAAGGGCCAAACGGCCTTATGTTTCAACTAGTTAAACGATCACCGGCCACCCTATCGGGCGGCTGGCGGCAGCCTTAGAACGGAATGTCGTCGTCGAACTCATCGCGCGAGGCCGAAGGCGAACCCGCCGCCGCCTCGGCATGCTCGGCGCGCGCCGGACTGTCCGCCGTTGACCCGCCACCGCCGCCACCGCCAGCACCGCCGCCACCGCCGCCACCGCGTCCGCCGAGCATCTGCATCTCGGCGGCGACGATTTCGGTGGTGTAGCGATCGCGGCCTTCCTTGTCCTGCCACTTGCGGGTGCGCAATCTGCCCTCAATATAGACCTGCGAGCCCTTGCGCAGATATTCGGCCGCGATCTCGCCCAGCCGCCCGAACAGCGCCACGTTGTGCCACTCGGTGCGCTCCTGTTGTTCGCCGGACTGCTTGTCCTTCCAGCTCTCGGTGGTGGCCAGGCGCATGTTGGCCACGGTCATGCCCGAGGGCATGGCCCGGGTTTCCGGATCCGCGCCCAGGTGACCGATCAGTATGACTTTGTTGATGCCGCGCGCCATGAGCCGCCCCTGTGAATGATCGGGCCGCAAGCGCGGCCTGAATCACGTCATTGTAGTGTTTTTGAGCCCAGCCCGCCGCTGCGTTTATAGTGGTTGTTTCGTCATTTGAGCCCTCGGGTTCCAGGAGATGCGTTGCAGACCATCCGCGTGCGCGGTGCCCGCACCCACAACCTGCGCAACGTTGATCTCGACCTGCCGCGCGAGCGGCTGATCGTGATCACCGGCCTGTCCGGGTCGGGCAAGTCGTCGCTGGCCTTCGACACGCTGTACGCCGAGGGGCAGCGCCGCTACGTCGAATCGCTGTCGGCGTACGCACGCCAGTTCCTGTCGATGATGGACAAGCCCGACGTCGACAGCATCGAGGGGCTGTCGCCGGCGATTGCGATCGAGCAGAAAACTGGCTCGCACAATCCGCGCTCGACGGTCGGAACGGTCACCGAGATCTATGACTACCTGCGGCTGCTGTACGCCCGCACCGGCACACCGCGCTGCCCGCGCCACGGCATCGACCTGGCTGCCCAGACCGTATCGCAGATGGTCGACCAGGTGCTGCAGGCGCCGGCCGGGGAGCTGGCGCTGCTGCTGGCGCCACTGATCGAGCAACGACGCGGCGAGCACTCGCAGGTGCTGACCGAGCTTGCCGGCCGCGGCTTCGTGCGCGTGTGCATCGACGATGTGGTGCATGAGCTCGACGCCCTGCCGGTTCTTGATCCGAAGAAGAAGCACACCATCGAGGCGGTGGTGGACCGCTTTCGTGTCCGACCCGAGGCCAGCCAGCGGCTGGCCGAATCGTTCGAGACCGCGATTGCGCTGAGCCAGGGGGTAGTGCGCGTGGTGTTCCCGGACAATCCGGCGCTCGCACCGATGCTGTTCTCCAGCCGGCACGCCTGCCCGCAATGCGGCTTCTCGGTGCCCACGCTCGAGCCGCGCATGTTCTCGTTCAACAATCCCGCCGGCGCCTGCCCCACCTGCGACGGACTCGGCTTTCAGGAATTCTTTGACCCGGAACGCGTGGTGGTTCACCCGCATCTGTCGCTCGCCGGTGGCGCGGTGCGCGGTTGGGACCGGCGCAATAGTCACTACTTTCAGATGCTGCAATCGCTCGCACGCCACTATCAGTTCGACGTCGAGACGACGTGGATCGAGCTTGATGCACGCGTGCAGCGGGCGCTGCTCCATGGCAGCGGCGATGACGTAGTCGAGTTTCGCTACAAGGACAACGCCAGCAGCGCACGCCGCCGCCACCCGTTCGAGGGCATCGTGCCGAACCTGGAACGGCGTTACCGCGACACCGACTCGCAGGCGGTACGGGACGAGCTGCACAAATACCTCGGCACCCGCCCGTGCGTGGATTGCGGCGGCGCGCGCCTCAACGAAGCGGCCCGCTCGGTGCTGATCGACGGCCGCAGCCTGCCCGAGATCACGCGGCTGACGGTCGGCCAGGCCCGCGACTACTTCGCCGCCCTGGCGCTGCCAGGGTGGCGCGCCGAGGTAGCCGCACGCATCGTGCGCGAGGTCGGCGAGCGGCTTCGCTTTCTGGTCGATGTCGGCCTGGATTATTTGGGCCTGGACCGCTCCGCCGGCACGCTCTCGGGCGGTGAGGCGCAGCGCATACGTTTGGCCAGTCAGGTGGGCTCCGGTCTTACCGGGGTGATGTACATACTGGATGAGCCCTCGATCGGCTTGCATCAGCGCGACAACGAACGGCTGTTGCAGACGTTGAAGCGACTGCGCGATCTCGGTAACAGCGTGCTGGTGGTCGAACACGATGCCGACGCAATCCGCGCTGCCGACCACGTGGTCGACTTGGGGCCGGGGGCCGGCGCCCACGGCGGTCTGGTAGTGGCACAGGGCACGCCGGCACAGATCGAAGCCAATGTGCAGTCCTTAACCGGGGCGTATCTGGCCGGCCGCGAGGCAATACCGGTGCCGCTGCGGCGTAAGTCGCCGCAACGCGAGCAGTGGATCACGATCCGCGGCGCGCGCGCCAATAATCTGCGCGACGTGACGGTCGGCGTACCGGTCGGCTTGCTGACCTGCGTGACCGGCGTGTCCGGCTCTGGCAAATCAACTCTGGTGGACGACACCCTGTATCGGCATGCGGCGGCGCAGCTCAATGACGCCACTGCCGACGGCGCCGGGGCCTGCGATCAGATCGAGGGGCTAGAACGGTTCGAGCGCGTCATCGAGATCGATCAAAACCCCATCGGGCGCACTCCGCGCTCCAATCCAGCCACCTACACCGGCCTATTCACCATCATCCGCGAATTGTTCGCGGCGGTGCCCGAGGCGCGCGCCCGCGGCTATGACGCTGGCCGCTTCAGTTTCAACGTGAAGGGCGGACGCTGCGAGGCCTGCCAGGGCGACGGCCTCATCCGCGTCGAGATGCATTTTCTGCCGGACGTGTATGTGCCGTGTGACGTCTGCCGCGGCCGGCGCTACAACCGCGAGACGCTCGAGATTCTGTACCGCGGTCGCAACATCCACGAGGTGCTCGATACCACGGTCGAGGACGCGCTCAAGCTGTTCGAGAATCTGCCGGCCGCGGCGGTCAAGCTTCGCACCCTGATGGAAGTCGGGCTGTCGTATGTGCGCCTGGGACAGAACGCCACGACGCTCTCGGGCGGCGAGGCGCAGCGGGTCAAGCTGGCGCGCGAGCTGGCCAAGCGCGGCACCGGACGCACGCTCTACATCCTGGATGAGCCGACGACCGGCCTGCACTTCCACGACATTGCGCAGCTGCTGCACGTGCTGCAGCGGCTGCGAGACGCCGGCAACACGCTGGTGGTGATCGAGCATAACCTCGACGTGATCAAGACCGCCGACTACGTGATCGATCTGGGTCCGGAGGGCGGCGATCGCGGCGGTCGCGTGGTCGCCGCTGGCACGCCCGAACAGATCTGCGAGGCGCCGGAATCGATAACCGGCCGCTACCTCAAGCCGCTGCTAGCGCGCGTCAGCGCGCACGCCGAGATCCGGACTCGAAGCGCTGGTGGACCTCGCCGTTGACGATGCGCTCCTGGTACTTGCTGCCGGTATAGGCCGCGACCACCCCACGCCAGAACTTCACGGCGGCGGCGTTGATCAGGTGCTCGGTGATGAGCCACTGGCCGGTGAACCGATCCAGCAGCAAGCGCACGGCCTGCGCGCCGATGCCGCGCCGACGCCACGGCCGCGCGATGAAAAATTCGGCCATCGAATACTCAGGGATGATGGGCGTGGGGCCGGCTGCTGCACCCGCCGCGCTCAGGCCGATATCGGCGGTCTGGCGCAGTCGATGGTTGACCATGGCGAAGCCGGCACGCTGATCGCCATACAGGATGGTCATCACCTGGGCATTGGGATCGGCGTACCAGCGCGTCAATTGGTCGGGGATCCGATGGCCGATTTCCCCCAGCGCCGGAAATACCCCAGTCGACGCCGGGGCGAGATCGTTCAAGTAGTCGCGGTATACGCTTTCGATCCAGCGCCGATCATCACGGGCGTTGCGACTGTCCCTGACGCTGACTTGACTCATGGCCGTTCCTGAACGCCTGCTGAACCAACCGCCCGGTTCCTGGGCGGAAAAACAGGAAAGCCCGGCGGACCGGAGGCCTCCGGTCTGCTCGGGCTTTCCCGCGAGCTTGAAGCTCGTCGGCGCGGAACCCGGTCCGAATTACTTCGGCGGGCTCGCCGGCGCCATCGCGCCGCCGCTGCTGCTGTTGTCAGCCGGAGCGGCCATCGCGCCGCTGCTGCTGCTATCAGCCGGGGCAGCAGCCGGAGCAGCTGCCGGGGCAGCCGGAGCCGCGTTATCCGAGCTGCTGCAAGCCGCGAGCATGACTGCCGCTGCCGCCAGAGCGCTAAGAGCAAGCTTTGTATTCATCGATGATCCCCAATTTAGTATGAAATACCCGAGACGATCGTGTGAGCAACAAACTAGTTTGTCGGCGCCCCAAGGGCACCCGAACAGCGAATTCTATAGATTCCCGGGTCTTTGTTTCAACCTAAAGCGCGGCTGCGTTGCTTTCACCAGCGCCGCTGGGGCTACCAGCGGCGTTAGCGCCGAGCGAGCAGGTCGCGGATCTCGGTCAGCAGCTGCTCCTCGCGGGTCGGCGGGGGTGGGGCGGCCGGCGCCGCCGGCGCCGGACGCTTCAGGCGGTTGATGCCACGAAGCGCCAGAAACAGCACCAGCGCAATGATCGCGAAATCGAAGATGCTCTGCAGGAACACGCCGTAGGTGATCGCCACCGGCTTACCCGCCGGATCGGTGCCGAGGCTGAACGCCAGATCCGAGAAGTTAAATCCGCCCACCGCCTTGCCGAGCGGCGGCATGATCACATTGGCGACCAGCGTGGACACGATCTTGCCGAAGGCCGCACCGACGATGACGCCGACCGCCATGTCGACCACGTTGCCCTTCATCGCGAATTCTTTGAATTCTGATACCAGGCTCATTGCAGCTTCTCCCTGAGTTGGATGTGGATCGCCGCCGCCACGCGATCTGCGCGCTTAGGCCGCGGCCGTCTTCTTCTTCGGGGTCTTCTTCTTTGGGGCCTTGGACGGAGCTCGCTCCGGTTCCTTGTCCGGAGTCTTCTTTTTCGGGGCACGCTTCTTTGGCGCCTCGGAGGCCGCCTCGGCCTCTGGCTTCTTCTTGCGATCGGCCTTGGGCCGCGCCGCTGCGCCGGCGGAACCGGCCTTGCGACTGTCCTCGCCACTTGCGGCCGCATCCGCCGGTCGATCCACCAGCTGCATCAGCGCCATCGGCGCCGAGTCACCCGGCCGTGGCACCAGATGAAGAATGCGGGTGTAGCCGCCGGGCCGGGCGGCGAAGCGCCGCCCCAGATCGTCGAACAGCTTGGTTACCACCGGCAGGTCGCGCAGCCGCGCGAACGCCAGCCGCCGACGCGCGTCGGTGTCGGTCTTCGCCAGCGTGATCAGCGGCTCAACCACGCGTCGCAGCTCCTTTGCTTTCGGCAGCGTGGTGCGGATGGTCTCGTGCCGCAGCAGCGAGGCCGCCATGTTGCGCAGCATTGCATGGCGGTGGGAGCTATTTCTGGACAGTTGCCGGCCGGTCAGCTTGTGACGCATTGCTATTCTCTACGGCGCTTCAGATCAGCCCGCCGCTGATCTCCTCGTCGTGCCGCAGGCCCGCCGGCGGCCAGCCTTCGAGCCGCATGCCCAGCATCAGG